>NZ_QLAD01000011.1:0-154051 GCF_024355235.1 Pseudomonas sp. S12(2018)
CGTCGGGGCCGACACCGTGTGCAATCAGCGCATGGGCGAGCTGGTTGGCACGGCTGTTGAGTTCGGCATAGCTCAGGTGCTGCCCGCCGAACACCAGGGCCGGGGAGCCGGGGGTCCGCTCGACCTGGTCTTCGATCAGCTGGTGCACGCAGCGTTCGAGCGGGTATTCGGTGCTGGTGGCGTTCCATGCCTGGACGACCTGCTGGCGTTCGGTCGGCGCGAGCATCTCCAGCTCGCCCAGGTGCTGGTGGGGGTTGTCGCGCATGCGTTCGAGCAGGTTGAGCAGGTGCTCGCCGATGGCCTGCACGCCCGCGTCGCTGAAATGCTGTCGCGAATAGCTGGCATGCAGCAGCAGCGAGTCGCCAGCACTGATGGCCAGGGTCAGCGGGTAGTTGGTCTGTTCGTGATAGTCGACTGCACCGAATGTCAGCCCGGCGGGCGCCTCCTGTTCCAGGGCTTCGGCCACCGGGTAGTTCTCGAACACCAGGATGTTGTCGAACAGTGCCTCGCCCTGTTGACCGGACCAGCGCTGGATATCGCTCAGCGCGGTGTGTTCGTGCTCACGCAGGCCAAGGTTGATTTCCTGCACCTGCTGCAGCCAGCTGGCCACGCTGACGTCGGGGCGCGGGCTGGCGATGACCGGCAGGGTATTGATGAACAGGCCGATCTGCTGTTCCACGCCCGCGATATCAGCCGGGCGCCCGGCCACGGTGGCCCCGAAACATACGCAGCGCTGGCCGCTGTACTGTTGCAGCACTACCAGCCAAGCGGCTTGCACGAGGGTGTTGAGGGTGACTTTCTGCTGGCGTGCGAAGTCGTTGAGGCGTTGAGTGCGTGGTGCATCCAGGTTCAGGTAGCAGGCGCCATGGCCCTGCGCCGGCGTGCTGTTGACAACCGAATGCGCGAGCCGGGTGGGCTCCTCCAGGTCGGCCAGTTGAGTGTGCCAGTAGGCCTGGTCAAGTACGGCGTCCTGACGGCCGAGCCAGTCGATGTAGTCGCGGTAGCGGCCTGGCGGGGTAGCGAGGGCCTGGCCGCTATAGCGTTGCAACACTTCGCCGAGCAACTGCGAGGTGCTCCAGCCATCCATCAGGATGTGGTGGCTGGTATGGATCAGGTGATAGTGCCCAGGTGCGGTGCACACCAGCACAAGCCTGAACAGCGCAGCCTTGTCCAGCGCCAGGTCCTGTTGCAGCTGCTCGGCGGCCAGTGCGTCGAGCGCGCCCGGCAGGTCAGCGCGTTGCTGCCAGTCGAGCAGGCTGAACGGCACGCGCATCTGCCTGTACACCGCCTGCAGTGGCTGCGCCATTTCGCCTTGCCAGAGGAACACCGTGCGCAGGCTGTCGTGTCGGTCGACGGCGGCCTGCCAGGCTTCGGCGAATGCCTGGGGGTCCAGGCCGCTGATGTCCAGGCGCATCTGGTTGATGTAGCTGCGACCGTCCTGGTCGTGGGCTTCCTGCTCGTAGAGGGTATGGAACAGCATGCCTTGCTGCAGCGGCGACAGCGGATAGAGGTCGTCAATCAATGCCAGGTCGACCGGCAGGGCATCCAGTTGCGCCTGGTCGAGCCTGGCCAGCGGGAAGTCCGACGGGGTAGCGCCCTGATTCAGGCTGTCACAGCAGTGGTCGATCAGTGCGCCGAGCTCTGCGACATAGTCCTCTGCCAGACGCTCTATCACCTGCGGGGCGAAGCGGTTCTGGTCATAGGTCCAGCTCAGGCTCAACTCGCCGGCGTACACCTGGCCATTGATGCTCAGCCAGTTGCTCAGCGGGGCATCGGCGTGTTTCTCGGCACCTGCCGCTTCGCTGGCCGGTATCAGCAGCGGTTGCTGGGTGTCATCGAAGCTGGTGTCGAACTGGCCGAGGTAGTTGAAGGTGATACGTGCATCTGGCAGCGCCTGCAACACGTCGCGCACGGCTTGCTCGCCCAGGTAGCGCAGGGCACCGAATCCGATGCCTTTGTCGGGTATGCCACGCAGTTGCTCCTTGACCTGCTTGATGGTGGCCTGCAGGTCATGTCCCGCCGACAGCCGGAGCGGGAAGGCACTGGTGAACCACCCCACGGTACGGGTGAGGTCCAGCCCTTCACTCAGCTCTTCGCGGCCATGCCCTTCGAGCTGGATGAGGTTGTCGGCCTGTCCGGTCCAGCGTGCGAGTACTCGGGCCAGCGCGCTGAGCAGCAGGTCGTTGACCTGGGTGCGGTAGGCCGCAGGCGCCTGTTGCAGCAGGCGACGCGTGCGTTCGCTGTCCAGGTGCGAATCGAGCAGCGCGACCTGTGCCGGTGCGCCCATGGCGCTCCGGGCATCGGGCAGGTCGGTTGCGATGGCCTGGTGCTGGTCCAGCCAGTAGTCCAGCTCGCCGATGGCCTGGCCCCTGGCATGCTCGCGCAGCGCCTGGGCGAAGGTCTGCAGCGAACTGGTACGGGCCGGCAATTGGGGGGGCTGGCCAGCCAGGCACTGCTGGTAGGCGCTTTGCAGGTCATCAAACAGGATGCGCCAGGAAACCCCGTCGATCACCAGGTGGTGGGCTACCAGTAACAGGCGTTGACGCCCATCGGCCAGGCTCACCAGCAGCGCGCGCAGCAACGGGCCGTGTTCGAGGTCCAGGCTGCGCTGGGCGCGTTCGCACAACTGCTCCAGTTCGCGATCATCGCACGCCACCGCTTGCAGCAGGGCGTTGTGGGCGTCGGCAGGCGCGCGGTAGACGCTGTTCCAGCCCTGTGCCTGCTGGGTGAAGCTCAGGCGCAATGCGTCGTGGTGGTTGATCAGGGTGTTCACTGCCTGTTCCAGCACAGCGGCATCGAGTGGCTGCCCGGCCGGCTTGAGCAGGACCGACTGGTTCCAGTGATGACGTGATGGCACCGGCGTATCGAAGAATGCCTGCTGAATCGGCAGCAGCGCGACCGTGCCGCTGGCCGGCCCCTGGTCGATGTGTGCAACCGGGTCGTCGAACTGTGCGACCTGGGCCAGCCCCTGCACGGTCTGGTGCTGGAACAGCTGTTTGGGAGTAAAGCGAATGCCAGCCTGACGGGCGCGGCTGACCACCTGGATGGAGACGATCGAGTCGCCACCCAGTTCGAAGAAGTTGTCGTTCAAGCCGATGTTCGGCTGCTTGAGCACTTCCTGCCAGAGCATCGCGATCTGGCGTTGCATGGCGCTTTGCGGGGCCGCGTACCGGTAGCCGGTGGGCGCGGTGTCGGGCATAGGCAAGGCCTTGCGGTCGAGCTTGCCGTTGCGTGTCAGGGGCAGGCCGTCGAGCAGCAGCAAGTGGGCCGGTACCATGTAGGCCGGCAGTTGCTGTTTGAGCCCGGCGATCAGGGCCTGGCGCAACTGGTCCTGCGCCTGAGCATCGGGCAAAGGCCGGGTGGCCACCACATAGGCCACCAGGCGCTGGCTGCCCAGGTAGTCCGGGGCCAGTACCACGGCTTCGGCCACCTGGGGCTGTTGCAGCAGGCGTGCCTCGATCTCGCCCAGTTCGATGCGCAGGCCGTGCAGCTTGATCTGGTGGTCGATGCGGCCGACATAGTCGATCACGCCGTCGTCGCGATAGCGGGTCAGGTCGCCACTGCGGTACAGGCGCTCGCCGTGTCCGGCGAAGGGGTCTGGCACGAAGCGTTCGGCGGTCAGCCCGGGCCGGGCGTGGTAGCCGCGGGCCAGGGCCACGCCACCGATCAGCAGCTCGCCGCTCACGCCGATGGCGCAGGGGTTCAGCTCGTGGTCGAGCACGTGGGTGCGCAGGTTGCTGATTGGCTGGCCGATGGGCACGATGGCGCCGTCGGGCGTGGCCGGCACGCTGTAGCAGCACGTGTCGATGGTGGCTTCGCTGGGCCCGTAGAGGTTGTAGATACGGGCGTCGCTGACGCTGCGCAGTTGCTGCACCAACGCCGGGCTCAGCGCTTCGCCGCCCAGCAGGATTGCCCGCAGGCTGGCCAATGATGTGGGCTCGGCCTGGCCCATCAGGGCTTGCAGCAGCGAGGGCGCGGCTTGCAGCACGGTGATGCGCTGGGCCCGCACTTCGGGCCACAGCAGCGACATGTCGTCGTTCAGTTCAGGGCCAGCCAGCACCAGTTGCGCGCCGTTGAGCAACGGCAGCCAGAACTCCCAGACCGAGGCATCGAAGCTGAACGCGGTTTTTTGCAGCACCCGGTCCTGGGCCTGCAATTGCAGGGTCTGCTGCATCCACAGCATGTGGTTGGTGAGTGCGCCATGACGAACCTGCACACCCTTGGGGCGACCGGTGGAGCCGGAGGTGTAGATGATGTAGGCCAGGTTGTCCGCGTCGACCACTGGCGTCGGGTTGCTGTCGGCATACCCCTGCAGTTCGTTGTCGGCCTGCTCCAGCAGCATGACCGGCAGGGCCTCGGGCAGCAGCAGGCCAGGGTGCACCGATGCCTGGGTCAACAGCAGTGCAATGTCGCTGTGCTCGATCATGTAGGCCAGGCGATCCTGCGGGTAGCCGGTGTCCAGCGGCACATAGGCGCCCCCGGCCTTGAGCACGCCCAGCAGCCCGATCACCATCTCCAGGCTGCGCTCGCACGCAATGCCCACGCCGACCTCTGCACCTACGCCCAGCTCCAGGAGCTTGTGCGCCAGGCGGTTGGCGCGCTGGTTGAGTTGACGATAGGTGAGAGCGGCACTGCCCAGGCGTACGGCGACGGCATCCGGGGTGGCGTGCGCCTGACGTTCGAACAGGGTCTGCAGGTTGGCATGCGCGCCGAAGTCCGTGGCTGTGGCGTTCCAGGTGTGGAGGGCCATCTGCTGTTCGGCACGCTCGAGCATTGGCAGCTCGCCCAGGCGCAGTTGAGGCGTTTCGACAAGCCCCTGAAGCAGGTGCTGCCAGTGGCCGGCCAGACGCTCGATGGTCTGTGGCAGGAACAGTGCGGTGCTGTAGCTGAACGTGGCGTCGATCTGCTGCTGGCTGTAGTCGATCTCCAGCGACAGGTCGAACTTGGCCTGCTGCTGCTCGACACCGAGAAATTCCACCTCCAGGCCATCCAGGTGCAGTTGTGCTGCTTCCTGGTTGGCCACGCGCCAGTTGAACAGCGTCTGGAACAGCGGGTTGGCCTGGGTGCTGCGTTGCAGTTGCAGGTCTTCCAGAATCAGCTCGATGGGGTAGTCGGCGTGCTCCAGTGCGGCCAGCGACTGTTCGCGCAGGCGTTGAAGGAATTCGGCGACGGGTTGCGCGCCGTCGAGTCGGGCACGGTACACCTGGCTGCTGACGAAGAAGCCGACCAGCGCCTGTGTCTGGCCCTGGCTGCGGGTTGCATTGGGCACGCCGACGGTGAAGTCGTGCTGGCCGGTATAGCGACCCAGCAGCAGTTGCCAGGCACCCAGCAGCACGATGAAGGGGGGCAGCCCCTGTTGCTGGCAGAACCGCTGCAGGGCGCTGCCCAGCGAGGCCGGCAGGGTAAGGCAATGGTTGCCGACGAGGTGTAGCTGGTCTGGTGCATGCGGCCTGTCGAAGGGCAGGTCCAGGCTCGGCAGCTCGCCGTCGAGCACTTGCTTCCAATGGGCGGTCGCGCGTTCGTGGGCGGCGCTGAGCGGGTACTGCTGGCGCTGCCAGTGCGCGTAGTCGGCGTATTGGATCGACGGCCGCTGCAGGCCACCGGGCAGGCCTGCCTGCGCTTGCGCAAAGGCTTGGGCCAGGTCCTGCAGCAGGATCGCATTGGACCAGGCATCGGACACGATGTGGTGCATGTTCAGCAGCAGCACGTGCTCGCTGGCACCAGTACGCAACAGCGTGCCGCGAATCAGAGGTGCCTGGCTCAGGTCGAACGGTTGGGCCAGGTCGGCGTCATGGTGCCGGCGTATGGCTGCGTCGCGCTCGGTGGCGGGCAGTTCGCCCAGGTTGTGCCGTGCAAGTATCAGTCGCGCCTGGCGGTCGACCTGCTGCTGCGCCAGGTTGTCGATTTCGACAAAGCGGGTGCGCAGGATATCGTGCTTGTCGATCACTGCATTCAACGCCTGCTCCAGCGCGTCGGCGTTCAGCGGACCGTTCAGGCGCAGTGCGCGAGGCAGGTTGTAGGCACAGCTCTGCGGGTCGAACTGCTGCAGGAACCAGAGGCGCTGCTGAGCGAAGGACAAGGCGCCATGCGTGGGTGCGCAACCGGCCTTGATCACGTGTTCGGAGCCGGCTTCGTCGGCCAGCAGCAGGGCCAGCAGGTCGTCGTCGGAGGGGTGATTCATCTGGTTCATGTCGATCTCGTCGCCGTCGGCAGAAATTGAGCGTTGTCAGGAAGACGAAGGGCGACGAATGCGATTTAGTTGCAAAGGCGGGCAGCGGCGAGCGGCGGTGCGCTCGCCGGTTCAAGGCGTTCAGGCGAAGACTTTTTCGCTGACCACACGACCGCCGTGCATGCGCACCAGTTGGTCGGCCACGTCGAAATAGCGGTCGTCGTGGGAGATCACGATGATGGTCTTGCCCAGGCGTTTGAGATCGGGCAGCAGCTCGGTGTAGAAGATCCGGCGGAAGGTCGGATCCTGGTCGGCGGCCCATTCGTCGAACACCAGCACCGGGCGCCCGTCGAGCCATGCATTGACCAGGGCCAGGCGCTTGCGCTGGCCGGTGGACAGGTCGGTGGTGGTGAAGGCGCCGTCGCGCACGCTGACCTTGTGCGCGATCTCCAGGCGCTCCAGGTACTGCGCGGCATCGTCGGGCAAGGCGCCTTCGCGCTGCACCAGTTCGTCGAACAGGAAGTAGTCGGCAAAGATGGTGGTGAACAGCTGGCGGTAATCGTCCAGGCCAGGCGCATCAACAGCCTTGCCGTTGAGCAGCACCATGCCCTGTTGCGGCGTGTACAGGCCCAGCAGCAGCTTGATCAGGGTGGTCTTGCCGCAGCCGTTCTCGCCGACGATGAACAGGATCTCGCCGGGCTCGATGTTCAGGTTGACCGGCCCCAGGCGGAAGGGCGCGGCGCCGGGTGCCGCCGGGAAGCTGTATTGAACGTCGCGCATTTCCAGGCCCTCGAAGGCGCCTGCGGGCTTTTCTGCAGCGCTGAGCAGCAGGTGTGGCTCGGGCGAGGAGAAGCGCTCGGCCAGGTCGGCGATGCGGCGGAAGGCGATTTGCGCCCGGCTGATGATCGGGATGTTGCCGATCAGGTTCTCCAGTGGGCCTTTCATGTACAGCAGTACCAGCACGAAGCCGCTCAGCGCGGTGGGGTTGCTGGCCGGCCAGAACGCCTGCAGGGCCAGGGCCAGGCCGATGACCACGAAGAACAGCATCGAACCCAGGCTCTTGGCGATCACGAAGATGTTGATGGCGCGTACATGGGTATCGCAGATGAAGTCGGCGGTGCCCTGGATGTTGCGGGTGAACATGGCGTGGCGGCGTGGGCGGTGGATGCGCAGTTCCTTGGCGCCCTCGGCGATTGCCTGGTAGTGCTTCTGCAGGTTGTCCTCGGCGTCGCGCGCGGCATGGAAACCCTTGACGCCGCGGCGCTGGGCAAAGAACTGCACCGCCGAACCGATGCCGATGGCGATCAGGGTCATCAGGCAGATCGGCCAGGACAGCATCGCCAGGTAGCCCAGGCAGCCGATCACCACGGTCAGCGAGATGGCCAGTGGCGCGAACGAAAAGGCGAAATCGCTGATGGTGTCGACGTCGTGGGTCAGCACCGGGATCAGGCGGTGGGTACGGTAGCGCTCGATCTGCTCGATCGGTGCGGCGAGCACCTTGGCGCCCAGGTCCTTGCGCAGCTTGGCGATGATTTTCTGGCCGACGTAGTTGCTGCCGATATCGGCCACGATGGTGCTGAGCAGGGCCAGAACGCATAGCCCGGTAAACGCCAGGACCACGCCCTTGCCCATGCCGCCGGCATCGTGCAGGCCCTGGTTGACGGTGGCCAGCAGGGCGGTGACGCTCAGGCCTCCGACGATACCCAGCGCGATCGAGGCGATCACGATGGCGCGGTAAGGCCTGAGCAGGCTGAAGAGTTCGCGAATGGCGCTACGCGGTGCTGCGTTCATGAAACTACCTCGGTCGCGACGTGGCTACGTGCTAAGGGCGAGTGGACCCGCGCACGGCGGGCTGTCTGAAACTGGACGAGTGGATACGCGGGGGATTTAGTGAGGGCGCCGGCGCGGCACCGGCGCCCTGGCCGGTCGGCTACAGGTCGCGCATCACACGAAAGCCCAGCCAGTCGCCGGCGTTGTCCGAACAGCGGTCGTTGCGGTTGCCTGAGCGCGAGAAGATCGGCGCTTCGGTCCAGTCGTTGCCGCGGATGTGCCGGTAGTCGCAGGTGGGGTCGCTCGGCTTGGAGTCGATCCAGGCGCTGCCATCGGTGGGTGCGCCGACGTAATCGTCATGCACGCTGTCGGCGACCCATTCGTAGACGTTGCCGTGCATGTCGTACATGCCGAAGGCGTTGGGGGGGAAGCTGCCCACCGGGGCGGTGAAGCTGAAGCCGTCTTCAGGCCCGTAGGTGTTGGCATGCCTGGCGATGCTGTATTCCTTGCCTTCGTCGAAGGGGAACGGGAAGGGGCCGGTGCTGCCGGCACGTGCGGCGTACTCGCGTACCGATTCGCTGAGCATGCGGTAGGGCTTGCCGGTCTTGTTCGACAGCCAGTCGATGTAGCGCTGCGCTTCGTGCCAGGTCATGCAGACGGCGGGGTGACGCGCGGTGGTCGGGTAGCTGGGGTTGCCGGCGCTGCATTTGCGGCCGGGGCGGTCATCGGCGTCGGGCATCCTGTAGCCGGTGTCGCGCAGAAATGCCTGCCACTGGCCGATGGTCACGGTGAAGCGGCTGACGGCAAATGGCTTGCTGAAGGTCACCTGGTGCAGCGGGCCTTCGTCGGGCTGGCGGCCGACTTCGTCATCAGGGGTGCCCATGGTAAAGCCGCCGCTGGGCAGCAAGACCATTTCAGGGCAGTCCTTGCAGTCCTGGAACACCTCGCCCGGGGGCGGTACGGCGGCGTGTGCGGCGGGCATCAGGCAGGCGAGCAGGGCACCAAGGGCCAGTGCGTTGCGCCAGGGGGTCGGGATCATCTGGGGTCTCCATGAGGGGCGGATCGCTGCACGCAGGCAGGGACGGTACGCGGTGTGCTCCCCAGGAAGAACGAGCGCAGGGCCGATTAATTTATCCGGCACCGGGTGTGGCGCCGACACTAAATTTAACCTTCAAGCCTACGTCCTAGCTTGGATAAAGCCTGCTTCCAGGCTGATACAGGTAGGGCAATGACGATATCTCGACGAGGATTTGTCGCAGGCCTGGCACTGACCGGTGCTGCGGTGCCTGCTGCGTTGTACGCGCACAAGGAACTGACGCGACCCGAGCATCCGGTTACCCCGGGGGAAGCCAGGGTCGAGCTGCCGGATACGGCAGGACGCCAGTTGGCCGATCAGTTGCGCGGGGTGTGGAGCCTGCGCCTGGAAGGGCGCGATGCGGGACTGGACGGCCTGGCCACGCATGACCTGGAGGTGTTCATCGACATTGCACCGCGCGGGCGCGCGGTTCGCGGTTTCATCGACACCGCGCAGGCCCTGCGTGCCCCCGCGGCCCCGCGCTACAGCCTGCTGGGCGACCTGGCCACGCCGGGAGCGGGGGAGCTGACGTGGCGCCTTTTCGATCGGGAGCAGGGGCTGCAGCAACCGGTCTACGAATTGAGCATGGTGCTGGATGAGGTGTGGGGTGAATTTGCCAACGCCGGCAGCGGCACGCTTACCGGGCGCATTGCGCGCCTGGACCGCAGCCTTGCCCTGGTACAGCAGGACAACCGTTTTGTCGCCACCCGCAAGCTGTTCCCGGAAGCACGCGAGCGCATCGGCTTGCAGCCGGCCCTGCTGAACTGGCTGATTTCCGACGAGCACAGGTTGTTTCACCAACTCTGGCACGCTTCGCGTGACCAGTGGCACTCGTTACCCGAAGACAAGCGCAATGCTCTGCGCGGGCTTGGCTGGCAGCCCGGAACGCGCGAGCGCGAGCGCGATGCGCGGGGGCCGACCAAGGACCGCAATGGCTCCGGGGTGGATTTTCTGTTCATGCATCGACATATGCTGCAGACCGCGCGGGGGTTGCAGGACCTGCCTTCCTGGCCGCGCTTTCCGGCGCCACAGCCGGAGCTTGAACGCGACCGCCTGGGCTTTGCGCGCTACTTCGACAACCATGACGGCTGTGCGGTGCCGCCAACCTGGCTGGCGCCGGGGGATGCCGAGTACACCCAGTGGGTCAGTGACATCAAGAGTGCCGAGACCTACCACAGCAATTTCGAGGTATGGGAGTCGCAGTACCGCGACCCGCGCTACCTGTCGCGCCTGACCCTGGGACAGCTGGGCTCGGAGATGGAGCTGGGCCTGCATGACTGGCTGCACATGCGCTGGGCGTCGGTGCCGCGTGACCCGTCCAACGGTGCGCCAGTACCCATGGCGCGTGACCTGGACGACTTCTCGGCGCGTTGGTATGGGCCCGAAAACGACTTTCTCGGCGATCCGTTTTCTTCCCATGTGAACCCCGTGTTCTGGCTGTTCCATGGCTGGATCGATGACCGTATCGAAGACTGGTTCCGCGCCCACGAACGCTTCCACCCCGGCCAGGTGACGCGCAGCCGGGTCAATGGCGTGCCGTGGTTCGCCAAGGGGCGCTGGGTCGATATCAGGCAGCCCTGGCTGGGCCCTGTGACCCATGGTTGCAGCACCACGCCAGGCCTGCAGCCGGGCAAGAGTGTGGAGATGGACCCGGAGACCATGAAGCTGGCGCTGCGGGTGATCGTCGCCAATACCAAGGACAAGCAGCGTTTCAAGGGGTTGCTGCGCCGGGTGCCGCAACGGCCCTGGTACGCGCGTCACCTGGTGGTCACGCGTCGCACCTGAGGGCAGGTGCAGTCATTGCACCTGCCACCCCCCTCCCACAGCCTTGTACAGGGCGATGCTGGCCTGCAGTCGCTGCAGATGCAGCAGCACGGCCTCGTCCTGGCTTTCGTACAGGCTGCGTTGCGCGTCCAGTACATTGAGCAGCAATTCGGCGCCTGCCTCGTAGCGTGTGCGTGCAATGTCGAAGGCCTGCTGGGCCTGGTTCAGCTCGACGCGCTGCCATTGGCGCTGGCGATCGAGGCCGTCGATGCTGTTGAGGGCCTTTTCGACATCGGCAAATGCGTTGATCAGTTCGCCGCGGTATTTTTCCAGCAGTTCCTGCTGCACGGCGGTGGCCTTGTCGCGTTCGGCGCCGAGCCGCCCATTGTTGAAGATCGGCGCACTGAGGCCGGCCGCCAGGCTGTAGAACGGGTTGCGCAGCACGTCGGCGGCGACGTTGGCGCCGGAGCCCAGGCCGGCAGTCAGGGTCAACTTGGGCAGCATCGCGGCGCGCGCCACCTGCACGTCGGCCTTGGCCGCTGCCAGGCGAGCCTCGGCCGCGGCGATGTCTGGCCGGCGGCTGAGCAGGTCGCTGGGCAACCCGGCATCGATGCCAGGGGCGGCGATGCGGTTGAAATCGCTGGCGTGCAGGGTGAGGGCCTGCACCGGCTTGCCCAGCAATGCGGCCAGGGTGATGCGGGCCTCGGTGGCCTGCTGGCGCAGCAATGGCAGCCGGCGCTGCTGCGCAGCGACCAGTACTTGCTGCTGGGCCAGCTCAAGTGCAGTTGCCGAGCCCGCGTTGTACTTGGCGCGTACCACCTCCAGTACCTGCTGGGCGTTGGCCAGGTTGAGGCTGGCGATACGCTGCTGTTCGTCCAGGGCCAGGGCCTGCAGGTAGAAGCTGGCCACGTTGCTGAACAGGGTCAGGGTGACGGTAGCCTGGTCGAACTCGCTGGCCTTGAGGGCCTGCTCGGCACTGTCGCGTGCCGCCGCATTGCCGCCCCAGAAGTCGACCTCGTAGCTGGCGTTGAAGCTGGCGCTGTAGCTGACCGATTCTCGGTCGTTGGTGTTGCTGGAGGTGCCGTAGCCGTTGTGGTGCATCTGTTTTTCGCGATTGCCGGCCAGGGCTGCGCCAACTTCGGGCAGCAGCGTGCCGCCAGCGATGGTGCGCGCCGCACGGGCCTGGCGCACGCGGGCGATGGCAGCGGCAATGTCGTAGCTGCCGCTGTCGGCCTGTGCGATCAGTTGGTCGAGTTCGGGACTGGCAAAGCTGCGCCACCAGGCGCGGTTGCTGTCGCGCACCGCCTGGGTGTTGGCTGACTGCCACTGTTGTGGCGGGGCAAACCCGATGTCCGGCGGGGTGGGTGGAGTGCTGCAGGCACTGAGCAGCAGGGCCAGGCTCAATGCGCTCAAGAGCGGTTTCATCGGAGATTCATTCACTGGTGAGGGCCTTGACCGGATCGAGACGGGCGGCTTTGCGTGCGGGCATGAAACCGAATACCACGCCGGTGATGACCGCGCAGGTGAATGCGCCAAGCATGGCGCCCAGGGTAAAGGCCACGGCAATGTCGGCCAGTAGCAGGCCGCCGCCGATCAACAGCGCCAGGGCAATGCCGGTGATGCCACCGACCATCGACAGCAGCACCGCCTCGCTGAGGAACTGGCGCAGGATGTCGCGCTGGCGGGCGCCGGTGGCCATGCGGATGCCGATTTCGCGAGTGCGTTCGCGCACGGTCATCAGCATGATGTTCATCACCCCGATGCCGCCCACCAGCAGCGAAATGGCTGCGATTGCGCCCAGCATCAGCGACAGGGTGTTCTGGGTGCGGGCCTCGGCCTGGATCAGCGCCGCATCGTTGGTCAGCTCGAAATCATGCTTGCCGTTGTGCAGGCGGCGCATCAGGTGATCGATGGCCTGCTCGGTTTCCTTGACCCGGCCCGAGTCGACGGCGCCGATGGTGACGTACTCCGGATCGCGGCTGCCGAACAGGCGCACGGCAGCGGCGGAGTAGGGCACCACGATGCGGCCATCGCTGTCCTGGTTGCCGGAGCTGGAACCTTTTTCGGCAAGTATGCCGATGACCTGGAAGGGCACGTTGCCGATCAGGATGTACTGGCCAATAGGGTCGCCGGCATCCTTGAGGAGTTTTTCCCTGACCTTGTGACCGATCACCGCGACGGCTGCGGCAGCATGTTCGTCAGCGTCGGTGAAAAAGCTGCCTTCGACCACCGGCCAGTTGAAGATCTCGGGGAAGTGGGTGTTGTTGCCGCCGACGTAGAAGCGCTGGTTGCTGTTGCCGTAACGCACCGTCAGTTCGCTGCCGATGACCGGCATGATCATCTTCACCTGCGGTAACTGCGCCACTGCTGCCACATCGTCGAGGGTCACCACCCCGGCGGGGGCGTTGTGCGTCGGCTCGCTGCCGCTGAGGTAAAGGATGTTGGAGCCGAATGCGGCCATCTGCGCCATGACCTGGCGCTTGCTGCCTTCGCCGACGGCCAGCATCACCACCACCGAGGCCACGCCGATGACGATGCCGAGCAGGGTCAGGGCGGTGCGGAAGCGGTTGATCCACATCAGGCGCCAGGCGGCCTGCAGGGCTTCGATGAGCTCGCCTTTCCAGGCCCCGCTCTGGGTGGCGCCGCGGTCCAGGCGCTGGCGCAGGTCGTCTGCATTCAGGCTGGCCACCGCTGCGCGCGCTGGCGCCGCCGCGTTGGCCGAGTCGCTTAGGATCAGGCCGTCGCGGATCTCGATGATGCGCTTGGCGCGCGCGGCGACTTCGCGGTCATGGGTGATCAGGATCACGACGTGGCCCTGGCCTGCCAGTTCGTCGAGCAGGCTCATCACTTCGGCGCCGCTCTGGCTGTCGAGGGCGCCGGTGGGTTCGTCGGCCAGGATGATGTGGCCGCCGTTCATCAGCGCGCGGGCAATCGAGACGCGTTGTTGCTGACCGCCGGACAGCTGGTGCGGACGGTTGCCCGTGCGGGTGGCCAGGCCCAGTCGGGCCAGCAGCCCGGCCGCGCGGGCATGGCGCTCGGCGGCAGGGGTACCGGCGTAGATTGCCGGCATCTCGACGTTTTCCTGGGCCGACCCGGAGGCGATCAGGTGGTAGCCCTGGAACACGAAGCCGAAGGCTTCGCGACGGATCCAGGCCAGTTCGTCGCTGTCCAGTTCGGCGACATCCTTGCCGGCAAAGTAGTACTGGCCGCTGGTGGGGCGGTCGAGGCAGCCCAGGATGTTCATCAGGGTCGACTTGCCCGAGCCCGAAGCCCCGACGATGGCAACGAACTCACCGGGCTGGATGGCCAGGCTGATACCGCGTACCACCTCGACCTTGGGCGTGTCGATGCCGCCGTAGGATTTGCGTATGTCGCGCAGTTCGATCAGGGGCGTGGACATTCAGCCTCCACTGGCGGCGGGCGCGCCGATCAGCAGGGTGTCGCCCTCGGCCAGGCCTTCGAGGATCTGCACGCGCAGGCGATCGCTGAGGCCGGCGCGAACCTGGCGTTGCTCGACCTTGCCGTTGGGGTGCAGTACCTGGACCAGGCGCATGTCGTTTTGCCGGGCATCGGGCTCCAGCGCCACGATCGGGGCAGTGAGCACGTTGCTGGCCTGGCCGGCGACGAAGAACACCTGGGCGGTCATTTCCGCCATCAGGGAATTGTCGACGTTGTCCACGTCCAGCAGGACGGTATACAGCACGACCTTGCCCCCACCGCCGGAGGCGCTGGAGCTGGTGGGGCTGCCACCGCCCTGGCTGATCTGGTCGAGCGGCTTGGGCGGTACCGGCAGGATCTGGCGCACGGTGCTGCTCCAGCGGCGCTTGCCGCCGGCCAGGGTGGTGAAGTAGGCCTGCATGCCGGGTTTGACGTTGCCAATGTCGGCCTCCGAGACCTCAGCCCATACGGTCATCGGCGACAGCTTGGCGATGCGCAGGATCAGCGGTGTTTGCTGCTGCGCGTTGAGTGTCTGGCCCTCACGCGCATCCACGGCGACCACCGTGCCGGACATCGGCGCGTAGATACGCGTGTAGCCCAGCTCTGCCTCGTCGCTGCGCAGGCTGGCCTGGGCCTGCAGGATCTGCGCCTGGAACATGCCGATGCGTGCCTGGGTGACTTTCAGTTGTGCCTGTGCGGTCTGCACATCCTCTTCGCGGGTAGCGCCGCTGGCGGCCAGTTGCTGCTGGCGCTTGAGCTGATGCTCGGCCAGGGTGTACTGGGCGCGCTGCTCCTGCAGCTGGGCCTTGAGGTTCTCGATCGAATAGCGGCCTGCATCGAGGCGTGCCTTCTGGGTCGAAGGGTCGATCTCGACCAGCAGTTGGCCTTCCTCGACGTGGTCTCCGGTTTCCACATGCAACTTGCGGATCTGTCCCGAGGCCTGGGCGCCGACATCGACATAGCGGCGTGGCTGCAGGGTGCCGAGTGCTGTCACGCTGCTTTCGATGTCGGCGCGGGTGACCTTGATGGTGTTCGAGGGCTCACCACCGAATGGCAGGGTTTGCCAGGCCGCCAGGCTGCCGGCGGCGAGCAGGCCGAGGCCGCAAAGCAACAGGCGGCGATTTTTCGTAAGACGTGTCATGCGGGCTTCCAGCCAGAAGGGTTGACCCGCGAGTTGCTGGCGTAGACAGCGCAGGCACGGGGGCTCCTCGTTAGACGAGCTATATGCACAGGAATTTACCGGCGCACATTCAGGGTCGCAGGCCGTGCAATCGGGTAATCTGCGAGGCGTGACGGAGGTTGCTGAGAATAATAATAATTTGTATTGTTGCCTACTGGCTTCACCCTGATTCTCCATTCTCGGCGCTTTAGCGCCGAATCCTGGCCAGGTGTCGTTTTGGAAAACTACTATCGCGAACTGGTGAGCTTTCTGTGTGTTCGGCTGGGCAGTCGCCAGGCGGCCGAGGACGTGGCCCACGACGCTTATGTGCGAGTGCTCGAGCGACATGGCGAACAGCAGATCGAGTATCCGCGGGCCTTTCTCTACCGTACCGCGCTGAATCTGGTGATCGACGACCATCGGCGTAGTCAGGTGCGGCACAACGAGCCGCTGGAAGTGCTCGACACCGACGAGGCATTCCGTTCGCCGGCGCCCTGCCAGCGCATGGACATGGATCGCCGACTGGAGCTGATGCAGCAGGCGTTGGGGGAACTAAGCCCTGGGTGCCGGGACAGTTTCCTTCTACGCAAGCTGGAGGGGCTTTCTCACCAGCAAATTGCCGAAAGACTCGGAATTTCTCGCAGTCTGGTGGAAAAAAATATCGTCAATGCCATGAAGCATTGCCGGGCGCGGATGCGCCAAAATTCCGTCTGATGTACTGGTCAGCAACAAACAATTGAGGCTGCGCCTTGATTTCCCGGCATTTCCCTACAACTATCTATCAGATCCGTCACCTGACGTAATGCCTGTCGCAGCCTGAGGTTTATCGTGGCGTAGTAGCGGTCAAGGAATGTCTTCCATGCTCTCTATCCAGGCCCTTCCGATGCCCGACAAGTCCATGCGAATCCTGATTGCCGATGAGCACCCCATCCAACTGCTGCAGTTGGAGAAGATGCTCAACGGCCTGGGGTATTACCGGATTGCCCCTGTCGAGACCTTCGACGACCTGCAGCGCCTGGTGCAGAACGCGCTTTTGCCGTTCAGTCTGCTGGTCGGAAATATCGACCTGGCCAGCCACGTGGGGGTCGATCTGGAGCGGTTCTGTCGCGTGAGTACGCAGATCCAGCATGTGCTGCTGTATGAGTCGCAACACCTTCGCGTACCTGCGGTGCCTGCTGGCCAGCGTCAGGCGGTGAGCGTCAGCCTGCCCAAGGTGCCCGACAACGAGGCCCTGCAGTCCTTCATGGCTATCATCGATGCCCCACTGCTGCTGGGGCAGTTGCCCAACCCCGGGTACAGGCCTGCTGGTAACGCGCCCCCCATGCGCCGCCTGAACATGGGGCATACGGTGTTCCCTCGCGAGGCCTGAGCCGTTCGCCGCTTTTTGGTATGCTCTGCGCCTGTCCTGGCGCGCCTTGCTGCGCGCAGTGAGCCTATCGAAGCGGATGCCTTTATGACTGCCACCAACCCTGCGCGCCCGCTGCGGCTTTCGCGCGACGACCACAAGACCCTGGGCCTGGCGGCGCTGGGCGGTGCGCTGGAGATCTACGATTTCATCATCTTCGTGTTCTTCGCGCTGACCCTGAGCCAGCTGTTCTTCCCGCCCGAGATGCCGGAGTGGCTGCGTCTGCTGCAGAGCTTCGGGATCTTCGTCACCGGGTACCTGGCGCGGCCGCTGGGCGGCATCCTGATGGCGCATTTTGCCGATCACCTGGGGCGCAAGAAGGTGTTCAGCCTGAGCATCCTGATGATGGCGCTGCCGTGCCTGCTGATCGGGGTGATGCCGACCTATGCCGACATCGGCTACGCGGCGCCGCTGATCCTGCTGGGCCTGCGCATTCTGCAGGGCGCGGCGGTGGGCGGCGAGGTGCCAAGCGCCTGGACCTTCGTCGCCGAGCATGCGCCGGCCGGGCGGCGGGGCTATGCGCTGGGTTTTCTGCAGGCCGGGCTGACGTTCGGCTACCTGCTGGGCGCGCTGACCGCCACGGCGCTGGCCCAGGTGTTCACCGCCCAGGAGATTCTGGACTACGCCTGGCGCTATCCATTCTTGCTGGGCGGGGTGTTCGGCGTGATCGGGGTGTGGCTGCGCCGCTGGCTGAGCGAGACGCCGGTGTTCCTGGCGCTGCGCGAGCGGCGTGAACAACCGGTGGCCTTCCCGCTGCGCACGGTGCTGCGCGAGCACCGCCGCGCGCTGGTGCCGGCGGCCCTGCTGACCTGCGTGCTGACCTCGGCGGTGGTGGTGCTGGTGGTGATTACCCCGACGGTGATGCAGCAGCGCTTCGGCATGAGCGCGGCCGACACCTTCGCCCTGAGCGCGCTGGGTATCGTGTTCTTGAACATCGGTTGCGTGCTGGCCGGCTTGCTGGTGGACCGGGTAGGTGCCTGGCGCGCGCTGATGGTCTACAGCCTGTTGCTGCCGTTGGGAGTGGGGGCGCTGTATGCCAGCCTGATCGGCGGCTGGGGCTGGACCGGGGTGGCCTATGCGCTGGCAGGGCTGGCCTGTGGTGTGGTGGGGGTGGTGCCGTCGGTGATGGTCGGGCTGTTTCCGCCGGCCATTCGCGTGTCGGGGATTTCCTTTACCTACAACCTGGCCTATGCGCTGTGGGCCAGCACCACGCCGCTTATGCTGATTGCGCTGATGCCGTGGAGCCCATGGGTGTGTGTGGGGTTCTGCCTGCTGATGGGCACGGTGGGCCTGCTCACGGCGGTGTACTTCAGTGCGCGGGAGGACCTGCGGGCCGGGGATGAACTGGTGTTGGCGAAGGTGTGAGACCGTTTGCTCGAACGCCTTCACGAAAAAGCCCCCAGCGCCGCAAGGCGTGGGGGCTTTTTTTGTGGGCGGTACTTACATGTTCGGGTAAGTCGGGCCGCCAGCACCTTCCGGGGTCACCCAGGTGATGTTCTGCGAAGGGTCCTTGATGTCACAGGTCTTGCAGTGCACGCAGTTCTGGGCGTTGATCTGGAAGCGCTTGCTGCCGTCTTCCTGGCTGATCACCTCGTATACGCCGGCCGGGCAGTAGCGCTGCGCCGGTTCGTCGTACAGCGGCAGGTTGGTGCCGATCGGAATGCTCGGGTCGGTCAGCTTAAGGTGGCACGGCTGCTCTTCTTCATGGTTGGTGCTGGAGAGGAACACCGAGCTCAGCTTGTCGAAGCTCAACTTGCCATCGGGCTTGGGGTAATCGATCTTCTTCGAGTCGGCCGCCAGCTTGAGGCAGGCGTAGTCCGGCTTGGTGTCGTGCAGGGTGAACGGCAGCTTGCCGCCGAACCAGTTCTGGTCGACATAGTTGAATGCCGCGCCGAGCATCGGGCCGAACTTGTGCATCGCCGGGCCGAAGTTGCGGCTGGCGAACAGTTCTTCGTACAGCCAGCTGGCCTTGAAGCCGTCGACGTAGGCGGTCAGTTCGTCGCCACCCTCGCTACCGGCCAGCAGCGCATCGGCCACCGCTTCGGCTGCGAGCATGCCGGACTTCATGGCGGTGTGGCTGCCCTTGATCTTGGCCACGTTCATGGTGCCCAGGTCGCAGCCGATCAGCGCGCCGCCCTTGAATACCATTTTCGGCAGCGAGTTCAGGCCGCCCTTGGCCAGGGCACGGGCGCCATAGCTGATGCGCTTGCCACCTTCCAGGTACTGGGCGAGCACCGGGTGGTGCTTGAGGCGCTGGAACTCGTCGAACGGGGAGAGGTAGGCGTTGGCATACGACAGGTCGACGATCAGGCCGACCACCACCTGGTTGTTTTCCAGGTGATACAGGAACGAGCCGCCGGTGTTCTCGGTGCTCATCACGTCCAGCGGCCAGCCGGCGGTGTGGATCACCAGGCCTTGCTGGTGCTTGGCCGGGTCGATTTCCCAGATTTCCTTGAGGCCGATGCCGTAGTGCTGCACGTCGCTGGCGTTGTCCAGGTCGAAGCGCTTGATCAGTTGCTTGCCGATATGCCCACGGCAGCCTTCGGCGAACAGCGTGTACTTGCCGCGCAGTTCCATGCCGGGGGTGTATACGCCTTCCTTGGGGTTGCCTTCGCGGTCGACACCCAGGTCGCCGGTGATGATCCCGCGGACCACGCCGTTTTCATCGAACAGCGCTTCCTGGGCAGCGAAGCCTGGGTAGACTTCCACGCCCAGGTTCTCGGCCTGCTGGGCCAGCCAGCGGCACAGGTTGCCCAGCGAGATGATGTAGTTGCCTTCGTTGTGCATGGTCTTGGGCACGAACAGATCGGGCACCTTGACCGAGCTGCTGGCGTCGCGCAGCACGTAGATGTCGTCGCGCTTGACCTCGGTGTTCAGTGGCGCGCCGAGTTCTTTCCAGTCCGGGAACAGTTCGTTCAGGGCACGCGGCTCGAACACCGCACCGGAGAGAATGTGTGCACCGACCTCGGAGCCTTTCTCGACCACGCAGACGCTGATTTCATTACCGGCTTCGGCGGCCTTCTGCTTCAGTCGGCAGGCGGCGGACAGGCCTGCCGGGCCAGCGCCGACGATGACCACGTCGAATTCCATGTATTCGCGTTCCACAGGTTCTCTCCTACTCAAGGCTCATCGGTTTTTCTTTGTTGGCGGGTGTCAGGCGGTCATTTCGAAGTACCCGGGTGTGTAGCTCGGGTGATGACGGACTACACCGCTTTCTCTTGGCCGCGCATTATATCTACACCACTTGCGAGGTCCAATACAAACGTTTGTTTGAATTTGCCGCAGCCCAGTAAAATCAAAGACGCACGGCTTGAAGCTGGCTGGTTTGCCGTATTGACCGGATTGGGCGTTACGGTCAAGATACGGGCGGTTTTACGCTCGCCGTAGGCTGACCGTCGGATGCAGGAGCACCCCTAAAAACCAGGCAAAAAGCAGGGCAGTTACGCCAGGACCCGCCTTTGTAGTGGAGTTTACACGCCACGACAAACAATGACCCACGGGTTTTGCGCGCAAGCGTCGAGAACAGACTGCACAGTCAGTTGAATTTCACCTGCTCGCGTTCGTTTTTGGAGGTGCCCTTGTACCCACGCGCAATCGCCCGGTTCTGCCCAGGCGACATTCTTTTCACCGGAGAGTAACGAGGAATCCATGAAGGTTCTTGTAGCTGTCAAACGAGTGGTCGACTATAACGTCAAGGTTCGCGTCAAGGCGGACAACTCCGGCGTAGACCTTGCTAACGTCAAGATGTCCATGAACCCCTTCTGCGAAATCGCCGTAGAAGAAGCCGTGCGCCTGAAAGAGAAGGGCGTGGCGAGCGAAATCGTCGTCGTTACCGTCGGCCCGGCCACTGCCCAGGAGCAGCTGCGTACCGCCCTGGCACTGGGTGCCGACCGCGCCGTGCTGGTCGAGTCGGCTGAAGAGCTGACCTCGCTGGCCGTGGCCAAGCTGCTCAAGGCTGTGGTCGACAAGGAGCAGCCGCAACTGGTCATCCTTGGCAAGCAGGCCATCGACAGCGACAACAACCAGACCGGCCAGATGCTGGCTGCGCTGACCGGTTATGCCCAGGGTACTTTCGCCTCCAAGGTGGAAGTGGCCGGCGACAAGGTCAACGTCACCCGTGAAATCGATGGCGGCCTGCAGACCGTTGCTCTGAACCTGCCGGCGATCGTGACCACCGACCTGCGTCTGAACGAGCCGCGCTATGCGTCGCTGCCGAACATCATGAAGGCCAAGAAGAAGCCGCTGGAGACTGTGACTCCGGACGCGCTGGGCGTTTCCACCGCCTCTACCAACAAGACCCTGAAAGTCGAAGCGCCAGCTGCACGCAGCGCTGGTATCAAGGTCAAGTCGGTGGCTGAACTGGTCGAGAAACTGAAGAACGAGGCGAAGGTAATCTAAATGACTATCCTGGTTATCGCTGAACACGAAAACGGCGCCGTTGCCCCGGCGACCCTGAACACCGTTGCTGCCGCCGCGAAAATCGGTGGCGATATCCACGTACTGGTCGCTGGCCAGAACGTGGGTGGCGTTGCCGAAGCTGCCGCGAAAATCGCTGGCGTGGCCAAGGTGCTGGTAGCCGACAACGCTGCCTATGCGCACCAGCTGCCGGAAAACGTCGCGCCGCTGGTGGCCGAGCTTGGCAAGGCCTACAGCCACGTGCTGGCACCAGCCACCTCCAACGGCAAGAACATCCTGCCGCGCGTTGCCGCGCTGCTGGACGTCGACCAGATCTCCGAGATCATCGCGGTCGAGTCGGCGGACACCTTCAAGCGTCCGATCTACGCCGGTAACGCCATTGCCACCGTGCAATCGAGCGCTGCGGTCAAGGTCATCACCGTGCGTGCCACCGGCTTCGACGCCGTTGCCGCCGAAGGTGGTTCGGCTGCTGTCGAAGCGGTTGGCGCTGCCCACGATGCGGGCAAGTCGGCATTTGTCGGCGAAGAGCTGGCCAAGTCCGATCGTCCTGAGCTGACCGCTGCCAAGATCGTCGTTTCCGGCGGTCGCGGCATGCAGAACGGTGACAACTTCAAGCACCTGTACGCGCTGGCCGACAAGCTCGGCGCCGCCGTGGGTGCTTCGCGCGCCGCGGTCGACGCAGGCTTCGTGCCCAACGACATGCAGGTCGGCCAGACCGGCAAGATCGTTGCGCCGCAGCTGTACATCGCCGTCGGTATCTCCGGCGCGATCCAGCACCTGGCCGGCATGAAGGACTCCAAGGTGATCGTTGCGATCAACAAGGACGAAGAGGCGCCGATCTTCCAGGTGGCCGACTACGGCCTGGTCGCCGACCTGTTCGAAGCCGTACCTGAGCTGGAGAAGCTGGTTTAATCCAGCCGCTTCACTTATAAAGAGCCCGGTCTTTTGATCGGGCTTTTTTATTTCGCGACGCAAGGGAGGCATGTGCATGGGGTGGCTTGGCCGAATGGCGATGGCGGGATTGCTGGGGTTTGCCTGCTTGCCCACGGCGGCGCTGGCGGTGGGCAAGTGCGAGCGTCTGGTGGCGACCGGCAGCCCCGATGCGCCGCCCTATGCCTGGCGCGACCCGCAGGACCCCAGGCACCTGATTGGCGCCAACGTCGACCTGCTCAAGCAGGTGGCGACGGAGCTTGGGCTGAAGGTCGAGGTGCTGTACGCAGGCAAGCGCAACGAGGCGCAGGATGAAGTGCGCAGCGGACGCATGGACCTGCTGGTGGATGCGCCGCTGGCCACTGAAGACCTGACCCGTGTCGACTTCATCCACCCGGCGCTGCTGCAGAACGACTACCTGGTGTGGACCCGGCACGACTCCACGCTGGCCTACGACGGCCTGGCCGATCTGCACCAGCACCAGGGCGCGATCTCGGAGAAGGCCAGGCTGACCCCGGCGTTCGCCCAGTTTGCCAAGGACCAGTTGAAGCTGGCGCCGGCGCAGAACCTGACCCAGGCATTCCAGAAGCTTTTGCTTGGCCAGGTCGACTATGTGCTGGCCGGGCGTTACGCCGGCATGGCCATGGCGCAGACCCTTGGCATGGCCAACGACCTGATCGCCCGCGGCCTGCCGCTGGATCGGCCCGGGCTGTACCTGGCGCTGTCGCACAATTCGGCGTGCAATGACGCCTGGTTGCGCGGACAGCTGGCCAAAAAACTGACAGAATTGCCGGCCTCAGGCGTGCCTCAGGCAGTACTGCAACGCAATGTCGAGCGCTGGAAGGCGCAGCTGCAGCAACCGCTCGACGCCCCCAAACAGTAGGAAGATTGTGTGAGAACTCAACCGCTTTTCGCTGCCATGGCGTTACTGGCCCTGGCCGGTTGCGCTGCCGACCCGGCGCCCCACGAGCAGATGCGCCTGTCCGAACAGGCGCTGGAGCAGGCCAAGGCCGTCGGTGCCACCGACGAAGTGGCCGAGCTGAAGCTGGCCGAAGACAAGCTTGCCCGCGCCCGCAGCAACATGGCCAGCGAGTCGTACCGTGATGCGCGGCTGCGCGCCGAGCAGGCCGAGCTTGATGCGCGGCTGGCCGAAGCCCGGGTGCTGACCCTCAAGAGTCAGGAGCAGCTGTCGCTGCTGCAATCGCGGGTCAATCGTCTGCGCAAGCAGTTGGGGGAGCAACAGTGAGTTCGATCAAGCCCTTGGTGGCCGTGTTGTGTGCAGGTGTGCTGGGGTTGCAGGGCTGCGCCAGCGAGCGCAGCGAAACCGCCCTCGACCAGGCCGCCGCCAGTTTCCAGGCAGTGAAGGACGATTCCAATGTGCTGCGCAGTGCGCCGCGTGACGTGATCCGCGCCGGCGAGTCGCTGGCCCGTGCCGAGCGGTTGTCCAGCTACGTGGGCAGTGGTGCGGACGTGCGCCATTACGCCTACCTGAGTCAGCGCTACAGCGAGATTGCCCGCGAGCACAGCAACCTGGTGCTCAATCAGGAGCGCCTGGCCAAGCTCGAACTGGAGCGCCAGCGCCTGCAACTGGCCCTGCGCGAAGCCAAGCTGGTCAGCGTGCAGCAGCAGGGCAAATGGCTGGAGGCGCAGATCGTCAGCCTGGCCACGACCCAGAGCGACCGTGGCCTGGTGATGACCCTGGGTGACGTGCTGTTCGATACCGGGCAGGCCGAATTGAAAAACTCCGCCAGCCGTACCGTGCTCAAGCTGGTGCAGTTTCTGCAGCTCAACCCCCGGCGCGTTGTGCGCATCGAGGGGTATACCGACAGCACCGGCACTCCCGAGGACAACCTGACGCTGTCGCGTGATCGTGCGCAGGCCGTGGCGGACATGCTGGTCGACCTGGGCGTCGACGAAAAACGCATCCAGGTCGAAGGCTATGGAGACCAGTACCCGATCGAGGCCAATGCCTCGGAGCGGGGCAGGGCGCAGAACCGTCGGGTGGAGATCGTGTTTTCCGACGAGAAAGGCCACCTGGGCGCGCCGCGCTGAGGTCGAGGTAAACAAAAAACCGGTGATAGTCACCGGTTTTTTTATGCCGCAAAGCTTGAAAAACCCGCTGTCACACAACTGTGTAGTCGACTATTCTGGCATCTGTGCCCGTACACTTATGCACTGTTCCGGTATTCTTCGCCGACTGTACAAGAACAATTAGATAGCCCGCGTTTCGAGATCCGTCCCATGACCAATCTGTTGCTCTACCAGCGCATCGCCCAGCAACTGGCGGAAGACATCCGCCGCGGCGTCTATCAGCCCGGTGAGCGCGTACCGTCGGTACGCAAGATGAGCTCGCAGCTCAATGTCAGCCATGCCACCGTGCTGCAGGCCTATGCCAACCTCGAAGACCAGGGGCTGATTCGCGCGCGGCCGCAATCGGGCTACTACGTCCACCAGACCCCGGCCCTGACTGCGCAGACCCCGGACATCGCGCGGGTCGAGCGTCCAGGGCTGGTCACGCGCAGCAGCATCATCCAGCAGGTACTGACCGAAGCCCGGCGTGATGGGGTGTTCCCGCTGGGGGCGGCGGTTCCGCATGTGGACTACCTGCCGGTGCGCGCGCTGCACCAGCAACTGGCCAAGGTCACGCGGTTCCAGAGCCCGCGCGCGTTCAGCTACATGTTCAGCCCGGGTTTCGAGCCGCTGCGCCGGCAGATCGCCATTCGCATGCGCGACGCCGGGGTGGTGGTCGACCCGTCCGAAGTGGTGGTGACCCACGGTTGCGTCGATGCGCTGCAGATGTCGTTGCGGGTGCTGACCCGGCCAGGCGACCTGATCGCCGCCGAGTCGCCCACCTATTACGGGCTGCTGCAACTGGCGGACCTGCTGGGGCTCAAGGTGATCGAGATTCCCAGCGACCCGGCCACCGGCATCAGCCTGGAGGCCCTGCAACTGGCGGCCAACCAGTGGTCGATCAAGGCGCTGGTGCTGACTGCGCGGTTGAGCAACCCGTTGGGCGGCACCATTCCCGAGGAACGCCAGAAGCAGTTGCTGCGCCTGGCCTCGGATTTCAACATCCAGATCGTCGAGGACGATATCTACGGCGAGCTGATGTTCGAGCAAGGGCGCACCAAGGCGCTCAAGGCCTTCGACCGGCTGGGGCGGGTGATCTATTGCTCGAGCTTTTCCAAGACCCTGTCGCCGGGGGTGCGTATCGGCTGGATGATCGCGGGCAACTATCAGCAGGAAATCCAGCGACTGCAGACCTTTACCACGCACTCGGCGTGCAGTGTCACGCAGATGGGGGTGGCGGCCTACCTTGAAAATGGTGGCTATGACCGCCATCTGCGCTACATTCGCCAGGAATATCGCAAGAACCTCAGTGCCTACCAGCTGGCGGTACAGCAGCACTTTCCGGAAGGCACCCAGATGAGCCGGCCTACCGGGGGCTTCATCCTGTGGGTCAGCCTGCCGGGGCGGGTCAACACCCAGGAGTTGCATGTACGTGCCTTGCAGCAGGGCATCAGCATCGCGCCCGGGCTGATCTTCAGTAACACGGAGCAGTTCAACCACTGCATTCGTCTCAACTGCGGCATTCCGTGGAGCCGCGAGGCTGAGCGGGCGCTGCTGACATTGGGGATGCTGGCCCATCAGCTTTGCCAGGAAACCGCCTCGGGCGGATACCTCTAGATCGCGGGCTTGCCAGCGATTGCAGGAACAGGGAGCATGTGCGACTCATGAATACGTCTCGTTGCCTATGAAAGCGTTGAGCTGTGCTGCCGTGATGTTGTGTGCGCTGGGCCTGTGTGCAACGGGCCCGGCACTGGCTGTGCCCGGACCGGGGCCGATACTGCTGGCACAGGCGTCGGCTGCCCCGGCACCGGACCGGAAGCCTTCGGCCCAGGCCCCGGTAAAAGCGAGTGCCAAGCCACAGGCCAAGCCCAAGGCGCAACCCAAGACCAAGGCTGGCGACCCCAGGAAGACGCCGGCCAAGGCGGTAAAGTCGGGCAAGCGCAAGGCCTCCGAGGTGATTGCCGCGCCCTTGCCCAAGGCGCGCCTGGATCTGAGCCTGCCCCCGGAGATGGTCAAGGACCTGCAGCCGAGCAGTCAGGAGGAAGTCCGTGTGCGACGTCCGCTGCTGCCGTCGTTGTTCGAAGAAAAGCCTGCCGCGGACAGCCCGTTCCAGCTCAATGGCCGCTTGATCAGCAACGAAATGCAATTGCAGTTGCGCAATGATGCCCGTCAGGACATCGAGGGTGCAGCCATCGATTTCGAGTTCAAGCAATAAACGCTGCTCGACCTGCCGGTCACATTCTGCGCGGCGATATTTCATCTGAGCGGTAATTTCAAACACCTGTTTTAGCGGTTACTATCCCCATTCACCCATCATTTGTTAGGCCGAGGTCCATGTCGTCATGAACTGCCGTGAAGGCTGTGGCGCTTGCTGCATTGCCCCTTCCATCAGCTCGCCCATTCCTGGCATGCCGCACGGCAAGCCGGCTGGCGAACGCTGTGTGCAACTGTCCGAGCACAACCTCTGCAGTCTGTTCGGCCAGCCTGAACGGCCGGCGGTGTGCTCGGGCTTCCAGGCGGAGGTGGACACCTGCGGCAATGATCGCGACGAGGCGATCAGGATCATCGGTTGGCTGGAGCAAGTGACGGCGGCTTGAGTGAGTGGAACTTCGCAAACAAGGAAAACAACACGATGGGTTCGATGAAGCGGGTAGCGGTGATTTGTGGTCTGAGTGCGATGTTCATGTCGGTGGCGCAGGCTGAAGACTGGAAGGTTGCCAAGCAAGCGGATGGCATCAAGGTATCGCTGAGCGAAGTGAGTGGTTCGAACTACAAGGCCTATCAGGGCGTGACGACCATCAAGGCGCCGCTGGCCAAGGTCCGGGCGCTGCAGGAAGACGTGGCCGGGGCCTGTGCCTGGATTCACGAGTGCAAGAGCCAGAAGCTGCTCAAGCACGAGGGTGACCAGAGCTGGACCTACACCCAGTTCAATACGCCGTGGCCGGTCACCCCGCGCGATTCGATCATCCATGTAACCACCAGCGAAGGTGCTGACGGCAGCCTGACCCGCAGGCTGGAGGGTGTGCCCAAGTACCTGCCGGAGGAAAAAGGCTATGTGCGGGTGGCTGAAGTGCAGGGTTTCTGGAAGCTGGTGCCCAAGGGTGACACTACCGAGGTGACATACCAGGTGCACACCGAGCCAGGCGGGAGTGTGCCAGCGATGGTGGCGAACAAGTTCGTGGTGGATGCGCCGTTCAATACGCTCAAGGCGTTGAAGGAGCGGGCGGAGAAACCGTAACAGTTTGATGGTAGGCTGCAATATGCCTCAACTGTAGGGGCCGCCAAGGCTTGCTCCTCCTGCATGAAGCGTTACGCAACAAAAAAGGCTGCCCGAGGGCAGCCTTTTTTGTTGTTGCAGGTGAGCCGTTTGGCTTACTTGCGGTCTTCCAGTTTGACGATGTCACGCGACTCGTAGCCGGTGTACAGCTGGCGCGGACGGCCAATCTTGTACGGGCTGGAGAGCATTTCCTTCCAGTGCGAGATCCAGCCGACGGTCCGCGCCAGGGCGAAGATCACGGTGAACATGCTGGTAGGGATGCCGATCGCCTTGAGGATGATCCCCGAGTAGAAGTCGACGTTCGGGTACAGCGAGCGCTCGATGAAGTACGGATCGGTCAGGGCGATCTCTTCCAGGCGCATGGCCAGTTCCAGCTGCGGATCGTTGGTGATGCCCAGCTCGCGCAGCACTTCGTCGCAGGTCTGCTTCATCACGGTGGCGCGCGGGTCGCGGTTCTTGTAGACGCGGTGACCGAAGCCCATCAGCTTGAACGGGTCGTTCTTGTCCTTGGCCTTGGCGATGAAGGTGTCGATGTTCGAGACATCGCCAATTTCGTCGAGCATGGTCAGCACGGCTTCGTTGGCGCCGCCGTGGGCAGGGCCCCACAGTGCGGCGATACCGGCAGCGATGCAGGCGAACGGATTGGCGCCCGAGGAGCCTGCCAGGCGTACGGTGGAGGTCGACGCATTCTGTTCGTGGTCGGCGTGGAGGATGAAGATCCGGTCCATTGCCTTGGCCAGCACCGGGCTGATCGGTTTGATCTCGCACGGGGTGTTGAACATCATGTGCAGGAAGTTTTCGGCGTAGGTCAGGTCGTTGCGCGGGTACATCATGGGCTGGCCCATGGAGTACTTGTAGACCATCGCGGCCAGGGTCGGCATCTTGGCGACCAGGCGCACTGCCGAGATTTCCCGGTGCTGCGGGTTATTGATGTCCAGCGAGTCGTGATAGAACGCCGACAGGGCGCCAACCACGCCGCACATGACGGCCATCGGGTGGGCGTCGCGGCGGAAGCCGTTGAAGAACGACTTCAACTGCTCGTGCACCATGGTGTGATTTTTGACGGTGCTGACGAACTGAGCCTTCTGCTCGGCATTCGGCAGTTCGCCGTTGAGCAGCAGGTAGCAGGCTTCCAGGTAGTCGGATTGCTCGGCGAGCTGTTCGATCGGGTAGCCGCGATGCAGCAGGATGCCCTTGTCGCCGTCAATGTAGGTGATCTTGGACTCGCACGATGCGGTCGCCATGAAACCAGGGTCGAAAGTGAAGTGACCCGTGGCCCCCAACCCTCTAACGTCGATAACATCGGGACCAACGGTGCCGGTTAAAATGGGCAGCTCGACGGGGGCTGCGCCCTCGATGACCAACTGCGCTTTTTTGTCAGCCATGTGGCCTCCTATTAATGCTTGAAATCATCAGACAGACCCCCCACGCAGGGCCCGCACCACTATAGTGAGATAAATTCGAATGTCAATTTGCCTAAAGCACGGTTGTAAAGGGCTTTGGGCGCTGTTTTTCCGCGAAATTGCGGCCCGTTTACGCCTTTTGTTCGCCAAAGGCAATGCGCTATTTGGGCTAGGGCTTCACGTTGTCATTAGTAGCCTAACTGTCTATACTCGGCACCCGACCGCCAGGGGCTTTAAAGCCCGCTTTTCTGGGGTCGTCACTCCCTGGGTGGTGGGTACCTGACCAGTACACTTACCAACAACTTTGCCCTGCTTGCTAGGGGCTCTTCAGTGTGAAAAAAGCCGTGAAAAGCCAACGACCTGTAAACCTAGACCTAAGGACCATCAAACTCCCCATTACCGGCGTTACGTCATTTCTTCACCGTGTTTCCGGCATCATCCTCTTTCTGGGCCTGGGCATCATGCTGTACGCATTGAGCCAATCCCTGAGTTCCGAGGAAGGTTTTGCCGAGGTGAAGGCATGCCTGACCAGTCCGCTGGCCAAATTCGTGGCGTGGGGCCTTCTGTCCGCCTTGCTGTATCACCTGGTTGCCGGTGTGCGCCATCTGATTATGGACATGGGCATCGGTGAGACGCTGGAAGGCGGCAAACTGGGCTCGAAAATCGTTATCGCCATTTCCGTGGTGGTGATCGTTCTGGCGGGAGTTTGGATATGGTAACTAATGTCACGAACCTGTCGCGTTCGGGCCTCTATGACTGGATGGCGCAGCGCGTTTCTGCGGTCGTTCTCGCGGCTTACTTCATTTTTCTGATCGGCTACCTGGTGGCGCACCCTGGCATCGACTATGCCCAGTGGCACGCCCTGTTCTCCCATAACGCGATGCGGATCTTCAGTCTGCTGGCCCTCGTTGCCCTGGGCGCTCACGCCTGGGTCGGCATGTGGACCATTGCCACCGACTACCTGACGCCGATGGCGCTGGGCAAGTCGGCGACTGCAGTTCGTTTCCTGTTCCAGGCGGTATGTGGTGTCGCGATGTTCGCGTACTTCGTCTGGGGTGTGCAGATTCTCTGGGGTATCTGATTCATGGCTAACATTCCAACGATTTCCTTCGACGCCATCATCATTGGTGGTGGCGGTGCCGGCATGCGCGCTGCGCTGCAGCTGGCTCAAGGCGGCCACAAGACCGCCGTGATCACCAAGGTGTTCCCGACCCGTTCGCACACCGTATCGGCCCAGGGTGGCATCACCTGCGCCATCGCTTCGGCCGACCCGAACGATGACTGGCGCTGGCACATGTACGATACCGTCAAGGGTTCCGACTACATCGGTGACCAGGACGCTATCGAATACATGTGTCAGGAAGGCCCGGCTGCGGTGTTCGAGCTGGACCACATGGGTCTGCCGTTCTCGCGTACCGAAACCGGCCGTATCTACCAGCGTCCGTTCGGTGGCCAGTCCAAGGACTACGGTAAAGGTGGCCAGGCCGCCCGTACCTGCGCCGCTTCCGACCGTACCGGTCACGCGCTGCTGCACACCCTCTATCAGGGCAACCTGAAAGCCGGCACCACCTTCCTCAACGAGTGGTACGCGGTTGACCTGGTCAAGAACCAGGACGGCGCCTTCGTCGGCGTGATCGCGATCTGCATCGAAACCGGCGAGACCGTCTACATTCGCGCCAAGGCCACCGTACTGGCCACCGGCGGTGCAGGGCGTATCTACGCCTCCACCACCAACGCCCTGATCAATACCGGCGACGGTATCGGCATGGCCCTGCGTGCCGGCGTGCCGGTGCAGGACATCGAGATGTGGCAGTTCCACCCGACCGGCATCGCCGGCGCAGGTGTACTGGTTACCGAAGGCTGCCGTGGTGAAGGTGGTTACCTGATCAACAAGCACGGCGAGCGTTTCATGGAGCGCTACGCGCCAAACGCCAAGGACCTCGCCGGTCGCGACGTTGTGGCCCGCTCCATGGTCAAAGAGATCATCGCCGGCAACGGCTGTGGCCCGAACGGCGACCACGTGATGCTCAAGCTCGACCACCTGGGCGAGGAAGTGCTGCACAGCCGCCTGCCAGGCATCTGCGAGCTGTCCAAGACCTTCGCGCACGTCGACCCGGTCGTTGCACCCGTACCCGTCGTTCCAACCTGCCACTACATGATGGGCGGCGTTGCCACCAACATTCATGGCCAGGCGATCTCGCAGAACGCCGACGGCGAAGACACCATCATCGAAGGGCTGTTCGCGGTCGGTGAAGTGGCTTGCGTATCGGTTCACGGCGCCAACCGCCTGGGCGGCAACTCGCTGCTCGACCTGGTGGTGTTCGGCCGTGCGGCCGGCCTGCACCTGGAAAAGGCCCTGAGCGACGGTATCGAATACCGCGACGCCAGCGACACCGACGTGGAAGTCGCGCTGAACCGTCTGAACAAGCTCAACGAGCGTACCGACGGCGAAGACGTGGCAACCCTGCGTCGCGAGCTGCAAAGCTGCATGCAGAACTACTTCGGCGTGTTCCGCACCGGCGAATACATGCAGAAGGGTATCGAACAGCTGGCTGGCCTGCGCGAGCGTATCGCCAACGTCAAGATCAACGACAAGTCCCAGGCCTTCAACACCGCGCGTATCGAAGCGCTGGAGCTGCAGAACCTGCTGGAAGTCGCTGAAGCCACTGCAATCGCTGCTGAAGTGCGCAAAGAGTCCCGCGGTGCCCACGCCCGTGAAGACTTCGAAGACCGTGACGACGAAAACTGGCTGTGCCACACCCTGTACTTCCCGGGTGAAAAGCGGGTTGCCAAGCGTGCAGTCAACTTCTCGCCGAAAACCGTTCCGACGTTCGAGCCTAAAGTCCGGACTTACTAAGGGTGGCCACTATGTTGAAAGTCGAAGTTTATCGCTACAACCCCGACACCGACTCGGCACCTAAGACCCAGGTGTTCGAAGTCGATACCGGCGGCAAGGACCTGATGGTTCTGGATGTGCTGGCACTGATCAAGGAACAGGACGAAGGTTTCTCCTATCGTCGTTCGTGCCGCGAAGGCGTGTGCGGTTCCGATGGCATGAACATCAACGGCAAGAACGGCCTGGCCTGCATCACCCCGCTGTCGGCGGTGGTGAAGAAGAACAAGCTGGTCGTGCGTCCGCTGCCCGGCCTGCCGGTCATCCGTGACCTGGTCGTTGATATGAGCATCTTCTACAAGCAGTACGAGAAGGTGAAGCCGTTCCTGCAGAACGATACCCCGGCTCCGGCGATCGAACGCCTGCAGTCCCCGGAAGAGCGCGAAAAGCTGGACGGTCTGTACGAGTGCATCCTGTGCGCTTGCTGCTCGACTTCCTGCCCGTCGTTCTGGTGGAACCCGGACAAGTTCCTGGGCCCGGCCGCTCTGCTTCAAGCTTATCGCTTCCTGGCCGATAGCCGTGACACCAAGACCCAGGAGCGCCTGGCGTCCCTGGATGACCCGTTCAGCGTATTCCGCTGCCGCGGGATCATGAACTGCGTAAACGTTTGCCCCAAAGGTCTGAACCCGACCAAGGCAATCGGCCACGTACGTAACATGCTGCTGCAAAGCGGCACCTGATTCAAAAGTGTTGTACCCGTAGCACACCGAAGTGCGGGCCCTTGCCCGCACCGAGGTGCAACTTGAGCAAAGGCCAAAAGCCCGAGCTTTTACCTATGAAGATATGAGACCAGCAGGGGCGTCCGGGCTGGTACCCGGTAAATCTGCGGAACTCTCGGTGGCTTGGTTCAGTCGCTGCATACGGACTCAACTCAGCTTGCTGTGGTTCTTGCCGATCGAGGCCCCTAACCGAGGGTGACCAAGCATGCAAGAAAGCGTGATGCAGCGCATGTGGAACAGCGCCCACCTTTCAGGTGGTAACGCTGCCTATGTGGAAGAGCTCTACGAGCTCTACCTGCACGACCCTAACGCTGTGCCAGAAGAGTGGCGCACTTACTTTCAGAAGTTGCCCGCCGAAGGCAGCACTGCCACCGATGTATCGCACTCGACGATCCGCGACCATTTCGTACTGCTGGCAAAGAACCAGCGCCGCGCCCAACCGGTTTCCGCCGGTAGCGTGAGCAGTGAACACGAGAAGAAGCAGGTTGAAGTGCTGCGACTGATCCAGGCCTACCGTATGCGCGGCCACCAAGCCGCGAAGCTCGACCCCCTGGGGTTGTGGCAGCGCCCTGCGCCAGTAGACCTGTCGATCAATCATTACGGCTTGACCAATGCCGATCTTGATACGACCTTCCGTGCCGGCGACCTGTTCATCGGCAAAGAGGAAGCGAGCCTACGCGAAATCTTCGAGGCGTTGCAGCAGACATATTGCCGCACCATCGGCGCCGAGTTCACCCACATCGTCGACTCCGAGCAGCGCAGCTGGTTCCAGCAGCGTCTGGAGAGCGTGCGTGGGCGTCCTGAATTTTCCGCAGACATCCAGAGCCACCTGCTCGAGCGCGTTACCGCGGCAGAAGGCCTGGAGAAATACCTGGGTACCAAATACCCGGGCACCAAACGTTTCGGCCTGGAAGGCGGCGAAAGCCTGATTCCGATGCTGGACGAGCTGATCCAGCGCTCCGGTTCCTACGGTACCAAGGAAGTCGTGATCGGCATGGCCCACCGTGGTCGCCTGAACGTACTGGTCAACACCTTCGGCAAGAACCCGCGCGAGCTGTTCGACGAGTTCGAAGGCAAGAAGAAGGTCGAGCTGGGTTCCGGTGACGTGAAGTATCACCAGGGCTTCTCGTCCAACGTGATGACCGCCGGCGGTGAAGTTCACCTGGCCATGGCGTTCAACCCTTCGCACCTGGAAATCGTCTCGCCAGTGGTGGAAGGTTCGGTGCGTGCCCGTCAGGACCGCCGCAACGACAGCGTTGGCGACAAGGTACTGCCGATCTCGATCCACGGCGACGCGGCCTTCGCTGGCCAGGGCGTGGTCATGGAAACCTTCCAGATGTCGCAGACCCGCGGTTTCAAGACCGGCGGCACCGTGCACATCGTGATCAACAACCAGGTTGGTTTCACCATCAGCAACCCGCTGGACTCGCGTTCCACCGAGTACTGCACCGACGTCGCCAAGATGATCCAGGCGCCGATCCTGCACGTCAACGGCGACGATCCGGAAGCGGTGCTGTTCGTGACCCAGCTGGCGGTCGACTACCGCATGCAGTTCAAGCGTGACGTGGTCATCGACCTGGTCTGCTACCGTCGTCGCGGCCACAACGAGGCCGACGAGCCGAACGGCACCCAGCCGCTGATGTACCAGCAGATCAGCAAGCAGCGAACCACCCGTGAGCTGTACGCCGATGCGCTGACCCAGGCCGGTCGTCTGGATGCCGAGCGCGTCCAGGCCAAGGTCGACGAGTACCGCAATGCGCTGGACAACGGCCTGCATGTTGTGAAAAGTCTGGTCAAGGAGCCGAACAAGGAGCTGTTCGTCGACTGGCGTCCATACCTGGGCCACGCCTGGACCGCGCGTCACGACACCCGCTTCGACCTCAAGACCCTGCAGGAGCTCTCGGCCAAGTTGCTGGAGCTGCCGGAAGGCTTCGTGGTTCAGCGCCAGGTCTCGAAGATCTACGAAGATCGCCAGAAGATGCAGGCCGGTGGCTTGCCGATCAACTGGGGTTACGCCGAAACCATGGCGTACGCCACCCTGGCCTTCGAAGGTCACCCGATCCGCATGACGGGTCAGGATATCGGTCGCGGCACCTTCTCTCACCGCCATGCGGTGTTGCACAACCAGAAGGACGCCAGCACCTATATCCCGCTGCAGAACCTGTTCCCGGGCCAGCCACGTTTCGACCTGTACGATTCGTTCCTGTCCGAAGAGGCGGTACTGGCGTTCGAATACGGCTACTCGACCACCCAGCCCAATGCGCTGGTGATCTGGGAAGCCCAGTTCGGCGACTTCGCCAACGGTGCCCAGGTGGTTGTCGACCAGTTCATCACCAGCGGCGAGCACAAGTGGGGCCGTCTGTGCGGTCTGACCATGCTGCTGCCACACGGTTATGAAGGGCAGGGGCCTGAGCACTCCTCGGCGCGTCTGGAGCGTTACCTGCAACTGTGTGCCGAGCACAACGTTCAGGTCTGCGTACCGACCACGCCGGCTCAGATCTACCACCTGCTGCGTCGTCAGGTCATCCGTCCGCTGCGCAAGCCGCTGATCGTGCTGACACCCAAGTCGCTGCTGCGCCACAAGCTGGCCATCTCGACCCTGGAAGAACTGGCCGAAGGCTCGTTCCAGACCGTCATTCCGGAAATCGACAGCCTCGATCCGGCCAAGGTGACGCGCCTGGTGCTGTGCAGCGGCAAGGTCTACTACGATCTGCTGGAAAAACGCCGTGCCGAAGGCCGTGAAGACATCGCTATCGTGCGTATCGAGCAACTGTATCCGTTCCCTGAAGACGATCTGGTTGAAATCCTTGCGCCTTACACCGGTCTGAAGGACGTGGTGTGGTGTCAGGAAGAGCCGATGAACCAGGGCGCGTGGTACAGCAGCCAGCACCACATGCGTCGCATCCTGAGCCGTCACAACAAGGACCTGGTCCTTGAGTACGCCGGTCGTGACGCCTCGGCAGCACCTGCCTGTGGTTACGCTTCGATGCACGCCGAACAGCAGGAAAAACTGCTGCAAGCTGCCTTCACCGTTTAATGCCATCGCGCACCAGAAACCGAATTTAAGGAACCACTGATAATGGCTATCGAGATCAAAGCCCCTACTTTCCCGGAATCGGTTGCCGATGGCACCGTTGCCACCTGGCACAAGAAACCGGGCGAAGCCGTCAAGCGTGACGAGCTGATCGTCGACATCGAGACCGACAAGGTCGTCCTGGAAGTGCTGGCCACCGCCGATGGCGTGCTGGGCGACATCGTCAAGGGCGAAGGCGAGACCGTGCTGTCCGACGAAGTGCTGGGTTCGATCAATGAAGGCGCTGCACCAGCTGCTGCTCCGGCCGCCGCTGCCGCCGCACCTGCCCAGGCTGCTGCTGCGGCCGACGCTGGCGAAGACGACCCGATTGCTGCGCCTGCCGCACGCAAGCTGGCCGAAGAAAACGCCATCGACCTGGCCAGCGTCGCTGGCACCGGTAAAGGCGGTCGCATCACCAAGGAAGACGTCGTCGCTGCCGTCGCCAACAAGAAGGCCGCTCCGGCTGCCGCTGCTGCCAAGCCGGCCGCTGCTGCCGCTGCCCCGGTTGTCGCCACTGGCGACCGTACCGAGAAGCGTGTGCCGATGACCCGCGTGCGTGCCACCGTGGCCAAGCGTCTGGTCGAAGCACAGTCGAACATGGCGATGCTGACCACCTTCAACGAAGTCGACATGACCGAAGTCATGGCACTGCGTTCGAAGTACAAGGACCTGTTCGAGAAGTCCCACAACGGCGTGCGCCTGGGCTTCATGTCGTTCTTCGTCAAGGCTGCCACCGAAGCGCTGAAACGCTTCCCGGCTGTCAACGCCTCGATCGACGGCAGCGACATCGTCTACCACGGCTACGCCGACATCGGTGTTGCCGTGTCCAGCGACCGCGGCCTGGTGGTACCGGTACTGCGTAACGCCGAGCAGATGAGCCTGGCCGAAATCGAAGGCGGCATCGCCACCTTCGGCAAGAAGGCCCGTGACGGCAAACTGTCGATCGACGAGATGACCGGCGGTACCTTCACCATCACCAACGGTGGTACCTTCGGTTCGATGATGTCGACCCCGATCGTCAACCCGCCGCAGGCTGCAATCCTGGGCATGCACAACATCATCCAGCGTCCGATGGCCGTCAACGGCCAGGTCGTGATCCGTCCGATGATGTACCTGGCACTGTCCTACGATCACCGCCTGATCGATGGCAAAGAAGCCGTGACGTTCCTGGTGACCATCAAGAACCTGCTGGAAGACCCGGCTCGTCTGCTGCTGGACATCTGATAAACAGCTGCAGGCTGCAAGCGACAAGCTTCGAGCAGAAGCGTGTTCGCCTTGCCGCCTGCAGCTTGCCGCTTGACGCTAAAAGGAATCTTTTATGACCCAGAAATTCGACGTGGTAGTGATTGGTGCAGGTCCTGGCGGCTATGTAGCCGCGATCAAGGCTGCCCAGCTCGGCCTGAGCACTGCCTGTATCGAGAAGTACGTTGACGGCGAAGGCAAACTGGCCCTCGGCGGTACCTGCCTGAACGTGGGTTGCATTCCGTCCAAGGCGCTGCTGGACAGCTCCTGGAAGTACAAGGAAGCCAAAGAGAGCTTCAACGTGCACGGCATCTCCACTGGCGAAGTGAAGATGGACGTGGCTGCGATGGTTGGCCGCAAGGCTGGCATCGTCAAGAACCTGACCGGCGGCGTTGCCACCCTGTTCAAGGCCAACGGCGTCACTTCGATCCAGGGCCACGGCAAACTGCTGGCCGGCAAGAAAGTCGAAGTCACCAAGCCTGACGGCAGCACCGAAATCATCGAAGCCGAAAACGTGATCCTGGCCTCCGGTTCGCGTCCGATCGACATTCCGCCGGCTCCGGTCGACCAGAAAGTCATCGTCGACTCCACCGGCGCCCTGGAATTCCAGACCGTGCCAAAACGCCTGGGCGTGATCGGCGCCGGCGTCATCGGCCTGGAGCTGGGTTCGGTATGGTCGCGCCTGGGTGCCCAGGTGACCGTGCTCGAAGCCCTGGACACTTTCCTGATGGCAGCCGACACCGCTGTTGCCAAGGAAGGCCTGAAGACCCTGACCAAGCAAGGTCTGGACATCAAGCTGGGCGCTCGCGTGACCGGCTCGAAGGTCAACGGCGACGAAGTCGAAGTGACCTACACCGACGCCAACGGCGAGCAGAAGATCACCTTCGACAGGCTGATCGTTGCAGTCGGCCGTCGCCCTGTGACCACCGACCTGCTGGCTGCCGACAGCGGCGTGACCATCGACGAGCGCGGTTTCGTGTTCGTTGACGACTACTGCGCTACCAGCGTACCGGGCGTCTACGCCATCGGTGACGTGGTACGTGGCATGATGCTGGCGCACAAGGCCTCGGAAGAGGGCATCATGGTCGTCGAGCGCATCAAGGGCCACAAGGCCCAGATGAACTACGACCTGATCCCATCGGTTATCTACACCCACCCGGAAATGGCCTGGGTCGGTAAAACCGAGCAAGCCTTGAAGGCTGAAGGCGTTGAGGTTAACGTGGGCACCTTCCCGTTCGCGGCCAGCGGCCGTGCGATGGCGGCCAACGACACCGGTGGTTTCGTCAAGGTCATCGCCGATGCCAAGACCGACCGCGTTCTGGGTGTACACGTCATTGGCCCAAGCGCTGCCGAACTGGTGCAGCAGGGTGCAATCGCAATGGAATTCGGCTCCAGCGCCGAAGACCTGGGCATGATGGTCTTCTCCCATCCGACCTTGTCTGAAGCGCTGCACGAAGCCGCTCTGGCCGTGAATGGCGGTGCCATCCACGTAGCCAACCGCAAGAAGCGTTAAACAATAAGAAACCACGGCGGACGGCCCGTCGTGAGTCTTGCGTGCATGGCTCACCGCGGAAAGTCCGCCGGACTCGAACTCCCGGAGCATACCGGGGGCAAGCGGTCACAGGTGGCGCGGCACTCCACAGGAGCGCAGCGCCGAAGCGCAGTACCTAACGAAGACGGTAAAAAGCATGAATCTTCACGAGTATCAGGGTAAGCAGCTGTTCGCTGAATACGGCCTGCCAGTTTCCAAGGGTTTCGCAGTCGACACCCCTGAAGCTGCAGCAGAAGCCTGCGACAAGATCGGTGGCACCGAGTGGGTTGTAAAAGCCCAGGTTCACGCCGGTGGTCGCGGTAAAGCGGGCGGCGTAAAGCTGGTTCGCAGCAAAGAAGACGCCAAGGCGTTCGCTGCCCAGTGGTTGGGCAAGCGTCTGGTTACCTACCAGACCGATGCCAATGGTCAGCCAGTCACCAAGATCCTGGTTGAATCGTGCACTGATATCGCTAAAGAGCTGTACCTGGGCGCTGTCGTTGACCGTTCGAGCCGTCGTATCGTGTTCATGGCCTCCACCGAAGGTGGCGTGGACATCGAGAAAGTCGCTCACGACACTCCGGAAAAAATCATCAAGGCCACTATCGATCCACTGGTTGGCGCTCAGCCATTCCAGGGTCGCGAGCTGGCATTCCAGCTGGGTCTGGAAGGCAAGCAGGTTGCTCAGTTCGCCAAGATCTTCGTCGGTCTGGCCAAGCTGTTCAAAGAGCACGACCTGGCACTGCTGGAAGTGAACCCGCTGGTGATCAAGGCCGACGGCGATCTGCACTGCCTCGATGCCAAGATCAACATCGACGCCAACGCCATGTACCGTCAGCCCAAGCTGAAAACCTTCCACGACCCGTCGCAGGACGATCCTCGTGAAGCCCACGCTGCCAGCTTCGAGCTGAACTACGTGGCCCTGGAAGGCAACATCGGCTGCATGGTCAACGGTGCCGGCCTGGCCATGGGTACCATGGACATCGTCAACCTGCACGGCGGCAAGCCAGCCAACTTCCTCGACGTAGGTGGTGGCGCTACCAAAGAGCGCGTGACCGAAGCGTTCAAGATCATCCTGTCCGACAGCAATGTCGCGGCCGTACTGGTCAACATCTTCGGCGGCATCGTTCGTTGCGACATGATTGCCGAAGGCATCATCGGTGCAGTGAAAGAAGTTGGCGTTAAAGTGCCGGTTGTTGTTCGTCTGGAAGGCAACAACGCTGAACTGGGCGCCAAAGTACTGGCAGAAAGCGGTTTGAACATCATTGCGGCAACCAGCCTGACCGACGCTGCTCAACAAGTTGTCAAAGCTGCGGAGGGCAAGTAATGAGCGTCCTGATCAATAAAGACACCAAAGTCATCTGCCAGGGCTTCACCGGCTCGCAGGGTACCTTCCACTCCGAGCAAGCCATCGCCTACGGCACCAAGATGGTTGGCGGCGTGACCCCAGGCAAAGGCGGCACCACTCACCTGGGCCTGCCGGTGTTCAACACCGTGAAAGAAGCAGTAGCTGCTACCGGCGCCGACGCCTCGGTCATCTACGTACCGGCTCCTTTCTGCAAGGACTCGATCCTGGAAGCAGCGTTCGGCGGCATCAAGCTGATCGTGTGCATCACCGAAGGCATTCCTACCCTGGACATGCTCGATGCCAAGGTCAAGTGCGACGAGCTGGGTGTTACCCTGATCGGCCCTAACTGCCCAGGCGTCATCACCCCGGGCGAGTGCAAGATCGGCATCATGCCAGGTCACATCCACTTGCCAGGCAAGGTCGGTATCGTGTCGCGTTCCGGCACCCTGACCTATGAAGCCGTGAAGCAGACCACTGACGCCGGTTTCGGTCAGTCCACCTGCGTCGGTATCGGTGGCGACCCGATCCCGGGTTCGAACTTCATCGACATCCTGAAGCTGTTCCAGGAAGACCCGAAGACCGAGGCGATCGTGATGATCGGCGAGATCGGCGGTTCGGCTGAAGAAGAAGCGGCTGCCTACATCAAGGCAAACGTCACCAAGCCAGTGGTTTCCTACATCGCCGGTGTGACTGCCCCAGCGGGCAAGCGCATGGGCCATGCTGGCGCCATCATTTCGGGCGGCAAGGGTACTGCAGACGAGAAGTTCGCAGCCCTGCAGGACGCCGGTGTAAAAACCGTGCGTTCGCTGGCCGACATCGGCAAGGCCCTGGCCGAGCTGACCGGTTGGGAAGTGAAGAAGTAAGCTGCGGCTGACCTTCCACGCTTCGGCAAAGGCCACCCTCGGGTGGCCTTTGTGCTTTCTGGTGTACAACGCTGCCCCCCTGTAGGGGCCGGCCTTGCCGGCGAAGCAGACAGCGCGGTCTTGCATAAAAGTCGGTCATCCACGCGACATGCATATTCGCTCATCGGACAAGCACCCCTCTGGCAGTGCGTTTTGCGGCCAGATTCGTTAACCTGTGCCCTCATTTTGTGCCAGCACCCCAAAAGGGAGCTACACGCTAAACGGGTCTGCTCCATCCGGGCAGGCAGCATTTCCCTCACCCAAGGGGAAGTCCCTCTCTAAATCCCGATTTCAGAAGTGTGGTATTTCCTTAATGAAAGTCTTGAAAGGCCAGGACATCCTGGCGCTTGGTTTTATGACGTTCGCGTTGTTCGTGGGCGCAGGCAACATCATTTTCCCGCCTATCGTCGGCCTGCAATCGGGCCCCTACGTCTGGTTGGCCGCCCTGGGCTTTCTGGTCACTGCCGTGGGCCTGCCCGTGATCACCGTGGTGGCACTGGCCAAGGTCGGTGGCGGCATGGACGCGCTGAGCAGCCCGATCGGCAAGGTGGCCGGTGGCCTGCTGGCGGCTGCCGCGTACCTGGCCGTAGGCCCGCTGTTCGCCACCCCGCGTACCGCGACCGTGTCCTTCGAGGTAGGTGTTGCACCGCTGACCGGCGAGAGCCCGACCGCGTTGTTCATCTATAGCCTGGTGTACTTTGCCGTGGTGCTGGCCGTGTCCATGTACCCGGGCAAGCTGCTCGATACCGTCGGGCGCTTCCTGGCCCCGCTGAAGATCATCGCGCTGGCCGCGCTGGGCATCGCCGCGTTCATGCTGCCGGCCGGCACCATGGGGGTGGCGCAACCTGAATATGTCGCCGCGCCGTTCTCCCAGGGCTTCATCAATGGCTACCTGACCATGGATACCCTGGGCGCGCTGGTGTTCGGTATCGTCATCGTCAACGCGATCCGCTCGCGTGGCGTCGACTCGCCGCAACTGATCACCCGCTATGCCATCATCGCCGGCCTGATTGCCGGTGTCGGCCTGGCGCTGGTGTACATCAGCCTGTTCCGCCTGGGTGCGGGCAGCCACGAGATCGCCGCCGGTGCGAGCAATGGCGCGGCGGTGCTGCATGCCTATGTACAGCACACTTTCGGTTCGCTGGGCAGTGGCTTCCTGGCTGTACTGATCGCGCTGGCCTGCCTGGTCACCGCCGTGGGCCTGACCTGCGCCTGCGCCGAGTACTTCAGCCAGGTACTGCCGTTGTCGTACCGTATGCTGGTGGTGCTGCTGGCCGGCTTCTCGCTGGTGGTGTCGAACCTGGGCCTGACCAAGCTGATCGCGTTCTCGATCCCGGTGCTGACGGCAATCTACCCGCCCTGCATCGTGCTGGTGGCGCTGAGTTTCTGCGGCAACCTGTGGAACTCCCAGACCCGCATCATGGCCCCGGTCATGGCGGTGTCGCTGCTGTTCGGCGTGATCGACGCGCTCAAGGGCGCCAACCTCGCTGGCTGGCTGCCGGAGTCGCTGGCGCACCTGCCGCTGAGCGAGCAAGGCCTGGCCTGGCTGGTGCCTTCGGTGGCGATGCTGGCTGTTGCCGTGGTGCTTGACCGCATGCTCGGCAAGCCGCGCGAAGCGGTCGCTTGAGTGCCGGCCGCGGCAGGCGAGGGCCACAAGCCATGATCGCCTGCCGGGCCAGCCTCTGAAGAGCCCCGCATCCATTCGGATGCGGGGCTTTTTCGTCTCGGGGCCACGTGTCTTTTTGCCGCTGGCAGCGTCGAAAGGCGGACAATGCACCATCCTGTGCCATTTCTTCGGGAGCGCCATGAGCTTCATCCAGAACAACCTGATCAACCTGTTTGCCGCCTGCTGGTTCGTTGCCTGCTGGGGCGGCTACACCCGCTACGCCAGCTGGAAGGCCCGTGATACCGCCTGCCTGGCCAGCGTCATGCACCTGTACCGCGAGGACTGGATGCGCCGCATGCTGCTGCGCGACAACCGCATCGCCGACGCCAGCGTGATCGGCAACCTGGAGCGCAACGCATCGTTCTTCGCCTCCAGCACCCTGATCATCCTGGCCGGTATCCTCACCGTGCTGGGCGCCTCGGACCGTGCCTGGTCGCTGCTGGCCGACCTGCCGCTGGTACAGCAGACATCCCAGGGCATGTCCGAAATCAAACTGTTATGCCTGGCGATGGTGTTCGTGTACGCCTTCTTCACCTTCAGCTGGTGCATGCGCCAGTACAACTTCGCCGCCGTGCTGGTGGGTTCGGCACCGATGATCGGCGAGCGTCAGGTCAGCGAGCAGGAGCGCAAGGCCTTCGCTCTGCGCGGGGCGCGGGTTATCTCGCTGGCGGCCAACCAGTTCAACTTCGGGCTGCGCTCGTACTATTTCGGCATGGCCTTGCTCAGCTGGTTCATCAGCCCCTGGCTGCTGGTGCTGATGAGCACCGGGGTAGTACTGGTGCTGTACCGCCGCGAGTTTCATTCCGACGTGCTCGACGTGATGGTCTATACCCCTACAGAGGCGCCATTGCCTGAGCCGAACAAGGAACCGGTCGCATGAGTATTCCGTTCTGGTGTGTGTTGATCAGCGCACTGCTGATCTATGTGGCGCGGGTGCCGGTGGCGCGTGCGATGAAGCAACAGGGCAGCTACGACAACCACCTGCCGCGCAGCCAGCAGGCGCAACTGACCGGCATGGGCGCCCGGGCGGTGGCGGCGCACCAGAACAGTTTCGAAGCATTCATGTTGTTCGCCGTAGGTGTATTGATGGCGCACACCACCCAGACCCAGGGTTTTCTGATCGATACCCTGGCGATCATCTTCGTGATCGCGCGGATCATCTACCTGCCGCTGTATTGGTATGACTTTGCGTGGCAGCGCAGCCTGGTCTGGTCGATCGGGCTGATCTGTTCATTGTTGCTGATGCTCAGCCCGACCTTTCGCCAACTTCTGGCCTGACATGAAAAAACCCGACCTGAGTCGGGTTTTTTCATTAAAGCGCAGTTGCTTACTTGGCAGGTTCTGCCGGGGCGGCTTCTGGTGCTGGCGTCACAGGAGCGGCCTGGTTGTTTTCTTCTGCACGCTTTTGTTCGGCTTCAGCACTGTCTTTGGCGGCTTCGGCGTTTTCTTTGGCGGCGTCGTTCATCTTATCCTGAGCGTCGTCCATTTTCTTCTGGGCTTGCTCGGCATGTTCTTGAGCGTCCTGGGCTTTGTTTTCGCTGGCTTTATCGCAAGCAGCGAGGCCCAGGGCGGCGGCCAGCATAACGGCAAAGGCAATGGGTTTACGCATGGGGTGTTTCTCCTTGTGGAATAGAGTTGCTTGAATTATCTGAGTTCAAGTAAGCGACATAAGTTCCGCGTCGTTTGCACATATATAAGTGCCGGATCCATATAGACTTTCCCTCAGGCTTATGCAGCACCTGAGTTATTGCACAAGGAGCTGACCGTGAATGAACCGTCACCGTTGATGGCCCAGGCCGAACGTTTTCTTTCGGCGCTGCGCCATTGCCAGTTGTTGAAGATGCGCGTAGAGCGCGCCGATGCCGATGGCATCACGCTGTGCCTGCCGTACTCGCCGCAGATCGTGGGCAACCCGCAGAGCGGCGCGATCCATGGCGGTGCAATCACCACCCTGATGGACACTGCGCTGGGCATGGCCACCCTGTGCGCCCTGGCCGAGTTCGAGGTGTGCCCGACCCTGGACCTGCGCATCGACTACATGCACCCGGGGCAGGCCGACAAGGCGGTGTATGGCCAGGCGCAGTGCTACCGGGTCACCCGCGATGTGATCTTCATCCGCGGCTGCGCCTACCAGGACGACCCCGGCGAGCCGATTGCCCAGGTGGTGGGCACCTACATGCGCCTGGGCAAGGACATCAAGGGCGGCCTGGGCTTCGGCCGGCAGCTCAAGGCGGTGGCGCAATGATTCCCGCGGACGTGCATGCACAGCTGCGCCAGGCGCATGCCCAGGGCAACTACGCGCCATTGCTGCAACTGATCCCCTACGCCAGCCTGATCGGCATCCAGTGCAGCCGTGACGGCGACGACCTGCTGTTCTGCCTGCCGGCCAGTGCCGACAATATCGGCAACCCGTTGCTGCCGGCGATCCATGGGGGGGTGATCGCCGGGTTCATGGAACTGTCGGCGGCGCTGTACCTGCTGATTTTCAGCGAAAGCGCGAGCATTCCCAGGATCATCGACTTTTCCATCGATTACCTGCGCGCCGGCCTGTACCGCGATACCTATGCGCGGTGCCAGCTGTGGCGTCAGGGGCGGCGGGTGACCAACGTCGCGATCACCGCCTGGCAGGGCGACCCGGACCAGCCCATCGCCACGGCCCGTGCGCATTTCAAGATCAAAGAACTGCCCGTGCCCTTGAAATAGATATGCCAGCCCCCATCTGCTGTTCATCCCGCCACGAAAGGCCGGACGCTGCCCCGCGGGGGCCGTCGGCCCGAGTGACTACTGCCATCAGATCGGAGTGTTGAAGACCATGAGTGTGGAAACTCAAAAAGAAACCCTGGGCTTCCAGACCGAGGTGAAGCAGCTGCTGCACCTCATGATCCATTCGCTGTACTCGAACAAGGAAATCTTCCTTCGCGAATTGATTTCCAACGCCTCCGACGCCGTCGACAAACTGCGCTTCGAAGCCCTGGCCAAGCCCGAGCTGCTCGAGGGCGGCAGCGACCTGAAGATTCGCGTGAGCTTCGACAAGGCGGCCAACACCGTCACCCTGGAAGACAACGGCATCGGCATGAACCGCGATGACGTGATCACCCACCTGGGCACCATCGCCAAGTCCGGCACTGCCGACTTCATGAAGAACCTCACCGGTGACCAGAAGAAAGACTCGCACCTGATCGGCCAGTTCGGTGTGGGCTTCTACTCGGCGTTCATCGTCGCCGACCAGGTCGATGTCTACAGCCGCCGCGCCGGTACTCCGGCGAGCGAGGGCGTGCACTGGTCGTCCAAGGGCGAGGGCGAGTTCGAAGTCGCCACCGTGGACAAGGCCGAGCGCGGTACGCGCATCGTGCTGCACCTGAAAAAAGGTGAAGACGAATTCGCCGATGGCTGGCGCCTGCGCAACATCATCAAGAAGTACTCCGACCATATCGCCCTGCCGATCGAACTGCCCAAGGAAGCGACTGCCGCCGAAGGCGAAGAGCAGCCGGCCGTGGAGTGGGAAACCGTCAACCGTGCCAGCGCGCTGTGGACCCGTCCGCGTACCGAGATCAAGGACGAGGAATACCAGGAGTTCTACAAGCACATCGGCCACGATTTCGAAAACCCGCTGGCCTGGAGCCACAACAAGGTCGAAGGCAAGCTGGAGTACACCTCGCTGCTGTACGTGCCGGCCCGTGCGCCGTTCGACCTGTACCAGCGTGAAGCGCCACGCGGCCTGAAGCTGTACGTGCAGCGCGTGTTCGTGATGGACCAGGCCGAATCGTTCCTGCCCTTGTACCTGCGCTTCATCAAGGGTGTGGTCGACTCCAACGACCTGTCGCTGAACGTGTCGCGCGAGATTCTGCAGAAAGACCCGATCATCGATTCGATGAAGTCGGCGCTGACCAAGCGCGTGCTGGACATGCTCGAGAAGCTGGCCAAGAACGAGCCTGAGCAGTACAAGGGCTTCTGGAAGAACTTCGGCCAGGTGCTCAAGGAAGGCCCGGCGGAAGACTTCGCCAACAAGGAGAAGATCGCCGGCCTGCTGCGCTTTGCCTCCACCCATGACGACAGCGGCGAGCAGAGCGTGTCCCTGGCCGACTACCTGGCACGTGCCAAGGAAGGTCAGGACAAGATCTACTTCCTCACCGGCGAGTCCTACGCGCAGGTACGCAACAGCCCGCACCTGGAAGTCTTCCGCAAGAAAGGCATCGAAGTGCTGCTGCTGACCGACCGCATCGACGAGTGGCTGATGAGCTACCTGAGCGAGTTCGACGGCAAGGGCTTCGTCGACGTGGCCCGTGGCGACCTGGACCTTGGCAAGCTGGACTCCGAGGAGGACAAGAAGGCTCAGGAAGAAGTGGCCAAGGACAAGGAAGGCCTGGTCGAGCGTCTGAAAGCTGCGCTGGGCGATACCGTCAGCGAAGTGCGCGTTTCGCACCGCCTGACCGATTCGCCGGCGATCCTGGCCATCGGTGAACAGGACATGGGCCTGCAGATGCGCCAGATCCTCGAAGCCAGCGGGCAGAAGGTGCCGGACTCCAAGCCGATCTTCGAATTCAACCCGGGTCACCCGCTGATCGAGAAGCTGGACAACGAGCAGAGCGAAGACCGTTTCGCCGACTTCTCGCATATCCTCTTCGATCAGGCCGCCCTGGCGGCGGGCGACAGCCTCAAGGATCCGGCGGCGTATGTGCGTCGACTGAACAAGCTGCTGGTCGAACTGTCGGCGTAAGCAGTTGCAGGAAAGCCCGCTTCGGCGGGCTTTTTTCATTGTGCAAGGAGGGGTTCATGAGCAACGTGACGATCGAGTCGCTGGTGTACAAGCTTGACGGCAAGGTGTACGAAAGCCGCCTGGTATATACCCACGGCGCCAAGGAACAGCCGGGCCTGGTGATGGCGCCGAACTGGATGGGCATCGGCGAGGGCGCCGAGCGCATTGCCAGGGAGGTGGCGGCCCAGGGCTATGTGGTGCTGCTGGCTGACCTGTATGGGCAGACGCTGCGCCCATCCAACATGGATGAAGCGGGAGCGGCGATGATGCCGCTGAAAAATGATCGGGTCGAGCTGCGCAAACGCATGAAGGCGGCGCTGGATCAGTTGCTGGGGCAATCGAAGGCAGTGCTTGCGCCGGGCAAGCTGGCCACCTTCGGCTTCTGCTTCGGCGGTTGCTGCGCACTGGAGCTGGCCCGTGAAGACCAGCGTCTGCGCGCTGCGGTGTCGTTCCACGGTACGCTGGACACGCCGCTGCCGGCCCAGGAGGGCAAGGTGTCGGCAGCGTTGCTGGTGTTGCACGGTGCAGCCGACCCGCTCGTGCCGCGCGAGCAACTGCCTGCCTTCGAGGCCGAGATGGATGCGGCCAAGGCTGACTGGCAGCTGGTGAGCTACGGAGGCGCGGTGCATTCGTTCACCGACCCCGCAGCGAACGTGCCAGGCAAGATGAAGTACGACGCCAGGACGTCCAAGCGCGCGTTCCAGGCGATGCACACCCTGCTGCGGGAAGTGTTCCAGGCCTGATGGCCTCTTCGCTGGCAAGCCCGCTCCTGCCTCTGTAGGAGCCGGCCTTGCCGGCGAATCTCAAGGCAACTCGATTCGCCCGATCTCGCCCGGTACCACCGGCCAATCCCCGGCCGCCCAGCGTGCCCGTGCCTGCTCGATCAGCGCCGGGTCACTGGCGACGAAGTTCCAGTTCATCCGCCGCGGCCCGTCCAGTGCGTCGCCGCCAATGATCACCAGGTGGCATTCGCTGTCGGCGTACAGGCTCATCGCTTCGCCTTCGGGCAGCACCACCAGGCTGCACGGCTCCAGTGGCTGATCGTCAAGGCTCGCCTCACCGTCGAGTACATAAACCGCCCGTTCAGCGTGTTCGGCGGGAATCAGCAGCGTGCTCGCCGCCTGCATGCGCACCTCGGCATACAGGGTCGCTGACAACACCGGCACTGGCGAGGTCAGGCAAAACCCCGTGCCCGCGATCATGCGGATACTCACCCCCAGCGCATCGCTGCTCGGCAAGCTGGCCGCCGGGTGATGGCTGTAGTGTCCCGGCCCCTGTTCGTGATCCTTCGGCGAGGCCAGCCACACCTGCAGCCCGTGCAGGCGCTTGGGCTGACCCAGCAGCTCCGGCGGGGTGCGCTCGATATGCGCCACGGCGCTGCCGGCGGTCATCCAGCTCACCTCGCCGGCACTCACGCGCTGATCCGAGCCCAGGCTGTCCTTGTGCTGCAACTGGCCTTCGAACAGATAGGTGAGGGTGGACAGGCCGATGTGCGGGTGCTGGCGAATGTCCATGCCACGCCCGGGCGGGTAGTCGGTCGCCAGCATGTGATCGAAGAACACGAACGGCCCGACGCTGCGCCGCCGTGCCGAAGGCAGCGGGCGCAGGATGGGTTGGCCTTCGACGGATTCGGCGCGCGGGCAGATTACCAGGGGAGGGTTCATCAGGGGCACCAGGGCGATGGAAATAATTGGAAGCATAACCTGCCCGGTGCCCGGGCTGAACCGTTGCGCCCGGCGGCAGGTCTACCCTGGGTCAATTGCACAAGGGGATTGCGATGTGGGCCAGGACGCTGGGGTGCCTGTTGCTGTCGGTGACGCTGTCGGGCATGGCCCAGGCGCGGGAGTACCGCTACAGCGACGCGCACCTGCATTATGTCGATTTCTTTCAGGAAAGCGCCGGCATGGACGAGTTGCTCAAGGCCATGGATGCGGCGCGTATCGATCAGTCGATGATCTCGGGTGTGGCGGTGGCCAAGAAATGGCATGAAGACGAGCCCAAGCGCCCGCGCTACTACGCCGGCGATGATGCCGCAGCCTACTGGTACAGCGCCACCGACATCTATGTGGCAGCGGCGCTGCAACAGTTGCCCGAGCAGCAGCGCCAGCGCTTTCACCCGTTTCTGACCGGCTTCAACCCGGTGGACAAGAACGCGGCCACCCATATCGAGCGCATGCTCGAGCTGTTTCCCGGCCTGTGGCAGGGCATCGGAGAAGTATTCACCCGCCACGACGACCTGACGGCGTTGACCAGCGGCGACACGCCACGGGCCAACAACGAGGCGCTGGGCCTCATCTATCAGCTGGCGGCCAGGCACGACATGCCGGTGCTGATCCACTCCAACATCACCTCCAAGCGCGAACGCAACCCGCTGTACCTGGAAGAGATCGAGCAGCCCCTGCGCGAGCACCCCGATACCCGTTTCATCTGGGCCCACGCCGGCACCAGCATGGAGATTCACCGCCACCAGACCCAGCTGGACTTTCTGCTGCCGACCCTGACGCGCATGCTCGAGCGTTATTCGAACCTGTACATCGACCTGTCGTGGAGCGTGCTCCAACCCTACCTGCTGGACGACAAGGGCGTGCCACGGCCCGAATGGGTTGCGCTGGTGGAGCGCTTCCCCGAGCGTTTCATGCTCGGTTCCGATGTGGTCGGCCGCTTCGGCAGCCTGGGCGAGCAACTGCACGGGTTCGACCGGTTTCTGGATGCCTTGCCCGAGGCCGTGGCGCACAAGGTGGCCAAGGACAACTTTCTCGCGGTACTGCCCAGGTCACGCTGATGTCATCAGCCTGTCATGCAAGCCCCATAGCCTGCCGCCATCAACCTGATGGAGAGCAGTATGTCGAAGAGTCGTTTGGGCGCCATGGCCGCGCTGATGCTGGTGAGTGCGGTGGCCGGTGCAGAGGTGCGGGTGCAGGGGCCGGTGGAGTACGGCGTGTTCCAGACCCGCCACCAGGACTTCCAGCCCGGTGAACGGGTATTGACCCAGACCAGCCAGACCCTGGAGCACACCGACCGAGTGCCGGCCCGTCTTGGCAGCAAATTCGGCCTGCGCTATCGCCTTGAAGGCAAGGTGGCCGAAGACACGCCCCTGACGCTGCTGTACCTGACCCCCGGGGTGATCACCCCCGACGGCCAGCGCCATGACAAGTTCGAGGTGGTGCAGAAGCTGGTACCGGGGGCCGCGCAGGATGTCATGGCCTATGAATTTACCGAGCACCACGAAGTGGTACCGGGCCAGTGGCACTTCATGGTGTTCCAGGGGGACCGCCTGCTGGCCGAGCAGCGCTTCATCGTGCAATGAGGCATGCGCCGCCTGCGCTCGCAATGACAAGGCGTTTTGATATCACTTTTTCGTCTTACGCAAAAATCTCAAGGGCCGATACCTTCTAATAAGCACGTCAGCTGCATGACCGATGCAGCGCTTTTGGAGGGAACCGGAAGATGAGCTTGAGACGTTTGAACATTGCGCCGCGGGCAGGTCTGGGGTTTGGTCTGGTAGCGTTGCTGGTGTTTGCATTGGGGGCCTTCTCGCTCCTGCAGATGAGCAGCATGCGCCAGCAGTCCGAACAGGTCGACAGCAACTGGCTGCCCAGTGTGATCTCGGTGGGGCAGATCAGCCAGGACATGTTCCGGATACGGGCGCTGACCCTGCGCCTGCTGCTCAACAGCGACAACGCCGCGCAGCAGCAGACCCATTCACGCATCGAGCAGATCAAGGGCGAGCTGGGCAAGGAACAGCAACGCTACCAGGCCCTGATTGCATTGCCCGAGGAGCAGGCGCTGTTCGACCGCTACCTCAAGCTCGAGCAGCAGTACCTGAGCTATCAGGCACGGGTAGTGCAGATGGCCCTGCAGGGCCAGACAACGGAGGCGGTGGCGCTGGTCAACGGTGAGATGAACCAGCTGGCCGATCAGCTCACCACCACCCTCAACGAGCTGATCGCCCTCAACAACCATCACGCCAACATGGCCACCGAGCTTGCCGGCACGGTGTATGAGCGTGCCCGCGTGTGGGTGGTCGGCCTGCTGGTGGCCGCACTGGTGCTCACCGTGGTGCTGGCGCTGACCTTGACCCGCAGTATCGTGCGCCCGCTGGCGCAATCGCTGCAGGTGGCCGAGGTGGTCGCCACCGGCGACCTGACCCCGCAGATCAACGTGGAGGGCAGTGACGAGCCGGCGCGCTTGCAGGCGGCCCTCAAGCAGATGCAGCAGAGCCTGCGCGATACCATCGGGCGTATTTCCGATTCGTCCAACCAGCTGGCCTCGGCGTCCGAAGAGCTCAGCGCAGTGACCGAGGACGCTACCCGCGGCCTGCACCAGCAGACCCAGGAAATCGAGCAGGCCGCCACCGCCGTGAACCAGATGACCGCCGCGGTGGAAGAGGTGGCGAGCAATGCGGTGGCCACCTCCCAGGCCTCGACCGAGTCCGATCGCATTGCCCGTCAGGGGCGCGAGCAGGTGCGCCTCACGGTAGCGTCGATCGAGGCGCTGGCCGATGGCGTTACCGCCAATGCCGCGGAAGTCGGGCAGTTGGCCGAGCAGGTGCACGGCATCACCAAGGTGCTGGATGTGATCGGTTCGATCGCCGAGCAGACCAACCTGCTGGCCCTGAACGCGGCCATCGAGGCGGCGCGGGCGGGGGACGCCGGGCGCGGTTTTGCAGTGGTGGCCGACGAGGTACGGGCACTGGCCCATCGTACCCAGCAGTCGACACGGGAAATCGAACAGATGATCGGTGGCATCCAGGAGGGTACCGACCGGGCGGTGGAGGGCATGCAGCAGACCAACCAGCGCGCCCAGGGCACCCTGGATGGCGCGCATGCGGCGGGTACGGCGCTGGAAGAGATTGCCACGGCCATCAGCCTGATCAACGAGCGCAACCTGGTGATCGCCAGTGCGTCCGAGCAGCAGGCACAGGTGGCGCGGGAGGTGGACCGCAACCTGACCAACATCCGCGACCTGGCGCTGCAGAGCTCGGCGGGGGCCAACCAGACCAGCGCGGCGAGCCAGGCGTTGTCGCAGCTGGCCATCGAGCTCAATACGCTGGTGGGCAGGTTTTCGGTGTAACGCCTTTGGCCGGCAAGGCCGGCCCCTACAGGCATCGCGTGCCCTGTAGGAGCCGGCCTTGCCGGCCAATTGCCCCGAAAGCCGCAAACAAAAACGCCCCGAACCAGTCGGGGCGTTTCTACAGCAGGGGCGAGCCCTTGCTTACTTGCCAGCCCAGCGCTTGAGCACCAGGGTGGCATTGGTGCCGCCGAAACCGAAGCTGTTGCTCATCACGGTGTCGATCTTGGCATTTTCGCGGGTTTCGCGCAGAACTGGCAGGTCGGCCACTTCCGGGTCCAGCTCGTCGATGTTGGCGGAGCCGGCAATGAAGTTGCCTTCCATCATCAGCATGCAGTAGATCGCCTCGTGAACGCCGGCAGCGCCCAGCGAGTGGCCCGACAGGCTCTTGGTGGAGCTGATGGCCGGGGCCTTGTCGCCGAACACTTCACGCACACCCTTCATTTCGGCAACGTCACCGACCGGGGTCGAGGTGCCGTGGGTGTTCAGGTAGTCGATCGGGGTGTCGACGGTGGACAGCGCCTGCTGCATGCAGCGGATCGCGCCTTCGCCACTTGGGGCAACCATGTCGTAACCGTCGGAGGTCGCGCCGTAGCCAACGATTTCGGCGTAGATCTTCGCGCCACGGGCCAGAGCGTGCTCCAGCTCCTCGACCACTACCATGCCGCCACCGCCGGCGATGACGAAACCGTCACGGTCGGCATCGTAGGCGCGCGAGGCTTTTTCCGGGGTGTCGTTGCGCTTGCTGGACAGTGCGCCCATGGCGTCGAACAGGAACGACTGGCTCCAGTGCTCTTCTTCACCGCCACCGGCGAACACCACGTCCTGCTTGCCCATCTGGATCTGTTCCATCGCGGTACCGATGCAGTGCGCGCTGGTGGCGCACGCCGAGGCGATGGAGTAGTTCAGGCCCTTGATCTTGAACGGGGTGGCCAGGCACGCCGACACGGTGCTGCTCATGGTGCGGGTAACGCGGTATGGGCCGACGCGCTTGACGCCTTTTTCGCGCAGGATGTCCAGCGCTTCCATCTGGTTCAGGGTCGAGGCGCCGCCGGAACCGGCGATCAGACCGGTGCGCGGGTTGGACACCTGCTCTTCGCTCAGGCCCGAGTCCTTGATCGCGTCCTGCATCGCCAGGTAGGCGTAGGCGGCTGCGTGGCCGACGAAGCGATAGACCTTGCGGTCGATCAGCTCTTCGAGGTTGAGGTCGATGGAACCGGAAACCTGGCTGCGCAGCCCCATTTCCTTGTATTCCGGGTTGAAACGGATGCCCGGACGGCTTTTACGCAGGTTTTCGGAGACGGTCTCTTTGTCATTGCCCAGGCACGATACGATGCCCAGACCTGTGATTACGACGCGGCGCATGCGAATAACCCTTAGAAATTTTCAGTGGAGGTAAATACACCGACCCGAAGGCCTTCGGCGGTGTAGATCTCGCGGCCGTCGACGCTGACCGAGCCATCGGCGATGGCCATGTTCAGCTTGCCTTTCAGGACGCGCTTGATGTGGATGTTATAGGTGACTTTCTTGGCGGTCGGCAGTACCTGACCGAAGAACTTCACTTCGCCCGAACCCAGGGCCCGGCCACGGCCTGGCAGGCCTTGCCAGCCCAGGAAGAATCCGACCAGCTGCCACATGGCATCCAGGCCCAGGCAGCCTGGCATCACCGGGTCGCCTTCGAAATGGCAGGCGAAGAACCACAGGTCTGGACTGATATCCAGCTCGGCGACCAACTCACCTTTGCCGTACTTGCCACCCTCTTGGCTGATGTGCGTGATGCGATCCACCATCAGCATGTTAGGGGCGGGCAGTTGCGCGTTACCTGGGCCGAACAGCTCACCGCGACTGCAGCGCAGCAGGTCTTCCCGGGTAAAGGCGTTTTGTTTGGTCATGCGAGCTCCTCAATAGTCACCGTGCGGCACGGGGTAGATCTTCCCGACCGACCCAAAAGCCTCAGGCTTGGGGCGGCAGCCTACACATAGACTATTGCGTTGTAGTGAAAGTCACAGCACAGGGGACGAAGATGTACACTTGTGCACTGAAATTTTTATGACAAGCCCGGCAAGGGCCCGGTTCAGTCTGTAAGACTGCCGCACTTTAGCATTTATCGCCAGTCACAGATGCCTGTGCGGGCAGCCAGCGTTGCAGAATCTGCTGCAGATCAATGCGTTTGAACGGCTTGGTCAGGTAGTCGTTCATGCCGGCGGCCAGGCAGCGTTCGCGATCGCCCTGCAGCGCGTTGGCAGTCAGGGCGATGATCGGCATGGCTGCGGCATGGGGGATCTGGCGGATGCGCCGGGTGGCCTCGTAGCCGTCGATGACCGGCAGGCGGCAATCCATCAGCGTGGCGGCAAAGCGCTGGCGGCTGGCCAGCGCCACCGCCTGGGCGCCATCGGCGGCCACGCACACCTCGAACCCCAGGCTGCGTAGCATGGCCTGGGTCACGGCCTGGTTCACCGGGTTGTCCTCCACCAGCAGGATGCGCCGGCCCTGGCCAGGGTCACTGTTGTCGGCCCTGGGCGCAGGCAGCGTGGGGTTCTGCTGCATGCATAGCGCCAGCGGCATTTCCAGGGTAAAGGTCGAGCCCCTGCCTTCACGGCTTTCGGCACGCAGCGTGCCGCCCATGCGCTCGGTCAGGGTGCGGGCGATAGACAGCCCCAGGCCGGTACCGCCGTAACGTCGTGAAATAGAACTGTCGGCCTGCTGGAAGGCCACGAACATGGTTTCCAGGCGCTCGCTGTCGATACCGATGCCGGTATCGCGCACCGCACAGGTGAACCAGATCAGTTGTCGGTCCAGTACCTGCCAGCGCGGTTCGATCTGCACGCTGCCGTGTTCGGTGAACTTCAGCGCATTGCCGATCAGGTTCACCAGCACCTGGCGGATGCGGGTCGGGTCGCCGGCCACGCGCAACTGTTCCATGCCCGGCGGCAGTGGCGCCAGCAGCAGCAATCCGCGCTGCTGGGCGACGTGCTGGAACGACTGCGTGCAACTGCCCAGCAGCTCGGCCAGGTTGAACTCGATGTGCTCCAGCTCCAGCGTCGTGCGCTCGATCCGCGAGAAGTCGAGGATGTCGTTGATCACCTTGAGCAGATGGCCGGTGGACTCGCTGGCCACGGCCGCGTACTCGCTCTGTTCTTCGCTCAGCGCGGTGGTCTGCAGCAGTTGCAGCATGCCCAGCACCCCGTTCATGGGGGTGCGCAGCTCGTGGCTCATCATCGCCAGGAAGTCCGACTTGGCCTTGTTCGCCTGTTCCGCTTCCTCGCGGGCCTGGATCAGCTGGGCGATGGCCTGTTGCTGCTCGTGGCTGGCCTGTGCCAGGCCGCTGGCCAGGTTGTTGATGTGGCGGGCCAGGTGGCCCAACTCGCTGTCGTCGACCACCGGCAGCGGCGCGTTGAAGTCGCCTTTCTGGATGGCCTTGACCGCGTGCCCCATGTCGCTGATCGGACGCGACAGGCTGCGCGCCAGGCGCCGTGCGAGGATGAAGGTGAACAGCAGGGCGAACAGGGCCAGGATCGCGGCCTTGATCACGATTTCCTGCTGGCGCTGGTTGAAGGCGTCATCGGACATGCCCACGATCACCCGGCCCAGGTAATCGTCCTTGCGGGTCGAGGCCGAGCCGCCGTTGTGCAGGAAATCGCTGTCCAGAAAGATCCGCTGCAGGCGGATAGGCGCCTGGAACACCTCGACCTGCTGGGGGCGGTTCTCGTGCTCGTCGGCCTGCTCGACATACACCAGGATGTGGTTTTCGCTGTCCTGCACTTCGAGAAAGCGCACATGCGGGATGGTCAGGGTGGCGCGCATCAGGCTCTCGAGCACTTCGTCATTGCCCGAAATGACCCCGTATTCCGAGGCCGGTGCCAGTTGGTTGGCGATCAGCTGGCCGGTATGGTTGAGCTCCTGGCGCAAGTCCTGGATGCGTACGAAGGTGAAGAAGCTGATCAGCAGCAACGTCAGCAGCAGGGCCGGCCCCAGGCTGATGATCTGGGTGCGGGTACTGATATCCCAGGTCAGTTTTTTCATCGGTGCTTCTCTCCTGCGGCCACGGCCTGCTGTGCGGCCACCGAGTCTATCGCCTCGATGCCCAGGGCTCGGGCCACCTGCTGGTTGCCGGCCACGCGAAATCGCTCGGGGTACAACGTCCGCGGCCAGGCCGCCGGCGGCTGGTCGAGCAGGCGGTCGAGCACCGCCAGCCAGTCATGCTGGTCGCTCAGGGTACTGGCCAGCCCGCCGGCGCGCACGAACCCGGCATTCGGACCGATCAGCGGGACCTGGCGTGCATAGCTGCTCAGCAGCAGGTGCTTGGCCGTGGTGGCGTTGTACAGCAGTGGGTCGTCCAGGCCCAGGAGCACATCGCTGTTTTTGAGCACGGCCTGCAGCGGCCGATTGTCACGCGGGTCGGGCCAGGCCTGGGCGATGATCTCAAGGCGCAGCGCCTTGGCCGCCTGGCGCAGCTCGTCGAGCAGGAACCGGCTGTTCTCGGTATATAGCACACCAATGCGCCTGGCCTGGGGCAGCAGGTAGTGGGCCAGGCGCAACTGGCGCGCGGGCGGCGGGTCGCTCCACAGCAGGCTCAGGTAGGACGGGCGTCGGTCGCCCAGGTGCCGGCTGGCCTGTACCCGGCTGACCCGCAAGGCCAGCGTCGGCGGGCCTTCGGCCTGTTTCAGGCGCCAGTCCAGTGCGGCCAGGTCGAGCAGAATCAGGCGCGTGCCCGGCTTGAGCCTGTGCCCGGCAGGCAGTTCTGACACGGCGGTGAAGCGCACGTGATCGGTGGGGCGCTGCGCGCGCAGGGCGGTGACGAAGTCGCGCACGCCTGCATTGCCCTGGGCGGCGGTAACCAGAATGTCTGCGGCCGCCAGTGCGCTCAGCGGCCACGCCAGCATCAGCACCAGGCAAGCGTGCAGCAGGCGCATCAGAATTCCAGCTCCGCGCTCAGGTACAGCACCTGCCGGCTGTCGTAGCGGTTCTGCCAGTTGCTGGTGGGCTCGTCATCCAGGCGTTGCTGAAGCATCCCGGCCAGCTCCAGGCTGGCGTTGCGGATGGGGATGCGCCTGGCCACGCGCAGGTCGACACGCTCGAAGCGGTACTGGTTGAGGGCGTCGTCGCCGTAGTAGAACACTGCGCTCGACCAGCCTCGGCCCCAGTCGCGCAGCCAGCCGGCCGAGCCGCTGTTGCGTGCGCTGAGGTGGCGGTCATCGGGGTTGCTGGCCCAGGCATCGACATAGGCGTAGGTCAGGCGCAGGCGGTCGGTACTGCGCAGTTGCCAGTCCAGTTGCGCCTCGCTGCCGGTGAAACGCGCCTTGTTGGCGTTGCTGGCGATGGGCCGGTTGTTGCGCAGCGGTTCGCTGACCATGCCGGTGAGCTGGTCATGGAACAGCTTGATGTCCAGGCTCAGGCCGATTTCGCTGAAAAAGCCGTTGTAGCCCAGCTCCTGCGAGCGCATGCGTTCCTGGTCGAGGTCGCCCGGGCCGCGGGTGGTGACGAAGTACTCGGCGTGGCGCTGGCCGAAAGCGGCCGGGCGCAGGTTGTCGACGCGGTAGCTCCAGTTGACGTTGTTCTCGAACATGTCCGGCGAGCGTACCGCCTCCGAGTACACCGCACGCAGGCCGTGGCGCGGGGTGATCAGGTAGTTCACGGCCAGGCGCGGGGCCAGCGAGCTGCCCGCCAGCCGGGTATCCTCGAACATCGCGCCGCCCTGCACGATCCAGTGTTCGTCGGCGCGCCACTCGAGCTGGCCGAACAGGCGCCAGGTGGTGTCGTCGAGGCTGCCATCGTAGTAGGTCTGCGAGTCGGCCCGGTCGTAGCGGTAGGCGACGCCGCTGACCAGGCGCAGGCTGTCGCTCAGGCTAAGGGTGTCCTGCAGCTCCAGGTCCAGGCGGCTTTCGCGGGTACTCTGGTCGATGTCGCCGCACACCGGGTTGGCACCGCCGTTGTGCCACTGCTGGCGGACCTCGCGGGCCAGCGCCTGCTCCTGGTCGCTGCCGGGAGGAATCGGTGCGTCGATGTTGCGGGCCAGGCGTTCGGTATAGCCCGGGTTGAGCCGCCACAGCTGCGCCAGTTGCGGGCTGAAGACGATGGCCGCATCGCACGCGCGCCACACCTGCTGGCGATCCCAGTGCAGCGCCGAACCCTGCAGGTACAGGCTGTGCCGCGGGTCCAGGTCGATGTTCCAGCGTACCGAGGCGGCGTAGTCCTTGGCATTCACGTCGGCGTTCGCCCCTGCGCCGCTAACGCCGGGGAACACCGGGGTATAGGCATAGGGGCGCTGCTCGCTGCCTTCCTTGGCGGAAAACTGCCAGTCCAGGCTCTGCTCGGCGTTCAGCGCATGGCTGGCGCTCAGGCTCAGGCGGTTCAGGCGGCGGCCATCGCGGTAGTGCTGGCCCTGCGCGTTGTGGTCAAAGCCGTCGTCCTGCTGGCCCGACAGCGACAGGCGCAGGTCGCCGCCGTCCCAGCCCAGGCCCTGGCTGGCGTACCAGTCGTCGATGCCGCGCTGGCCGCGGATCACCTTGAGCCGCGTGCCATGGCTGTCGGCCGGGCTGCGGGTGAGGATGTTGACCACCGCCATCAGTGCATTGGCGCCATAGCTGACGGTGTTGGGCCCGCGGAACACCTCGATGCGCTCGATATCCTCCAGTGCCAGCGGGATATCGCCCCAGTCCACCGTCGCCAGCCCCGCGCGGTACACCGAACGGCCATCGACCAGCACCTGCATGCGCCGCGCATCGTTGACGCTGCTGCCGTGGTAGTTGGCCGCCGGCTGGTTGCCCGCGCCGTAGCCGACCATCATGCCGGGCACCAGGCGCAGCAGTTCGGGTACGTTGCGCGCGCCGCTGGCGCGGATCAGCTCACTGTCGAGCACGCTCATGCTGCCGGGCACCGCCGCCGGCGACTGCCTGAGGCGGGTGGCGGTCAGGATCTGCGGCAGCGCCTGGCTGTCGACGAACAGGTCGTCCGCCACCGCCGGACCGCCCAGCAGGGCAGTCAGCAGAACCAGCGGGCGCGAGGGGGGAGGGCCAAGATGCACGGCGCGGCCTTGATGGCGGGTATCGAGCGGGCATGTTAACCGAGTAGCCGGCTTTTTCCAGCGATCAAACCCGCATTGCTGCGGTCCAATCGCACATCTGGCGCTGGCCGTGGCCTTAACGCTCCGTATAATGCGGGGGTCGCCACTTTATTGGTTTTAACGGATTGGATATGACTGAACAGCAGCCTGTTGCAGTTCTTGGAGGCGGGAGCTTTGGTACCGCCGTGGCGAACCTGCTGGCCGAGAATGGTGTCGAGGTACGGCAGTGGATGCGCGACCCCGAGCAAGCCGAGGCCATGCGCAACAACCGCGAAAACCCGCGCTACCTCAAGGGCGTGAAGATCCACCCGGGCGTCGAGCCGGTCAACGACCTGCTGGCCACCCTGCAGGCCTGCGAGCTGATCTTCGTCGCCTTGCCGTCCAGCGCCCTGCGCAGCGTGCTGGCGCCCCATGCCGAGCTGCTGAGCAACAAGCTGCTGGTGAGCCTGACCAAGGGCATCGAGGCGCACACCTTCAAGCTGATGAGCCAGATTCTCGAAGAGATCGCCCCACAGGCGCGCATCGGCGTGCTCTCCGGGCCCAACCTGGCCCGCGAGGTGGCCGAGCACGCGCTGACCGCCACCGTGGTCGCCAGCGAGGACGAGCAGCTGTGCCAGCGGGTCCAGGCCGTGCTGCACGGGCGTACCTTCCGTGTCTATGCCAGCAACGACCGCTTTGGCGTCGAGCTGGGCGGCGCCCTGAAGAACGTCTATGCCATCATCGCCGGCATGGCGGTGGCGCTGGGCATGGGCGAGAACACCAAGAGCATGCTGATCACCCGCGCGCTGGCCGAGATGACCCGCTTCGCCGTCAGCCAGGGCGCCAACCCGATGACGTTCCTGGGCCTGGCCGGTGTCGGCGACCTGATCGTCACCTGCTCTTCGCCCAAGAGCCGCAACTACCAGGTCGGCCATGCCCTGGGCCAGGGGCTGAGCCTGGACGAGGCGGTAAACCGCCTGGGCGAGGTGGCCGAAGGGGTCAACACCCTCAAGGTGCTCAAGGCCAAGGCCGAGCAAGTGCAGGTGTACATGCCGCTGGTAGCCGGTCTGCATGCCATCCTGTTCGAAGGCCGGACCCTGAGCCAGGTGATCGAGCTGCTGATGCGCGGCGAGCCGAAAACCGACGTCGACTTCATTTCCACCAGCGGTTTCAACTGAATTACAGGAGCAGGGCATGAACGAGTCCCCAAAACAGGCGCAGCGCGAATCGATCATCTTGCGTGTGCTGTGGATGCTGGTGTTCCTACTGGTATGGCAACTGGCCGAGCTGCTGCTGGGTGGCCTGGTGGTGGTGCAACTGGTGTACCGGCTGATCTACGGCGCACCCAGTGCCAGCCTGATGAACTTCGGCGACAGCCTGAGCCAGTTTCTGGCCCAGATCGGTCGCTTCGGCAGTTTCCACACCGACCAGAAGCCCTGGCCGTTCGCCGACTGGCCCACCCCGCGCGCGCCGGAAGGCGAAGCCGCCCACAGCGTGCCGCCTGCGCCACACCCGGCGCGTGACGAAGAGCCCAAGCTGTGAGGCTGTGGGTACTGCGCCACGGTGAAGCCGAGCCCCGCGCCAACAGCGACGCCGAACGCCGGCTGACCGCCCACGGTCGCGAGCAGGTGCTGCGCAGTGCCGCCCAGTTGCTCGGCTGCGCGCCGCAGGTGATCCTGGCCAGCCCCTATGTACGCGCGCAGCAGACCGCTGCGCTGGTCCACGAGGCGCTGGGTTTGGACAAGCCGGTGCAGACCGTGCCCTGGCTCACCCCCGAAAGCGACCCGCAGCAGGTCATCGCCGAGCTGGACAGGCTGGGGGTGGAGCAGGTGCTGCTGGTCAGCCATCAACCGCTGGTGGGCACGCTGGTGTGCCTGCTCGAGCATGGCCACCGCAAGGACCCCGCACCCATGGGCACCGCCAGCCTGGCCGAACTCGACGGCGAACACCCCCTGGCCGGGCTGATGACACTGCGCAGTCTCACTCCCCCCTGATCGCCAACCACGACAAGGAATGCTGCATGAGCCTCTGGAAAACCCAACCCGATATCGACCAGCTCAACGCCCGCCAGAAAGGCACCATTGGTGAAGTGCTGGATATTCGCTTCGAAGGCTTCACCGACGACTCCCTGAGCGCCAGCATGGTCGTCGACCAGCGCACCCACCAGCCGTTCGGCCTGCTGCACGGCGGCGCCTCGGTGGTGCTGGCCGAGAGCGTCGGCTCCATGGCCAGCTACCTGTGCATCGACACCACGCGCTTCTATTGCGTGGGCCTGGAGATCAACGCCAACCACCTGCGCGGTGTGCGTAGCGGGCGCGTCACGGCCACTGCCCGGCCTGTACACATTGGCCGAAGCACCCATGTGTGGGACATCCGCCTGAGCACCGAAGACGGCAAGCTCAACTGCATCTCGCGCCTGACCATCGCCGTCATCGCGCTGGGCGACAACCCACCGGCGACCTGATATTTCTACCAGTTGTTGCCCATGCGCTGCCTTGCTAGCGTGCCCCCAGGACCCATCGGGGGCGCGAACAGGAGTTTGGCGATGAACACACCGGATCCGGAAATGGCAGGCTCGGCCTACTTCTACGACATCGTGCGCCAGGTCGAGCGTGCCCAGGCGCTGGATTTTGCCGAGTACAACGTGCTCAAGGACAGCGCCGAGGCCAAGCTCGACGAGTTGATGCGACGCCTGGAGGGGCTGCGTGAGCTCAGACAATTGCGCGAGACGGGCCGCCTGATGGGGCATCAGTTGCAGGCCACCTGCCTGGCACTGCGCCGGGCCGAACTGAGCCGCGAGCACAAGCGCAAGGCACGTGATGCGCTCGAGTACCAGTTGCTGTACCTGCAGGCCTGCCTGCGCCGTTCGATCGCCAGCTTCGACGCGAATTGACCTGATCGTCGTGCTCCCTGGCCTGTACGGATGTTGCCGGGTGTTGCCGCGGCGGGGAAAATGGCCCGATTCCCCTTCGCGGACAGGCGACCATGACGCAGCAGATCTTCTTCGCCCATGCCAACGGCTTCCCCTCGGCCACCTACGGCAAGCTGTTCGCTGCGCTGGCCCCCGATTATCACGTCACCCACCTGCCGCAGCACGCGCACGACCCGCGCTTTCCGGTCAACGACAACTGGCAGAACCTGGTCGATGAACTGATCCATCACCTGGAGCAGCAGCCCGAGCCGGTGTGGGGGGTAGGGCACTCGCTGGGCGGGGTGCTGCACCTGCACGCGGCGATGCGCTGCCCGCAGTACTACCGTGGGGTGGTGATGCTCGATTCGCCGGTGCTGACCCGAGCCGACGAGTGGCTGATCCAGCTGGCCAAGCGCTTTGGCTTCATTGACCGCATCACCCCGGCCGGCCGCACCTTGGGACGCCGCGAGGCGTTCGCCGACCGCGAGAGCGCCCGGGCCTACTTCACCGGCAAGGCGCTGTTTCGACAGTTCGACCCCGACTGCTTCGAGGCTTATCTGGAACATGGCCTGCAGGACGAGGGCGAGCAGTTGCGCCTGCGCTTCGACCCGGCCACCGAGATCAGCATCTATCGCAGCCTGCCCCACGTAAGCCCCGGCCCGGCCCGCCAGCTGACGCTGCCGCTGGCGATGGTGCGTGGCAGCCAGAGCCGCGTGGTACGCCGCCACCACGCGCATGCCGTGCGCAGCATGCCCAGGGGCGAGTTCCACAGCCTGCCGGGTGGGCACATGTTTCCGCTGGAGCGCCCGCATGACACCGCGAGCCTGATCAAGGGCCTGTTCGATCGCTGGCAGGAGGCGGTGCAATGAGTGGCGTGGAGGAAGTGCGCCTGAACCTGGGACACATCGAACTGGCAGCGCACCTGTTCGGCCCGCAGCAGGGCATCCCGGTAATCGCCCTGCATGGCTGGCTCGACAACGCCAACACCTTCGCGCGCCTGGCGCCCCGGCTGCATGGGCTGCGCATCGTGGCACTGGACCTGGCCGGGCATGGCTATTCAGACCATCGCCCGGTGGGCGCCGGCTACGCGCTGTGGGACTACGCCCACGACGTGCTGCGGGTAGCCGAGCAACTGGGCTGGCAACGGTTTGCCCTGCTCGGGCACTCGCTGGGGGCGATCATCTCGGTGATCCTGGCCGGTGCCTTGCCCGAGCGGGTCACCCGCCTGGCGCTGATCGACGGGGTGATTCCGCCCGGCGCCGGCCCCCAGGACACGGCCGAGCGCATGGGCATGGCCTTGCAGGCGCAGTTGCGCCAGGGCGGCAAGGGCAAGACCGTCTACCCCACCCTGGAGCTGGCGGTGCAGGCGCGCATGCAGGGCATGGTCGCGGTCACCCGCGAGGCCGCCGAGCTGCTGGCCCAGCGCGGCCTGATGCCGGTGCCGGGTGGCTACACCTGGCGCAGCGACAGCCGCCTGACCCTGCCGTCGCCGCTGCGCATGAGCGAAGAACAGGCGCTGACCTTCGTGCGCCGCATCGCCTGTCCGACCCAATTGGTGGTGGCCGCCGACGGCATGCTGGCGCGCAACACCCCCCTGCTCGAGCAGCTACCCTTCAAGCTGGAACAGCTGCCGGGCGGGCACCACCTGCACCTGAACGACGAGTCGGGCGCCAGCCTTGTTGCAGACTGTTTCAATCGCTTCTTTGCCATTTCTTGACTTGCGGCGGGCAACTGTCGAGGCTTGGCGGGTTGAACAGGGAGACAACCATGACCAAGCGCGACACCGTTGCACCTTTTTTCGCCATCGAGGCCCTTAGCGCCATGGCCCGCCAATGAGTATTTCGCGTCTGATTCGAACAGGCCTTGCCGGCCTGGCCGTGCTTGCCAGCACGCCACTGATGGCCGATCAACTGCCGATTCCGGTGGATGCCAAGGTAGTGGGCCAGACCAGTGCGCAGGAACTGGAGCAGGAACAGGAGCGGGTGTACCCCCTCGGTTCGCTGCGCAAGATCAGCAATGTGGTACGCATGGAGGGCAAGGTCGAGGGCCGCGGCAAGGTCAGCTATGCCACCTACCAGCTGCCGGCCGAGCGCAGTGCCAACGAAGCCTTTACCGCCGCCCGCGAAGCCTTGCAGACCGCAGGTGGCTATCCGCTGTTCTGGTGCCAGGGGCAGGACTGCGGTGAAAGCAGCCTGTGGTCGGCGCAGCTGGCCGGGCGATTCAACCTGACCGGTGCCGACAATCAGCAGGCGTTCATTCTGTTGCGCCGCTCCGGCGCCTCCAGCGACACCCTGGTTGCGCTGTACAGCATCACCAAGGGCAATCGGCGGGCGTACCTGCATGTCGAGGAGTTCGTGGCCAACGCACCGCTGGGCGAGGTGTTGCCCACGCCGGCCACCGTGCAGCGCGAACTGCTGAGCACCGGCAAGCTCGACTATGCCGACCTCAAGGGCGAACCGCAGCCGGCCTGGGTCAACCTGCTGTCGCGCAGCCTCAACCTGAACAGTACCTTGCGCGTGACCCTGACCGGCGCCCAGGCCGAGGCCTGGCGCGAGCAACTGGTCAAGGCCGGGGTGCGCGCAGCACGGCTTGAAGTGGGTACGCAGCCGGCTGCCGGGCTGCATGTCGAACTGATCCGCTGACCGGGGCCGCTATGCTCAACAACGATCGCCTGCTGGTGCAGATCATCCTTATCGGCCTGCTGGGGGCCGGTCTGTGGGTCATGGCCCCGTTCATTTCCGCGCTGCTGTGGGGGGCGATCCTGGCCTATGCCAGCTGGCCGCTGATGCGCCTGCTCACGCGCGTGCTCGGCGGGCGCGAAACCCTTGCGGCGAGCGTACTGACGGGCGTGTGGATGCTGCTGGTGGCATTGCCGCTGGTGTGGCTGGGCTTCAACCTGGCCGACCATATTCGTGATGCCACCGCGTTCGTGCGCGACGTGCAGGTCGACGGCCTGCCCGATGCGCCGGCCTGGCTGGGCGGCATACCCTTCGTGGGGGAGCGCCTGGTCGGCTTCTGGGACACCCTCGACCAGCAGGGCGCGGCCATGCTGGCGGCGATCAAGCCACACCTGGGGCAGGTGGGCAACTGGTTGCTGGCCCGCAGTGCGCAGATCGGCGGCGGGATTCTCGAACTGACCCTGAGCCTGGTGTTCGTGTTCTTCTTCTACCGTGACGGGCCGCGGCTGTCGGCCTTCGTGCTGCGCCTGCTGAACCGCCTGATTGGCGAGCGCGCCGAATACTACCTGGACCTGGTGGCTGGCACCGTGCAACGGGTGGTCAACGGCGTGATCGGCACCGCAGCGGCGCAAGCCCTGCTGGCGCTGATCGGCTTCCTGATCGCCGGGGTGCCGGGCGCGCTGGTGCTGGGCCTGGTGACCTTCCTGCTCAGCCTGATCCCCATGGGGCCGCCGCTGGCCTGGGTGCCGGCCACCGCATGGCTGGCGTGGCAGGGCCAGTACGGCATGGCGGTGTTCCTGGGGATCTGGGGCACGTTCATCATCAGTGGCGTGGACAACGTGCTCAAGCCCTACCTGATCAGCCGGGGCGGCAACCTGCCGCTGGTGATCGTGCTGCTGGGGGTGTTTGGCGGGTTGCTGGCGTTCGGCTTCATTGGCCTGTTCATCGGCCCCACGCTGCTGGCGGTGGCCTACAGCCTGCTGCTGGACTGGACCCGCAGCGAGCCGCAGCACCCGCCGCGGGCCTGATCGCACCGGCCTGGCTGGCCGGGCCGCCCTTGCCAGGCGCCGGCCCTGCCGGCCAACGGGGCGTCCCAGCCATGCCGATTCGCTCTCTTTACGCATTCTTTATACCCAACCCTCGCTAGCCCTCTCGCCCCTTTACGCCCCCCCTCCCGACAATCACCGTCAGCGGCACCGTGCCGCGGGACGGAGATTCTTCATGAGCATTCTGGACGGGGTGTCACTGCTGCTGGCAGTGGCGTTGTTTGTGTACCTGATGGCCGCGCTGCTGCGCGCCGATCGCGGTTAGGAGCAGCCATGCACAGTTACGATTACGCATTGCTGCTGGCCTTTTTCGCCCTGGTGCTGCTGCCGGCGCCCTGGCTGGGCCGCTTCTACTACAAGGTGATGGAAGGCCAGCGCACCTGGCTGAGCCCGCTGCTGGGGCCGGTGGAGCGGAGCTGCTACCGGCTGGCCGGGGTCGACCCTGCCACCGAGCAGAGCTGGAAGACGTACGCCCTGGCGCTGCTTGCCTTCAACCTTGCAGGCTTCGGGCTGCTGTTTGCCGTATTGCTGCTGCAAGGGCACCTGCCGCTGAACCCGCAGCACCTGCCCGGCCAGGAGTGGTCGCTGGCGTTCAACACCGCCGTCAGCTTCATGACCAACACCAACTGGCAGTCCTACAGCGGCGAAGCCTCGCTCAGCTACCTGAGCCAGATGCTCGGCCTCACCGTGCAGAACTTCGTCAGCGCCGCCACCGGCCTTGCCGTGCTGGTCGCGCTGTGTCGTGGCATTGCCCGACGCTCGGCCAGCACCCTGGGCAACTTCTGGGTCGACATGACCCGCGCCACCCTCTACGGGCTGCTGCCGCTGTGCCTGCTGCTGGCGCTGCTGCTGGTATGGCAGGGCGTGCCGCAGACCTTCACCGATTATGTGCATGCACTGACCCTGCAGGGCGCCGACCAGGTGATCCCGCTGGGCCCGGCTGCCAGCCAGATCGCGATCAAGCAGCTGGGCACCAACGGCGGCGGCTTTTTCGGGGTGAACTCGGCGCACCCGTTCGAGAACCCCAGCGCCTGGAGCAACCTGTTCGAGGTGGCCTCGATCATCCTGATTCCGGTGGCCCTGGTGTTCACCTTCGGCCACTACGTCAAGGACCTGCGCCAGAGCCGCGCGATCATCGCCTGCATGCTTGCGCTGTTCGTGATCGGCGGCGCCACCGCGCTGTGGTCGGAGTACCAGCCCAACCCCACCCTGAACAGCCCGCTGGTGGAGCAGACCGCGCCGCTGGAAGGCAAGGAGAGCCGCTTCGGCACCACCGCCAGCGTGCTCTGGAGCGTGACCACCACCGCGGCCTCCAACGGCTCGGTGAACAACATGCACGACAGCCTCAACCCGCTCAGCGGCATGGTCGCGCTGGTCAACATGATGGTCGGCGAGGTGATTTTCGGCGGCGTCGGCGCCGGGCTCTACGGCATGCTGCTCAACGTGCTGATCGCGGTGTTCCTGGCCGGGTTGATGATCGGTCGTACCCCTGAATACCTGGGCAAGAAGCTGCAGGCCCGCGAGGTGCAACTACTGGTCGCCACGCTGCTGGTGATGCCGGTGGGCGTGTTGGTGCTCGGCGCGCTGGCCACCAGCCTGCCGGCGCCTGCCGCCGCGGTCAGCAACCCGGGCCCGCACGGCTTCAGCCAGTTGCTGTACGCCTACACCTCGGCCAGTGCCAATAACGGCTCGGCGTTTGCCGGGCTGGGCGCCAACACCACCTTCCACAACCTGATGATCGGCCTGGGCATGTTGATCGGGCGCTTCGGCTACATCCTGCCGGTGCTGGCCCTGGCCGGCAGCCTGGCGCTGAAGAAGAGCGCGCCGGTGGGCCAGAACAGCTTCCCGACCCATGGCCCGCTGTTCGTCACGCTGTTGCTGGTGACCATCCTGCTGATCGGTGGCCTGACCTTCCTGCCGGCCCTGGCCCTGGGCCCGGTTGCTGAATACCTGAGCCTGGGCTTGTGAGGAGCCGACCATGAACCTGCCTGTTTCCGAAGTGAAGGCGGCCCCGTCCGCCACTGCCCGCACCACCTTCGCCGCGCTCTGGCGTCCGGCCCTGGTGCAGGCATTCGTCAAGCTCGACCCGCGCCAGCTCAAGCGCGCCCCGGTGATGCTGGTGGTGGAACTGACCGCTATCTTCACCACCCTGCTGTGCCTGCTGCCCAGCGACGTACCCACCGGCGTATCGGTGCAGATCGCCGTGTGGCTGTGGTTCACCGTGCTGTTCGCCAACTTCGCCGAGGCCCTGGCCGAAGGCCGTGGCAAGGCCCGCGCCGACAGCCTCAAGGCCGGCAGCCAGGGCCTGAACGCGCGGCGGCGCATGGCCTCGGGCGAGTTCGAGGTGGTGCCGGCCAGTGACCTGCGCAAAGGCGATGTGGTGCGTGTGGATGCCGGGGAGATGATCCCCGGTGACGGCGAGGTGATCGAAGGGATCGCCGCGGTCAACGAGGCGGCGATCACCGGCGAGTCCGCACCGGTGATCCGCGAGTCTGGCGGCGACCGCTCTGCGGTCACCGGCAACACCCGGCTGGTGTCCGACTGGCTGCTGGTGCAGATCACCAGCAACCCGGGCGAGTCGACCCTGGACCGCATGATCGCCCTGGTCGAGGGCGCCAAACGCCAGAAGACGCCCAACGAGGTGGCCCTGGACATCCTGCTGATCGGCCTGACGCTGATCTTCCTGGTGGTAGTGGTCACGCTGCAGCCCTTCGCGCACTTTGCCGGTGGCAGCATCCCGATGGTGTTTCTGGTGGCCTTGCTGGTGACCCTGATCCCCACCACCATCGGCGGCCTGCTGTCGGCCATCGGCATCGCCGGCATGGACCGCCTGGTGCGGCTCAACGTGATTGCCCGTTCGGGGCGTGCAGTGGAAGCGGCCGGCGACGTGCACGTGCTGCTGCTGGACAAGACCGGCACCATCACCTTCGGCAACCGCCGTTGCAGTGCGGTGCATGCCGCCCCCGGCATCACTGCCCGCGAGCTGGGCGAGGGCGCCTTGCTGGCCTCGCTGGCCGACGACACCGCCGAAGGCAAGTCGATCGTCGACTACCTGCGCCAGTTGCATGACTTCACCCCACCCGACGCTGCACACCTGGTGCCGGTGGCCTTCAGCGCCGAAACCCGCCTGTCGGGCGTCGACTTCGGCGCCCAGCGCTACCGCAAGGGCGCGGTGGATTCGGTACTGGCGTTCGTCGGCATGCAGCGCCTGGACCTGCCGGCCGCCCTGGCCCGTGAAGTCGACCGCATTGCCCAGAGTGGCGGTACCCCGTTGCTGGTGTGCGTGGACAAGCGCCTGCTGGGCGTTATCCACCTCAAGGACGTGGTCAAGCCCGGCATTCGCGAGCGCTTCGCCGAGCTGCGCAAACTGGGCATTCGCACCGTGATGGTGACCGGCGACAACCCGCTGACCGCCGCGGCGATTGCCGCCGAGGCCGGGGTCGACGACGTGCTGGCCGAGGCCACGCCGGAGAAGAAGCTGGCACGCATTCGCCAGGAACAGAACGACGGGCGCCTGGTAGCCATGTGCGGCGACGGTGCCAACGACGCCCCGGCGCTGGCCCAGGCGGATGTCGGCATGGCCATGAATGACGGCACCCAGGCGGCCCGCGAGGCGGCCAACATGGTCGACCTGGACAGCGACCCGACCAAGTTGCTGGATGTGGTACAGGTGGGCAAGGAGCTGCTGGTGACCCGTGGCGCGCTCACCACCTTTTCCATTGCCAACGACGTGGCCAAGTACTTCGCCATCCTGCCGGCGCTGTTCGCTGCGATCTACCCGCAGCTGGGCGTGCTCAACCTGATGCAACTGGCCAGCCCGCAGAGCGCCATCGTCTCGGCGATCGTGTTCAACGCGCTGATCATCGTGGTGCTGATCCCGCTGGCGCTGCGCGGGGTACGGGTGCAGGCCGCCAGCGCTGCCCACCTGCTGCGGCGCAACCTGCTGATCTACGGTCTGGGCGGGCTGCTGGTGCCGTTCGTGGGGATCAAGCTGATCGATCTGGCGCTCAATGCGCTGCACCTTGTGTGAACTGGGAGATGAACATGACGACGCTAGTACGCCCGGCCCTGAGCCTGATTGTGCTGATGACCCTGATCACCGGCGCGGTGTACCCGCTGGTGGTCACCGGGGTCGCCCAGGTGGCGTTCCCCGAGCAGGCCAACGGCAGCCTGCTGCGCGACGACAGTGGCCAGGTGCGCGGCTCGCGCCTGCTGGCCCAGCCGTTCAGTGGCGCGGGCTGGTTCCAGCCGCGGCCCTCGGCGGCCGACTATGCCACGGTGTCCAGCGGTGCCAGCAACCTGGCGCCGAGCAACCCGGCGTTGGCCAAACGCGTGGGCGAGCAGGCCCAGGCGCTGTATGTGCCGGCACAAGGCCCGGTGCCGCTGGCGCTGCTGACCACCTCCGGCAGCGGCCTGGACCCGCACCTGCCGCCAGCAGCCGTGGCCTATCAGCTGGCGCGGGTGGCAGCGGCGCGGCAATTGCCGCTGCCCACCTTGCAAGCCCTGGTGGAGCAGTCCACCCTGCACCCACTGGTGGGGCCGCCGGTGGTCAATATCCTGGCCCTGAATGCGGCCCTCGACCAGCTCGCACCTGCTTCGAAATAAGGACGTGTGTCGACCATGAGTGATTCTGAACGCGCCGATGCGTTGTTGGCCGAGTTGCCGCGCGAGGGGCGCGGCCGGCTCAAGGTGTTCCTGGGCGCAGCGCCCGGCGTAGGCAAGACCTACGCCATGCTGCAGGCGGCCCATGCGCAGTTGCGCCAGGGGGTGAGGGTGCTGGCGGGCATCGTCGAAACCCATGGGCGCAGCGAAACCGAGGCGCTGCTGGGCGGTTTGCCGCAACAGCCGCTGGTGCGCTCCGAGTACCGTGGCGTGCAGTTGGAGGAAATGGACCTGGACGGCCTGCTCAAGGCCGCCCCGCAACTGGCGCTGGTGGACGAGCTGGCCCACAGCAACGCACCCGGCAGCCGCCACGCCAAGCGTTGGCAGGACGTGCAGGAGCTGCTGTCGGCCGGTATCGACGTGTACACCACGGTCAACGTGCAGCACCTGGAAAGCCTCAATGACCATGTGCGCGGCATCACCGGCGTGCAGGTGCGCGAAACGCTGCCCGACTGGGTGCTGCAGGAAGCCTTCGAACTGGTGCTGATCGACCTGCCGCCGCGCGAGCTGCTCGAACGCCTGCGCGACGGCAAGGTGTACGTGCCGGAGCAGGCGCGGGCGGCGATCGATGCGTTCTTCACCCAGACCAACCTGACGGCCCTGCGCGAGCTGGCGATGCAGACCGCCGCCGCCCAGGTCGATGCCGACCTCGCCCACGGCTACCGCAGCCTGGGCCAGGATGCGCCGGCGCTGCGTGGGCGCCTGCTGGTGGGGGTGGATGGCGATGCCCAGGCCGAGCGCCTGGTACGTCATGCCAGCCGCGTGGCACAGCGCCGCCACCTGCCCTGGAGCCTGGTGCACGTGGACAACGGCCGCCTGCGCGACGAAACCGCACGCCAGCGCCTGCAGGCCGCCCAGCAGCTGGCCGAGCGGCTGGGCGGCGAAGTGGTGGTGCTGCGCGCCGGCGAGGTGGCCAACACCTTGATCCAGCATGCGCTGGAGCGGCGTGCGAGCCTGGTGCTGGTGGGCCAGTCGCGTGATCGGCTGCGTCGGCGCTGGTTCGGTGCCGGTGTGGCGGCGCGCCTGTTGCGCGAGGCCCACGGGCTGGAAATCAACGTGCTCGACCGCGACGCACAGCCAGAACCGGTCAGCGCGCCGGTGGCGCGAGCCTGGGCCTGGCGCCACTACCTGCTGGCGCTGCTTGCCACCGTGCTGGCCAGTGCACTGGCCTGGGGCGTGGCCGGGGTGCTGGCGCTGCCCAACATCTCGCTGGTGTTTCTGGCAGCAGTGCTGCTGGTGGCGGTGCGCAGCAGCTTGGGCCCGGCGCTGGTGTGCGCCGCGCTGTCGTTTCTGGCCTACGATTTTCTGTTCATACCGCCGAATTTCTCGCTGAGCATCCAGCGCGAGGAGGACGTGCTGACGCTGGTGTTCTTTCTGCTGATGGCCGCCCTGACCGGCAACCTGGCGGCGCGCCAGCGGCGTCAGTTGCAGGCGCTGCGCGAAACCCAGGAGCAGACTGGCCAATTGCTTGACCTGACCCGCCGGCTGACCGCAGCCACCGACCGCCAGGCGGTGTTCAATGCCGCCAGCCACCACCTGGAGGGCTGGACGGACGTGCAGATGTGCCTGCTCGAACGCGATGCCGAAGGTCGCCTGCAGGTGGCCAACGGCGGTGCCCTGCAGTTCAACGACACCGAGCGGGCGGCCGCCGACTGGGCCTGGCAGCATGACCAGGCCGCCGGCCTTGGCAGCGACACCTTGCCCAACGGGCGCTGGTGGTGGTGGCCGCTGTCGGTGGAGGAAGGCCCGCTGGCCCTGCTGGGGGTACGCCCGCGCGAGGGCCAGGTGCTGACGGCCCAGCGCCGGCGCCTGCTCAAGGCCCTCAGCCAGCCATTGGCCCAGGCCCTGGCCCGGGCGCGGCTGGCCGATCAGCTGGAGGCGGCGCGCCTGCACGGCGAAACCGAACAGTTGCGCAGTGCCTTGCTGGCCTCGGTGTCCCACGACCTGCGCACCCCGTTGACTGCCATGCGCGGCAGCATCGACAGCCTGCTGGCACTGGGTGAGGCAATCAGTCAGCACGACCGTCGCGAGCTGCTCGAAGGCACCCGCGACGAGGCCGAGCGCCTGGACCGTTACATCCAGAACCTGCTCGACATGACCCGCCTGGGGCATGGCGGGCTCAAGCTCGCGCGCGACTGGGTGGCGCCGACCGACATCGTCGGCAGCGCCCTGAGCCGCCTGCGCGTGGTGCTGGCCCCGTTGCAGTTGCGCACCGAGGTGCCGGCAGAGCTGCCGCTGCTGTTCGTGCATGCCGCACTGATCGAGCAGGCCCTGATCAATGTGCTGGAGAACGCGGCGCGCTTCTCGCCGGCCCACGGGCGCCTCGAACTGCGGGTGAGTGTGGAAGGCGAGCAGCTGTGCCTGGCCGTCGCCGACGAGGGCCCGGGGATTGCGCCGCAGGACCGGGCGCGCATCTTCGACATGTTCTACACCGCTGCGCGCGGGGACCGGGGCGGGCAGGGCACGGGGCTGGGGCTGGCGATCTGCCAGGGCATGATCGGCGCCCATGGCGGGCAGATCCGTGTAGAGGACGGCATCGATGGCCGTGGCACCTGCATCACACTATGCTTGCCGCTTCCGGCCCAACCTGAACTGGACAGCGAGACCCCATGAGCCAGACCGCGACCGTGCTGGTCATCGACGACGAACCGCAGATCCGCAAGTTCCTGCGCATCAGCCTTGGCTCGCAGGGCTACAAGGTGCTGGAGGCGGGCACCGGTGCCGAGGGCCTGAGCCAGGCGGCGCTGGGTCGGCCGGAGCTGGTGGTGCTCGACCTGGGGTTGCCCGACATGGACGGGCAGCAGGTGCTGCGCGAACTGCGCGAATGGAGCCAGGTGCCGGTGCTGGTGTTGTCGGTGCGGGCCAGCGAAGTGCAGAAGGTCGAGGCGCTGGACGGCGGGGCCAATGACTACGTGACCAAGCCGTTCGGCATCCAGGAGTTTCTGGCGCGGGTGCGCGCATTGCTGCGCCAGGTGCCCCAGGCGGTGGCCGAAGAGTCGGCGCCGCGCTTCGGCCCGTTGACCGTGGACCTTGCCTACCGGCGCGTGACGCTGGCGGGCGAGGAGGTGGCGCTGACCCGCAAGGAGTATGCGTTGCTGGCGCAACTGGCGCGTCACCCGGGGCGGGTGATCACCCAGCAGCAGTTGCTCAAGGATATCTGGGGCCCCACCCATGTGGAGGACAGCCACTACCTGCGCATCGTGGTGGCGCATGTGCGGCAGAAACTGGGGGACGACCCGACGGCGCCGCGGTTCATCGTGACCGAGCCGGGGGTGGGGTATCGGTTGATCGGGCCGGAGCAGGCTTGAGGGCCTCTTCGCCGGCCTAGCGCCTTTCGGCCTCATAGTTGTCCAGCGTATCGCGTGCAATCTCGCGTCCCAGCGCGATCAGCTCCGGCGCCTTGTAGAACTCGAAGAACCGGCACACCCGCTTGGGCACGTTGATCAGTACATCCGGCGGGTAGCCGGCGATCTTGTACTGCGCCAGCGACGTCTGCATCACCTCGAAGCTCTGGTTGATCAGGTCCAGCAGCGAAGCCGGGCCCACGTTGTCGACAATGAACGAGCCGGCCGCCGATTTCGGCGCGCCGTCAGTCTCGGGCGCCGCCGAGGGCTGCTGCGCCTCGGGCTCGGCCGCATCGCTGAGCCACGGGTTGGGCGCCGCCTGCTCGATGCGGATCAGCCCTTCGGCGGCCTTGCGCCGGAACGGCAGGTGCGAGCCCAGCGAGTTGATCAGGTTGTCGAAGCGCAACTTGAACGCTGCCGGCCGCTCGATCACCGGCAACTGGTAATGCTTCTGGTTGGTGGAGTTGAGGTTCACCGCCACGATCAGGTCGCAGTGGCTGGACACCACCGGGATGATCGGCAACGGGTTGAGGATGCCGCCATCGACCAGCATGCGGTTGCCCTGCACCACCGGGGTGAACAGGCTGGGGATCGCCGCCGAGGCGCGCATGGCCTGGTGCAGGCAGCCTTCCTGGAACCAGATCTCCTGCTGGTTGGTGAGGTCGGCCGCCACTGCGGTGTAGGGGATGCGCAGGTTCTCGATGTTGACCTCGCCGACGATCTTGCGGATCTGCCCGAACACCTTCTCGCCGCGAATCGCGCCCAGCCTGAAACTCACGTCCACCAGGCGCAGCACATCCAGGTAATCCAGGCTCTCGATCCAGCGTCGGTAGTCGTCGAGCTTGCCGGCGGCGTAGATGCCGCCGATCACTGCGCCCATCGAACAGCCGGCAATGCAGGCGATGTCGTAGCCGCGCCGCTCCAGCTCCTCGATCACGCCGATGTGTGCATACCCTCGGGCGCCCCCCGACCCCAGCACCAGTGCTACGCGTTTGCTCATGGTCGTTCCTTGCGGCTGTTCTGCTCGTGGGCCTAACAATGCACCCATTCAGGGCTGTGCTTCAATCGTGACAAGCGCTGGGCTACGCTGAGCAGGGCACTTTTCAGCGTGCGTGCCGTCGAAGTGCCACCCCGAACATTTTCCTTTTGAGGTAACACCGATGAAAGCCTGGATCTGCCTGCCCCTGATTGCCCTGGTACTGAGCGGCTGCGCCGGCAAGACGGCGTACCGGGACAGCTGCGCCAATCAGCTGGATTCGGCCTGGAAGGAGCTGGACCTGGCCAAGGCCGAGGGCTTCGCCGGCACGGTCAGCTATTCCAAGGCCCTGTCGCTGCTGACCGGCGCCAAGACCCAGCAGCAGTTCGAAGCCTTCGAAGGCTGCAGCAACAAGGCCGAGAAGGCACGCTTCTACATCCGTGAATCGCGCGCCGGGCGCTGAGGGAGGACCAGGCCATGTCGGCAATGCTCGACCATGTGATCGCCCAGGTGCTGACCCTGCACGTGCGCCTGCTGGCCTGCCAGGCGCGCCTGGCGGCCAATACCGACAGTGAGGCGCTGCATGACCTGCGTACCAGCGTGCGTCGCCTGCGCAGCCTGCTGCGGCCCCTGCGCGGGCTGCCGGGGGTGGACAAGCTGGAGGATGCTGCCGCCGAGCTGGGGCGCCTGACCACGCCGCTGCGCGATCGTGAGGTGCTGGCCGCGCAGTTGCTCGAACGCGGGCTGCCCGAGGTGGCCCGCCAGCAGCTTGGCGACCCGGCCCGCACCTTTGCCCGGGTGGCGGCCAGCGCCGAGCTTGCGCGGCTGCTGGCGATCATCGATGCCTTCCCGATGTTCCTGCGCGCGGCCCAGCGCCAGGGCCTGGTACGCCGCCTGGAGGCGCGGGTGGGCAAGCGCCTGCACAAGCAGTGGCGCAACCTGCAGGCGGCCATGAACGACCCGGCGCACGACCGCCACCGCCTGCGCCTGCTGATCAAGCGGGTGCGTTATGGCGCCGAGGCCTATCCACAGCTCGAACGCCTGCGCCCGGCCCTGCGCCGAGGGCTCAAGCGCGCCCAGGGCGATCTGGGCGACTGGCACGACCTGTTGCAGTGGCTGTTGCAGGCCGAGCAGCAGCCTGGCCTGGCGCCCTGCGTGGCGCACTGGCAGGCGCAACAGGCGGCGGCCGAGCAACGTGCCGACCGCACGCTGGAGACACTGCTGAGCGAAATCCAACGTCGATAAGTCGCGTGTTTGGCGCAAATGCGGCCTGTGCGCGGCGCGGCGGCTGGTTAACATCGCCACATTTGCCCACTGGTCGAGGTCCCGATGAATTTTTCCCAACTGCTCACCGCCGTGCGCCTGCAGCCCCAGGCGGTGACCATCCCGGCCGAATGGGCCCAGGGGCGTGCCTGTTTCGGCGGGCTGATGGCGGCGCTGGTGTACGAGGCCATGCACGCCAAGGTCGCCCCGGACCGTCCGGTGCGCTCGCTGGCCATCACCTTCGTAGGGCCGGCCGAGCCTGGGGTGCCGATCAGTTTCGAGGTGGAGCTGTTGCGTGACGGCAAGGCGGTCAGCTCGCTGCTGGGGCGCGCGGTACAGAATGGCCAGGTGGTGACCCTGGTGCAGGGCAGTTTCGGTGCCGGGCGCGATTCGGTGGTGCAGGTGTCAGGGCTGGCGCCGGTGCCGATGAAAAGCCTTGCCGAGTCCAGCCCCGAGTTGCCCTTCATCAAGGGCGTGACCCCCGAGTTCATTCGCCACCTGGCCATGCGCTGGGGCATTGGCGGCTTGCCGTTCAGCGGTAGCCGGTCACGCGAAATGGGCGGCTGGGTGCGCCTGCGCGGTGAGGATGTGGTCGAGGAGCCGGTGACCGAAGCCCACCTGCTGGCGCTGGTCGATGCCTGGCCACCGGCGTTGATGCCGCACCTGAGCAAGCCCGCTGCCGGCAGCACCCTGACCTGGACCATCGAGTTCGTGCAGCCGGTGGCCAGCCTGACCACCCTGGACTGGTGCCAGTACTGCGCCCAGATCGACTATGCGCGTGACGGCTACGGCCATGTAGCGGCTGCCTTGTGGAACGGGGCCGGTGATTTGCTTGCCATCAGCCGCCAGACGGTGACCGTGTTCGCCTGAATCACTGGCGCTGGCGCTCCACCGCCACACCGGCCAGCAGGCCGATGACGCCGACGGCCAGGGTGCCCAGGTCGGCGTCGAGCGCGCCGCTCAATACCAGCAGCGCGCCGATGGCCAGCAGCGGCAGTGCAATCAGCTGCAGCGCGATGTTGGTGGGGGTACGAGGGGCGTGATGCCAGTGGGGCAGGTGAAACAGGTGCTTGTTCATCACGGTTCTCCTCAAGGTGCAAAACGGATAACCCAAGCGTAGTTTGGCCCCCGCCAGGGGGCCAATTGCGCGCGGCTATCGCGTTTATAGCTTGAGTTGACCGATGGCCTTGTTCAGCTCGCCGGCCAGGGTGGCCAGTTCGCTGCTGGTGGTGGCCGAGTCGACGGTCTGCTGCACGGTCTCTTCGGTCACGTCGCGGATGCTCACCACTGCGCGGTTCATCTCTTCGGCCACCTGGCTCTGCTGTTCGGCCGCCACGGCGATCTGGGTATTGCTCTCGCGCATCTGCGCCACCGCGCCGGTGATCTCCGCCAGGGCCTCGCCGGCTTCCTGGGCCTGCTTGACGCAGTCGTCGGCCTTGAACGAGCTCTCGGTCATGAACTCCACCGCATCGCGGGTGCCGGCCTGCAGGGCAGAGACCATGGTGGTGATTTCATCGGTGGAGCTCTGCACGCGCTTGGCCAGGTTGCGCACCTCGTCCGCCACCACCGCGAAACCGCGGCCCAGGTCGCCGGCACGGGCCGCCTCGATCGCCGCGTTGAGGGCCAGCAGGTTGGTCTGTTCGGCGATGCTGTGAATCACCCCGACCACGCTGTTGATCTTCTGGCTGTCCTCGGCCAGTTGACGAATCATCTCGGCCGTCTGCTGCACGCCGGTGGAGAGCCCGGAGATCGACGACTGCACGCGGCTGACCACGTCCTTGCCGCTGCCGGCCAGGGTGTCGGCGCTTTGCGACAGGTCGCGTGTGGCGCCGGCATGCTGGGCGATGTGGTAGACGGTGGCGGTCATTTCGTTGATGGCGGTGGCGGCCTGGTCGGTTTCGCTCTGCTGGCCGAGCATGCCGTGGCGCACCTCGTTCATGCTGGCGGCCAGGCGCGCGGCGCCGGCATCCAGCTGCGCGGCGGTTCGCGCCACGGTGTTGACCACGCGGTGGTAGGTGGTCTGCATGGCGTTGAAGGCGCTGGCCATCTGGCCGATCTCGTCGCCGCAGGACAGCGGCACCCGTGCCGACAGGTCACCGGTCTTCTCGACGTGCAGCATCACGTCCTTGAGGATGTTGAGCTGGCTGAGCAGGAAGCGGATCAGCAACTGCGAAGCGCACAGCATGGCCAGCATCAGGATCAGTACGCACACCGCATAGTTGACGAAGCGGTCGGTGAACACCTGCGCCATGCTCGGGGCCTGGGCCAGTACCGCGATCTGCTGGCCATCGCGCTGGATGACCTGCGCACCGATCAGCGGGTCGCTGCCCAGCAGCGGCATGCCGTTCAGCTCGACCCAGCCCTGGGCAGTGGCCAGGGCCGGCAACGCCTGGCCATCGAAGGTGGGCGCCTGCCCGGGTGTGAAGCTGACCCAGGTGGCGTTCTGCGGCAAGGCCTGGCCGGCGGGCCAGGCGGCCAGCAGGCGGGCTTCGGATTGCACCCGGGCCTGGGCCGTCTCGGCCCTGGCGCGGGTTTCCAGGTGCACCGCATACAGCACCACGAACAGGGTTGTGACGAAGGCGACTGCGTTCACCGCCCAGAACTTGTACTTCAGTGAGATATTGCTGAGCCAGGCACCCATGGATAGGTCTTCTCTGATTGAGCGGAAACAATTTGGCAAGGTGCCATCAGTGTGCCAGCCAATTCAAAGACAAATCTTGATATGCGTCAAACTATGTCGGGGAGCCCGAAGAAGCGCCGGGCGCAGTCGCTGGTGTGCGCAGCCACTTGCTCGGGTGTCTCGCCCCGGTGCAGGGCCACTTCGCGCAGCACTTCGGGCAGGTAGGCCGGTTCGTTGCGACCGCTTTTGGGTTTGGGGCGCAGGGTCCGGGGCAGCAGGTAGGGGGCGTCGCTCTCCAGCATCAGGCGGCCAGTGGGGATGCTGGCAACCAGCGGGTGCAGGTGGGTACCGCGACGTTCGTCGCAGATCCAGCCGGTGATGCCGATGTGCAGGTCCAGGTCCAGGTAGCTGAACAGGGCGCTGCGCTCGCCGGTAAAGCAGTGCACCACGGCGGCGGGCAGGCGGTCGCGGTAGTCCTTGAGGATCTGCAACAGGCGTTCGTTGGCATCACGCTCGTGCAGAAACACCGGCATCTGCAGCTGCACCGCCAGCGCCAGTTGTTCTTCCAGGGCCTTTTCCTGTTGCGGGCGCGGCGAGAAGTCGCGGTTGAAGTCCAACCCGCATTCACCCACCGCGTGCACCCGTGGCTGTTCGAGCAGCGCGCGCAGATGGCGCGCAGTGTCGCTGTTCCAGCTGCTGGCATCGTGGGGGTGTACACCGGCCGTGCTGAACAGGCGCCGGGCCTGCGGGTCGAGTTGCTCGCACAGGTGTAGCGCGGCTTCGCTGCCGGCCAGGCTGGTACCGGTCACCAGCATCTGATGCACCCCGGCGGCCTCGGCACGCTGCAAGATGGCCTCGTGCTTGCCGTCGAAACTTGGGTTGGTCAGATTGACGCCGATGTCGATGAGTTGCATGGTGCTACCTCAGGTTGTGCGGCAAAAGCGCTTGGCAGCGCCGAAAAATACCAATAACGCCAAGAACTTCAAGAAGTTGTCGCGGTCTTTTGCGGTCAATTGTCACGGACCGACCGCTCATTATGGCGTCAAATACTCAATCGCGGCCCTTTGCCGGAGACCGGATGACGCGATCACTTTGGCTTTTTTTGCTGTGTGTGGGCCTGCTGTGCGCCGGCCCGGCCCACGCACGCCTGCCTGGCCCGCAGCAGGCGGTGCCTGCGGCCAAGGTGCGCGACCTGGCGCAGATCCGTGAAAGCCGGGTGTTGCGCGTGCTGGTCAACCAGAGCCGCAACAGCTCCGGCGAGGTCAAGGGCCAGCCGGTGGGCATCGAATACCATCGGCTGATCGCCTTCGAGCACTACCTCAACGGGCGTGCCCGTGACGGTCAGCAGATCCGCCTGAAGATCATCCCCAAGGCCAAGGACCAGTTGATCGGCGCATTGCAGCGTGGCGAGGGCGATCTGGTGGCGCCCGGCGAGCTGATCGATTTGAGTTCCACCCGCGGGGTGATGGCCAGCGACCCGGTGCTGGAGAATGTGCCGCTGGTGCTGGTGGGGCGCAAGGGCGAACGGACCTACCAGCGCGTCGAGCAGCTTGCCGGCCGCACCGTGACCCTGACCAGTTCGAGTGCGGCAGGCGATACCCTCCACGAAATCAACCAGCGCCTGGCCCTGCGCAAGCTGGCGCCGCTCAAGGTGGAATGGGCGGACCCCAGCCTTGCGGTGGAGGATGTGCTGGAAATGGTGCAGGCCGGCATCTTCCACCTGACCGTGGTCGAACAGCCGATTGCCCGGCGCTGGGCGCAGGTGATGCCCAAGCTGCTGGTGCAGCGCAAGGTGCAGCTGGCCCAGCCCGAGGCGATGCATTGGTACGTGCGCCGCGACGCGGCGATGCTGCACGCCAGTGTCGATCGCTTCCTCAAGGGGTATCACGCCCCGGCCGATCAGGATGTGGCGTTCGAGCGTATCTACCGGCGCCTGTACAAGGTGCATTACCCGCTGGCCCAGGCCAACCGCCAGCGCCTGGAAAAACTGCGGCCGGTGCTGCAGCGTCACGCCCAGGCCCAGAACCTGGACTGGCTGAACCTGGCGGCACTGGCGTTCAAGGAGTCGGCCCTCGACCCGGCGGCCAGGGGCGCAGGTGGCGCCCATGGGCTGATGCAGATCACCCCCGGTGCGGCGCAGCGGGTGGGGATCAGCGATATCGCCAATGTCGATGGCAATGTACAGGCCAGCGCGCGCTACCTGGCACTGATCCGGCGCAAGTTCTTTTCCAGCAACCAGCTCAACGAACGCGAGCGCATGGCGTTCGTGCTGGCCGGCTACAACCTGGGGCCGGAGCGGGTTCAGGCCATGCGGGCCGAGGCGCGGCGACGCGGCCTGAACCACAACCAGTGGTTCTTTCAGGTAGAACGTGTGGCGCTCGAGCAGGTGGGAATGGGGCCGGTCAGCTATGTTAATAGCGTCAACAAGTACTTTCTGGCATTCGACCGCGAACGCGACGCGCTGGAAGCCCGGGGACGAAAAGTGGCCTCACGCAAGTAATCGAAAATTACGATTTGTATGTGCAGATAATCGCGATTTTAACATTTGAAAATATGATTAAGATGGCGACCTCTACCACACACCTGCATCGCTTAAGGAAGACAGCATGAACGCCATCAACTCCGTATTGTTCACCCGTGCCGGCTGGGGCATTACCGTATTGCGCATCTTCATCGGCATCATCTTCATGGCCCATGGCTCGCAGAAGCTGTTCGGCCTGTTTGGTGGCGGCGGGCTGGCAGGCACCGCGCAGTACATGGAAAGCCTGGGGCTGACCCCGCCGACACTGATGGCGGCGCTGTCCGGTGGGGCCGAGTTCTTCGGCGGGCTGGCACTGGTCATCGGCCTGCTGGCACGCCCGGCGGCCCTGGCGCTGGTGGGGTTGCTGCTGGTGGCGATTTTCTCGGTGCACATCGGCAACGGTCTGTTCATGGCCAACAACGGCTATGAGTTCGCCCTGGCGCTGCTGGGTGGCGCGATTGCGGTACTGGTGGAAGGGGCGGGCAGGGCGTCGGTGGACCGCATGATCGCCAAGTGAGCCTTGGCGTTGTGGCACAAAAAAGGGCCTGCATTGCAGGCCCTTTTTTGTGCCCGACCCGGCTGCTTGCTTCTGCGGCAACGCAGGCGCCTTCAGGGGCGCCGGCAAGTGCAGGAACCGGCGTCGCCGTCGAATGCGAGAAACTCGCTTGTTTTTCCGGCGTCCGGGTCGTTTATCAGACGATGGCATTGTTGACAGCCGGGCCGGCGCTTCTCTAGGATGCTGGCTTGCGCCGATTTAAACAGCTACTTGCGGGGCGCAGGAAGACCACCAGCAGGTCGTCCGAATACCGCTAAAGCGCTGGTTCGGTGACGCCTCGCACCGCAGCCCAGCGGGATCTGCGAGGCACAGAGAAGTACACCATGAGTTGCCCACGTACCAGCGTTTGCCTCACCCCTCTCCCTACCAGCCAGGCGGCTCGCACGCCGCGCATTCTGCTGAGCGGCAAACACCAGCCGACCCTGCTGCGCTACCTCGATGGCTGGCCCCGCCCCAAAGGCCGTGCCACGGCGTTCCTGATCCAGTTCGCCGACTCCTGCGAAACCCTCGCCCGGTTCGGCAACGACCGTTTCGACCTGGCCGTGGTGCAGGCGCCCTCGAGGGCCGATGCCGCCGAAGTGATCCACCACCTGACCCGCGTCGCCCGCCAGGGCTTGATCACCCGCGCCTGATCGCTCAGGGGTACTCGATCTCGACGATGTACACCGTCTGTTCGCCAGTCGGTGTCTGCACCCGCACTTCAGCGTCCAGCGCCTTGCCGATCAGGGCGCGGGCCAGGGGCGAATCGATGCTGATCAGGCCCAGTTTCAAGTCCAGCTCGTCGGGCCCGACGATGCGGTAGCGCGATTGTTCGCCGTCTTCGTTCTCGACCGTGACCCAGGCCCCGAAGTACACCTTGTTCGGGTCGCTGGGCCGTTCGCTCACCACTTTCAGGTTTTCCAGGCGCTTGGTCAGGAAGCGCACGCGGCTGTCGATTTCGCGCAGCATCTTCTTGCCGTAGGTGTACTCGGCGTTTTCCGAACGGTCACCTTGCGCTGCTGCCTCACTGACCGACTGGGTCACCTGGGGCCTGCGCACATGCCACAGTTCATGCAGCTCGGCGCGCATGCGCGCCTCGCCCTGTGGGGTGATCAGTGCGGTGCCGGCAGTGCGGGGCGGGCGGTATCGGCTCATGGGCTTCCAGGCTCGGGTAGGTAGCCGCCGAGTCTATCAGCCCTCGCGAAGCACTGTCAGCGGGCTGGCATTGAGCGCCCGGCGCGTGCCGAATACCCCCGCACCCCCCACCAGCAACGCACCGATCACCGGCAACAGCAGCAGCCACGGGTGCGGGCTCCAGTGCAGGTCGAATGCGTAGCGGTACAGCAGCAGGCTGATCAGTTCAGTGCCCAGCGCCGCGAGCAGGCCGCTGGCGGCGCCCAGCAGGCCGAACTCGATGCGCCGGGCCTTGACCAGCAGGCTGCGGCTGGCGCCCAGTGCCCGCAGCAGCGCACCCTGGTGGATGCGCTCGTCCAGGGTGGCCTGCAGCCCGGCAAACAACACGGCCAGGCCCGCCGCCAGCACGAACAGCAGCACATACTGTACCGCCAGGGTCACCTGGGCCAGGATGCTGCGCAACTGCTCCAGCAGCGCATCGACCTGCAGGATGGTGGCTGCCGGGAACGCTCGCGACAGGGCCACCACCTGCTGGTCGTGGCCTGGGGCCAGGTAGAAGCTGGTGAGATAGGTGGTCGGCAGGTCCTGCAGGGTGCCGGGCTGGAAGATCATGTAGAAGTTGGGCTGGAAACTGTCCCAGTTGACCGTGCGCAGGCTGCTGACCTGTACCTGGCGCTCCAGGCCACCGATGCTGAAGGTCAGGGTGTCGCCCAGCTTGAGCTTGAGGCTGTCGGCCAGCTGCGCCTCCACCGACACGCCGGGCAAGGCATCGGCCGTTGGCTGTGCCTGCCACCACTGGCCGGCGCTCAAGGTGTTGCCCTGGGGCAGGTCGGCGGCCCAGGTCAGGCTCAGGTCGCGCTGGACGGCGCGGTCACCGGTGGATTCCTTGCTGACGATCTCGCGCACCGGCCCGCCATTGATGAGCGTCAGGCGCCCGGGAATCACCGGGAACAACGGCGCGGCATGGACCGAGAATTCGTTCAGGCGCTGGGCGAAGGTGTCCTTGTCGTCCGGCAGGATGTTGAGCACGAAATAGTTGGGAGCATCCTTGGGCAGCTGGTTCTGCCAGGTGTCGAGCAGCTCGGTGCGCAGCAGGGCGATCAGGGCCATGGCCAGCAGGATCATGCCGAAGGCCAGCGACTGGCCTGCCGCCGCCAGCGGATGCTTGAGCAGTTGCCCCAGGCCCAGGCGCCAGGCCAGCGGGGCGCCGGCCAGCAGCCGGCGCAGGCTGCGCAAGCCGAGCAGCAGCAGACCGCCCAGCACTAGCGCGGCCACCAGACCGCCGCCGAGCAGGGCGAAGGTCAGCAGCAGGTCCAGGCTCAGGCGCCACATGATGAGGCCCAGGGCCAACAGTGCTGCGCCATACACCAGCCAGCTGCTTGCCGGCACCGGCAGCAGGTCGCGGCGCAGTACCCGCAGCGGCGGCACCCGGCCCAGCGCTGCCAATGGCGGCAGGGCGAAGCCGGCCAGCGCCACCAGCCCGGTGGCGATCCCGGCCAGGGCCGGGGCGATGCCACCTGGCGGCACCTGCGAAGGCAGCAGGCCCTGCAGCAGGGCGAACAGACCCAGTTGCGCCAGCCAGCCGAGCAGTGCGCCCCCCAGGGCTGCCACGCTACCCAAAATCGCCAGTTGCAGGCAGAACAGGCTCAGCGCCTGGCGCCGGGACAGGCCCAGGCAGCGCAGCAGGGCGCTGGCATCGAAGCGGCGCATGGCAAAACGGCTGGCCGACAGCGCCACGGCCACGCCGGCCAGCAGCACCGCCACCAGGCTGGCCATGTTCAGGTAGCGTTCGGCCTTGCCAAGTGCACCGCCGATCTGCTGGTTGCCGTCACGCGAGTCGCGCAGTTGCTGGTGGGCGGCAAGCCCCGCCTTGGTAGCCTGGGTGTAGCTTGCCAGGGCCTGGGGCTCGCCGCGCCACAGGTCGCGGTAGGTGACCCGGCTGCCGGGCTGCACCACGCCGGTGGCATCCAGGTCAGCCAGGTTCATCAGCACCCGCGGAGTGAGGCTGTAGAAGTTGCCGGCGCGGTCCGGCTCATAGGTCAGCACGCGGCTCAGGCGCAGGGTCTTCATGCCCACGTCGACGCTGTCACCGATCTTGAGGTTCAGCGCCGCCAGCAGGCGCGACTCGACCCAGGCTTCGCCCGGCGCCGGACCACCGCCGGCCACCTCCGGCCCGTAGGCCTCGGCGGCACTGCGCAGCTCCCCGCGCAGCGGGTAACCCGTGCCGGCAGCCTTGACACTGGAAAGCTGGATACCGTTGTCGGTGGCGATCACGCTGGAGAACTCGACCACTTTCGCATGGGCCAGGCCCAGCTGCTCGCCGTTGCGGATCTGTTCCGGGGTGGCCGGGGCGCTGCCCTGCAGCACCAGGTCGGCGCCAAGGAACTCGGTGGCACGCAGCAGCATGGCGCCGTTCAGGCGGGCGCCGAAGTAGCCGATGGCGGTGCTGGCGGCCACGGCCACCAGCAGGGCGAAGAACAGCACGCGCAGTTCGCCGGCGCGTGCATCGCGCATCAGTTGACGCAACGCCAGGCTCGGCAGGCGCAGAAACGACAGGTGTGCCATCTAGGGCTCCAGCGGGGTGACCAGGTGGCCGGCTTCCAGGCGAATCAGCCGACCGCAGCGGTGCGCCAGGCGTTCATCGTGGGTGACCAGGACGAGGGTGGTGCCGCGTTCCTTGTTCAGTTCGAACAGCAGGTCGCTGATGCGTTCACCGGTGTGGCTGTCGAGGTTGCCGGTGGGCTCGTCGGCGAACAGCACCGCAGGCTCGGCGGCAAAGGCGCGGGCAATTGCCACCCGCTGCTGCTCGCCGCCGGACAACTGGCGTGGCGAATGGCTCAGGCGCTGGCCCAGGCCGACCCGTTCGAGCAGGCTGCGGGCGTGTTCGCGGGCATCGCGGCGTCCGTCCAGCTCCAGCGGCAGCATCACGTTCTCAAGGGCATTGAGGCTGTCGAGCAGCTGGAACGACTGGAACACGAAGCCGACATGCTCGGCGCGGACCTGGGCGCGCTGGTCTTCGTCGAGCGGGCCCAGGTCGTGCCCGGCCAGTGTCACCGAGCCTGCACTGGGCAGGTCGAGGCCGGCCAACAGGCCGAGCAGGGTGGACTTGCCCGAGCCGGAGGCGCCGACAATGGCCAGGCTGTCGCCCTGTTTCAATTCCAGGCTCAGTTCGTGCAGGATGGTCAGGTCGCCTTCCGCGCTGGGGACCACTTTGCTAAGGTTGCGCGCAGTCAAGATGCTGGGGCCCATGGAGAATCCAATGCGAGTGTGGTTATTGAGTGCAGGCCTGGCCTTGCTGTGCATGGCCCAGGGCGCATCGGCAGGAACGGTGTTGATCGTTGGGGATAGTATCAGTGCCGCTTTTGGCCTGGATACCCGTCAGGGGTGGGTTGCCCTGCTCGAACAGCGGCTCAAGGCCGAGGGTTTCGATGACAAGGTGGTCAATGCCTCGATCAGTGGCGACACCAGTGCCGGGGGCCAGGCGCGGCTGCCTGCGCTGCTTGCAGAGCACAAGCCCAGCCTGGTGGTGGTGGAGCTGGGTGGCAATGACGGGCTGCGCGGGCAGGCACCGGCGCAATTGCAACAAAATCTTGCCTCGATGATCGACCGCTCCCGTGATGCCGGTGCCAGGGTGCTGCTGCTGGGCATGCGCCTGCCACCCAACTATGGCAAGCGCTACACCGATGCGTTCGCACAGGTGTATGCCGATCTTGGCAAGGAAAAGGACGTGCCGCTGGTGCCGTTCTTTCTCGAAGGGGTAGGTGGCGTGCCCGAGCTGATGCAGGCCGATGGCATCCATCCGGGGCAGGGCGCCCAGGCGCAGTTGCTGGAAAATGCCTGGCCATCAATAAAACCGCTGCTTTGACGCTTTTATACTGATCGGCTTTCGGCTAATGTTGCGCCCCCGATTTGGAGCCCCCGATGCCGCGTCCCGCCTGGTCCCTGTATGCCTATCAATTGATCGAGCCTGACGAACAGCTTGACCTGTTCGCCTGCCAGGAGAGTCGCGTCCACCTGATCGCCCGCCAACTCGAACTGGGCGGCTCCGTCGACCGTACCCTGTGTGGCACCCTGTTGCCGGCGCAACCGCGCTGGTCGGGTGTGGAACGCAGCATCTACCGTGACCAGCGCCTGTGCCGCCTGTGCCGGGCGATCCTCGAGGCGCAGCGGCGCGGCACGCGTCCGGTATGGCCCGAGCTGCAGGCCTGACGTCGGATCTTTTACGTTTGGCAAGGGTTCTGTGCCCGGATGCCTCCCGATCCCGCAGGGGGCGGTGTACAATTGCCCGCTTGACCCACCTGAATTAGCGAAGGATTTCCCGGATGTTGCCGCGCTTTCCCGCCGTCACCCGTTGCCTGTCCCTGGCCGCCCTGCTGGCGGCGGGCCCTGTTGCCGCTCTGGAGTTCCCCCTGCCGCCGCCGGGCGAGGATGTCATCGGCCAGGTCCAGGTGATCAAGGCCAAGTATGAGGACACCTTCGCCGACATCGGTACCGCCAACGACCTGGGCTACCTGGAAATGGTCGCGGCCAACCCGGGCGTGGACCCCTGGCTGCCAGGCGCCGGCACCGAGATCGTGCTGCCGACCCGTTTCATCCTGCCGCCGGGCCCGCGCGAAGGCATCGTGATCAACCTTGCCGAGTACCGCCTGTACTACTACCCCAAAGACGAGAACGTGGTGCACACCTTCCCGCTGGGCATCGGCCGCGAAGGCTGGGGTTCGCCTATTGCCAACACCAAGGTCACGGCCAAGACGCCGAACCCGACCTGGACCCCACCGGCCTCGATCAAGGCCGAGCACGCCGCCGACGGTGATCCGTTGCCCAACGTGGTGCCGGCCGGCCCGGACAACCCGCTGGGCCCGTTCAAGTTCACCCTGGGCGTACCGGGCTACCTGATCCACGGTTCCAACAAGAAGTTCGGCATCGGCATGCGTACCAGCCATGGCTGTTTCCGCATGCTCAACAACAACGTGCTGCAACTGGCGAGCATGGCCCCGGTGGGGACTTCGGTGCGCATCATCAACGAGCCGTACAAGTTCGGCCTCAGTGGTGGCAAGGTCTACCTCGAGGCGCATACCCCGCTGGATGACAAGGGCGACCCGTCGGTGGTCGACAAGCACACGGCAGTGATCAATGCCCTGCTCAAGCGCGAAGACCTGGCCAACAACCTGCGCATGAACTGGGACATGGTGCGTGACGTGGTGGCGGCCGAAGATGGTATCCCGGTAGAGATCGCGGTGCCAGGTGACGCCAGTGCGCCGATGGTATCGAGCGTTCCGCTCGAAATGCAGTAACCCGCTTGTGTTTGCACGAGGCCCGCTTCATGCGGGCCTCGTCGTATGCGCAAGACGGTTCTGCAGGCAATAAAAAAGCCGACCCACAGGTGGGTCGGCTTTTTAACAATCCCGAGGGATTATTACTTGCGGCTGGCTTTTTCCAGCATACGCAGAGCGCGCTCGTTAGCTTCGTCAGCAGTTTGCTGAGCTTTCTGAGCGGCGGCCAGAGCGTCATCAGCCTTGCGGTAGGCTTCATCGGCACGAGCTTGTGCACGGGCTGCTGCGTCTTCGGTTGCAGTCAGACGGGCTTCGGTTTCTTTGGAGACGCTGCTGCAACCGGTGGCCAGTACTGCGGCCAGAGCCAGAGCAGAGAATTTCAGAACGTTGTTCATCGTGTTCCCCTTCAAGGACTTTCTATTAAAGAGCCATCTCTCAACAAAGAGAAACTGGCCGGCGTACATAGTACCCATTACTTGTAGTAAGTAAACTGACCGAGCGCAAGAACCGGAAAAAAATTGCGCGGTTGCGCAGGCCGCCCCGGCGGGGGTGTGAAAAGAATGCAGGCGCTTTTGTAGCGGCGCTGAAACACCGCTGTAAATGCGTCTTTGTAGTGAACTAAAAGTGACTCCAAGTGTCATTGTTCGTCTTACCACTACATCATCCGGCTACTGTTGGCAGTGTGGCTCGCTGCCGTGTTCGCATGCTGCAAGTGCAGGTTTTTTACGATCAAGTACCTTGAGCATCTGTGCACTGGGCGCCTACTATTTGTGGGTGCTCAGTTGCCAGAGAACAACCAGGCTGTTCTCGCTGTCCAAACGGGCACGGGGTGGCGTAGAGGTTCCTTCGCCGGACAAACATCGGTAAGGTAAGGGTCTGACGAGAAGACCCGCGAGGAGTAGTGATGAGCGAGGCGTTGTCCATCCACCATGACCAGGCTGGTCATCAGTTCGAGACCAATGTGGACGGTCATCGTGCCTACCTGACCTACATGGACCTGGGTAAGCAGACATTGGATATCTACCGCACGTTCGTGCCCAATGCGCTGCGTGGGCGAGGCATCGCTGCGGCGCTGACCGAAAAGGCCCTCGCCTATGCCGAGGACATGGGCTACACCGTGATCCCCTCGTGCTCCTATGTCGAGCGCTACATGGAACGTCATCAAAAGCATTCCAACAAGGCCTGAGCCTGCTGACACCCTGTTGAAAACGAAAACGCCGGGCATTGCCCGGCGTTTTCGTTGATGGCTTTCAGCCGCGGTTGCGCTTGGGCAACACGTCCTTGAGCTTGGCGCGCATGCTGCGCACGGACTTTTCGGTGGCTTCCCAGTCGATGCAGGCATCGGTGATCGACACGCCGTACTGCAGTTCGGCAAGGTCCTTGGGGATGGCCTGGCAGCCCCAGTTGAGGTGGCTTTCGACCATCAGGCCGATGATCGACTCGTTGCCTTCGAGGATCTGGTTGGCCACGTTGTCCATCACCAGCGGTTGCAGGGCCGGGTCCTTGTTGGAATTGGCGTGGCTGCAGTCGACCATGATGTTCGGCTTGATCCTGGCCTTGGCCAGGGCCTGCTCGCACAGGGCGACGCTGACCGAATCATAGTTGGGCTTGCCGTTGCCGCCGCGCAGCACCACGTGACCGTAGGCGTTGCCCTTGGTGGTGACGATGGATACGCCACCTTCCTGGTTGATGCCCAGGAAACGGTGCGGGCTGGAAACCGATTGCAGTGCGTTGATCGCCACGGTCAGGCCGCCGTCCGTACCGTTCTTGAAGCCGACGGCCGAAGACAGGCCCGAGGCCATCTCGCGGTGGGTCTGGGATTCGGTGGTGCGCGCGCCGATCGCCGACCAACTGATCAGGTCCTGCAGGTACTGCGGGGAGATCGGGTCGAGGGCTTCGGTGGCGGTGGGCAGGCCCATTTCCGCCAGATCCAGCAGCAGCTGGCGACCGATGTGCAGGCCGTCCTGGATCTTGAACGAGTCATCCAGGTACGGGTCGTTGATCAGGCCCTTCCAGCCCACCGTGGTGCGCGGCTTCTCGAAATACACACGCATCACCAGGTACAGGGTGTCGGCGACTTCGGCGGCCAGCACCTTCAGGCGCTCGGCGTATTCGTGTGCGGCCTTGAGGTCATGGATCGAGCAGGGGCCGATCACCACGAACAGGCGGTGGTCCTTGCCGTCGAGGATATTGCGTACCACTTCGCGGCCCGCGGTCACGGTCTGCAGGGCGGTGGCGCTGAGTGGAATGTCCTTCTTGAGCTGATCGGGGGTGATCAAGGTCTCGTTGGAGGCAACGTTAAGGTCGTCGATCGGTAAATCAGCCATCGTGTTACTCGTCAGGTCACGGGTGCCGGCCGCCAGCTACCCGCGCGGCGGAGCAGCATGATTGAACGCGGCGGGGTGCCGAACCTTAGCGCGTTACACCGTGATTCGACAATGGGCAGGGCCCGCTTTCCTGCCGCTTTGGCCCATTGGTATGGGGTTTTCTGATCAAAAGTGCCGTCACCCGACACGCTCGCAGGTTGCGGGCGGCAGCGCCCGGGCTGATAGTGTGTCGATTGTTTGACCTTATGGCGCCCGATGCAGGGCAGTGCGGAGCAGAGCGGCGATGAGCAAAGGCCTTGGCGACAAACTGGTGGTAGCCATTTCATCACGGGCACTGTTCGACCTCAGCGAGAGCCATCGGCTGTTCCTGGCCGAGGGGGTCGAAGCCTACCGCCAGTACCAGATCGAGCACGAAGACGAATACCTGCAACCGGGTGATGCGTTCCCGTTGGTGGAAAAGCTGCTGGGCCTCAACGCCAGCCTCGGCCAGGCCCGGGTCGAGGTGGTGCTGGTGTCACGCAACAGCGCCGACACCGGGCTGCGGGTGTTCAATTCCATCGAGCATTATGGTCTGGGTATCTCGCGGGCAGCCTTCGTTGGCGGGCGCAGTCCGTATCCGTACCTGGCCGCCTTTGGTTGCCACCTGTTTCTGTCCACCGATGCAGAAGATGTGCGCCGCGCACTGGACGCCGGCTTTGCCGCTGCCACCATCCTTTCCGGCGGGGCACGGCGTGCGGCCAGCGCGGAGCTGCGTATCGCCTTCGATGGCGATGCAGTGGTGTTTTCCGACGAGTCCGAGCGCGTCTATCAGCTAGGCGGCCTGGAGGCGTTCCAGGCCAGCGAGCGCGAGTCGGCCCGCGAGCCGCTGCGCGGCGGGCCGTTCAAGGCCTTCCTGGCGGCGCTCAACGTGCTGCAGAAAGAGTTCCCCAGTGGCGCCTGTCCGATTCGCACCGCACTGGTGACGGCGCGCTCGGCGCCGGCCCACGAGCGGGTCATCCGCACCTTGCGCGAATGGGACATTCGCCTGGACGAGTCGCTGTTTCTCGGCGGCCTGGACAAGTCGGCGTTTCTCGAGGCGTTCGCGGCCGATGTGTTCTTCGACGACCAGGCAGGGCACTGCGAACGCGCCAGTGCAGTGGTCGCGACCGGCCATGTGCCCCACGGCATCAGCAACGAACGTACCCCCGGCTAGGCCGTCTGGCAGGGCGCCGGACGGCTCTGCGCGTCGTTTTGGCGCTGCTAAGCTGAACCTTGCCCTGCCGTATCGGCAGCTAGGAGGTCAAATGATCCGTTCGATGCTGTGTGCCACCGACCTCGGTTGTTACTCCCCTTATGTCATGCAACACGCGCTGGCGCTGGCACGCAGCTTCAGCGCCGAACTGTACGTGGTCCATGCCGTGGAACCGATGGGCCAGTTCGCCGAATCGCTGCTGGAAAGCTACCTTGATGAACATACCCTGTCCCATATGCGCGGCCGGGCGCTCAATACCGTGATGGCGAACATCGAACAGCGGGTGCTGGAGAACTTTCAGGATGAACTGGGCGAGAAGGAAGACCTGGCACTGATTCGCGCGGTGCGGGTACGCCAGGGCGACCCGGCCGACGTGATCCTGGAGCAGGCCCAGCGCCTGAGCGTCGACCTGCTGATCGTCGGCAGCCACAGCCAGGGCGCCGGTAGCGAGATCCCCTTGGGGCGCACGGCGGTTCGCGTCCTGCAGCTGTCGCCGGTGCCTGTGTACATGGTGCCCCTGGCGCAGTACCTGGGGCGGCGCAAGTCATAGGGGAGGCGGTGTAGGACGTTGTAAGAAAGCTGAAGAAATAGTTCTAGATTTATTCTTCAAACCACTAATATAGTTATAACTCGTCGCTGCTGCCGGTGACGCCCAGTTGATTTGAGGGATACCTATGAAGCTTCAACAATTGCGCTACATCTGGGAAGTGGCGCACCACGACCTCAACGTCTCCGCGACAGCGCAGAGCCTGTATACCTCCCAGCCGGGGATCAGCAAGCAGATTCGCCTGTTGGAAGACGAGCTGGGTGTGGAAGTGTTCGCCCGCAGCGGCAAGCACCTGACCCGCGTGACCCCGGCAGGTGAGCGCATCATCACCACCGCCGGCGAGATTCTGCGCAAGGTCGAGAGCATCAAGCAGATCGCCCAGGAATTCTCCAACGAGAAAAAGGGCACCCTGTCGATCGCCACCACCCACACCCAGGCACGCTACGCCCTGCCGCCGGTGATCAGTTCGTTCATCAAGCAATACCCTGAAGTGGCGCTGCACATGCACCAGGGCTCGCCGATGCAGATCGCCGAGATGGCGGCTGACGGTACCGTCGACTTCGCCATCGCCACCGAGGCCCTGGAGCTGTTCGGTGATCTGGTGATGATGCCGTGCTACCGCTGGAATCGTTGCGTGGTGGTGCCGCAGGGTCACCCCCTGACCAAGCTGCCCAAGCTCACCCTGGAGGCGTTGGCCGAATATCCGATCGTGACCTATGTGTTCGGCTTCACTGGTCGCTCCAAGCTCGACGAAGCCTTCAGCCATCGCGGCCTGACCCCCAAGGTGGTGTTCACCGCGGCCGATGCCGACGTGATCAAGACTTACGTGCGCCTGGGCCTGGGCGTGGGCATCGTGGCCAAGATGGCGGTGGACACCAAGCTCGACAACGACCTGGTGGTGCTCGATGCCAGTGAGCTGTTCGAGTCCAGCATCACCAAGATCGGTTTCCGTCGTGGCACCTTCCTGCGTGGTTTCATGTGCGACTTCATCGAGAAGTTCGCGCCCCACCTGACCCGTGAAGTGATGGCCAAGGCCATCCAGTGCCACAACAAGCAGGAGCTCGAAGAGCTGTTCGCTGGCGTCGAACTGCCAGTGCACTAAGCCCTTGCAGTGCCTTCAGGCCGCCAGCACGGTGGCCTGAAGGCGCTCCTGCAGATAGCCCCGCGAGCAGGTAGCCCAGCCACTGGCCACGATGCCCTTACTGCTGACGCAATGTCTGGCAGGTGGGCCAGGTGCTGCGCTCAGGGTGTGCATGTTCAGCCCTTGGTAATCAGGTTGCCGGCGTGCAGCCCGCATTCCTTCTGAGTCGACTCCTCCCACCACCAGCGGCCTTCGCGCTCGTGCTGGTTGGGCAGTACCGGGCGCGTGCAGGGCTCGCAGCCGATGCTGATGAAGCCGCGTTCATGCAGGCTGTTGTAGGGCAGCTCGAGCATGCGGATGTAGCCCCAGACTTCCTCACTGCTCATCTGCGCCAACGGGTTGAACTTGTACAGGGTGCGCTCGGGGGTGGAGAAGGCGCTGTCGATTTCCAGCGCGGCCACCTGGCTGCGGGTGCCCGGGCTCTGGTCGCGGCGCTGGCCGGTGGCCCAGGCGCTGACGGTGCTCAGCTTGCGGCGCAGCGGCTCGATCTTGCGGATGCCGCAGCATTCGCCGTGGCCGTCCTTGTAGAAGCTGAACAGGCCCTTTTCCTTCACGAAGGGGTCGAGTGCACCGCGATCGGGGGAAAGGATCTCGATCGGCAGCTTGTACTGCTCGCGCACCTGGTCGATGAACCGGTAGGTTTCCGGATGCAGGCGGCCGGTGTCGAGGCTGAACACCTTGACGTTCTTGTTCAGCTTCCAGGCCATGTCCACCAGCACCACGTCTTCGGCGCCACTGAAGGAGATCCACAGGTCGTCGCCGAAGTGTTCGAAGGCGAGCTTGAGGATGTCCTGCGGGGACTTGTTGGCATAGGTCGCGGCGAGGGCGGCGACGTCGAAGGGTTGGCTCATCAGGCGGCTTCCGGTCATTGAATGGCGCTTGGCGCTCGTAATGGGCGAATGTTAACAAAAATTGCCGGGTTAGACGGCGCGCCTGTAGAGTGCGCCTTCCATTTTTAGCGTTGTTCGAGGAGTGAGCTGTGGAAATTGCCTGTCTCGACCTGGAAGGTGTACTGGTCCCGGAGATCTGGATCGCCTTTGCGGAAAAAACCGGAATCGAATCGTTGCGGGCCACCACCCGCGACATTCCCGATTACGACGTGCTGATGAAGCAGCGCCTGCGCATCCTGGATGAGCATGGCCTGAAGCTTTCCGACATCCAGGCAGTGATTGCCACGCTCAAGCCGCTGGACGGCGCCATCGAGTTCGTGGACTGGTTGCGCGAGCGTTTCCAGGTGGTGATCCTGTCCGACACCTTCTACGAATTCTCGCAGCCGCTGATGCGCCAGCTGGGTTTCCCGACCTTGCTGTGCCACCGCCTGATCACCGACCAGAGCGATCGTGTGACCGGCTACCAACTGCGCCAGAAAGACCCCAAGCGCCAGTCGGTGCTGGCATTCAAGAGCCTGTACTACCGGGTGATCGCGGCGGGTGACTCGTACAACGACACCACCATGCTGGGCGAGGCGGATGCAGGCATTCTGTTCCATGCGCCGGAAAACGTGATTCGCGAGTTCCCGCAGTTCCCGGCGGTGCATGATTTCGAGGCGCTGAAGAAAGAGTTCATCAAGGCCTCGAACAGGTCGTTGAGTCTGTAATACCACCTTCGCCGGCAAGGCCGGCTCCTGCACGCTGTAGGAGCCGGCCTTGCCGGCGAAGCGTTCTAGAGGCCCTGCAGGGTCTGGAGCAACACCCTGACCTTGGTGATCGACTCCTCGTACTCCGCCTCCCACTGCGAGTCCGCCACCACCGCACCGCCCCCCCAGCAGCACACCTGGCCGTCCTTCACCAGCAGGCTGCGGATGGCGATCGAGCTGTCCATCTCCCCGCGCACGTCCACATACAGCAGCGAGCCGCAATACAGTGCGCGCCGGCTCGGCTCCAGTTCGTCGATGATCTGCATCGCCCGAATCTTCGGCGCCCCGGTGATCGAGCCGCCGGGGAAGCTGCCGGCTATCAGGTCCAGCGCATCCTTGCCCGGTGCCAGGCGTCCGGTCACGCTGCTGACCATGTGGTGCACGTTGGGGTAGCTCTCCAGGCTGAACAGCTCCGGCACCTGCACCGAGCCGGTAGCGCAGCTGCGCCCCAGGTCGTTGCGCAGCAGGTCCACGATCATCAGGTTCTCGGCGCGGTCCTTGGTGCTGGCCAGCAGCTCGGCAGCATTGGCGGCATCCTGCACGGGGTCGGCGCTGCGCGCACGGGTGCCCTTGATCGGGCGGGTTTCGACCTCGCCCTGGCTGACCCTGATGAAGCGCTCGGGCGAGAAGCTCAGCAGCGCGCTGCCATCGGCCAGTACCTGATAGCCGGAGAAGGGCGTAGGGCAGGCAGCCCGCAGCGCCTGGTAGGCCGTCCACGGGTCGCCCTGGCAGGGTGCGCGAAAGCGTTGGGTAAGGTTGATCTGGTAGCAGTCGCCGGCATGGATGTACTGCTGCACCCGCTCGAACGCCTGACGGTAATCCTCGGCTGCGAGGTCGCCGCGCATTGGCGCCGCAAGCCTGAATGCGCCGGTTGCCGTCGCGGCGTCGTGCTCGAACAGTGCCACCAGGCGCTCGCGTTCGGTGGCGGGCAGCGCCGGATGAAACACCAGCTGGCTGCGCTGCAGCTGATGGTCGCTGATCAGTGCCCAGGCATACAGCCCCAGGCTTGCGTCACCCAGCCCCAGGTCGTCGCAGGCAATGGCGGGCAGGCGCTCCAGGCGCCGGCCGAAGTCGTAGCTCAGGTAGCCGATCAGGCCGCCGGCGAACGGCAGCTCGACACCTGCCGGCAAGTGCGCGCGCCCAAGCCCGGCCAGTTGCTCGCGCAGGCGCTGCAGGTAGTGCTGGCCGTCTTCTTCGGCGTCCGGGGTCAGCGTGCACAGTGGCCAGGCGCTGAGCAGGTCGAAGCGCCCACGCACGGCGCCAGGCCGTGCGCTGTCGAGCAGCACGGCGCCAGGTGCCTGGCGGATACGGGCAAAGTAGGCGGCCGGGTCGGCCTGGTAGGGCAGGGGGTGAAGTGTGCAGGTCGGCATTCGGGTGAACAGCTGTCGAGGCGGGGCGAGCATTGTAGCCCTGTGCAGGCGATGCTCCTAGCGGATCGGCGACCGCCCTGTGCGCGGCTGCGCCAGGGCGGTGGCAGATTACTGCGCCGGGATGTGGCCGAACAGTTCCTGGGCGAAGCGCACGCGCTCTTCGACGCTTTCCTTGATGCCATTGCTGGCCAGTTCCTCAAGGTGCGCCTCGACGGCGTGGGTGCGCAGGGTCAGGCCGCAATCGTTGGCGATCTGGATGTTCAGGCCGGGGCGGGCGTTGAGTTCCAGGATCAGCGGGCCCTTGTCCTGGTCCAGCACCATGTCCACGCCGATGTAGCCCAGGCCGCACAGTTCATAGCAGCCGGCGGCCAGCTTCATGAAGCCGTCCCAGTTGGGCAGTTGCACGCCGTCCACCGCATTGGTGGTGTCGGGGTGCTTGCTGATGATGTTGTTCAGCCAGGTACCGCGCAGGGTCAGGCCGGTCGCCAGGTCCACACCCACGCCGATGGCGCCCTGGTGCAGGTTGGCCTTGCCGCCGGACTGGCGCGTGGGCAGGCGCAGCATGGCCATGACCGGGTAGCCCATGAGCACGATGATGCGGATGTCCGGTACGCCTTCGTAGCTGATGCTCTTGAAGATCTGGTCCGGGGTTACCCGGTACTCGATCAGCGCGCGGTCGCGATGGCCACCCAGCGAATACAGCCCGGTGAGGATGCTCGACACCTGGTGCTCGATTTCCTCGTGGGTGATGATCTTGCCGGACACCGTGCGGTAGCGGTTCTCGAAGCGGTCGGCGATCACCAGGATGCCGTCACCACCGGCGCCCTGCGCCGGCTTGATGACGAAGTCGCTGCGCCCGCCGATGATCTCGTCGAGCTTGTCGATGTCCTTTTCGGTGGAGATCACCCCGTACATTTCCGGCACGTGGATGCCGGCCTTGATCGCCCGCTCCTTGGTGATGATCTTGTCGTCGACGATCGGGTACAGGTTGCGCTTGTTGTACTTGAGCACGTAGTCCGCGTTGCGCCGGTTGATACCCATGATGCCCCGGGCTTCCAGGGCCTTCCAGGTTTTCCATAGGCCGAACATCAGGCGTCAGCCTTCACGAAGGCCTTGAAGCGCACCAGCTCCGTCAGGCGGTAGCCGCGGTAGCGGCCCATCGCCAGCATGAAGCCCACCAGAATCAGCAGCACCGCCGGGAAGGTGAACACGAAGTACACCAGTTCGGGCACGCTCATCAGCAGGTGCGCGACCGAGGCGGCGAACAGGGTGCCGATGGCGACTTTCATGGCATGGCCGCCGCCGCGTTCCTCCCAGGTGATCGACAGGCGTTCGATGGTCATGGTCAGAATCACCATCGGGAACAGTGCCACCGACAGCCCGCGCTCCAGGCCCAGCTTGTGGCTGAACAGGCTGATGGCCGCGATCAGCACCACCACGAAGGTCAGTACCACCGACAGGCGCGGCAGCATCTGCAGCTTCAGGTGTTCGAGGTAGGAGCGCAGGGTCAGGCCCAGCGCGGTGATCACCGTGAACAGGGCGATACCGAAGCCCAGCTGGGTCTCACGGAAGGCCAGGGCGATCAGCACCGGGGTGAAGGTACCCAGGGTCTGCAGGCCGATCAGGTTGCGCAGCACCAGGATCACCAGCACGCCGATCGGGATCATCACCATGATCATGAAGGTCTGCTGGGTCTGCAGCGGCAGGCCGTACAGCGAGTATTCGAGGAAGTCGGCGTCGGTGTTCTCGTCGGTCAGCTTGGCCAGGCGGATGGCGTTCATCTCGCTGTTGTTCAGGCTGAAGCTGACGTTGACCTTCTTGCCGCCATCGACGGTGATCAGCGGATCATCGCCGGTCCACCACAGCAGGCGGTCGGCCGGCAGGCCCTGCTCGCCGGTGTCCGGGTTGAAGTACAGCCAGTCGTTGCCGTTGAAGCTGCGCAGCCACAGTTCCGGGCTCTGCGGCTGGTCGGCCAGCAGGCGGATGGTGTGCACCTTCTCCACCGGTACGTGGGCGATCGACAGCAGCAGGTCGATGACCTTGGCCTTGTTCAGCGAAGAGGCATCGCCGGCCAGCAGCAGCTTGACGTTGTCGTCGTTGGGGTTGTTGACCCGCTTGATGGTCTCGCTGACGAAGGTCTCGACGTCGGCCGAGTGCTGGCGGATAGGTGCCATCAACGCTTCGGCGGCGATCTTCTCCGGCCCTTCGACCGGCTGGCTGTCACGGAAGGTCGGGCCCTTGATCTTGACCTTTTCGCTGCTGTAGCGCTTGGTCAGTACCAGGCGGTAGTAGAGGGTCTGGTTGCCCTTGGCGCGCCGCGCCGACCAGGTCACCTTGCGGTTGCCATCGACACGGTTGACGCTCACGCCGTAGTTGTTGGAGATGAAGCTCTCATTGAGGCTGACGTAGTCGTTGCTCAATGGCGGCACGAACATCTGGATCTTGATCGGGTCCTTGGGGCTGGCGACGAACTCGACCTTGGCATCGATGTTCCACAGGTCGTCGGTTTCGTCTTCGGTCACCGGGATGCCGAGCATGAAGATCTGGTACGCCGTGATCGACACACCCAGCAACACCAGGAGGGTGATCAGGACTTTCAGATGAAGGGTAAGAGAGCGCATCGAAATTACTCTGCGGTATGAGCGTCAGTGGCGCAGGCAGGTTTGCCGGCAGCGTATTTAAGGCTTGGGTCGACCAGCGCGTCGAAGTGCTTGAGCGCCTCGGAGCCGATCAGTAGCGGGTACTGGAAGGCACTGCGGTCGGTCAGGTTCACTTCGATGCTGCGCAGGGCCGTACCCATGCAGATATTCAGCGCGATCACCGGGCGGGAGGTATAGGCCTTGCCTTCGTCCGGGTTGTAGTCACCGGCGCGTCGCTTGATCTTGCTGACACGAGCCAGTGGTCGTTCTATCGGATGCGAATGGGCTGCGTCAATTGCCAGATAGAAGCGCACCCACGATTCGCCGTTGCGCTTGAAGCGCTTGATATCGCGCGCGCTCAGCGAGGCGGTCTTGGCCCCGGTGTCGAGCTTGGCCGCAACCTCGAGGTCGATATCGACAAGGCGGGCATATTCATTGAGGCCATAGACAGTCTTGTCTGCCGCCTGGCTCAGGGCAGGCAGCCCACAGAGGCTGAGTAACAGTAGAAAGGGTGTGAGTCTCATAAATCCTGACGCGATGCTGTGGGGGTTTGCCCCCTCAGAGGCGGCGGCATTCTACCACGCTGGTGTGTCGATGCCAGCGGCTGGAGTCAGACAACACCGACAGACACGAAGTTCGTTCTTAGACGATTGTCGACAATATTGAATTTGTCTTTGACTGGGGTGGCTTAATTAGCTAGTTTTGGCCCTACAGATTTTCAAGGTGTCGACAATATGCTGGATGCAGCCCAAGCCTCCGCCCCCCTTCAGGAAGATTCGGAGACGCTTTCCGAAAACGTCTTCCGGCGCATCCAGGCCGCGATCGTCAAGGGCGAGATCGCCCCCGGCAGCAAGATCTCCGAGCCGGAGCTGGCGCGTACCTACGGCATCAGCCGCGGCCCGCTGCGCGAGGCCATCCACCGCCTGGAAGGCCAGCGCCTGCTGGTGCGGGTGCCGCACGTAGGGGCGCGGGTGGTGTCGCTGAGCCATGCCGAGCTGATCGAGCTGTACGAGATTCGCGAGTCCCTCGAGGGCATGGCCTGCCGCCTGGCTGCCCAACGCATGAGCGTAGCCGAGATCGACGAGTTGCGCCGGGTGCTCGACACCCATGAGCGTGATGCCGCGTTCCAGGCCGGGGTGGGCTACTACCAGCAGGAGGGCGACTTCGACTTCCACTACCGCATCATCCAGGGCAGCGGCAACCGCACCCTGGTGCAGATGCTGTGCGGCGAGCTGTACCAGCTGGTGCGCATGTACCGCATCCAGTTCTCCGCCACGCCCAACCGCCCACACCAGGCGTTCGCCGAACACCACCGGATTCTCGATGCCATCGCCGACCGTGACGGCGAGCTGGCCGAATTACTGATGCGCCGCCACATCGGCGCATCCAAGCGCAATATCGAGCGTCATTACAAAGACGCCACCGCCCCTAGCCCACGAGGTGAGTCATGAGTCAGAAAAGCAGTCCCGGCCAGCGTTTTCGCGATGCAGTCGCCGCCGAGCACCCGCTGCAAGTCGTCGGCGCCATCAATGCCAACCATGCGCTGCTGGCCAAGCGCGCCGGGTTCAAGGCCATCTACCTCTCCGGTGGCGGTGTGGCGGCAGGCTCGCTGGGCCTGCCCGACCTGGGCATCACCGGCCTGGATGACGTGCTGACCGACGTGCGCCGCATCACCGACGTGTGCGACCTGCCGCTGCTGGTGGACGTGGACACCGGGTTCGGTTCGTCGGCGTTCAACGTGGCGCGCACGGTCCGCTCGATGATCAAGTTCGGCGCCGCCGCCATTCATATCGAGGACCAGGTCGGCGCCAAGCGCTGCGGCCATCGTCCGAACAAGGAAATCGTCTCGCAACAGGAGATGGTCGACCGCATCAAGGCGGCCGTGGACGCGCGTACCGACGACAGCTTCGTGATCATGGCGCGTACCGACGCCCTGGCGGTAGAAGGCCTGGAGGCCGCGCTGGATCGCGCTGCGGCGTGCATCGAGGCCGGTGCCGACATGATCTTCCCCGAGGCCATCACCGAGCTGTCGATGTACAAGACCTTCGCCAACCGCGTGAAGGCGCCGATCCTGGCCAACATCACCGAATTCGGCGCCACGCCGCTGTACACCACCGAAGAGCTGGCCTCGGCCGACGTGTCGCTGGCGCTGTATCCGCTGTCGGCGTTCCGCGCCATGAACAAGGCGGCCGAGAACGTCTACACCGCGCTGCGCCGCGACGGCACGCAGAAAAACGTCATCGACACCATGCAGACTCGCATGGAGCTTTACGATGCCATCGACTACCACGTGTTCGAGCAGAAGCTCGACGCACTGTTCGCTCAGAAGAAGAGCTGAACCGCAGCACACCGCAATTAGCCGATTCCCATAACAAATTCAAAAGTGGAGAAAACCAATGGCCGAAGCAAAAGTACTCAGTGGTGCCGGCCTGCGTGGTCAGGTGGCCGGGCAAACCGCACTGTCGACCGTGGGCCAGGCCGGCGCCGGCCTGACCTACCGTGGCTATGACGTTCGCGACCTGGCCGAGCACGCGCTGTTCGAAGAGGTCGCCTACCTGCTGCTGTACGGCGAGCTGCCGACCCAGGCCGAGCTGAGCGAGTACCAGCACCAGCTCAAGGCGCTGCGCGACCTGCCCCAGGCGCTCAAGGAAGTGCTCGAGCGCATTCCGGTCACCGCCCACCCGATGGACGTGATGCGTACCGCCTCCTCGGTGCTCGGCACCCTGGAGCCGGAGCTCAACTTCGGCCTGCAGCACGAGAAGACCGACCGCCTGCTGGCGCTGTTCCCGGCGGCCATGTGCTACTGGTACCGCTTCAGCCACCATGGCGTGCGCATCGACTGCACCAGCGACGAAGACACCCTGGGCGGGCACTTCCTGCACCTGTTGCACGGCAAGAAGCCGAGCGAGCTGCACGTCAAGGTGATGAACGTTTCGCTGATCCTGTACGCCGAGCACGAATTCAACGCCTCGACCTTCACTGCCCGGGTGTGTGCCTCGACCCTGTCGGACCTGTACTCGTGCGTGACGGCGGCCATCGGCTCGCTGCGCGGGCCGCTGCACGGTGGTGCCAACGAGGCCGCGATGGAAATGATCGAGCGCTTCAAGACCCCGCAGGAAGCCGTTGCCGGCACCCTCGGCATGCTCGAGCGCAAGGACAAGATCATGGGCTTCGGGCATGCCATCTACAAGGAGTCCGACCCGCGCAACGAAGTGATCAAGGGCTGGGCGAAGAAGCTCGCCGACGAGGTGGGCGACACCGTGCTGTACCCGGTGTCCGAAGCCATCGACAAGACCATGTGGGAGCAGAAGAAACTGTTCCCCAATGCCGACTTCTACCATGCCTCGGCCTACCACTTCATGGGTATCCCGACCAAGCTGTTCACCCCGATCTTCGTCTGCTCGCGCCTGACCGGCTGGGCGGCGCATGTGTTCGAGCAGCGTGCCAACAACCGCATCATTCGCCCGAGCGCCGAATACACCGGCGTCGAACAGCGCAAGTTCGTGCCAATCGAACAACGCTGAGACTGGCGTGCAGTACCTTTGATATGGCCCTGCCGAACCTGGTGGGAGCGGGCTTGCCCCGCGATAGCCGCTGCGCGCAGTAGCTGATACCGCGCCGATGCCATCGCGGGTCGAGCCCGCTCCCACAGGGGGCGGGGTATGCCATCAGGGGGACTGCGCACCGCCGACTTATCCGTGATTGAGTCCCGCGTCCATGAATACTGAATTTCGCAAGCACCTGCCGGGCACCACGCTCGACTACTTCGACGCCCGCGCCGCCATCGACGCCATCAGCCCCGGCGCCTACGACAAGCTGCCCTATACCTCCCGCGTACTGGCCGAAAACCTGGTGCGCCGCTGCGATCCGGCAACCCTCGATGCCTCGCTCAGCCAACTGATCGAGCGCAAGCGCGACCTCGACTTCCCCTGGTACCCGGCCCGCGTGGTGTGCCATGACATCCTTGGCCAGACCGCACTGGTTGACCTTGCCGGCCTGCGTGACGCCATCGCCGACAAGGGCGGCGACCCGGCCCAGGTCAACCCGGTGGTGCCGGTGCAACTGATCGTCGACCACTCGCTGGCCGTGGAGTGCGGCGGCTTCGACCCGCAGGCGTTCGAGAAGAACCGCGCCATCGAAGACCGTCGCAACGAAGACCGCTTTCACTTCATCAACTGGACCAAGAAGGCGTTCAAGAACGTCGATGTGATCCAGCCCGGCAACGGCATCATGCACCAGATCAACCTGGAGAAGATGTCGCCGGTGATCCACGCCGAGCAGGGCGTGGCCTATCCCGATACCTGCGTCGGTACCGACAGCCACACCCCCCACGTGGATGCCCTGGGCGTGATCGCCATCGGCGTCGGCGGCCTGGAGGCCGAGAACGTGATGCTGGGTCGTGCGTCCTGGATGCGCCTGCCGGAAATCGTCGGCGTGCAGCTCACCGGCAAGCCGCAGCCAGGCATCACCGCCACCGACGTGGTGCTGGCGCTCACCGAGTTCCTGCGCAAGGCCAAGGTGGTCGGCGCCTACCTCGAGTTCTACGGCGAGGGCGCCCGTGCGCTGACCCTGGGCGATCGCGCGACCATCTCCAACATGGCCCCCGAATACGGCGCGACGGCGGCGATGTTCTCCATCGACCAGCAGACCATCGATTACCTCAAGCTCACCGGTCGTGAAGACGCCCAGGTCAAGCTGGTGGAAACCTACGCCAAGGTCGCCGGCCTGTGGTCCGACAGCCTGGTCAATGCCGAATACGAGCGTGGCCTGCAGTTCGACCTGTCGAGCGTGGTACGCAACATGGCCGGCCCGTCCAACCCGCATGCGCGGGTGGCCACCAGCGAGCTGGCTGCCAGGGGCATTGCCGGGCAATGGGAAGAGGTGCCGGGGCAGATGCCTGACGGCGCGGTGATCATCGCTGCCATCACCAGCTGCACCAACACCAGCAACCCGCGCAACGTGATCGCTGCCGGGCTGCTGGCGCGCAATGCCAACAGGCTGGGGCTGACGCGCAAGCCGTGGGTCAAGTCGTCGCTGGCGCCAGGCTCCAAGACCGTGGCCCTGTACCTCAAAGAGGCGGGCCTGGAGGATGAGCTGGAGCAGCTGGGCTTCGGCATCGTGGCGTTTGCCTGCACCACCTGCAACGGCATGTCCGGCGCTCTGGACCCGGTGATCCAGCAGGAAATCATCGACCGCGACCTGTACGCCACCGCCGTGCTGTCGGGCAACCGCAACTTCGACGGGCGTATCCATCCGTATGCCAAGCAGGCCTTCCTGGCCTCGCCGCCGCTGGTGGTGGCCTACGCCATTGCCGGCACCATCCGTTTCGATATCGAGAAGGACGTGCTGGCCGTGGTGGACGGCAAGGAAATCCGCCTCAAGGACATCTGGCCCAGCGACGAAGAGATCGATGCAGTGGTCAAGGCTGCGGTCAAGCCGGAGCAGTTCCGCCAGGTGTACATCCCGATGTTCGCCGTGCACGAAGACACCGGGCCCAAGGTCGACCCGCTGTACGACTGGCGCGCCATGAGCACCTACATCCGTCGCCCGCCGTACTGGGAAGGCGCGCTGGCAGGCGAGCGCTCGCTCAAGGGCATGCGCCCGCTGGCGGTGCTGCCGGACAACATCACCACCGACCACCTGTCGCCGTCCAACGCGATCATGCTCGACAGCGCCGCAGGCGAGTACCTGGCGAAGATGGGCCTGCCCGAAGAGGACTTCAACTCCTACGCCACCCACCGTGGCGACCACCTGACCGCGCAGCGCGCAACCTTCGCCAACCCCAAGCTGTTCAACGAGATGGTGCAGGAGAACGGCAAGGTCAAGCAGGGTTCGCTGGCGCGTATCGAGCCGGAGGGCAAGGTGACGCGCATGTGGGAGGCCATCGAGACCTACATGCAGCGCAAGCAGCCGCTGATCATCGTGGCCGGTGCCGACTATGGCCAGGGGTCGTCACGTGACTGGGCGGCCAAGGGCGTGCGCCTGGCCGGTGTCGAGGCCATCGTGGCCGAGGGCTTCGAGCGTATCCACCGTACCAACCTGGTGGGCATGGGCGTGTTGCCGCTGGAGTTCAAGCCGGGCACCGACCGCAAGACCCTGGGTATCGATGGCAGCGAGACCTATGACGTGGTGGGGCAGCGGACACCGCGGGCCACCTTGACCCTGGTGATCACGCGGCGTGACGGCGAGCGCCTGGAGGTGCCGGTGACCTGCCGTCTGGACACGGCGGAAGAGGTGTCGATCTACGAGGCGGGCGGTGTACTGCAGCGCTTTGCCCAGGACTTCCTCGAGTCGTCGGTGGCATAAAAGACTCAGCTTGCCTCGCCCTTGTGGGAGCGGGCTCGACCCGCGATGCAGGCGACGCGGTACTGGCTGTAACCGCATCGCTTGCATCGCGGGTCGAGCCCGCTCCCACAGAGCAGGTGGCTCGATCACATTACAGGACAAGATTTCCATGCCACACGTACCCCAGATCAGAATCCCCGCCACCTACATCCGTGGCGGCACCAGCAAAGGCGTGTTCTTCAACCTCGAAGACCTGCCCGAAGCCGCACAGCTCCCCGGCGCCGCGCGCGATGCGCTGCTGCTGCGGGTTATCGGCAGCCCCGACCCCTACGGCAAGCAGATCGACGGCATGGGCGGGGCCACCTCCAGCACCAGCAAGACAGTCATCCTGTCGCGCAGCATCAAGCCCGGACACGACGTCGACTACCTGTTCGGCCAGGTCGCCATCGACAAGGCCTTCGTCGACTGGAGCGGCAACTGCGGCAACCTCTCGGCGGCAGTCGGCTCGTTCGCCATCAGCGCCGGCCTGGTCGACGCCAGTCGCATCCCGCGCAATGGTGTGGCTGTGGTGCGCATCTGGCAGGCCAACATCGGCAAGACCATCATCGCCCACGTACCGATCACCGAAGGCGAAGTGCAGGAAACCGGCGACTTCGAACTCGACGGCGTGACCTTTCCCGCCGCCGAGGTGCAGCTCGAATTCCTCGACCCGGCCGCCGACGAAGACGGCGCGGGCGGCTCGATGTTTCCCACCGGCAACCTGGTCGACGACCTGGTGGTGCCCGGTGTCGGCACCTTCAAGGCAACCCTGATCAACGCCGGCATCCCGACCATCTTCATCGACGCCCAGGCCCTGGGCTACACCGGCACCGAGCTGCAGGACGCAATCAACGGCGACCCCGAGGCCCTGGCGCGTTTCGAAACCATCCGTGCCCACGGCGCCGTGCACATGGGCCTGATCGAGCAAGTCGAGCAGGCCGCGCAGCGCCAGCACACGCCCAAGGTGGCGTTCGTGGCAGCGCCGGCCGACTACCAGTCGTCCAGCGGCAAGACCGTGGCAGCGAGCGATATCGACCTGCTGGTGCGTGCGTTGTCGATGGGCAAGCTGCACCACGCCATGATGGGTACGGCAGCGGTGGCCATCGGCACCGCGGCGGCCATCCCCGGCACCCTGGTCAACCTTGCTGCCGGTGGCGGCGAGCGCAGCGCCGTGCGCTTCGGTCACCCCTCGGGCACCTTGCGCGTGGGCGCCGAGGCGCGCCAGGTGAATGGCGACTGGACCGTTACCAAAGCAATCATGAGCCGCAGCGCTCGCGTGCTGATGGAGGGTTGGGTACGCGTACCTGGCGATACCTTCTAGAGGCAGCGGTGCTCGGCTCTCCTTTCACCCCATGTGAACAGAGAGACGACAATGAGTGCCAATGTTGACCTGAACGACCGCCCCGACTACGACCGGGTCCTGCAGGACATTGCCGACTATGTCCTGCACTTCAGGGCCGAGCCGGGGGAGGCGCTGGACACGGCGCGCAACTGCCTGATGGACACCCTGGGTTGCGGCCTGCTGGCGCTGCGCTTTCCCGAGTGCACCAAGCACCTGGGGCCGCTGGTGGAGGGTACCGTGGTGCCCCATGGCGCGCGGGTGCCCGGCACCGCGTACCGCCTCGACCCGGTCAAGGCGGCCTGGGACATCGGCTGCATCGTGCGCTGGCTGGACTACAACGATACCTGGCTGGCCGCAGAATGGGGTCACCCCTCCGACAACCTCGGCGGCATCCTCGCGGTGGCCGACCACCTCTCGCAAAAGCGCGTGGCCAACGGCGACGCGCCGCTGACCCTGCACACGGTGCTCGAGGCCATGATCATGGCCCACGAGATCCAGGGTGTGCTCGCGCTGGAAAACGCTTTCAACCGGGTGGGCCTGGACCACGTGCTGCTGGTCAAGGTCGCATCCACGGCGGTGTGCGCCCGGCTCATGGGCGCCAATCGCGAGCAGTTGCTGGCGGCCCTGTCCCAGGCCTTTGTCGATGGCCAGGCGCTGCGCACCTACCGCCATGCCCCCAATGCCGGCTCGCGCAAGTCGTGGGCGGCCGGTGATGCGTCGAGTCGCGGGGTGCGCCTGGCGGACATCGCCCTGCGCGGCGAGATGGGCATCCCCGGCGTGCTCACCGCGCCGCAGTGGGGCTTCTATGACGTGCTGTTCAGCCATACCAACAAGGACCTGGCGCTCAAGCCCGAGGGCAAGCGCGAGTTCAGCCTGTCGCAGCCGTTCGGCAGCTACGTGATGGAGAACATACTGTTCAAGATCAGCTTTCCGGCCGAGTTCCATGCGCAGACCGCCTGCGAGGCGGCGGTGACCCTGCATCCGCAGGTGCGCAATCGCCTGCATGAAATCGAGCGCATCGTGATCACCACCCATGAGTCGGCGATTCGCATCATTTCCAAGGTCGGCACGCTGGCCAACGCGGCGGACCGGGACCACTGCCTGCAGTACATGACGGCGGTGCCGCTGATCTTCGGCAACCTGGTGGCCGAGCATTACGAAGATGATTTCCATGCGGCGCACCCGACCATCGACCGCTTGCGCGAGAAGATGGTGATCGTCGAAGACCCGCGTTTCAGTCGCGAGTACCTGGAGGCCGACAAGCGCTCGATCGCCAACGCGGTGCAGGTGTTCTTCACCGACGGCTCGAGCACCGAACAGGTGGTGGTGGAGTACCCCATCGGGCACCGGCGCCGGCGCGCCCAGGGCATCCCGCTGCTGGAGGACAAGTTCAAGGCCAACCTGGCGACGCGGTTTACTGCGCAGCGTTCGGCCGAAATTCTTGCGCTGTGCAAGGATCAGGCGAGGCTTGAGGCGACGGCGGTGCATCGGTTCATGGATCTGTTCGTGATCTGAGGGGCGAAGCTTTTCAGATGGCAACAAAAAGCCCCGCCAATTGGCGGGGCTTCTTTTCACGCTAAGTCAGCTTACGCTTGAACGACCGGGATATTGGCGTTCGCAGCGGCTTCACGGAACTCGGCGATCTGGTCGAAGCTCAGGTAGCGGTAGATGTCGGCAGCCATGCTGTCGATATTCGCCGCGTACTCCATGTACTCCTCGACGGTTGGCAGCTTGCCCAGGATCGAGGCAACGGCAGCCAGTTCGGCGGAGGCCAGGAACACGTTGGCACCATCGCCCAGACGGTTAGGGAAGTTACGGGTCGACGTCGACACAACGGTCGAGTTCGGCTCTACGCGTGCCTGGTTACCCATGCACAGCGAGCAGCCCGGCATTTCCATGCGCGCGCCAGCCTTGCCGTAGATGCCGTAGTAGCCTTCCTCGGTCAGCTGGTGAGCGTCCATCTTGGTCGGCGGCGACAGCCACAGACGGGTTGGCAGCTGACCCTTGACCTTGTCCAGCAGCTTGCCGGCAGCGCGGAAGTGACCGATGTTGGTCATGCACGAACCGATGAACACTTCGTCGATCTTCTGGCCCTGGACGCTGGACAGCAGGCGAGCGTCGTCCGGGTCGTTAGGAGCGCAGAGAACCGGTTCCTTGATATCGGCCAGGTCGATCTCGATGACTTCGGCGTACTCGGCATCGGCGTCGGCCGACAGCAGCTCGGGCTTGGCCAGCCAGGCTTCCATCGCCTGTGCACGGCGCTCCATGGTGCGCGCATCGCCGTAGCCTTCGCTGATCATCCAGCGCAGCAGGGTGATGTTCGACTTCAGGTACTCGGCAATGGCTTTTTCAGGCAGCTTGATGGTGCAACCGGCAGCCGAACGTTCGGCCGAGGCGTCGGACAGTTCGAATGCCTGTTCCACGGTCAGGTCGTCCAGGCCTTCGATTTCCAGGATGCGGCCGGAGAAGGCGTTGATCTTGCCCTTCTTCTCGACGGTCAGCAGGCCTTTCTGGATGCCGTAGTAAGGGATGGCGTGAACCAGGTCACGCAGGGTGATGCCTGGGTTCAGCTTGCCCTTGAAGCGCACCAGTACCGACTCCGGCATGTCCAGTGGCATCACGCCAGTGGCAGCGGCGAAGGCGACCAGGCCGGAACCGGCCGGGAACGAGATGCCGATCGGGAAGCGGGTGTGCGAGTCACCACCGGTACCGACGGTGTCCGGCAGCAGCATGCGGTTCAGCCAGCTGTGGATGATGCCGTCGCCTGGACGCAGGGACACGCCGCCACGGGTGCGGATGAAATCCGGCAGGGTGTGGTGGGTGGTCACGTCGATCGGCTTCGGATAGGCCGCGGTGTGGCAGAACGACTGCATGACCAGGTCGGCCGAGAAGCCCAGGCACGCCAGGTCTTTCAGTTCGTCACGGGTCATCGGACCGGTGGTGTCCTGGGAGCCGACGGTGGTCATCTTCGGTTCGCAGTAGGTGCCAGGACGAACGCCCTTGCCCACTGGCAGGCCGCAGGCCTTGCCGACCATCTTCTGGGCCAGGGTGTAGCCCTTGCCGGTGTCGACAGGTGCTTCAGGCAGCTTGAACAGGTCGGTCGGGCCCAGGCCCAGCTCGGCGCGCGCCTTCTCGGTCAGGCCACGGCCGACGATCAGCGGGATACGACCACCGGCGCGGACTTCGTCCAGCAGCACGGGGGTTTTCATCTCGAAGGTGGTGATGACTTCGTCGGTACCGTGCTTGCACACCTTGCCGGCGTGCGGGTACAGGTCGATCACGTCGCCCATGTGGATGTTCGACACGTCGAATTCGATCGGCAGGGCGCCGGCGTCTTCCATGGTGTTGTAGAAGATCGGGGCGATCTTGGAGCCGAAGCAGAAACCGCCAGCGCGCTTGTTCGGCACGTAAGGGATGTCGTCGCCGAAGAACCACAGCACCGAGTTGGTCGCCGATTTACGCGAGGAACCGGTACCGACCACGTCACCGACGTAGGCGATCGGGAAGCCTTCGTTGCGCATCTGCTCGATCTGCTTCATCGGGCCGATGGCGCCTTGCACGTCCGGCACGATGCCGTCGCGGGCCATTTTCAGCATGGCCAGGGCGTGCAGCGGGATGTCAGGGCGCGACCAGGCGTCCGGGGCAGGGGACAGGTCGTCGGTGTTGGTTTCGCCGGTGACCTTGAAAACGCGCAGGCTGATCTTGTCGGCCAGGGTCGGACGCTTCTTGAACCACTCGCCGTCAGCCCAGGACTGCAGTACCGCCTTGGCGTGAACGTTGCCGTTCTTGGCTTTTTCGGCCACGTCGTGGAAGGCGTCGAACATCAGCAGGGTGTGCTTGAGCTGTTCGGCGGCAACGGCGGCCAGTTCGGCGTCGTCCAGCAGCTCGACCAGGGTGGCGATGTTGTAGCCGCCCTGCATGGTGCCCAGCAGTTCAACGGCACGCTGCTTGCTGATCAGCGGGGAAGTGGCTTCGCCCTTGGCGACCGCCGACAGGAAACCGGCCTTGACGTAGGCGGCTTCGTCCACTCCTGGTGGTACGCGGTTGGTGATCAGGTCGACGAGGACGGCTTCTTCGCCAGCGGGGGGATTCTTCAGCAGCTCGACCAGGCCTGCGGTTTGTTCGGCGTTAAGCGGCTGGGGCACGATACCCTGGGCGGCACGCTCTTCGATGTGTTTGCGGTAGGCTTCAAGCACAGTTATTACCCTCATCAGTGGTCCCAAATGGGTGTCCGGGACGCTCATCCAGAATGGCCGGCACCCATGCGCAATACGGCTTTTTGAGCCGCGTAGCCAGGGTTGCAGGACATCCTTACAGAAGCTGCTTTCAAAGTTTTACGCCTGTAGAACGGAGGCTGATGAGGGCTGGCGCGGTGCATTCGATGTTCGAATACCCCGAGCCAACGCCGTTCTACCGGATCAACTGTGCTCGTGACGCTTTGAAAACAGCTTCTAACGGACATTGCTGCCTTAAAAAGGCCGGGTGATTCTACGGTAAAAACGCGCCAAAGGTAAGGCGATTGCAACGACTTTACGGCGTGACCCCCGTTAGACAAAGGGCTAACATGGCCGTCTGTTCCATCGCCATGCCGTTGAATCTTTCATGTCCAATCAGTCAATAAAAACGCCTTGTGTCGGCCTGTGTTCCACGGTTTACGGGGACCTGGTGTGTCGCGGGTGCAAGCGTTTTCACCATGAGGTGATCCACTGGAACGGCTACAACGACGATGAAAAGCGTGCGGTGTGGCTGCGCCTGGAACACCTGCTGGTGCAGGTGATGGCGGCCAAGCTGGAGGTGTTCGACGCCGACAAGCTGCGCGGCCAGCTGGAGCTGCGCAAGATTCGATTCGTGCCGCATCAGTCCGAGTATTGCTGGGCTTATCAGCTGATTGCGCGGGGTGCGCGGGTGATTCGCGAGCTGGAAGCGTACGGGATGGTGCTGCTGCCGGAGTTTCGCGACTGGGAGCTGCCCGAGCTGCGCGATGCCATCGATCGGGAATTCTTTCTGTTGTCCGAGGCGCACTATCAGCGCTACATCGCGCCGGGCTTTCTCAAGGATGCGCTGGGTTAAGCGGTGTTCCCATCGCGGGTCACGCCCGCGCCCACTGGATCACCGCTTACCCTGTGGGCGCGGGCTTGACCCGCGATGGGGTCTTCAGCCTCTGGCCAGCTCGTCCAGGTGCTTCACCTGGTCCTCGGTCTTGAGCACCAGCACATCGCATTCCAGCGAATCGAGCACCACCTCGGCGGTGTTGCCGATCAGCGCACCGGTAATCCCGCTACGCCCCACCGTACCCATCACCGTCACCACGGCTTCGTACTTTTTAGCCGTGTGCGGAATCAGCACGTCCGCCGGGCCTTCGGCCACATGCAGGCGATCGTCGGCGATATCGAATTCGGCCTGGAACGCAGCGCATTCGTCGCGGTACTTCTTCTCGATGGTGTCCTTGAGCTGGTACACCGGGTCCGCCGCCGAGAGCATGGGCGAGGGGTGGGCGCTGATCACGTGCAGGTTGCCCTTGGCCACGCTGGCAATGGCATAGCCGTGGTCGATGATGCTGGCGTGCAGCTTGCGATGCTCCTGATCGTCGTTGCCCACGTCCACCGCCGCCAGAATCACGCCACCGGTCCAGGGGCGCTCGGTCTTGACCATCAGCACCGCGCACGGGCACTGGCGCAGCAGTTTCCAGTCCGAAGGCGTCAGCAGGAACTTCTTCAGCGCGTTTTCCGGTCGGTGTTCCTTGATCACCAGCTCACAGCCTTCGGCTTTCTGCACGTCGATGATCGACTCGTGCAGGGTGTCGTGCCAGGCCTGCTCATAGGTGACATTGTCGTAGCCATCGTCGTGCAACTGGCTGGCGAGCAGGCTGAGCAGGGCACTGTGGTCCTGCTTCTTGTCGCACATCAGCAGGTGCAGGCGTGCCTTGGTGACGCCGGCGATCAGCTTGGCGCGGGTCAGGGCCTTGCTGTGGGCGTGGTCGGGGTCGAGCACCACCAGGATGCTGCGAACTTCTAAAAGCATGAGGGAGAACTCCTTCGACAATGGCATGCGATGCCTGACTATAGTCGGCGCCCCGGATGCGGTGGATGTTGATATGCATCAAGCATAGTCACTGGTGATCGCCACTGCCGCCGGTATAATCGCCGGTCTTGTCGACACTCCATGCCCGTTTGTGAGCCTATGTCCCTTATTCCCGAAATCGAAGCCTTCCTCGCCTGCCGCACCCCGGATGCCTGGGTCGATGCCGCCCTGGCCGACCAGGAGACGATGCTGATCGACCACAAGAACTGCGAGTTCAAGGCCGCCAGCACGGCGCTGAGCCTGATTGCCAAGTACAACACGCATGTCGACCTGATCAACATGATGTCGCGCCTGGCCCGCGAGGAGCTGGTGCATCACGAGCAGGTGCTGCGCCTGATGAAGAAGCGCAAGGTGGCCTTGCGCCCATTGTCGGCAGGGCGCTATGCCTCGGGGCTGCGCAAGGTGGTGCGCGCGCACGAGCCGGTGAAGCTGGTGGACACGCTGGTGGTCGGCGCGTTCATCGAGGCGCGCAGCTGCGAGCGCTTTGCTGCGGTGGTGCCGCACCTGGACGAGGAACTGGGCAAGTTCTACCACGGGCTGCTCAAGAGCGAGGCGCGCCATTACCAGGGGTACCTGAAGCTGGCGTATCAGTATGGCGAAGCGGCGGATGTGGAGCGCACCGTGGAGCGGGTGCGCGAGGTGGAAGCCGAACTGATCACCACGCCGGACGTGGAGTTTCGCTTCCATAGCGGCGTGCCGGCCTGAAAACATCGCGGGCCAAGCCCGCGCCCACAGGCTGATGACCCATCCTGTGGGAGCGGGCTCTACCCGCGATACGGGCGCCGCAATACCTCCTTTTGTCGAGCAAATAGAAAGCAAGCTAATTAATGCTTGGCCATTCGCTGCCTGAGCAGTAATATCTGCGGCATCCACTGCCTAAGCAGGTATCTCTCTTCATGCAGCACTTCACCCCCGAAAACTTCCAGTCCTGCACCATCGGCATGCTCCTGGGGCGCGCCGCACTGGTGAAGGACCGCATTCTGGACAGCCACCTGCAGGACTTCGGCGTCACCGCCGCGCAGTTCAAGGTGCTGATCATCGTGTCCCAGTACGGGGTCGATACCCCCGCCGAACTGTGCCGTTTCCTCAGCCTGGACAGCGGGTCGATGACGCGCATGCTCGATCGTCTGGAGCAGAAGGGCCTGATCGCCCGCAGCCGCTGCCCGCAGGACCGGCGCCAGGTACGTCTGGAGCTCACCGCCGATGGCGATGTGCTGGCCGGCCAGTTGCCCCAGATCGGTGCTTCGGCGATAAACGAGCTGGTTGGCGTGCTGGCCCCGGACGAGCTCAAGACCCTGGAAAAAATTCTGACCAAGGTGCTGCTGGCGGCCGGCGATGCCGTCACCGCTCTGCGCGTGGAGGCCCAATGAAACCACGAGCCCTGCGTGCCGGTGCAAGCCTGCTGGTGCTTGCCCTGAGCCTGGCCGGTTGCGCCAACTACAGTGGCCTCGATACCCAGGGCCGGCGCCTCGGCGCCGCCGACCTGCAGGCTGGCAAGACCCTCGGCGGCGTTGCCCTGTCGCCTGCGGCCTGGCCCAAGGGCGACTGGTGGACCCGCCTTGGCGACCCGCAACTGGACAGCCTGATCGGCGAGGCCTTGCGCGACAGCCCCGACATGCAGGTTGCCAGCGCCCGTGCCCATCAGGCCAGCGCCGCGGCCTACGCTGCCGACGCCGAGCGCATGCCCACGCTGGATGCCAGCGCCGGGGTCAGCCGCTCGCGCCTGGCCCGTGACCAGGACCCGACGGGGCAGGGCGGCAGCTACTCCACCCTGCGCAGCCTGAGCGCGACCTTCAACTACACCTTCGATCTCTGGGGTGGGCAACGCGATGCCTGGGAAGCCGCCCTGGGCCAGGCCCGTGCCGCCGAGGTGGACCGCCAGGCCGCACAACTGACCCTGGCCGCCGACGTTGCCCGTGCCTACAGCCAGCTGGGCCAGGCGCACATCGTCAACGACCTGACCCAGGAAGACCTCAAGCGTACCCGCCAGATGCTCGAACTCAGCCAGCGCCGGCTGGCCTCGGGTATCGACAGCCAGTACCAGCTGCAGCAGACCGAAAGCCTGGAGGCCAGCTCCCAGGAGCAGGCCATCAATGCCCAGAAGCAGCTACGCAGCGCGCAGATCGCGCTGGCGGTGCTGCTGGGCAAGGGCCCCGACCGTGGCCAGCAGATCGCCCGCCCCAATGTGCTCAAGCCTGCTGCGGTGGCGCTGCCCTCGGTGCTGCCGGCCGAGTTGCTGGGCCGGCGTCCGGACCTGGTGGCCGCGCGCTGGCGGGTCGAGGCGGCGAGCAAGTCGATCGATGCGAGCAAGACACGCTTCTACCCCAACCTCAACCTGAGCGCCGCCGCCGGCACCCAGGCACTGCTGGGTGATGCGATTTTCGGCGCGCCGAGCCGCTTCTTCAACATCGCCCCGACCGTGTCGCTGCCGATTTTCGACGGCGGGCGCCTGCGCGCCGACCTCGATGCCCGTGATGCCGACTACGACCTGGCCGTGGCGCAATACAACAAGAGCCTGGTGCGTGCACTGGGCGAGGTCAGCGACAGCATCGACCAGCTGCATGCACTGGGCCAGCAGATTGCAGCCAAGCAACGTGCCACCGACATCGCCCAGCAGTCCTACGACACCGTGATGCAGCGCTATGGCTCCGGCATCGGCAACTACCTGGATGTGCTGAGCATCGAACAGCAGCTGCTGCAGTCGCAGCGTCAGCTGGCCGAACTGAACGCCGAACAGATCGACCTGTCGATCCAGTTGATGCAGGCGCTGGGGGGCGGCTACCAGGCCGACACCCAGGCCGCCGCATTGCCCTCGACTTCCCGCAATCAATAAAACGCCAAGGTATTTCTCATGGCCACTGCATCCTCCCCGGACACTGCCCCTACCGAGCAGGACCTCAACAATCAGCGCAAGCGCAAGACGCTGCTGCTCGGGCTGCTGGTGCTCGTACTCGTGCTTGGCGCCGGTGTGTGGGCCTGGCACGAGCTCTACGGGCGCTGGAGCGAAAACACCGACGACGCCTATGTGAACGGCAACGTGGTGGAAATCACCCCGCTGGTCACCGGCACCGTCACCAGCATCGGCGCCGACGATGGCGACCTGGTGCACGCCGGCCAGGTGCTGATCCAGTTCGACCCGAGCGACACCGAGGTCGGCCTGCAGAGCGCCGAGGCCAAGCTGGCCCGCGCCGTGCGCCAGGTGCGTGGGCTTTACAGCAACGTCGACGGGCAGAAGGCCCAGGTGGCGGCGCGCAAGGCCGAGCTGCAGAAGGCCCAGGAAAACTACAACCGACGCAAGACCCTGGCCGCCGGCGGGGCGATCTCGCAGGAGGAGCTGTCCCACGCCCGTGACGACCTGGCATCGGCACAAAGCGCGCTGAGCAATGCCCAGCAGCAGCTCAACACCACCACCGCGCTGGTCGACGACACCGTGGTCTCCTCGCACCCCGAAGTGCAGGCTGCCGCCGCCGACCTGCGCCAGGCCTACCTGGACAATGCCCGCACCACCCTGGTGGCGCCGGTCACCGGCTATGTGGCCAAGCGTACGGTGCAACTGGGCCAGCGCCTGCAGCCGGGCACCGCGACCATGGCGGTGATTCCGCTGGACCAGCTGTGGATCGACGCCAACTTCAAGGAAACCCAGCTGCGCAACATGCGTATCGGTCAGCCGGTGGACATCGTTGCCGACCTGTACGGCAGCGACGTGAAGTACAGCGGCACCATCGACAGCCTGGGCGCCGGTACCGGCAGCGCCTTCGCCCTGCTGCCGGCGCAGAACGCCACCGGCAACTGGATCAAGATCGTCCAGCGCGTGCCGGTGCGGATCCACATCAACCCCGAGCAACTGGCCGAACACCCGCTGCGGATCGGCCTGTCGACCCAGGTCGACGTCGACCTGCACGACCAGAGCGGCCCGGTGCTGGCGCAACAGCCGCCGCAGAAAGCCTCGTTCGCCACCCAGGTGTACGACCGCCAGCTGGTGGAGGCCGATACCCTGATCGCGCGCCTGATCCATGACAACAGCGCCGCCAGCGGCAAGACTGCGCAGCGATGAGCGGGCAGGCTTCGTTCACCCCGCCAAGCCTGCTGCTGACCACCATCGGCCTGTCGCTGGCGACGTTCATGCAGGTGCTCGACACCACCATCGCCAACGTCGCCCTGCCTACCATCTCCGGCAACCTGGGGGTGAGTTCGGAGCAGGGCACCTGGGTCATCACCTCGTTCGCGGTGAGCAACGCGATAGCCTTGCCGCTGACCGGCTGGCTGAGCCGGCGCTTCGGCGAGGTGAAGCTGTTCATCTGGGCCACGCTGCTGTTCGTGCTGGCGTCGTTTCTGTGCGGTATCTCGCAATCGATGCCCGAGCTGGTCGGCTTTCGCGTGTTGCAGGGCGTGGTGGCCGGGCCGTTGTACCCCATGACCCAGACCCTGCTGATTGCGGTGTACCCCCCGGCCAAGCGGGGTATGGCCCTGGCGCTGCTGGCGATGGTCACGGTGGTGGCGCCGATTGCCGGGCCGATACTCGGTGGCTGGATCACCGACAGCTACAGCTGGCCGTGGATCTTCTTCATCAACGTGCCGATCGGCCTGTTCGCTGCCGCCGTGGTGCGTCAGCAGATGCGTACCCGGCCGGTGAGCACCAGCCGCCAGCCGATGGACTACATCGGGCTGCTGAGCCTGATCGTCGGGGTGGGGGCATTGCAGATCGTGCTCGACAAGGGCAATGACCTGGACTGGTTCGAGTCCAGTTTCATCGTCATCGGCAGCCTGATTTCGGTGGTGTTCCTGGCGGTGTTCATCATCTGGGAACTGACCGACAAGCACCCGGTGGTGAACCTGCGCCTGTTCGCCCACCGCAACTTTCGCATCGGCACCATTGTGCTGGTGGGCGGGTATGCGGGGTTCTTCGGCATCAACCTGATCCTGCCGCAATGGCTGCAGACCCAGATGGGCTACACCGCCACCTGGGCGGGGCTGGCGGTGGCGCCGATCGGCCTGCTGCCGGTGCTGATGTCGCCGTTCGTGGGCAAGTACGCGCACAAGTTCGACCTGCGTGTGCTGGCGGGGCTGGCGTTCGTGGCAATCGGTGCCAGCTGCTTCATGCGGGCAGGGTTCACCAACGAAGTGGACTTCCAGCACATCGCCCTGGTGCAGCTGTTCATGGGTATCGGCGTGGCGTTGTTCTTCATGCCCACCTTGAGCATCCTGCTTTCGGACCTGCCGCCGCAGCAGATCGCCGACGGCTCGGGGCTGGCGACCTTCCTGCGGACCCTGGGCGGCAGCTTTGCCGCGTCGCTGACCACCTGGATCTGGATTCGCCGGGCCGACCAGCACCATGCGTACCTGAGCGAAAGCATCAGTACCTATGAGCCGGCCACCCGTGACATGCTCGGCCACCTGGGCGGGGCGAACGGGCAGTCGTATGCGCAGCTGGAGCAGATGCTCAACAGCCAGGCGTACATGATGTCGACGGTGGATTACTTCACGTTGATGGGCTGGGTGTTCGTCGGGCTGGTGCTGCTGGTGTGGCTGGCCAAGCCGCCGTTCGCGGCCAAGGCCGGGCCGGCATCGGCGGGGCACTGAAAAAGGCTTCGCCGGCAAGGCCGGCTCCTACAGGGTTACGCAAAACCTGTAGGAGCCGGCCTTGCCGGCGAAGGGGTCAGGCAAAGTCGAAGGGTGCCAGCTGGAACCCTTGTTCATCCACCTGCAGCGCCCACCCCTGGCGATCCCAGTCGCCCAGCACGATACGCCGCGCCGGCGCATCGCCCACCATCAGCTTGTGGATCGCCGGGCGATGGGTGTGCCCATGCACCAGGGTGCGCACGCCATGCTGCTGCATCACCCGTGGTACCTCCTCGGGCGTCACATCGACAATGTCATTGGCCTTCATGCGCGTCTGCGCGCGGCTTTCGCTGCGCAGCTTGCGCGCAAGCTTGTGCCGCGTGCGCAACGGCAGGTGGCGCAGCACCCACAGGCTCACGGGGTTGCGCAGGTAACGGCGCAGCTTCATGTAGCCTTCGTCACGGGTGCACAGGCTGTCGCCATGCATCAGCAGCACCGGCTCGCCGCCCAGCTCGACCACGCTGGGGTCGGGTAGCAGGGTGGCGCCTGCGGCCTTGCAGAACGCCTGGCCGATGAGGAAGTCGCGGTTGCCGTGCATCAGGAACACCTGGGTGCCCGTGTCGCTCAGCGCACGCAAGGCCTGGCAGATCGACGCCTGGTAGGGCGTCATGGCATCGTCGCCTATCCAGGCCTCGAAAAAGTCCCCGAGAATGTACAGCGCTTGCGCGCTGCGGGCACGGGTGGCCAGCAGATCAAGAAACGCCCGGGTAATGTCCGGGCGTTCTTCTTGCAGGTGCAGATCGGAGATCAGCAGTATCACCCAATGATCTCGGCTTTCTCGATGATCACGTCTTCGGCTGGCACGTCCTGGTGGCCGGCTTTGGAACCGGTGGCAACGGCCTTGATCTTGTCGACCACGTCGGTGCCTTCGGTGACTTTGCCGAACACTGCATAACCCCAGCCCTGCACGTTCTTGCCGCTGTGGTTGAGGAAGCTGTTGTCGGCGACGTTGATGAAGAACTGCGCCGAGGCCGAATGCGGCTCCATGGTACGGGCCATGGCGATGGTGTACTTGTCGTTGCTCAGGCCGTTGTCGGCTTCGTTCTGGATGCTCGGGCGCTTGTCTTTCTTCTCTTTCATGCCCGGCTCGAAACCGCCGCCCTGGATCATGAAGTTGCCGATGACGCGGTGGAACACGGTGTTCTCGTAGTGACCGGCTTTGACGTACTCGATGAAGTTGGCCACGGTGATCGGGGCTTTCTCGGCGTTCAGCTCGATGACGATGTCACCGTGATTGGTGGTCAGTTTGACTTGGGTCATGCTCAAATTCTCGCTTTTCAGGCATTCAAGAAATGGGTGCGCAGGATCGCGTAGTAACCCTGACGCACAGTTTACAGGCCACGATACGCACGTCACGGCAGTTTTTTTGCCCGGCCAGCCGAATATAGCGCCAGTTTGTCGGCGCTGCCCTGTCGGCAGCTCGGGCGCTTGGGCTATGATAAGCGCTTTGATTCAGTCGGCCTACCCGGGCCGTGTACCGGTATTTCAAGGATCCTATGAGCAAGCCCACCGCTGACAACGCTCCCAACGCCGCTGCCAAAGGCGCGCCCGCCGTCCCTGTGAACTTCCTGCGTCCGATCGTGCAGGCCGACCTGGATTCGGGCAAGCACACCAGCATCGTCACCCGTTTCCCGCCGGAGCCCAACGGCTACCTGCACATTGGTCACGCCAAGTCGATCTGCGTGAACTTCGGCCTGGCCCAGGAATTCGGCGGTGCCTGTCACCTGCGCTTCGATGACACCAACCCGGCCAAAGAGGACCAGGAGTACATCGACGCCATCCAGCGTGACGTCAAGTGGCTGGGCTTCGAGTGGACCGGCCCGGTGCGCTATGCCTCGCAGTACTTCGAGCAGTTGCATGCGTGGGCGGTCGACCTGATCAAGTCGGGCAATGCCTATGTGTGCGACCTGACCCCGGAGCAGGCCCGCGAGTACCGCGGCAACCTGACCGAGCCGGGCAAGAACAGCCCGTTCCGCGAGCGCAGCGTCGAGGAAAACCTCGACCTGTTCGCGCGCATGAAGGCTGGCGAGTTCCAGGATGGCGAGCGCGTGCTGCGCGCCAAGATCGACATGGCCTCGCCGAACATGAACCTGCGCGACCCGATCCTGTACCGCATCCGCCATGCCCATCATCACCAGACCGGTGACACCTGGTGCATCTACCCGATCTACGACTTCACCCATGGCCAGTCGGACGCCATCGAGGGCATCACCCACTCGATCTGCACCCTGGAGTTCGAAAGCCATCGTCCGTTGTACGAGTGGTTCCTCGACCACCTGCCGGTGCCGTGCAAGCCGCGCCAGTACGAGTTCAGCCGCCTGAACCTGAACTACACCATCACCAGCAAGCGCAAGCTCAAGCAACTGGTGGACGAGCAGCACGTACAGGGCTGGGACGACCCGCGCATGTCCACGCTGTCGGGCTTCCGCCGTCGTGGCTACACCCCGGCGTCTATCCGCAATTTCTGCGAGATGGTCGGCACCAACCGTTCCGACGGCGTGGTCGACATGTCGATGCTCGAATTTAGCATCCGTGACGACCTGGACCGCACCGCGCCACGGGCCATGTGCGTACTGCGCCCGCTGAAGGTAGTCATCACCAACTACCCCGAAGGCCAGGTCGAGCAGCTCGAACTGCCGCGTCACCCCAAGGAAGACATGGGCGTGCGTGCACTGCCGTTCGCCCGCGAGATCTACATCGACCGCGACGACTTCATGGAAGAGCCGCCCAAGGGCTACAAGCGCCTGGAGCCGGCCGGTGAAGTGCGCCTGCGTGGCAGCTACGTGATCCGCGCCGACGAGGCGATCAAGGATGCCGAGGGCATCATCGTCGAGCTGCGCTGCTCGTACGACCCCGACACCCTGGGCAAGAACCCCGAGGGCCGCAAGGTCAAGGGTGTGATCCACTGGGTGCCGGCCGCGGCCAGCGTCGAGTGCGAAGTACGTCTGTATGACCGCCTGTTCCGTTCGGCCAACCCCGAGAAGACCGACGACGGCGGCAGCTTCCTTGACAACATCAATCCCGATTCGCTGCAGGTGCTGAGCGGTTGTCGTGCGGAACCTTCGCTGGGCCAGGCCCAGCCCGAAGACCGCTTCCAGTTCGAGCGCGAAGGCTACTTCTGCGTCGACCTGAAAGACTCCACGCCGGGTAAGCCGGTGTTCAACCGCACCGTGACCCTGCGCGATTCGTGGGGCAGCTAAGGAACTCTACGTGCTAAGCATCTACAACACCCTGAGCAAGACCAAGGAAGTTTTCGTTCCGCTCGATGGCAACAAGGTTCGCATGTACGTGTGCGGCATGACCGTGTACGACTTCTGCCACCTGGGCCATGGGCGCAGCATGGTCGCGTTCGACCTGGTCACGCGCTGGCTGCGCTACAGCGGCTACGACCTGACCTATGTGCGCAACATCACCGACATCGACGACAAGATCATCAACCGCGCCAACCAGAACGGCGAATCGTTCGAAGCGCTGACCGCGCGCATGATCGACGCGATGCACGAGGACGAGCGCCGTCTGAACATCCTGCCGCCGGACCAGGAGCCGCGTGCCACCGACCACATCGCCGGCATGCACGCGATGATCCAGACCCTGATCGACAAGGGTTATGCCTACGCGCCGGGCAACGGCGACGTGTACTACCGCGTCGGCAAGTTCGTCGGCTACGGCAAGCTGTCGCGCAAGAAGATCGAAGACCTGCGCATCGGTGCCCGCATCGAGGTCGACGAGGCCAAGCAGGACCCGCTCGACTTCGTGCTGTGGAAGGGCGTCAAGCCCGGCGAGCCGAGCTGGGAATCGCCGTGGGGCCCGGGCCGTCCGGGCTGGCACATCGAGTGCTCGGTGATGTCGACCTGCTGCCTGGGCGAGAGCTTCGACATTCACGGTGGCGGCAACGACCTGGAGTTCCCGCACCACGAGAACGAGATTGCCCAGAGCGAGGCGGCCACCGGCAAGCAGTACGCCAAGGCGTGGATGCATTGCGGCATGATCCGTATCAATGGCGAGAAGATGTCCAAGTCGTTGAACAACTTCTTCACCATTCGCGACGTGCTCGACAAGTATCACCCGGAGGTGGTGCGCTACCTGCTGGTGTCGAGCCACTACCGCAGCTCGATCAACTACTCCGAGGACAGCCTGCGCGAAGCCAAGGGCGCCCTGGAGCGCTTCTACCATGCGCTGCGCGGCTTGCCGCGCGTGGCCGCACAAGGTGGCGAGGCGTATGTCGAGCGTTTTGCCGCGGCCATGAACGACGACTTCGGCACGCCTGAAGCCTGTGCGGTGCTGTTCGACCTGGTGCGCGAGATCAACCGCGTGCGCGAGGCCGAGCCTGAGGTGGCCGCTGGCCTGGCGGGCCGCTTGCGCGAGCTGGCCGAACTGCTGGGCGTGTTGCAGCTGGAGGCCGACGACTTCCTGCAGGCGGGCGCCGAAGGCAAGGTCGATGCGGCTGAAGTGGAGGCGTTGATCCAGGCGCGTCTGCAGGCACGTACCGACAAGAACTGGGCCGAATCGGACCGCATCCGCGACCAGCTGACCGCCATGGGCGTGGTGCTGGAAGACGGCAAGGGCACGACGACCTGGCGCCTGGCTGACTGATCGCGCTGCCCTCATCGCGGGTCGAGCCCGCTCCCACAGGTTGATCACTGTGCTCTAGATCAGTGATCAACCTGTGGGAGCGGGCTCGACCCGCGATGAGGCCCTAACTGGCCACCTTCGGCCGACACTGCAACACCAGCCGCGCCCCGCCCAATTCGCTGTCTCCTACCTCCAGCTCAAACCCATGCAGGTCGACGATCGCTGCAACGATCGAAAGCCCCAGCCCGAACCCGTTGTGCCGATGACCTTCCTCGCTGCGGTAGAACCGCTTGAGCACGGCCTCGCGCTCGTCCGCCGGAATCCCCGGCCCGCTGTCCTCCACCTCGATCAGCACGCCCTGGGCGTCTTCACGGGCTCGCATCCGCACCTGACCACCGGCCGGGGTGAACTTGATGGCATTGCCCAGCAGGTTGGCCAGGGCCTCGAATAGCAGCTCGCGGTCGCCCTTGAGCGCCGGCAACTGGTCGGGCAGCACCAGGGTCAGGCGAATTTCGCCGTCCTCGGCCAGCGGCAGGTAGAAGTCATGCAGCTCTACCAGCAGGGCACGCGGGTCCAGCTCGACGAAGCCGGCACGGCGCTGGCGGTCTTCCAGTTCGCTGATGCGCAGCAACCCGCGAAAACGCGCCATCAGGGTGTCGGTTTCGCTGATGGCCTGGTCCATCTGGTCGGCCTGGATCGAGTCGTCGCCGACCTGCTGGCGGATCCGGTACAGCTGGGCCCGCAGGCGCGTCAGCGGGGTGCGCAGGTCGTGGGCAATGTTGTCGCACACGCCTTTGACCTCATGCATCAGCCGCTCGATGCGGTCGAGCATGGCGTTGACGATGGCTGCCAGCATGTCCAGTTCGTCACGGCGCGACGACAGCGGCAGACGGTGGGTGAGGTCGCCGGCCACGATCAGCTCGGCACTGGCCTGGATCGCCCTTATGCGCTTGAGCGGGCGGCGACGCAGCAGGTACCAGCCGGCGATGCCGGGAATGATGGTCAGCGACAGCCCCCACAGCAACGCATGCAGAATGATCCGCGTGACCACGAACAGCGAACCGTTGTCGCGTACCAGCACCAGCCAGCGGCCATCGCGCACCTTGAGCGCCACGGCATCACAGCTGTCTTTTGGCATGCGCGGGTCGTCGGCGTCCAGGCAGCGGCTGAGCTCGTGGATCCTGCCATCCAGGCCCAGCTCGGGCGGGATCTGGCGGATCTGCCCGCCCAGTGGGTTGAACTGCGCGTCGAACAGCCCGTAGGCATCGAAGCTGCGTTCGTCGAAGGCCTGGCTGGCGATCAGGGCGTCGTCGAGCTGCTTGCCGCTCATGTGTGCGAACAGATGCTGGCGCTGCAACAGGGAATGGCGGGTGAGCTTGTTCAGGTAGCCGGACACCTCGAAGTACAGCACCCCCATGAGGATGCTGCTCCAGGCCACGAACAGAAAGCTGTACAGCGCCAGCAGGCGGCTGGTGGACGAACTCCAGCCCTTAGACGGGTTCGGCAATGGCATAGCCGGAGCCCCGCACGGTGCGAATCAGCGGGGTTTGCCCGGCGGCGTCGATCTTCTTGCGCAGACGCCCGATGTGCACGTCGATCAGGTTGGTGCCGGGGTCGAAGTGATACCCCCAGACTTCCTCGAAGATCATCATGCGGGTGATGACCTGGCCGGCGTGGCGCATCAGGAATTCCAGCAGCTTGTACTCGGTGGGCAGCAGGTTGAGGGTCTGCTCACCGCGCCGGGCCTCGTGGCTTATCAGGTCCAGCTCCAGGTCGGCGACCTGCAGGCGGGTCTGGGCCATCGGCACGCTGTTGCGGCGCAGCAGCACTTCCACGCGCGCCGCCATCTCGTCGGAGGCAAACGGCTTGGTCAGGTAGTCGTCACCACCGGCGCGCAGGCCGCGCACGCGTTCGTCGACATCGGAGAGGGCGCTGATCATCAGGATCGGCGTGGCGATCTTGAGGTTGCGCAGGGTGGTGACGATGGTCAGGCCGTCGACTTCGGGCAGCATGCGGTCGAGGGTGATCAGGTCGTAGCCGCCGGCGATTGCCTTGGCCAGGCCTTCACGACCGTTGTCGGCCCAGTCGACCTCAAGGCCGTGGCTGGAGAGTTCGGCGACGATTTCCTGGCCGGTGACGGCATCGTCTTCGATAGTCAGTACGCGGGGCATGCTCTTACCTGGGCGGCGTGTGGAGACTCGATTGTGCCAAAGAATAGGCGGTGCCCGGGTTAAAGAAAAATTCATCTTGAAAAAGGGCTGCTGCGCAGCCAGTCACGGGTCGAGCCCGCTCCCACAAGGTTGCGATGAACCTGTGGGAGCGGGCTTGACCCGCGATGCATTCAGGCGACCTTGACGATCCAGCCCGCCGGCGCTTCGACATCACCGCTCTGGATACCGGTCAGCTCGGCGTAGAGCTTCTGGGTCACCGGACCGACTTCGGTCTCGCTGTGGAACACGTGCAGCTTGCCGTTGTACTGGATGCCGCCGATCGGGGTGATCACCGCAGCGGTGCCGCAGGCACCGGCTTCGATGAAGCGGTCCAGCTGGTTGATCAGCACGTCGCCCTCGATCACCTTCAGGCCCAGGCGCGATTCGGCCAGTTGCATCAGCGACAGGCGGGTGATGCCCGGCAGCACCGAGGCGGATTTCGGGGTCACGAACTCGTTGTTGGCGGTGATGCCGAAGAAGTTGGCCGAACCCACTTCCTCGATCTTGCTGTGGGTCAGCGGGTCGAGGTAGATGCAGTCGGCAAAGCCGGCCTTCTTGGCCTCATAGCCTGGTTGCAGGCTGGCTGCGTAGTTGCCACCGACCTTGGCGGCGCCGGTGCCCTGGGGCGCGGCACGGTCGAAATCGGAGATCAGGAACTTGTGCGGGGTCATGCCGCCCTTGAAGTACGAGCCAACCGGGATGGCGAAGATCGAGAAGATGAACTCCGGCGCGGTGCGTACGCCGATGTTGTCACCCACGCCGATCACGAACGGACGCAGGTACAGGGCGCCCTTGCCGTGCGGCGGTACGAAGCGTTCGTTGGCCTGGACCACCTGCTTGCAGGCCTCGATGAACTGTTCGGTCGGCACCCGCGGCATCAGCAGGCGATCGCAGCTGCGCTGCATGCGCAGGGCGTTCTGGTCGGGGCGGAACAGGTTGATCGAGCCATCCTTGCAGCGGTAGGCCTTCATGCCTTCGAAGCATTGCTGGCCGTAGTGCAGCGCGGTGGAGCCTTCGCTGATGTGCAGTACGTTGTCTTCGGTCAGGGTGCCCTTGTCCCACTCGCCATCACGGAAGTAGGAAAGGTAGCGCTTGTCGGTCTTGATGTAGTCAAAGCCCAGCTTGTCCCAGTTAATGCTCTCGTTACTCATGGCACCCTCGATCGGTTGGCAAATGCCTGTATGGTCAGGCCACGCATATTGCGCAAGCAGCCACGATAATACATCCCGTGCAGATCGGAAACGGGCAGATGCCGATTGCGCCGGTGCCCGGCCGCCAGCGCTTCAGGTCCGGCGTGACGAGCGTGAGTGGTCGCGCCGCCATGGGCTTGACCGACGCAGGGCTCGTGGAGCATTGTGCGTGACATGAATATCGACCTGTTGACCTCGACCCGCACCACCACGACCGCCATCGGCGGGCGATGGGTGGCTGTGTAAAGCGAACGCAGCAGGTCACCCAAGGCCCCGCCAGCAATGGACGGGGCCTTTTGGTTGGCGCGTCCGGCTGGCATCTTAAGGAGAGACACCATGCCCGTACGGCGCGCGTTACTGATTCTGGATATGCAGGTCGGCCTGTTCCATGGCCCCGAACAGCCCTGGCAGGGCGAGCGGATACTGGCCAACATCAACCGCCTGATCGGCACCGCCCGGGCGGCCCGGGCGCCGATATTCGTCGCGCGCCACACCGGCCCGCAGGGTTCGCCGATCGAGGCCGGCAGCACACCCTGGCAACTGCTCCCGGCGCTGGAGGTAGACGAGCAATACGACCGCGTGTTCGACAAGTTCCGGCCCAGTGCCTTCTGGAACACGCCGCTGCGTGAGTGGCTGCAGCAGGCGGGCGTTGAAGAGCTGGTGGTGGTCGGCATGAAAACCCAGTACTGCGTCGATACCAATTGCCGCGTTGCTGCCGAGCTGGGCGTGCGCCCGGTACTGGTCAGCGACGCGCACACCTGCATGGATACCCCCAGCCTAGGCGCCGAGGCCATCGTCGCCCATCACAACCTCACCCTGGGCAGTGGCTTTGCCACCTTGTGCGTCACCGAAGCCGTGCAGTTCTGATTGCGGCATGCACAGCTGCCCCTGCAACTGCAGGTGTTGCAGGAACACCAGGTCATGGGACGCCACCAGCAGGGTCCCCTGATACTGGCAGAGCATCTGTTCCAGGGCCTGCAACGATGGCAGGTCGAGGTGGTTGCTGGGTTCGTCGAGCAACAGCAGTTGCGCTGGCTGGTCGCTGTAGAGTACCGCGGCCAGCGCTGCCTTGAGCCGTTCGCCGCCACTGAGCAGGCCGCTGGGCAGGGTGATGCGGTCTGCATCCAGGCCCAGTTGCGCCAATCGGGTGCGCACGCTGCTCTGGTCGAGTTCACGGCACGCCTCGCGCACATGCTCCAGCACGCATACGCTCGGGTCGAGCAGGCTGCACTGCTGGTCCAGGTACGCCACGCTGGCGCGGGTCTCGCATTCACCCTTGCGGGGCGGCAGTTGCCCGGCCAGCACCTTGAGCAACGTGGATTTGCCGCTGCCGTTGGCGCCGGTGAGGGCAAGGCGCTGGCCGACATACAGCACCAGGTCGAGCGCGTGCGGATGCTCGATGTGGGGTAGCTCAAGGTCACGCAGCCAGGCGATCTGGCTGCCTGGCGGCAACTGACGTGCCGGCGCGTGCAGTACCACCGGCTGCTGCGGGTCCAGGCGTTGAGCGGCTTCACGCACCTGGGCGTCCATGGCCTGGCGCGTGGCCAGGTGGTTGCGCTGCTGCCTGCCTGCGGTGGCCTCGCTGCGTTGCTGTTGACGGTCGAGCAGGATCTTCGCCTGGTTGCTGTGCCTGGCCTCGTGGCCGGCCCTGGCCTGGTGGCGTTCGAGGCGCTCGTGTTGACGCTGCAGGTCGCGGGCCTGGCGCTGGCGTTCGAGCTTCAGACGCTCGAGATTGCGCTCGGCCAGTTCGGTGTCGCGGGCCTTGCAAGCGGTGAATGCGCTGTAGTCGCCCCCGTAGCTGTGCAGGCCCGAGGGCGACAGCTCGACGATGCGCTGCATGCTGGCGAGCAGCGTGCGGTCGTGGCTGATGACCAGCAGCCCCTTGTTCCAGCGTTCGAGCATGATCATCAGCGCGGCGCGGCTGGGGGCGTCCAGGTGGTTGGTGGGCTCGTCGAGAATCAGGTAGTCGGCGTCGCCGAGAAACGCACCCAGCAGTGCCACGCGCATGGCCTGGCCGCCGCTCAGCGTTTCGGCGGGGCGATCCCAGCGCAGCATGCCGAGCTGCTCGCGGGCCAGGTGGCTGTGCAGTTGCTCGCGTATGTTCCAGCGTTCGCCGACAGTCTCGAAGTCGCTCGCGGCGGTACTGCCAGCCTCGATGCGTTGGAGGGCTTCGATCACCTGACGTACCTGGGCCAGGTCGGCGACCGTGGTGCGGGAGGTGATCGGCTGTTGAGCGAGGTAGTGCACGCGCCCCTGGCGCAGGCAGCGGCCATCGCTGGGCTCGAGCTGACCGGCCATCAGGCGTGCGAGTATGGATTTGCCCACGCCGTTGCGCCCCACCAGGCCGGTGCGGCGCTGGTCGAAACGTTCGGTGAGGTTGGAAAACAGCAGCCTGCCGTCTGGCAGTGCATAGGTGACGCTGTCCAGCGTCAGGGATGACGTGTTCGTCATGCGAACCTCCAAGGATGCCTGGTGCTTCCCCCGGTGAAGGGGCTGAAGACGGGCCGTCTGAAACGACGGTGGCATCAATGGCGCATTGGACGAATACCTCGGGATGCGGGAAAAGGCCTGTAGTCTAAGGGGATAGCGGCAGTCGGTAAAGGCCCTCCAGTGCCATTACCGGTCGAGTTTTTCATAGCCTATCGCGCCCGAGACGGGTTGTGCCCGGCTGATATCGAAGGCGTGTTCGAGTAGCGGCCTGGCTTGCTCCCATTGCGCGGCGCCCGTACCGTCGCGCCCTGTTACCGAGAGTGCGATCAGCTGTGCACTGAGGTGCTTCAGATCAAGTGGCTGGGCGTCATTGGCCGTTTCCGGCAGCCTGTCTGCCACCTTGTGGCGGCTCGAGTCCTGTTTGGCATAGTTGCCGAACTGTTCGACGCCCTGCACCCCTGCCAGCCGAGAGACGTGCTCATCATGCAGGGGGAAGCGCCGTACATGGCTGTCGGAGAAGGAGTCCTGCAGCAGGTGGAGCAACGAGCCCAACGCCAGGTTCTGGATGGTGCTGGCAGCATGCTCATTGTGCGAATCGTCACAGCGCGACTCTGTCCAGCCGTGTCCTCGCAGCATTGCCTTGAGTGCGGGCATACGCGTGCAGTTCCTGCTGAAAAGGTCTTCGGGCTGCCATAGCAGCCGTCGGGTGTTGCTGTGGGTGAGCGACTGGCTGAACTGCTCGCCACCTTCGGGGCTCATCAGTTGCGGCACGCTGCGAAAGTAGCGGTTCTTGGGGATTTCTCCGGTGGAAACACGGAATGTGAATTCGGCCCACATCATGATTCTGGCGCGTGTTTGTGTCGTGGTTTCCAGAGCGCTTGAGGCCATGGCGTGAAGGTACTGCATGTCGCCGCAGTGGGTGCGATACATGAGGTCCCAGGTGGGATTGATCTGTGTTGAACGCTTGCACGAGTCTTTGAACGACAGGTAGAAATCCACTGGTACACCCGTCTTCATGAAACCCAGCGGATCATCGTTCCAGCGTGCGCCCGCGATGAGGCTTTCGATGAAGTTCTGATCCGCTTTAAGGGCATCGGGAATCGCTGCCTGCCTGATCGATGCCAGGGTCAGGTTTTCGTGTACCGCCTCGCTGAAGACACGAGTGTAGGCACCATTGTTCACCTTGCCGTAGGGTGACAGTTGGAAAGCGCTGGCCGATGCACTGACCAGGCACAGTGTTGCGGCGGACAGGATACGGTAGGCTCGCACGCTCGAACTCCCTTTCAGTGTGCCGGCAGGCTTTTGAGCAGCGTAGACGAGTTGCGTTTAGCGCGCGCGGGCTGAACGGCCCCTTTGGTCTATCCGGCAACGAGTACTTTGAAAGGGCGGTGCAGGTCAACGCTGTTGCACCAGGAAGGCTTCACCGCGGCTTGCCATACGCCTGGGTGATGCGGTCGATCACGATCGCCAGCGCAACGATGGCCAGCCCGGCCTCGACCCCCTTGCCCACGTTCAGTGTCTGGATGCCGGCCAGCACGTCCTCACCCAGGCCGCGCGCGCCGATCATCGAGGCCACCACCACCATCGACAGCGCCATCATCACCGACTGGTTCAGGCCGGCCAGGATGCTCGGCAGCGCCAACGGCAATGCCACCCGGCGCAAGCGCTGCCACCGGTTGGCGCCCAGCCCCTGAGCGGCCTGGGTCAGCGACGGGTCCACCTGCGACAGGCCCAGTTCGGTGAGGCGTACCAGCGGCGGCAGGGCATACACCAGGGTGGCGAAGATCGCCGGCACCTTGCCCAGCCCGAACAGCATCAGCACCGGGATCAGGTACACGAAACTGGGCAGGGTCTGCATCACGTCCAGCACCGGCATCAGCAACCGGCGTGCCAGTGGCCGGCTGGCCAGCAAGATGCCGAACGGAATGCCGATCAGAAGGCACAGGCCGGTACTCACCAGCACCAGCGCGCAGGTCTGCAGCAGCTTGTCCCACAGGCCGACCACCCCGATCAGAAACAGCAGGCCGCTCAGCAGCAGCGCCCGCCGCACACTGCGTGTGGCGTGCCAGGTCAGCAGTGCCACCAGCGCCAGCAGCAACCACCACGGCGTGGCGCGCAGCAGGTTTTCCAACCCTACCAGCAGTTGCAGCAGGCCGTCCGAGACCGCCCGAAGCTGGTCGCCGTAGGCCAGCACCAGCCAGTCGACGAAGCGATTGACGCTGTCTGCGAACGAAACGTGCAGCGCCTCGGGAAAGCCCGTACTCACAGGGCCGACTCGACCCTGGTCGCCACCTCGGCGGGCAGCCAGGCCTTCCAGATGCTCGGGTTCGCCTTGAGAAAGGCCTGCGCTGCAGCGTCCGGCGCCTGGCGCTGCTCGCTCATCGTTGCCAGGGCGCTGTTGAGGGTGGCGATCGGCAGATCGACCTTGGCGAAGAATGCCACCAGCTCCGGGTATTGCTCGCGAAACGGCGCCGATACGCCGATCGACAGCCTGGCCGGCAGCGAGCGGGTGCCTTTGGGCTCGGTGTTGCCCGGGTCGGTGAGGGTGGCCCAGGCCTGGGCGTCGAATGGCGGCTCTTCAAGGCGCACCAGCTCGTAGCGGCCCATCAGCGGGGTGGGCGACCAGTAGTAGAACAGCACCGGCTTGCCACGGCGGATGGCGGAGGTGATTTCGGCGTCCAGCGCCGCGCCCGAGCCGCTGCGAAAGTTCACGTACTGCCCGTCCAGCCCGTAGGCCTTGAGCTTCTGGCTGTTGACGGTCTCGGAGGTCCAGCCGCTGGGGCTGTTGAGAAAGCGGCCCTTGTCGGGTGACTCGGGGTCCTTGAACAGTGGGGCATGGCGCTTGAGGTCCTGGACTGAACGCAAGTCCGGGGCCAGTGCCTTGAGGCCGCGCTGTTCATCGCCCTTGATCACGTAGGCGGGCACGTACCAGCCTTCGTCGGCGCCCTTGACCGTGTCCCCGATGCTGAACACCTGGCCGGCCTGCTCGGCCCTGGTCCAGGCCGGGCTGCGGCCAGCCCACTCCTCGGCGATCACCTGGATGTCGTTGCGCGCCAGCGCCACCTCCATGCTCACGGTGCTGCCGGGCAGGGTGTCGGTGGGGTAGCCGTAGCCTTTCTCGACGATAAAGCGCAGCAGTTGCGTGGTCAGGCTGCCGCTTTCCCAGGTGATGTCGCCAAAGTGGATGGGGGCCGCAGCGGGCGCCGCCAGGCTCTGGGAGGCTAGGCCCAGTGCCAGCAGGGCGCCGCCGATCAATTGTGTCAGTCGCTTCATGTCGTCTCACTTGCCGCGCCGCTTCAAGGTCAGGCAAGTGTAGTAGACCCGCGCCAGGGGTTTAGCGCAGTACCGCCAACTTGATGCTGAAGCCCACCAGGCAAATGCCGGCCAGGCGTTCGAGCAGGTTCGAGACCTTGGGGTTGGCGCGCAGGCGGGCGGCCAGGTTGTGGGTCAGCAGCACGGCCACCAGGCCATACAGGAAGGTCAGCACGGCAATGGTCACCGCCATGAAGCCGAACGTCACGAAGCCCTGATGCCGGACCGGGTCGACGAACAGCGGAAAGAACGCCATGTAGAACATGATCGCCTTGGGGTTGAGCAGGGTGATCATCATGGTCTGGCGCAGGTAGTGCTTGGACTTCATCGGCCGTACCGGCGTGCTGCCGGGTTTGGCCAGGGCCATGCGCAGGCCCAGGTAGGCCAGGTACGCTGCACCCAGCCATTGCACGGTATGGAACGCTGCCGGGTAGGTGGTGAGCAGCGCTGCCACACCGGCCACGGCCAGCCACAACAGCACCTGGTCACCCAGGATGACGCCGAAGGTGGCACCCAGGCCGCCTTTGATGCCGCCCTTGCCGGTGGCGGTGATCAGCGCGAAATTGCCCGGCCCCGGGATCGCCAGCAGCACCAGGAAGGCAATCACGAAGGCACCGTAGTCCGTTACGCCAAGCATGGGGAAACTCCGTGTTACCTATCAGGATTCGAGTGCATACGATACGCCTGCGCTGCGCCGGTGCGAACCCCGTGTTGTGCATCTGGCCCGAACAATCGCACAGCGATGTGCGCCTGCTGCCAGCCCGGCAGGTCACGCCCGGGCCCGTGCAACTTCCGGTTTCTCACGTACACGCTGGGCTTTGCCCGGCTGATCCGGCCGGGCTGCGCTGTTCTACTGGGGGCTCTTTGTACCTCTGGAGCAGGCGATGCAACTTTGTTACGCAGCCAACATGCACGGCATCTTCAACCGTGCTTTCCCTACCGAGTCGCAGCCTGTGGCTGGCGGTTGCCGGGTAGTCGTACACCGCGGCGTGCTCTATTGCGCCTACAACGCCGACGGCAACGTGGCCGAATTCGTCGCGAAAGTGAGTGGCATCGACGTATGGACGACGCCGGCGGTGCTGCCACTGATGGTGACCCCGAGCAGGTCACTGGCGCTTTTTGTGTTCAAGGACAAGGTCCATGCGTTTCGAAGCGATGACCAGGGTGAATACACCCTGGCCTCCTACAACGACACGCTCATGGGGTTCGAGCCCATGACGTTGAGTCAGCCCATGCACGGCTCGCCGTCGCTGGTGGAGTTTCAAGGGCGGTTGCACGCCTTCTATCGGCACGGCCACACGAGGCAGATCGAGTGCCTGAGCAGTGAAGACCTGGAAAACTGGGGCAATGGCCCGGTGCTCAGGGCCAGGGGGGTAGCGGTGACCACCCCCGACGACCCGATCGCCATTGTCTACCAGGGCCTGATCCACCTGTTCTACAAGGATGGCGATGGTCGGACCCTGTTGGTGAAGTACGACGGCAAGCAGGCCTGGACCGAGCCACGGGTGTTCATCGAGCAGGCCTACCCGTTCATGCCGGGTGTGACGGTTCACGCGGGGCTGCTCAAACTCGCCTTCACCCGCAGCATTGCCAATGCCGACGGTCGCGCGCTCTATCAATACGCCTATGACGGCAATGCCCTCAGCCCGGCAACGGTCAGCAGCAACCTGGCCGCTACCGAGCGGGTGGGGCTGGGCGTGCTCGATGGCGAGCTGTTTGCGCTGTTCCAGAAGGCCTGACCCGGTGGAGGTGTTCCCATGCCCGTTGACCGTGTCATTGGCCTGTACATCGACAACAACCTGGTGCCCGACATGCCGGCCGTTGCGTTCGAAGAGCAGGTCGACGTGGTGTTCATGGACGCGGTGGCGCTGCTCGCCGCCGCCAGGCCCCGGGACTGCGTGCATACCCTGGTCTACCTGAACTACATCGTTTCGGCACGCCTGATACGCAGCAGCAACCATGAGGCACAGGCCGGCTATGGGGCATGCATGACCACCCTGTTGCGCCGCTGGTACAGCGACACCACGGTGCTGCAGCATCTTCAGGCCTCGCCAGGGCTGTATCGTCATGGCGTGATGATCGGGCTCTACCGTGTGCACCATGCCCTGGTCATGAATGGCCTAAGGAGCGTACAGGGGCCACACCTGCTGGATCCTGGCGACCCCTTGCGCATGCTCCAGCACGGGGTCATGGCCATCTTCGGCCCGTGGCATGCGCACATTCGCCTGCATGGGCGCATTCGTGATTACTACCACAGCCGATTGAACACTGCAGGGCCCTCGGCACAGATCGAAATAGGTCGCAGCGCGCGCACTGAGGTGCCGATACGGGTGGCCACCTGGAACCTGCAGGGCGCATCGGTCAGCACCGAGAGCAAATGGTTGACCGGGGTCCTGCCGCTGCTGCGCAGCAACGATGTGGTGGTTCTGCAGGAGGTCGGCGTTGCCCCGCATTCTGCGGTGTTCAGCCGCACCGAACGGGTGGCCGACCAGTTCGGCAGTCACCACGACATCCATGTCTACAGCTGGCAGGCCGGCACCCGCAGCCGGCCCGAGCGCTACCTGATCTACTTCCTCGATGTGCAGCGGTTGCGGGTGAACCTGGCGATCGTGATGCCTGACCCCGGCGAGTTCATGGTCAGCCAACTGGCCATCATCTCGGACGGGCAATTGCCGGTGGCGGGCCCGCCCCTTTACCGCCCGGCCATGGGGGTGCGTGTGAGGCGACGAGCGCTGGCGGGCAACACGCCGGAGCTGGCGATCTTCAACCTGCATGCCATTTCCGGCGGGGGCGTCAACGCCGCGCGCATGTTGAGGGAGATCAGCTGGCACACCGATACACCGTTCGCGCTGCTGGGGGATTTCAACCGCGATCCGCGACCGACGACTCCCCCGGTGCCGACGCGTGGCAACTGGGTGTCGCCCGAAGACATCGCCCGTATCGAGCTGGCGGGCGGCAGTACCCACCCCAGCGTGGCGCCGAGCAACATGCTGGACTATGCGGTGACCAATGGCACCTCGCAGGTGCCGGCGCCGGGGAGCGTCTCTGCGCCGGGGGCATCGGACCACCGCTCGGTGCATTACAACCTGACCTTCAACTGCTAGCGCCGGCAGGTGCCGCGGGATTTTCCCAGCGTCGCTAATTTATCCGCACGCCGCTTCGTCTCCTCCAGTAGCGCCCGTACGCCTCCCGCGCCACGAGCCTCATTCAACCAAGGAGACAGGCAATGACTTCCGTATTCGATCGCGACGATATCGTGTTCCAGGTTGTGGTCAACCACGAGGAACAGTACTCCATCTGGCCGGACTACAAGGCTATCCCCAACGGCTGGCGCACCGTCGGCAAGAGCGGTTTGAAGGCTGAGTGCCTGGCGTACATCGATGAGGTATGGACCGACATGCGCCCGCTGAGCCTGCGCCAGAAGATGGCCGAAACCGCTGCGGCGCAGTGAGGGGCGGCACGTGTCGTCACTGACCCTGTTGTGCCTGCCGTACTCGGGTGCCAGCGCCATGGTCTTCAGCCGCTGGCGGCGCAAGGTGCCCGCCTGGTTGAACGTGCGCCCGGTGGAGCTGCCAGGGCGGGGTGCACGCCTTGGCGAGCCGTTGTACACCGACATGCAGGCCCTGGCCCGGCAACTGGCCGCCGAACAGAGCCTTGTCGCCCACCAGCCCTACGCGGTGCTGGGGCACAGCCTGGGGGCGCTGCTGGCGTTCGAGCTGGTGCACGAACTGCAGGCGCTGGGCTGCCCGCCACCGGTGGCATTGTTTGCCAGCGGCACGGCGGCGCCGACCCGTCGTGAAGGCTACGACGACGAAAGCTGGCGCGAACCCAAGAGCGACCCGCAACTGATCGAAGAGTTGCGCACCCTGGGCGGTACTTCGGAGGAAGTGCTGGGCAACGAGGAACTGATGAGCCTGACCCTGCCGGTGTTGCGCGCAGACTTTCTGTTGTGCGGACGCTACGCCTATCGGCAGCGCCCGGCACTGCGTTGCCCGCTGCATGTGCTGGGGGGCGAGGAGGATCGCGCGACCCAGGAGCAGTTGCTGGCCTGGCGTCAGGAGAGCCAGGGTGATTTCTCGCTGGCGCTCTTCCCCGGCGGGCACTTCTTCATCCATGAGCATGAAGAGCAGGTGCTGGGCGTGCTCAGCCAAGCCCTGGAGCCGCACCGCCTGACCGCATGAGCCTCGCGTGGTAGCATCCGACCGGGCCCGGGCAGCCATCGCGCTGCCCGGGTTTCTGTCCGCAAGCCGCCTGGCGGTGACACCCATCGCCCCGGCGCCCGCCATGGAGCGCACGCAATGCTGATCGACCCTACCCAGGCCACGCTGCTGGTCATCGACGTTCAGGAAAAACTCATCGGCGCGGTCAGCGACCCGGCCGGCACGCTGGCCCGTACCCGCTGGTTGCTGGCGGCGACGGCCGAACTGGGGTTGCCCACGGTGATTTCCGAACAATATCCCAAGGGCCTCGGGCACACCGTCGGGGCACTGCTCGAGGCGGCGCCCGCTGCCGAGGTGGTGGAAAAGGTGCACTTTTCCTGCGTGGCTGCCGACTGCCTGCCCGCCAGCCTGCTGGCCCGCCACCAGGTGATTGTGTGCGGCATGGAAACCCACGTGTGCGTGCTGCAGACAGTGCTCGGCCTGCTGGCGCTGGGCAGGCAGGTGTTCGTGGTGGAGGACGCCTGCGACAGCCGCAGCCTGCTCAGCAAGAGCGCCGGCCTGCAGCGCATGCGTGATGCCGGCGCGCAGATCGTGACTCGCGAGATGGTGCTGTTCGAGCTGCTGGGCAGCGCCGGCCACGAGAAATTTCGCCACATCAGCAAGACCTTCCTGGTCGGCGAGCAACCTTGAGGGTGGGCGGATCATGTTGTTCGTGGTGATGCTGGGGGGCAAACACCCCCGGGCCCGCATCGAAGTGCACGATGTGGTGTTCGTGGTGGCCCCGACCCTCGAAGCGGCCTACCCGCAATTGCGCGAGCAATGGTTCGGCAGCGCCAGGGGCGTGCACATCGATTCCTGGCTGGAGGTCGACGGGGTCGACGGCTACAAGCTGCACTGGTCGGACATGCAGCCGGCTGCCGGCGAGCCACGCCTGTATTTCATCAACCTGGGCGGCTACGAGCCCGGTGCGTTCGGCGAGGCGCACCAGTACCTGTTGGTGGTGGCCACCAGCAAGGCCCAGGCCAAGGCCATCGGCAAGCAACGCATGGCACGTCACTGGAGCCAGGCGCACACCGATGCAGTGATGGACGTGGATGACTGCATCGCCATCGACCAGCTCGGTGGCCGATACGTGCGCCTGATTGCAGGCGAGCATGCCCCGCTGGTGCAGCGCAGCGACTACATCGTGCTGGGCTGATGGGCGAGCTTGATGGCTATTTGCCGTTAGCCTGGATTACAGTACGCGCTTCATTTTCTGCCCTTACAGGATGTTCCGATGCGTTCACGTGCACTGTCTGGCTTCTGCTGCGCACTCACCCTCAGCGCTCTGCCGAATCTGGCCCTGGCCCAGGCCACGGTGGCCCAGGTGTTCAATGGCGAGATGCTGGGCACCAACCTGCGTTTCTTCGAGTCGGTAGCCGGTGTTGCGCGTACCTCGTTCGGCGACACCCATACTTACAAGGTGCAAGGCTGCGAAATCACCGCCACGGCCGGCGGCGGCACGGTCAGCGAGCTGCGCATGGAGCTCTCGTCCACCTGCAAGGCAGACCTGAGCACGTTCATCGGCGACTTTGCGCCGCCGGCCGCGCAGCCCCTGACGTTCGGTGCAATGGCCGGGTCTTCGGGAGGCGGGCTGGAGTTCTACGCCAGTTGCCTGAGCATGTGCGGCAATGCCGCCGACCCGTCGGTGTACGCGCTCTGGCAAGGACCGCGGGCAGTGGGGTTTACCGAAGTGCTGCTGGAGGTGGTGCTGGTGGATGATGAGGCCAGCGCGGCGGCCGGTCACTGGAGCGAGGCCATGCAGAAGGCCAAGGGTGACGACTTTGTGGTGGACACCCGCTTCAACTGCGAGCGCACCTTCGATGAAGTGGCGCAGGCCAGCTTCGACAAGGTCAAGGTCAATGCGGTCACCATCGGCACCGAGTTGACCAAGCCGGGCTGCTGACGGTTTGCACGGGCCGGCCCCGGCTGTGTACTGTGGGGCCCTCGACCGATAGCCGGGGGCTGTATGCCTTTACGCGGATGGATGGTGCTGGCCACGCTGGCGCTGCTGTTGCAGGGGTGCGCCGGCCAGCGTGGAGCGCAACAGGCCACGCCGGCCCAGGTGCGCGCCACGGTGGTTGCACTGATGCCAGCCGCCACTGGCGACCGTGAAGGGTGGGCGGCGGACATTCAGACGGCGTTTGCCGCACAGAAGCTCGACCCCAGCCGCAGCAACCTGTGCGCGGTGCTGGCGGTGACCGAGCAGGAGTCGACCTACCAGGCCGACCCGCAAGTGCCCGGCCTGGGGCGCATTGCCCGCGCCGAGATCGACCGGCGTGCGGCGCGTCTGCATGTACCGCAGCGGCTGGTGGAGGCCGCGCTGCAAACCCACTCGCCCGATGGCAGAACCTACAGCCAGCGACTGGCGGCGGTGCGCAGCGAGAAGCAACTGAGTGCACTGTTCGACGACCTGATCGGTTCGCTGCCGCTTGGGCGTACCTTGCTCGGCGACCTGAACCCGGTGCGCACCGGGGGGCCGATGCAGGTCAGCATCGCGTTCGCCGAACGCCACGCCCAGGACTACCCCTATGCCTACAGCGGCACCCTGCGCCAGGAAGTGTTCACTCGGCGCGGCGGGCTGTATTTCGGCATCGCCCATCTGCTGGGTTACCCAGCCAGCTACGAGCAGCCTCTGTATCGGTTTGCCGACTTCAATGCAGGCTGGTACGCAAGCCGCAACGCGGCGTTCCAGCATGCGGTCAGCCAGGCGTCGGGCGTGGAACTGGCGCTGGACGGCGACCTGATCGCGCCAGGGGCGATTTTTCCGGGGGCCACCGAACAGGCGGTACGGCGCCTGGGTGACAGGCTCGGCCTGCGCAACCCGACCATTCGCAGTCAGCTGGAGGAGGGGGACAGCCTGGCATTCGAGCGCACGCGGCTGTATCAGCGGGTGTATGCACTGGCCGAGGCGGCTGCGGGCAAGCCGTTGCCGCGGGCGCAGTTGCCAGGCATCGAACTCAAGAGCCCCAAGATCACCCGAAAGCTGACCACGGCATGGTTTGCCAAACGGGTGGATGAGCGCTATCGGCGCTGCATGCAGCGCTGATAGCACGGGGCAGGTTCAGGCGCTGGCCAGGGTCGCGCTGGCGCGGGCGTTGCTGGCGCGCTGGCCCAGGCTCTGGTACAGCGACTGGCCGATCTCGGCTGCGCGCACCGGCAGTACCGACAGCAGGGTATCGCTCAGGCCGTGTGACGCTTCGCAGAAGCCCTGCAGGTAGACCGCCGCGTTGAGCTCCGGGCTGGCCAGCACGCGATAGTCGCGGTCCACTTCGAAGTCCTTGAGGTGCTGTTGCAACGGCGCCAGCAGCTCGCGATGGGAGCGGCGCTCATAGCCGGTGGCAAGAATCACCGCGTCGTACACGTGGGTCTGCTGGATACCGGTGGCCAGGTCGCGCAGGGTCAGCTCGATACCCTTGTCGGTGCTGACGGCGGCCTCGATGTTGCGTCGGCACAGAACGGCGTGACGGTACTGATGGGCGACTTTCTGACGGTAGAGCATGCCGTAGATGCGTTCGATCAGGTCGATGTCCACTACCGAGTAGTTGGTGTTGTGGTACTCGGAGATCAGCTTGGCACGCTCGGCCTGGGGCTGGTTGAACACCAGGTCGGTGTAGTCGGGGGTGAAGACCTCGTTGACGAACGGGCTGTCATCGGCCGGCTTGAGTGCCGAGCCGCGCAGGATCATGTCGGCCTTGACCGATGGGTAGCTGTCGTTCAGGTCGATCAGGGCCTCGGCGGCGCTTTGCCCCGAGCCGATGATCGCGATGCGCATGGGCTTGCCCTGGGTGCACGGCAGTTGTTCCAGGCTGTTCAGGTACTGGGAGTGGTGGAACACGCGCGGATCGTCCTTGAAGGGCGCGAATACCGGCGGGATCTTCGGCGTGCCGCCGCTGCCCACCACCACCGAGCGTGCCCGGCGCAGGCGTTCATGGCCCTGGGCGCTGCGGGAGATCACGCGCAGGTGGTCGATACGCCCGTCCAGCAGTTCAGGTTCCACGCGCAGGATCTCCTCGCCATACACCGCCTGGGTGGCGAAGTGCTCGGCGGCCCAGCGCAGGTAGTCGTTGTACTCCAGGCGGCAGGGGTAGAAGGTGCCAAGGTTGATGAAGTCGGCCAGGCGCTTCTTCTGGTGCAGGTAGTTGACGAAGCTGTAGGGGCTGGTGGGGTTGCGCAGGGACACCAGGTCCTTGAGGAAGGAAATCTGCAGTTCACTCTGGGTGGCCAGGGTGTTGCCGTGCCAGCGGTAGTCGCTCTGCTTGTCGATGAACAGCGCATCGAGGGCATGGCCGTTGGTCTGGGCGAGTTCTTCCAGGGCGATGGCCAGGGCCAGGTTGGAGGGGCCGAAGCCGACGCCGATCAGGTCGTGGATTGTTTCGGATGTTGAGGGCTGGTTCATGGGTGCGGCTCCCGTGTGTGGTCGAGGTGGGGCGCCAGTTTTTTGCGCCCCTGATCCTGCTCAGGTACTCCGATAGAACGAGCTGTGAGGCTTGGAATTTACCGCTGACCCTGCTTCAGGAAGCCCTGCCGCCCGGCGGCAGGGCTGGAAACGGGCTCTGTCAGAGGTATTGGGTCAGCAGGGCCATGGCCCGATCGATCTGCTGTTCGTCGTTGAGCAGGCCGGGTGCGAAGCGGATCACCGGCCCGGCATCGCGGGAGACGGCATCGACCATCACGCGGTTGCGTACCAGATGGGCGGCCACGGCGCGGGCGTCGTGGTCCTTGATGCGCAGGAAAGTAAACCCGGCGGAGTACTCGGTGCTCAACGGGGTCACCAGCTCGATCGCCTTGTGTTCGAGCAGGCGCTGTTTGAGCGCGGTGTTGAGCTGGTGGATGCGTGCCTGCACCTGGGCCTTGCCCAGTTGCAGGTGCAGTTCGAAGGCCTTGCCCAGTGCCCATCGATGCTCGAAGGCGTGGTAGCCCCCGGGGGTCATGATGGTGGCGAAGTCCTCATCCTCGGAGAAGGTCGCGAAGGTGGGCACCAGATGCTGCATTTTTTCCGAGGCGGCGCAGATGATTCCCGTACCCCGCGGACCGAACATCCACTTGTGGGTACCAGCGATGAAATAGTCGCAGTTGAAGTCGTCGAAGCGCTGGTTGTCCACGCCGAACCCGTGCACGCCGTCGATCACATACAGGATGCGGTCCTGCTCGCTGCGTTCGCGATTGTGGCGGCGCACCAGAGCGCCGATCTCGCCCACCGGCAACTTGACCCCGCTGCCCGAGTGCACCCAGGTCATGCCGAGCACGCGGGTGTTGGGGCGGATATTCTGGTCGATTGTGCTCAGCACCTGGTCGGTGGACACCTGCCAGGGCTGCTCGAACAGGCGCAGTTTGCGCACGGACGTGCCCTGGCGCTGGTGGCGGAAGGCCAGGCATTTATGCGTGGAGTAATGCTCGTGCTCGGTGGTCAGGATCTCTTGCCCGGGGCCCACCTGCAAGCCACCGTAGATCATGCCCAGCCCTTCGGTGGTACTGCCGGTAAGGGCGATCTGGCGGGGCTTGACCTCCAGATAACGGGCCGCCCAGTTGCGCACTTCGCCTTCACGCTTCCACTCGTTCTGGCTTTCCCAGTCCATCTGCTCGGCGGGATTGAGATCGACTTCGGCACGAAACCGATCGATGGCCTCCTGTACCGGCCTGGGGTGGGCGGTGACCAGGAAGTTGGCGAAGTGGGCCACATTCGGGTCCAGCGGGAACAGTTGACGCAGGTTTCGCCATTTGTCCGGGCCGTTTAGCTGCGCGGTAGGGGCCGCCTGGGCGGCTGGCAGCAGGCTGGTGCCTAGCGGCAGACTGGCGGCAATTACCCCGGCCTGCTTGAGGAATGTACGACGGTCGGTCATGTCGGCGCTCGATAAGGGTCAGGGGGCTAGCGTGGCAACGGGTTGTGCGGCTTTCTGCACCTGGGCCCACACGCGCAGGAAGTTGCCACCCCACAGCTTGGCGATGTCTGCTTCGGAGTAGCCGCGGCTGAGCAGTTCGGCAGTCACGTTGCGGGTTTCGCTGGCGTCCTTCCAGCCGTCCAGGCCGCCACCGTCGTTAAAGTCCGAGCTGATGCCCACATGGTCGATGCCGATCTTCTTCACGACGTAGTCGATTGCATCGCCGAAATCCTTGAGGGTGGCCTTGGGCTCCTCATCGATGATGCCGTAGAGGTTGCCGGCATACTCGCCAAAGCGCGCCTCGGGCCAGATCGCAATCACCGCATCGCCCGGCATCAGCGCATTGGCCAGCCCCTGCAGGGGCTGCAGGTCGAAGCGGGCGCGCAGAGCCTCGAGTTTGTCCAGGGTCGGTTTGCTCAGGGGCTTGAGATAGGTGCCGAAGCCGACGACCTGGACCACGCCGTCGCTGTCCCTGATCAGTTTCAGTTCCTTGTCGCTGAGGTTACGCGGGATATCTACCAACGCCCGTGGCGCCGAGTGCGAGGCCACGATCGGGGTGCGGCTCAGGCGAGCCACGTCCTCCAGGGCCAGGGTCGACATCTGCGAGACATCGATGATCACCCCCAGATCGTTCAGGCGCTTGACCGCCTGCTTGCCGATTGGCGACAGCCCGCCCAGGGCGTCAGCGGTGTCGTTGAAGAACGGCAGCGGCCGCGAGGAGTCCGCCCAGTCATTGTTGCCGGTGTAGCTGAAGCCGAACATGCGCATGCCACGGGCCGCCCACAGGTCGAGCTGGGACAGGTCGTTTCCCAGTGGGTAGGCGTTGAGCATGCTGATGAAGATGGCGAACTTGCCCTCGCCATGCAGGCGGCGCATGTCGTCCGGGGTGTAGGCGATGCCGATCTGGTTGGGGAAGTCGCGCACCATGGCGCTGATGATCTTGTAGCGCACCTCCTGTTGGTGGCGGGCCTCGTCGACAAATCCCGGAGTGGGGCGGTGGGGCGCATTCGGGCCGTTCCACAGTTCGGGCCAGCCGAAGATCGTCAGCGCCGCGCCGGATAGTCGCCCCTGGCCGGCCTTGACCAGATCGAGCTGGCCGCCGCTGTTCTTGTCCACCTCGTGGCCAGCGGTGCCCATGTCCAGTGGTACGGTGACGTGGCTATCGAAGGACAGCATGTGCTCGTGCAGGGCATTGGCCTGCTCGACGATCTCGCGGGGGTAGGCAGGCCCTTGCTTCCAGTACAGGTAGCCAGCGGCGGCTGCGCCCACGACTGCTGCCAGGGCAAGCGGCAGGCCGATGTACAGGGCTTTTCGGGAACGGGTTCTGGTCATTGCCATCTCGGTCGCAGTACTGATCGGTCCGACGGCCTGGCTGTGTCAGGCGAAGGTCGGGTGTCAGGGGAAGGACGATTGATGGAGGGCTAAATTTACAACCTCCGGCGCGCGCTCGGAGTTGTGGCTTCACGACCTTGGCGGGTGGGGTGTCTGCCGTGCGCGAGGCACGGCAGTGTGTGCGATCAGTCGACCGCAGGGCGGTTCTGGCTGCGTTCGGCCTTGTAGCGGATCGCGACGGCCGGGGCGGGTTTGGCGTCGCCGGTTTCCAGCCATTGGCGCATGCGGCTGGCATCGGCGAAATGGGTGTACTTGCCGAAGGCATCGAGTATCACCATGGCCACCGGGCGATTGTCCATCCGCGTCAGCAGCACCAGGCAATGACCGGCCTCGTTGGTAAAGCCGGTCTTGGTCAGCTTGATGTCCCAGTTGCTCTTGTTGACCAGGTGGTCGGTGTTGCGAAAGCCCAGGGTGTAGTTGGGTTTCTTGAAGGCCACGGTCTTTTCGCGGGTGGTGCTCAGCTCGCTCAGCAGCGGGTAGCTGCGCGCTGCCAGCAGCAGCTTGCTCAGGTCGCGAGCGGTGGACACGTTGCTGGTCGACAGGCCGGTGGGTTCCACATAGCGGGTATGGCTCATGCCCAGGGCCTTGGCCTTGGCGTTCATGGCCTTGATGAAGGCGGTGTAGCCACCGGGGTAGTGGTGCGCAAGGGTCGCGGCGGCCCGGTTTTCCGAGGACATCAGGGTAATCAGCAGGGTGTCGCGACGGTTCAGCTCGCTACCCAGACGAACCCGCGAGTACACGCCCTTCATTTCCTTGGTCTGGGCGATGGTGATGGTCAGGGGTTCGTCCATGGCCTGCTTGGCATCGAGCACCACCATCGCGGTCATCAGTTTGGTGACCGAGGCGATCGGCACCACACGGTCCGGGTTGCTCGCATACAGCACCTTGTTGGTCTGCAGGTCGATCAGCAGTGCACTGCCCGAGGCCAGGTGCAGCTTGGCAGGGTCGCGCTGGACCTGGGGGGCCGGTTGGGCAACAGCGTTCGACGTGACGCTGGCAGTGCCAGTGAGCATCAGCAGCAGGCTGAGAATAGACAGGGAGGTTTTCACGTTGGTGCTCACTAAATGTAGGTATGTCGTTGGCTGTGCACAGGTTTTTTATTACAAGCCGTTACATTCTAGGAGTATGGTCGAGTCTGTGTCGATTGCCCCGTAAACATTGGGCGAACTATGAAATTTATTTAACCCTGGGCTTCGTTTGCAGCGGCTGGATCGGCGTGCCGAACCAGCCGAGCGGGACCTTAGCGGGACTTGAGGTAGCCGGCGGTGACGGCCTTGAGCAGCTCGTGACCTGCCTCGGCCGCCTTGGCGGGCGTCTGTGGCAGCTTGTACTGGCCGCTGAGGATGATCGCCAGGGTCATCTGCTGCGCGGCGGCAAGGGGGTGTTGGGCTGGGTCGAGCGGGGCTGGAAATCCTTTTTCAGCGGTCATGCGAACTCCTGGGTTCAGGCTGTGAGGGTATGCCAGCCTAGGCCTGAACGGCGATCAAGCCAATGCGGGCGGTTTCCCCGACAGCCAGCGCCCTGCCCGCAGGCAGGGCGCTGGGCCGGTGCTACCAGCGGGGCGGTCCGTAGTACACCGGTGGCGGGCCGTAGTAGCGCTCGCGGTAATACGGCGGCGGTACCGGTACGTAGCGCTCCACTACCGGATACGGCGGGTACGGCTGGTAGTACACCGGCGGCGGCGGGGCCTGGACATACACCGGCGGGGGACCGTAGTAGGCCGGCTGGCGCTCGACGTAGACGGTACGGTCGTGGTTGCCGGACACCACCGCACCCACCACGGCACCGACGACGGCCGCGCCAAGCACCGGGCCGGCACCGCCGTGCCAGCCGCCGCCACCACCGTGGGCGGCCGCTTGCCCGCAGACGGCCAGGGCGCCAACCAGCAGGGCGATTCTCGGGATGTGACGGTTCATGAAGACTCCTCGGTTTGCAGCCCCGGCGCTGGTGCTGTCGAGACACCCAAGACGTGGCGCGGGGATACCCATAAGACCGCAGCCCCCGGAAAAATGGCACGGGCGTTGAGTAAAGGTTGTGTAAGCCCCGATCAACGGTTCGGTGGGCAGTGAGTGCATACTGGTGCCCCAGCCGTTTTCAGGAGCCAATCGATGACCCCCAGCAAAGACACCGTTTTGTGCATGTCTCTGGCCGGGCGCCCCGGTACCTTCGGCGTGCGCTTTCATAACCATCTGTACCAGCAGCTGGGGCTGGATTACTACTACAAGGCCATGACCACCACCGACCTGCCGGCCGCCGTGGCCGGCATTCGCGCGCTGGGTGTGCGTGGGTGTGGTGTGTCGATGCCGTTCAAGGAGGCCTGCATCGCGTTGCTCGATGAACTGGACCCGTCGGCGGCGGCCATCGATTCGGTGAACACGCTGGTCAACACCCAGGGGCATCTCAAGGGCTTCAACACCGATTACCTGGCGGTGCGTCAACTGATTCACCAGCATCACCTGGACCCTGCATGGAGCGTGGCGCTGCGCGGCAGCGGCGGCATGGCCAAGGCGGTGGCGTGCGCGCTGCGCGATGCCGGTTTCAGCGACGGCACGATCGTTGCGCGCAATCGCGAGGCTGGCGAGCGGCTGGCCCGCACCTGTGGCTATCGCTGGCAGGCCGAGCCACACGGTGTGAGGGCCCGGTTGCTGGTGAACGTGACGCCGATCGGCATGGCGGGCGGGGCCGAGGCGCAGCAACTGGCCTTCGAGCACGAGCAGATCGAGGCGGCGCAGGCGGTGTTCGACGTGGTGGCGATGCCGGCGCAGACGCCCTTGATCGTGGCCGCCCAGGCTGCTGGCAAACCAGTGGTTACCGGGCTGGAGGTGATTGCGTTGCAGGCGCTGGAGCAGTTCGTGCTGTATACCGGGGTGCGCCCCGAATCACGGCAGATCGCCGAAGCGGTGGCGTTTGCGCGGGGCGATTGAGCCCTGCAGGCAGGTTCGCGCCAGGCAGTGAGCGGGAGCGGCTGAACGTGCTCCCGCAAAGCGTTGCTCGACTCTGTGCCGAGCTGGCTACTCCAGCTGCGCCAGGCGTTCTTCCAGCGCCGCGATCCGCGCCTCCAGTGCCTCGATGCGCTCGGCCGACACGCCGCCGACAGGGCGTTCCGCGCCTTGCTGGCGTGCCGCCAGAATCGCTTCGATGTCGGCCGGGTCGCCGAAGGCATGGGTGTAGCGGTCTTCGCGCTGGCCGGGCTGGCGCGGCAGGTGCAGGGCAAAGCCCCGGGCTACCAGGCGCTCCAGCTGATGCAGCACCTGTTCGGCATCCTCGAATTCATGCATGCGGTTGCTGCGCGTCAGCAGCTCACTGACCGTCTGCGGCCCGCGCAGGAACATCAGCCCCAGCAGTACCTGTTGCGCTGGTACCAGCTCCAGCGCCTTGTCGACGCGGTGCTCCCAGCGGTCGGCCCGGCTGCCCATCTGCAGGCGCGCCAGGCCCTGGCTTTCGAGGGCACGCAGGCTTTGGCCGACCTGGCCCTGGGTCAGGTTCATCACCGGCTCGCGGCTGGTCTTCTGGTTGCAGGCCAGCACCACGGCGTTGAGGGTGAGGGGGTAGGTTTCGGGGCTTGTGGCCTGCTTTTCGATCAAGGCGCCGAGGATACGGATTTGCGTGCTGTCGAGGCGCTGCTCGTCAACGGGGGTGTCCAACTCAGTGCTCATCGCGCGTTCCCTATGCTGTGGAAGGCAACTAGCCTAATCCTTGCAGAATAAAAGACAAGCCGCCGGGCGCCGCCAAGCGTGTCTATAATCGGCCACGCTCAATCCATCACCCAGCGAGACTGTCATGACCATTTCCCTGTACGCCGCCTCTGTTCCCGTTTTCAAGCAGATGCTCAATGCCCTGAGCGATGTGCTGGGCAAGGCCCAGGCGCACGCCGAGGCGAAGAATATCGACGCCAATGTCTTCCTGCAGGCGCGCCTGTACCCCGACATGTTCCCGCTGGTTCGCCAGGTGCAGATTGCCGTGGACTTCGCCAAGGGGGTTTCGGCCCGCCTGGCCGAGGTCGAACTGCCCAAGTACGACGACACTGAAACCACCTTTGCCGAGCTGCAGGCGCTGATCGCCAAGGTGTTGGCCTTCGTCGAGCAGATCGAAGCGAAGCAGATCGACGGCAAGGAAGGCATCGAGATCATCACCCGTCCGGGTACGCCGAAAGAAAAACGCTTTACCGGCCAGAGCTACCTGCTGACCTACGGCCTGCCGCAGTTCTTCTTCCACGTGACCACGGCCTACGCCATCCTGCGCCACAATGGCGTGGAAATCGGCAAGCGCGACTACATGGGCGCGTTCTGATTACCCAGGCATGAAAAAAGCCCGGCAAGGTCAACGCCTTGCCGGGCTTTTTCATGCCTGTCAGGATCAGCTCGCCTGGCGTTCCTCGGCCTCGCACGCGGCGGCCGTGAACAGCACGTCGGTGGACGAATTGAGCGCCGTTTCGGCCGAGTCCTGCAGGATGCCGATGATGAAGCCTACCGCCACCACCTGCATGGCCACCTCGCTGGGAATGCCGAACAGGCCGCACGCCAGCGGAATCAGCAGCAGCGAGCCGCCCGCCACACCCGAGGCGCCGCATGCGCACACGGCGGCGACCACGCTGAGCAGGATGGCCGTGGGCAGGTCGACGCTGATGCCCAGGGTATGCACCGCCGCCAGGGTCAGCACGGTGATGGTGATGGCCGCGCCGGCCATGTTGATGGTCGCACCCAGCGGGATCGACACCGAGTAGGTGTCTTCATGCAGCCCGAGCTTTTCGCTCAGGGCCAGGTTGACCGGAATGTTGGCGGCCGAGCTGCGGGTGAAGAACGCGGTGATGCCGCTTTCGCGCAGGCACAGCAGCGTCAGCGGGAATGGGTTGCGACGGATTTTCCAGTACACGATCAGCGGGTTCATCACCAGCGCCACGAACAGCATGCAGCCGATCAGCACCGCCAGCAGGTGCAGGTAGCCCAGCAGGGCCCCCAGGCCGGATTCGGCCAGGGTCGCAGCCACCAGGCCGAAGATCCCCAGAGGCGCGAAACGGATGACCATGCGCACGATCAGCGTTACGCCCTTGGACAGGTCGTCGACCACGGTGCGGGTGGTTTCACCGGCATGTCGGATAGCCACGCCCAGGGCGATCGCCCAGGCCAGGATGCCGATGAAGTTGGCCTCCATCAGCGCGGTCACCGGGTTGGCCACCACGCTCAGCAGCAGGCCTTGCAGCACTTCGCTGATGCCACCAGGCGGGCTCATCGCCACATCATGAGTGGCCAGCACCAGCTGGGAGGGGAACAGCATGCTGGCGACCACCGCCACTACCGCTGCGGAAAAGGTGCCGAAAAGATAGAGCACCAGAATAGGGCGGATATGGGTTTCCTGGCCGTGCCTGTGGTTGGCGATGGAAGCCATCACCAGGATGAACACCAGAATGGGTGCCACCGCCTTGAGTGCACTGACAAATACCTTGCCGATAAATGCCAGGTTCAGCGCGGCGGCTGGCCAGAGCAGCGCCACGGCAATGCCGGCCACCAGGCCGATCACGATCTGCAGTACCAGACTGGTACGGTTCAACAGGTTCAGAAGTGGGGTCATGACAGGTGTTTCTCGTTCTTGTGCAAGGTCCGGGAGGCCCGGATAGCGTAGCAAAGGCATGCCGCGGGCAAGCCCTGCGGCGAAAGGGGCGGGACTTTAGCACAGCACGCGGGCCCTGACCGCAGCACACTGCCTGGCGGTAGGTGGGGCGTGTTGTCGCGATGCGTCGGCGCGTCCTTCTATCGACGGTTCGAGCCGTGGAATGTTTAGGCCCGGGATGTGATGTTGGTGCCGTGTGTCTCTCAGGGCGCAGGCCAGTTGAACAGCTCGCGGCGGGCACCTTCGGTGATCGCGACGATGCCCGGGTGCTTGACCTTGCGCTCTACCGAAATGGCATAGAACGACTCGGTGACGGCATCGGTCTGGCCGATCAACTCCACCCCGTACTGGCGGCAGACCTCGTCGGCGATCACGCTGGGGGCGATGAAGATGCCGCTGCCCGACTGCCCGAATGCCTGCATCAGCGCACTGTCATCGAACTCGCCGACGATGCGCGGCTGCAACTGTTGCTCGGCGAACCAGCGCAGCAGCCGGCTGCGCACCACCGTCTCCTGGCCGGGAATGAGCATCGGTGCATGCTGCAGGCCGACAGGAAAGGGCGCCGGATGCAGGGCAGCCAGTGCCGGGGTGGCGAAGAAACTGATGCCGCACTCCCCGAGCTTCTGGCTGTAGCCCTTGATGTCCAGATGGCTGGGCATCGGGCTGTCGGAGATCACCATGTCCAGGCGCTGTACTGCCAAATCTGCCAGCAGGCGTTCGAGCTTGTCCTCGCGGCAGGTCAGGCGCAGCGGGTCGGGCAGCTCCATGGTCGGCGCCAGCAGCCGGTACACGATCGACTTGGGCACCACGTCGGCCACCCCCACGCGAAACAGAATCTGCTGCTCATCGGGCTGGGCGCGCAGCACTGCTTCCAGTTCGCCGCCAATCTGGAACATCTGCTCGGCGTAGGACAGGGCCTGGCGCCCGGTCTCGGTCAGTTCGAGCTGGCGTCCCACACGGCGAAACAATTCGATACCGTAGCTATGCTCAAGCAGGCTGATCTGCCCGCTGATGGTCTGCGGGGTGAGATTGAGCTGCTCGCCGGCACGCACGATGCTGCCGGTCTTGGCCACGACCCAGAAGTAATGCAGTTGTCGGTAGTTGAGCATGTGCATCTCCGATTCGTAAAAACCGAAGTATAACTGCTGAAAATACGAATTTTCCGGATGTTTCAGTCTCTTTAGAATGCGTCGCTATCAAGGCAAGACCTTCAGAGAGGAACCCATGCTGTATTTCAAATCGATTGGCACACCCCTGGTGATGGCGCTGGCGCTGCTGGCCATGAGCGGTTGCGAGCAGGCGGAAAAATCTGCCCAGCAGATGCTCAACCAGGCTGCCCAGTCGGCCAAGGAAGCGATCGACAAGACCAACGATGCCGCCCAGCAGGCGCTCAGCGACGCGACCGGTTCGCCCCTGGCGAAAAAGCCCGATGAGGCGCAGGACAAACCCGAGCACGACGACAGCGCCCGGGAAATCTGATTTTTTTACCCACACTGATTCAGGATTGATTCATGGAATACCTGTTGGAACTTGCTGCAAGCCCGACCGCCTGGGTGGCCCTGGCTACCCTGGTGGCCATGGAGATCGTGCTGGGCATCGACAACCTGATCTTCATCTCGATTCTCACCAACAAGCTGCCTGAGCAGTTCCGCTCCAAGGCACGGCGCATCGGTATCAGCATGGCGCTGGTGATGCGCCTGGGCCTGCTCAGCACCGTGGCGTGGATCGTGCAGCTTACCGAGCCGGTGGTGGACGTGTTCGGCCATGCCTTCTCGTGGAAGGACATGATCCTGATCGCCGGTGGGCTGTTCCTGCTGTGGAAGGCGACGTCCGAGATTCACCACAGCGTCGACCCGCGTGCCAAGGAAGAGACCAAGGCGTCGTCTACCGTGACCCTGGGCTTTGCCGCGGCGATCGGGCAGATCTTGGTACTGGACATCGTGTTCTCGATCGACAGCATCATCACGGCCGTGGGCATGACCGAGCACTTGCCGATCATGATCATCGCGGTGATCAGTGCGGTGATCGTGATGCTGGTGGCCGCCGACCCGCTGGCCCGGTTCATCAACGACAACCCTACCGTGGTGATGCTGGCCCTGGGCTTCCTGATCATGATCGGCATGACCCTGATCGCCGAAGGCTTCGGTGCCCATGTGCCCAAGGGTTATGTGTATGCGGCGATGGCGTTCTCCACCGCGATCGAGGTGCTCAACATCATGTCGCGCCGGGCTCGCGAGCGGCGCGAGGCGCTGCAAGCGAAACCTGACTGACCGCTTCGCCAGCGACGTCGACTCTGCAGGACGCACCTGCAGACGCTGGCGTTGTCGGCGAAGGTTGTTATGCAGTGTCGCGTCAGTGCGCGTTGGCGTGGCGGCGAGCGTGCCGCTGTGCCTCGGATGCAGCCCTGGTCGGCTGCGGATGGTGCAGGTGGTGGCGGCGCGCGATGCGCAACACCCCCCAGAGCATGGCTGCGGCTACCACCAGCCACGTGCCTATCAACAGAAAGATTCCCATCGTCAGACTCATTGCGTGCCTCCTTCGACTGGGCAAGCTGCACTCGCCATTCGGACACAAGCTCAGTCTAGCCCATCGTCTGTGACAGACGGTTGACCAGTGGTCCAGCGCCTTGGTTCAGTTCGCTCTAAGCGTGCCGCGGGCTATACCGCAGGCCTGCGCCAGCCTATGATCGCAAGCCAGGGCCGGGCGTCGTCTGCCCGGCATCAGCACAAGCGAGTGTCCATGTTGCCCACCGCCCCCAAACGTCGCGTGTCCCATCGTCTGCTGCTGGCTTGCCTGCTGGCCGCCAGCCTGGCCGGTTGCGCCAGCCAGCCTTCATCCCAGCTCAACAGCCTGCCCCAGCGCGTGGAACTGGGCACAGTGCCGTTCTACCGTGGTAACGCCAACCAGAGCGCGCCGATGGCGCTGGCCGCGATCCTCTCGCAGCAGGGGGTGCGCATCACCCCCGGCCTGCTCGAAGGGCCCTTGCAGCTGCCACAAGGTGTCGACAGGCTGCAGGCCTCGGTAGCGACCGTGGCACGCCAGTACGGCATGGTGGTGTACCCGCTCGACGGCACCCTGCCGGCGTTGCTGACCCAGGTGGCCGCGGGCAATCCGGTGCTGTTGCGCTATCAGGAAGGTTCGGCGTTCTGGAGCGAGCCGCGCTATGCCCTGCTGGTGGGCTATGACCGCTACAAGTCGCGGGTGCTGCTGCGTGCGGGCAACAATCGGCGGTTGCTGATGGACTTCGACGATTTCGCCGCAGCCTGGAAGAAGGAGGGGAGCTGGGCGGTGCTGGTGCAGCCGCCCGGCCAACTGCCGGCCCAGGTGGACCGCCAGCGCTGGCTCAAGGCCGCCAATGAACTGGCCCAGGCAGGCCAGGAGCAGGCGGCCCGCCAGGCCGTCAATGCCGTGGGGCAGTGACGGCCCGGGGTTGCCGGCTTACACGCCCAGGCGGTCGCGCAGGCTGTAGTACCACGCGCCCAGGGCACTGAACGGTACGCGCAGCATCTGGCCACCCGGGAACGGGTAGTGCGGCAGTTCGGCGAAGGCGTCGAAACGCTCGGCCTGGCCGCGCAGGGCCTCGGCCAGCACCTTGCCGGCCAGGTGGGTGTAGGTGACGCCGTGGCCGCTGCAGCCCTGGGAGTAGTAGATGTTGTCGCCCAGACGACCTACCTGCGGCAGGCGCGACAGGGTCAGCAGGAAGTTGCCGGTCCAGGCGTAGTCGATCTTCACGTCCTTGAGCTGCGGGAAGGCCTTGAGCATTTTCGGGCGGATGATCGCCTCGATGTTGGCCGGGTCACGCGCGCCGTATACCACGCCACCGCCGAAGATCAGGCGGTTGTCGCCGGTCAGGCGGTAGTAGTCGAGCAGGTAGTTGCAGTCTTCCACGCAGTAGTCCTGCGGCAGCAGGGTACGTGCCAGCTCTTCGCTCAGCGGCTCGGTGGTGATCACCTGAGTACCGCATGGCATCGACTTGGCGGCCAGTTCCGGTACCAGGTTGCCCAGGTAGGCGTTGCCCGCCACGATGATGAACTTGGCGCGCACCTTGCCCTGCGGGGTATGTACGACCGGGTTGGCACCGCGCTCGATGCGGATGGCCGGGGACTGTTCGTAAATCTTGCCACCCAGCGATTCCACTGCGGCGGCTTCGCCCAGGGCCAGGTTGAGCGGGTGGATATGGCCGCCGCTCATGTCCAGCATGCCGCCGATGTAGCTGTCGCAGGCGACCACTTCACGGATGCGGCGCTGGTCCATCAGTTCCAGCTGGGTGTGGCCGTAGCGCTCCCACAGGCGTTGCTGGGATTCCAGGTGGCCCATCTGCTTTTTGGTCAGGGCGGCGAACACGCCACCGTCCTTCAGGTCGCACTGGATGTTGTACTTGGCCACGCGCTCGCGGATGATGCGCCCGCCCTCGAAGGCCATCTGGCCGAGCAGCTGTGCCTGTTTGGGGCCGACGGTACGTTCGATCACGTCGATGTCGCGGCTGTAGCTGTTGACGATCTGACCGCCGTTGCGGCCAGAGGCACCGAAGCCGACCTTGGCGGCTTCAAGCACGGTGACGCTGAAACCGTTCTCGAGCAGGAACAGGGCACTGGACAGGCCGGTGTAACCCGCACCGATCACGCAGACGTCGGTCTGTACTTCTTCCTGCAGGCTCGGGCGCTGCGGGACGGGGTTGGCCGATGCGGCGTAATACGACTGGGGGTAGGGGGTGTTGGCCATGTGCGGGCACCTCAGGGTTTGTAGTTGTATGTTCTATATTTTTTACGATTGTGCAGATCGTATCAACAATAATAAACACCCGCCAGCCAGACGGTAAAAATCGCGCAAACCCGGGCTGGGGTAAAAAATATTAGTATTCAGTGGCTTAGCGTGAAAAAAAGTATTGACACGCTGCGTCGATTGCGTAGAATGCCGCCTCA
>NZ_QLAD01000011.1:154076-175712 GCF_024355235.1 Pseudomonas sp. S12(2018)
TAACACAAAAAGGGCGACCCGTAAGGGTCGCCCTTTTTGTTTGCCTGAAGCAAAGGGCGCGGCCGGATTGCTCGGGCCGCGCGGTGCGTCAGGGGATACGGGTGATCTCCACGCCGCTCTGTACCAGCTCGAAGCGATCCTCGCCCAGGTGGTTGACCCGATCGCCGATGGCCAGGCGATAGCTGGTGATCGGCAAGGAGTCGGCACTTCCATCGGCCTGCAGGGTGGCTTCCTGAAATTCATGAACGGGGTAGATGCGTCCTTCAGCATCCCGAGCATGAAATTGTCCGACCAGTACTGCTGTCATTTGGCGTGTGCCCTCTGAAATGTTCTCTATGGGCCATAGACCACTGTTTTGCCTGGGAAGTTTAGTCCCCCTGGAAAAAAACCTGTGGGCCGCGCCGTAGCGTCTATAACTACCACTTCTCTATGTCGATCAGGTTGGAGCGTGGTCATGAGCCAGGTCTATTCGGTTACGGTGTTGGTAGGCAGCTTGCGCAAGGAGTCGATCAACCGCAAGGTCGCCAGGGCGCTTGCAGAGCTGGCACCGGCCAGCCTCAAGCTGGGTATCGTCGAAATTGGCGAGCTGGCGTTGTACAACGAGGATATCGACACCGACCCACCGGCAGCCTACAAGGCCTTTCGCGACAAGGTGCGTGCCAGCGACGCGGTGCTGTTCGTGACCCCCGAGTACAACCGCTCGGTGCCTGGCGTGCTCAAGAATGCCATCGACGTCGGCTCGCGCCCGTACGGGCAGAGCGTGTTCAGCAAGAAGCCGGGGGCGGTGATCAGTGTGTCGCCGGGGGCGGTGGGGGGCTTTGGTGCCAACCACCACCTGCGCCAGTCCCTGGTGTTTCTCGATGTGCCCTGCATGCAGCAGCCAGAGGCCTATGTGGGTGGGGCGGCGACGCTGTTCGACGAGCATGGCAAGCTTTCGGAGAAGACCCGGCCGTTTCTGCAGAGCTTCATCGACAGTTATGCGGCGTGGGTGGCGCGGCACCTGGCATAGGGCCCAGGCGCGCCCTTGGCTGGCGAGGGCGGCTCCTGGCCTGCAGGAGCCGCCTTGCCGATTGCAGGAGCCGGCCTTGCCGGCGAAAGCCCAACACGGTCTATACCCCCTGCGGCATCTCACCCTGCGCCAAACGCCGATTGATATCCTCCACCACCTGCGGCAGGTCATTGATGGTGTCGATCAGGTAGTGCGGGCGTGACCCTTCGAACAGCGCATGAATGCGCGCACGCTCGCTGGCCAGTTGCTCGGCATCCAGTGCCAGGTAACCTTCATGGGTCAGCCCCAGCGCGTTGCCCGAGCACACCAGCGCCACGGTCCACATGCCGGCACGACGCCCTTCCAGAATGCCCGGTACGGTGTCGTCCACCTTCACGCACGCCGCCACATCGTCGATACCCAGCGCAATCACGTTGGCCAGCGCCTGGGCCGGCCACGGGCGACCGTTGGGGGGCTGGTCGGTGGCCACCACATGGTCGGCCACATAGCCATTGCGCCCGGCCAGTTCCACCACCTTGTCCATCACCACCTTCGGATAGCCGGAGCACGAACCGATCTTCAGGCCCTGCCGGCGCAGGGCGCTGATGGTCTGCAGTGCGCCGGGGATCAGCGCCGAATGGGTGGCGATCTTTTCGATCTGCAGCGGCATGAAGCGGTTGTAGAGCGCCGTCACGTCATCATCGCTTGGCACGCGGCCGAACACCGCGCGATAGCGCTCGGCAATCTGCGGCTGGTCGCACAGCGTGCGGATATGGTCCCACTTGCCCATGCCCATGGGGCCGCGGGCCTCCTCGATGGACACCTGCACATCGAATTCGGCAAAGGCCTCGACGAAGATCTGCGTGGGGGCGAACGAGCCGAAGTCGACCACGGTTCCGGCCCAGTCGAGAATGGCCGCTTGCAGCTGTGTGGGGTTGCTGTAGTTCATCATTGCGTTCCTTGTTCGGTATACCGCAGAAAAGGGGGATAAAACGGAATCAGATGTGCAGCACTTCCATTTCCCGCAGCGCATCGGCCACGGCCTGGACCGCGGCGCGCATCTCGTGGGGGCCGACGCAGCCGATGCAGCCCACGCGGAATGTCTCGACCTGGGTCAGCTTGCCGGGGTAGAGGATGAACCCCTTGGCCTTGACCCGTTCGTAGAAGTCCGCGAACTGGTAGCGCGGGTCACGCGGGGCGTGGAAGGTGACGATGATCGGGGCCTGGATGGCAGCGGGCAGAAAGCTGCGCAAGCCGATGGCCGCCATGCCGTCGAGCAGGGTCTTGCAGTTGCTTGCATAGCGCTGGTGGCGCGCCGCCAGGCCGCCTTGCTCGTGGTACTGCAGCAGGGCCTCGTGCAGCGCCGCCACCACGTGGGTGGGCGGGGTGAAGCGCCACTGGCCGGTGCGGGCCATGTAGGCATGCTGGTCATGCAGGTCCAAGGCCAGCGACGGCGAGTTGCCCTCGGCGCCAGCCAGTGCGGCCTTGTCGGTGAACACGAAGCCCATGCCCGGTACGCCTTCGAGGCACTTGCCGGACGCCGCGATCAGGGCGTCGAAAGGCACCTGGGCCGCGTCGATCGGCAGGGCGCCGAACGAGCTCATGGCGTCGATGATCAGGCGCTTGCCGTGATCGGCGACGACCTGGGCGATCTGCGCCAGCGGGTTGAGGATGCCGGTACTGGTTTCGCAGTGAATCAGCGCCACGTGGGTAATGCTGGTATCGGCGCGGATCAGGCGTTGGACATCGGCGGCGGTGGTGGGCTGGTCTTCGGCGGTCTCGAAGGTGGTGAAAGCGCGGCCCAGCACTTGGCAGATCCTGGCCAGGCGCTGCCCATAGGCGCCGTTGACCAGTACCAGCACCTTGCCGTCACGGGGCACCAGCGTGCCGATGGCCGCCTCCACGGCGAAGGTGCCGCTGCCTTGCAGGGGCACGCAGTGGTGGCTGGCGTGGCCATTGACGATGCTCAGCAACTGCTGGCACAGGTTGGCGGTCAAGGTGTTGAATTCGCGGTCCCATGAGCCCCAGTCGAGCATCATCGCCTGCCGCGTGCGTGCCGAGGTGGTCAGGGGGCCCGGCGTCAGCAGGACGGGGGTGTGGGTCATGGCGATGCTCCTCGCAAGCGGTGGGCTGAAACTACGGTGCCTACGTTGCAATTGCGCGCTTCATCAATCAAATTGTTTGTCGTTATGCCAACCATAAGTCAGGCCGATAGATATGAACCTGTTCCAGCTTCGCGCTTTCGATGCGGTGGCCCGCGAGGGCAGCTTTACTCGCGCTGCCGCGCGCCTGTTCATCAGCCAGCCAGCGGTCACCGGGCACATCAAGGCACTCGAGGAGCATTACCAGATCACCCTGCTGCGGCGCACTGCGCGGCGTGTGGAGCTGACCGAGGAGGGCACCCGCCTGGCCGCCATCACCCGCGCGATGTTCGGCCTGGCCGAGGAGGCGCAGGTGATGCTCGAAGCCAACCGCCAGTTGCTTACCGGGCGCCTGGAAGTTGCCGCCGACGGGCCACACCAGGTCATGCCGATGCTGGCCCAGCTGCGCGTGCGCTACCCCGGCATCACGGTCAACCTGCGCCTGGGCAATGCCCAGGAAACCCTGGCGGCGCTGCTGTCCGAGCATGCTGACGTGGCCGTGCTGACCGAGGTCGAACCGCGCAAGGGCCTGCACCTGCAGGCCCTGGGGTCGTCGCGTATCTGTGCCTTGCTGCCGGCCGGCCATCGCTGGGCCAGCCGCCCCGAGTTGCCCCTTGCCGAACTGGACCAGCAGATCATGGTGCTGCGCGAACCCGGCTCGATCACCCGGCGCACCTTCGACCAGGCCTGTGCCCGGGCCGGGGTGCAGCCACGGGTGCTGCTGGAGCTCGACAGCCGCGAAGCGGTGACCGAGGCGGTGGCCGCGCAGCTGGGGCTGGGTATCGTCTCGTCGATGGAGACCAGCCACGATCCGCGGGTGGTGGCCCGGCCCATAGAGGGGCCAGGGCTGGTCAACCAGCACATGCTCGGTTGCCTGGAGCGGCGCCGCGAGTTGCGCCTGATCCAGGCCTTTCTCGGGCTGGCGTCATCGGCATGACACGGCGTTGGCGTTTTGCCGTCGGCCCCCTAAGATGGCCGGCACACACCACCTGCAACACGAGTGAGGGTCGATGAAGGAGAAAGACACCATCTCCATGCAACTGGTGCGCGAGGCCCTGTTGCAAAGCAGCGCACCCGGCGCGGCGGCTGCGGCGTTGCTGCAGCGGGTGGGGATCGACCCGCAGCAACTGGAGCAGCCCCAGGCCCGCGTGCCGGCCAGTGCCTATGCCCGGCTGTGGCGGCTGCTGGCGCGTCGCTGCAACGACGAGTTCTTCTGCATGGACCCGCGCGGGCTGCGCAGCGGCAGCCTGGCGTTCATCTGCCGCTCGTCCATGGCCCAGCCGACCTTGGGCGCGGGCCTGGAGTGCGCGCTGGGGTTTCTGTCGCTGATGCTCGAGCACCTGCACCCGGTGCTGGTGCGCCAGCAAAGCCTGGCTGAAATCGTGATCGGCGAACCCGCCGAGGCGCCGCGCCGACCCTTCACCTATTTCACCTTCTGGATGATCGTGCATGGTGTGGCCTGCTGGCTGGCGGGTCGGCGCATTCCGATTCTGGCCATCGAATTGCGCTGCGCCGAGCCGGACTACTGCGATGACTACCGCGTGATGTTTTCACAGAACCTGCAGTTCGAGCGCCCACGCACGCGGCTGATTTTCGCTGCCGATTGCCTGGACCTGCCGCTCAGGCGCACACCCGAAGAGCTGCAGCGTTTTCTGGCCGAGGCGCCGGCCAACATTCTGGTGAAGTACCGGGACCCCACCAGCCTGGCGCGGCGTATCCGCGACGACCTGCGCCAGTTGCCCGCCAGCCAGTGGCCGGATGCCGAGGCACTGGCCCAGCAGCTGTGCCTGTCGGCCTCCACCCTGCGCCGACGCCTGGCCGAGCAGGGCCAGACCTACCAGGCCCTCAAGGACAGCGTGCGCCGCGAGCTGGCCATCGGCTGGCTGGCCGATGCGCAGGTCAGCTACGTGGAGATCGCCGAACGCCTGGGGTTTGCCGACACCAGTTCGTTCTACAAGGCCTTTCGCAAGTGGTCGGGGTGCAACCCCGGGCATTACCGCAGCCTCGTGCTGGGTTCGGGCTGAGGCCGCGAGGCAAGCCTTCCCGCTCCCTTGCCGGCGGGGCTGTTCCTAGTCTGGGTGCCCACCCCTTGATGGAGCAGGCGCCATGAGCCCGACCTCGAGCATCCGCAAAACCACCGGCACCACAGACGATCCCACCATCCTCGATCAATTCATCGCCGAACGCCTGCCGGGTTGGCTGCGCACGGCATCCAGGGACCAGGCGCGCGCAGTGAGCGCTGCATTGATCCGGCATCAGGCGTCGCTTGAAGCGTTGACCGAGTTGTTCCAGCTCCTGCAGTCGCCCGACGTGTTCGCTGCGCCCCTGCTGGACAAGGCCTTGCGCGACACCCTGGGGCTGCAACTGGACACGCGTGCGGCGCACTGGAAGGAAGTGCGCCTGCGTCAGTACCGCCCGGGGCTTTCGGCCACGCCCATGCCTTATCTGGAGGCGATCGAGATCCAGAGCCCGCTGTTGCAGCGTGCCCTGCAGAACTTCAGCGAGACTGCCGGTGGCTACTGGGGATTCTTTCGCGGCACGGCGATCGTGTCTGCGGGTCAGGCACTGGGCGTCGCGCCCGAGCGGTTTGCCGGCCTGTCCCGCACGCTGGACCTGGGCCAGAAGTATCAGGCTCATCTGGACAGTGTGCTCGACCCGCCGGATGACGCACTCAAGCGCCAGCGCCATGCGCTGCTGGCCCGCGAACAGCGCGATCAGCTGGATGTGGCCGCCCAGGTCGGCTACCTGAAAAAGGACATCGACGAGGTGGCCTACCGCATGCTGCGCCAGGTGGTCGACGGGGCGAGCCAGGTGACTTACGCCGAGCACCCGGTAAGGGTGCGCAGCATCGAGGTGCTGGGGCAGCAGGTACAGGGCGCGGTCGCCTTTCTGGCCCGTGGCGAACCCCTGGAGGGGGCGATACGCTGGACCGAGGCCGGCCTGGTGCGCCAGGTGGTGGTGTTTCTGCCTGGCGATCCGCAGCGCCCGCTGCGTCAGTATCCGACCTGGTATGCCTGTGCAACCGATCTGGGCCTGGCCTTGAAATCGGCTGATTACCTGAGCTACTTCCAGAGCCTGATCAGCCTGCACAGCTTTCGGCGCGGCCTGGCAGGCGCAGCGAGACGCGGCGCGCCCGGACCTGGAGCTGCTCGATTACCCGCTGGCCGGGGAGTTGTTCGCCAGCCTTGCGCAATGGCGTATCGCCCGGCTCAAGGCCGACGCAGCGGTGCTTGCCGTGCCTACGGCCAGGGTCGACGATGCGCTGGCCGAAGCACGTCGCGAGGCCTACCTGGCCGCAGGTGAAACCCTGCTCGGCATAGCGGCCTCGTTCGTCCCCGGGGTTGGCCAGATCATGCTGCTCAGTAGCGTCGGGCAGTTGCTGGGCGAGGTCTACGAGGGCGCCGTCGACTGGAGCAAGGGCCAGCGCAAGGAGGCCCTGGCGCATCTGACCGGCGTGGCCGAAAACGTGCTGGCCAGCGTTGCAACAGGGGCGGGTGTGGCGGGCCTGGTGGCGGTGGCCAAACGTTCGGCCTTCGTCGACGGCCTCATGCCGATAGTGCGCAGCACGGGCCAATACAGGCTGTGGAACGAAGACCTGGCAAGCTACCGTCATGCCCACCCTTTGCCTGAAACCCTGGTGCCGCGCGGCGATGGCTTGTATGAGGATGCAGGCGCGCTGTGGCTCAGGCATGAAGGGCAGACCTATCAGGTTCAGCAGCGCGATGGGCGCTGGGTTATGGTGCACCCGCAGCGTGCCGAAGCCTACTCGCCCGGCCTGGAAACCAATGGCGAAGGCGCCTGGCGCCTTCCTGGCGAGCATGCGCTGCAGTGGGCGGGCAATGCCCTGCTGATGCGGCGCCTGGGCCCGCTGGCCGAAGGGCTGAGCGATGCGCAGATCGACCAGGTCATGGTGATTGCCGGTATGGACGAGGCGCGTTTGCGCGGCCTGCACGTGGAGAACCGGGGCATGCCGGTTCGCCTGCGCGATACCCTGGTCCGCTTCGGTATCGATACGCGCATCTCGACATTCTTCGAGCGTCTGCACCGGCAAACCGATGCCCAGGGCCTGGACCCTGTGCTCCATGCCTTCTGCAGGGAGCATCTGCAGGGTGTCGAAGACGCGGGGCAGGACTCGGAGCTCGATCATATCTGGGAGCAGATGCCGCGCTTGCGCTTCGAACTGTTCGAGCACCTTGAGGCGGCCACGCTGACCGCTGCCGATAGCCGTGTGAGCCTGTTGCAACGTGACTTTCCCGGGCTGGCGCGACGCTATGCCCAGGCGCTGGCAGAGCAGGCCGATGCCACGCAGCGCCAGATGATGGATCAGACTCGGCGCATTCCCCTGGCGGTCGCCGAGCAGGCACGCCACACCTTGCGTGAGGCGCGATTGAGCAGGGCGCTGGAGGGGTTGTGCCTGCAGAACGTGCACAGTGACGACAGCGTGGGCCTGGCCTTCGGCTTGCTGCGACGCATGCCGGCCTGGCCCGACGGGCTGAACCTGGAGCTGCGCGAAGGTTCGTCCAGCGGGCGGGTGATCGAGCGCCAGTTGTCACTCAGCGATACCCGCCAGACGCGCGTGCTGGTGCGTCGCGACGGGCAGTTTTCGGTGTACGACACTGAAGGCTACGAGATCGACGACGAGATCCCGGCTCCCCAGGGGATGTTCGAGGCGATTGCCTGCTGCCTGACGCGCGAGCAGCGTCGCGCCCTGGGCTGGACGCGTCATGACAGCGCGGCACAAATGCGCCAGGCCCTGGCTGCGCGGGCCCTGGCCAATCCCTCCGAGGCCGCGCAACTGATCGGGCAGGCGCGCTCGGCCGGGCGCTTCAGCCCGCCCCAGCGCTTGCCCGACGGTCGCATCGGGTATCCGCTCAGTGGCCGGGGCAGTGCGACACGACGGTCCCTGGTCAGTGTGGTGCGTGTGCTGTTCCCGGGCTATGACCAACTCCAGATCGATGTGCTTCTGACCGAACTGCAGGGGGGCTCGGTTGAACCGATGACGGCACTGATGCGCCTGCTGGACCAGTACCAGCGCCTCGATGCGAGCCTGCAGCTGTGGTGTCGGGAGGTCTTTGGCCAGTCCCGCGAGTGGCGACGCCTGGTGGCCGATGAGCTGCGCCGGTGCTGGCGACGACAGACCGATCGCGTGACCAATGGGGGTGGCACGCTGATCGGCTATCGCCTGAACCTGGTGGCGATGCCGGTGGGGCATCTGCCGCCGCTGGGGGCCGGTATCGATTTTTCCCACGTGATAGACCTGAGCCTGGTGGGCATGGGGCTGACCGAGCTGTCGAACAGCTTCCTGCAACGCTTTGTCGGCGTGCGCTGGCTCAACCTGGCCAACAACCGCTTCGGGCGCATACCGCCTGCCTTGAACGGCATGAACTGGTTGCGTGAGGTGAACCTGAACCTCAACCAGATCAACCTGCGCAACACCGGGGTCAATACCCTTGCGTCCCTGCATCGGCTTGAAGTGCTGAACCTGGACAACAATCCCATCGAGATCCTGCCGAACATGGCCGGCATGTACAACTTGCGCCACGTGTGGTTGCGCAGTACGCGCCTGCAGCTGTTCCCGACCGGGTTGCTCGAATGCCCGTTTCTGGATGTGGTCGACTTGCGCGACAACCTCATCACCCAGTTGCCGGAGACGTTCTTCGTGCCCGAGTCGCTGAACATCTACCTGCTCCAGCGTAACCCCCTGCCGCAGGCCACCTGGGACCGCATCAACGATCTGCAGCAGTTGCTGCCCGTGGTGGAGGCTGCGGCCGGTGTCATGGTACGTGCTGAAACGACTGCGCAAGCCCGCGCACTATGGCTGGAGCTGGCGAACGAGGCGCAGCTGGATGTGCGCAGCCGTTACTGGGACAGCCTGATTGCAGAGCCTGGCGCCGCAGACTTCTTCCAGTTGCTGACCGAACTGACCGGGTCGGCGGATTTCCAGCATACCCGGGCCGAACTGGACCAGCGCGTGTGGCGCATGCTCGAGGCGATGGCGCACCACACGGCGCTGCGCGAGGAACTGTTCGAGCTGGCGGCCAGCCCGACCACGTGCGTGGACAGCGTGTCGTCCACCTACAGTGCGCTCGAAGTGCGGTTTTTGCTGTTTCAGACCGTGCGCGCAGACAGCCCGAACGAGCAGCAGGGCGAAGCGTTGCTCGCCTTCGCGCGGCGTCTGTTTCGTCTTGAACAGGTCGAACAGTTCGCGCGTGCCGACATCCAGGCCAGGACGCAGGAGGCGCGTGGGGTGGACGAGGTCGAGGTGAGCCTGGCCTATCGCACCCGTCTGGCCGCTGCACTGGACCTGCCCGGGCAACCGCGCAACATGCAGTTCGCCGAAGTGGCCGCCGTGGCACCGGCACAGATACACGAGGCCCAGCGGGTGGTGCTGGCTGCCGAGCAGACCGACCAGCTGGCAACGTTCATCAGCGGCCGGGATTTCTGGCTGGCCTACCTGCGCCAGGCTCACGAAGGCGAGTTCGAGCAGGTCGAACAACCGTTCTGGGATCGACTCGAGGTGCTGGCCGCGCAACAGGGCACGCTGCAGGAAGGGGTGTACCTGACGCGAATGAACGCATTGCGCAGCGAACGCGAGGCGGCAGTGCAGGCGCTGGCATTGCGCCTGACCCAGGCGGCGCTGGAGGCTGCCGCGCCGCCTGCGGGCTAGCCCCGGGGGCTGTGCAGGCAGTGGCCAAACCAGTCATCCAGATTGACAGCTTTGGCCATTGTCGCTGCGCGCTGGTGGCGCGACTATCGTCAGATCATTCGTTCTATTCCAACAATAAGAAACGAGGAGTCTGGCAATGCGTGATTACCACGACGCGCAGCGTGCTTTCGATTACCTGCACACTGCCGATGCCGTGCTGGCGGGCAACCTGGGTGCGCTCAACGCCTGCGTCGAGTGTTGCGACCGGCACGCCGCCGAGGGCGGCGTGGCCTTGTACTGGGAGCGCCACGACGGGGCCTGCGCGCAGTACACCTTTGCCGACCTGCAGCAGCGCGCCGCACGCCTGGCCAATGTGCTCAAGGCGCAGGGCGTGGGGCCGGGCGACCGGGTGGCGGGGCTGCTGCCGCGCACCGTCGAGCTGCTGGTCACGGTGCTCGCCACCTGGCGACTGGGGGCGGTCTACCAGCCCCTGTTCACTGCCTTCGGGCCCAAGGCCATCGAGCACCGCCTGCACAGTTCCGGCGCCCGCGTGGTGGTCACCGACCGCACCAACCGCCCGAAGCTCGACGAGGTCGAGGGCTGTGCGCGGATCATTACCGTCGATGCCCAGGCCGGCAGCGGCGACCTGGATTTTCACACTGCCCTCGACGCTGCCAGCGCCGACTGCGCGCCTGTGCTGTTGTCCGGGGAGGCCCCCTTCCTGCTGATGTTCACCTCCGGCACCACCGGCCCGGCCAAGCCGCTGGAGGTGCCGTTGCGGGCCATCGTGGCGTTTCAGGGCTACATGCGCGACGCCATCGACCTGCGCCCCGAAGACAACTTCTGGAACCTGGCCGACCCCGGCTGGGCCTACGGCCTGTACTACGCCGTCACCGGGCCGCTGGCGCTGGGCCAGGCCACCACCTTCTTCGACGGCCCGTTCAGTGTCGAAAGTACCTGCCGGGTGATCGACAAGTACGCCATCACCAACCTGGCCGGGTCGCCCACGGCCTATCGCATGCTGATCGCCGCCGGCCAGGCCTTCGCCGAGCCGATCAAGGGCCGCCTGCGGGTGGTCAGCAGCGCCGGCGAACCGCTCAACCCGGAAGTGATCCGCTGGTTCGCCGAACACCTGCAGGTGCCCATCCACGATCACTATGGCCAGACCGAACTGGGCATGGTGCTGTGCAACCACCACGGCCTGCGTCACCCGGTGCACCTGGGCTCGGCCGGCTTTGCCATCCCGGGTCATCGCATCGTTGTGCTTGATGAGCAGCAGCGCGAACTGCCGCCCGGCCAGCCCGGCATCCTCGCGGTGGACCGCGAGCAGTCACCGCTGTGCTGGTTCGGTGGCTACCACGGGGTCCAGACCAAGGCCTTCGTCGGCAAGTACTACCTCAGCGGCGACACGGTGGAGCTGAACCAGGACGGCAGCATCAGCTTTGTCGGGCGCAGCGACGACGTGATCACCACCTCCGGGTATCGGGTCGGGCCGTTCGATGTGGAAAGCGCGCTGATCGAGCACCCGGCGGTGATCGAGGCCGCCGTGGTCGGCAAGCCGGACCCGGAGCGCACCGAACTGATCAAGGCGTTCGTGGTGCTGGCCAGCGGCGTGGAGGGCACGCCGGAGCTGGCCGAAAACCTGCGCCAGCATGTGCGCCAGCGCCTTTATGCACATGCCTACCCGCGCGAAATCGAATTTGTCGGCGAGCTGCCCAAGACCCCGAGCGGCAAGCTGCAGCGTTTCATCCTGCGCAATCAGGAAATAGCCAAACAACACACCGCGCCGGCGCCCGTCGCCAGCGCCTGAGGACCCCTTATGCAAATTGCCAACAAGAACTTCATCGTCAGCGGCGCCGCCTCCGGGCTGGGCGCCGCCACCGCCGAGATGCTGATCGGCGCCGGTGCCCAGGTGATGCTGGTGGACCTTAACGCCGAGGCCGTTGCAGCCAAGGCGCAAGCCCTGGGTGACAAGGCCCGTTTCGCCGTGGCCGACATCAGTCAGGAGGCCCCGGCCAAGGCCGCCGTGGACGCGGCCGTCAGCGCCTTTGGCAGCCTCCACGGGCTGGTCAACTGTGCCGGCATCGTCGGCGCCGAGAAGGTCCTGGGCAGGCAGGGGCCGCACGGCCTGGACAGCTTCAGCCGGGTGATCAACGTCAACCTGATCGGCAGCTTCAACCTGCTGCGCCTGGTGGCAGCGGCCATGGCCGAAGGCGGTGCCGACGCCGACGGCGAGCGCGGGGTGATCATCAATACCGCCTCCATCGCCGCCTATGACGGGCAGATCGGCCAGGCGGCCTACGCTGCCTCCAAGGGCGCGATTGCCAGCCTGACCCTGCCGGCCGCCCGCGAACTGGCGCGCTTCGGTATCCGCGTGATGACCATCGCGCCGGGCATCTTCGAAACCCCGATGATGGCCGGCATGACCCAGGAAGTACGCGACTCGCTGGCGGCCGGCGTGCCGTTCCCGCCGCGTCTGGGGCGCCCGCAGGAGTACGCGGCGCTGGCGCGTCACATCATTGAAAACAGCATGCTCAACGGTGAGGTGATCCGTCTCGACGGTGCCTTGCGCATGGCTGCCAAGTAATTCAGGAGAACCGCATGAGCATGTCCCATGATCCCATCGTAATCGTCAGCGCCGTGCGCACGCCCATGGGCGGCCTGCAGGGCGATCTCAAAAGCCTGACTGCACCGCAACTGGGCGCTGCCGCCATTCGCGCAGCCGTCGAGCGTGCGGGCGTGGCTGCCGACAGCGTCGACCAGGTGCTGTTCGGCTGCGTGCTGCCAGCCGGTCTCGGCCAGGCCCCGGCACGCCAGGCGGCCCTGGGGGCCGGCCTGGACAAGGGCACCACCTGCACCACCCTGAACAAGATGTGCGGCTCGGGCATGCAAGCCGCGATCATGGCCCATGACCTGCTGCTGGCCGGTACCGCCGAGGTGGTGGTGGCCGGCGGCATGGAGAGCATGTCCAACGCCCCGTACCTGCTGGACAAGGCGCGCAGCGGCTACCGCATGGGCCACGGCAAGGTCATCGACCACATGTTTTTCGACGGTCTGGAAGATGCCTACGACAAGGGTCGCCTGATGGGCACCTTTGCCGAGGACTGCGCCCAGGCCCAGGGCTTCAGCCGCCAGGCTCAGGACGACTTTGCGATTGCCTCGCTGACCCGTGCGCAACAGGCGATCGAGAACGGCAGCTTTGCCGCCGAGATCGTGCCGGTGGAGGTGACCGAGGGCAGGCAGACCCGCCTGGTCAGCCACGACGAACAGCCGCCCAAGGCCCGCCTGGACAAGATCGCGCAGCTCAGGCCGGCGTTTCGCGAAGGCGGTACGGTCACGGCAGCCAACTCCAGCTCGATTTCCGACGGTGCGGCGGCGCTGGTGCTGATGCGCAGGTCCCAGGCCGAGCAGCGCGGCCTCAAGCCACTGGCGGTGATCCACGGGCATGCGGCGTTCGCCGACGAGCCTGCACTGTTCCCCACCGCGCCGATCGGCGCCATCGATGCGCTGCTCAAGCGCACCGGCTGGAGCCTGACCGAGGTCGACCTGTTCGAAATCAACGAGGCGTTCGCGGTGGTCACCCTGGCGGCGATGAAGCAGCTGGACCTGCCCCACGACAAGGTCAACATCCACGGCGGCGCCTGCGCCCTGGGCCACCCCATCGGCGCATCGGGCGCGCGTATTCTGGTGACCCTGCTTGCCGCGCTGCGCCAGAAGGGCCTGCGCCGCGGCATCGCGGCCATCTGCATCGGCGGTGGCGAAGCCACGGCCATGGCTGTCGAGTGTCTGGACTGAGGTGCACCATGCTAGTCAACGATGAACAACAGCAGATCAGCGACGCCGTTCGCCAGTTTGCCCAGGAGCGCCTGCGGCCCTTTGCCGAGCAGTGGGACCGCGAGCACCGCTTCCCGCGGGAGGCTATCGAGCAGATGGCCGAGCTGGGCCTGTTCGGCATGCTGGTGCCGGAGCAGTGGGGCGGCAGCGACACCGGCTATGTCGCCTACGCCATGGCCCTGGAGGAAATCGCCGCCGGCGATGGTGCCTGCTCGACCATCATGAGCGTGCACAACTCGGTGGGCTGCGTGCCGATCCTCAAGTTCGGCAGCGAGCAGCAGAAGCAGCAGTTTCTGACGCCGCTGGCCACGGGCGCGATGCTCGGTGCCTTTGCCCTGACCGAGCCCCAGGCGGGCTCCGATGCCAGCAGCCTGAAAACCCGTGCGCGCCTCGAGGGCGATCACTATGTGCTCAACGGCTGCAAGCAGTTCATCACCTCGGGGCAGAATGCCGGCGTGGTGATCGTGTTCGCGGTGACCGACCCGGCAGCCGGCAAGCGCGGCATCAGTGCCTTTATCGTGCCCACCGACTCGCCTGGCTACCAGGTGGCGCGGGTGGAGGACAAGCTCGGCCAGCATGCCTCCGATACCTGCCAGATCGTCTTCGAGAACGTGCGTGTGCCGCTGGCCAATCGCCTGGGCGAGGAGGGCGAGGGGTACCGGATCGCCCTGGCCAACCTGGAAGGCGGGCGCATCGGTATTGCCGCGCAATCGGTGGGCATGGCGCGGGCCGCGTTCGAGGTGGCACGTGACTATGCGCGCGAACGCGAGAGCTTCGGCAAGCCCCTGATCGAACACCAGGCGGTGGCGTTTCGCCTGGCCGACATGGCCACGCGCATCGCCGTGGCCCGGCAGATGGTGCATCATGCCGCCGCCTTGCGTGATGCCGGGCGCCCGGCGCTGGTGGAAGCCTCGATGGCCAAGCTGTTTGCTTCGGAAATGGCCGAAAAGGTCTGTTCCGATGCCTTGCAGACCCTGGGCGGTTATGGCTATCTGAGCGACTTCCCGCTGGAGCGGATCTACCGTGACGTGCGGGTTTGCCAGATCTACGAAGGCACCAGCGACATTCAGCGCATGGTCATTGCGCGCAATCTTTGAAGGGAGCAGCTTGCATGAGTTTCGAAACCATTCTGTTGGACATCCGTGGCAAGGTCGGCCTGATCACCCTCAACCGGCCCCAGGCGCTCAACGCCCTCAACGCGCAGATCGTGCGCGAGCTGAACCAGGCGCTGGACCAGCTCGAAGCCGACCCGAACATTGGCTGCGTGGTGCTGACCGGTTCGGAGAAAGCCTTCGCCGCCGGTGCCGATATCAAGGAAATGGCCGAGCTGAGCTACCCGCAGATCTACATCGACGACCTGTTCAGCGACAGCGACCGCATCGCCAACCGCCGCAAGCCGATCATCGCCGCGGTGTCCGGCTTCGCCCTGGGCGGTGGCTGCGAGCTGGCACTGATGTGCGACTTCATCCTGGCCGCCGACAATGCCAAGTTCGGTCAGCCTGAAATCAACCTGGGCGTGTTGCCGGGCATGGGCGGCACCCAGCGCCTGACCCGCGCGGTGGGCAAGGCCAAGGCCATGGAGCTGTGCCTGAGCGGGCGCATGATGGGGGCCGAGGAGGCCGAGCGTGCCGGCGTGGTGGCGCGTATCGTGCCCAAGGAGCAGCTGCTCGAGGAGGCCCTGAAGGTGGCGGCACAGATCGCCAGCAAGTCGGTGCCGGTGGCGATGATGGTCAAGGAGAGCATCAACCGTGCTTTCGAGGTGAGCCTGTCCGAAGGCGTGCGCTTCGAGCGCCGGGTGTTCCATGCCGCGTTTGCCACCGAAGACCAGAAGGAAGGCATGGCGGCGTTCATCGCCAAGCGCGAGGCCCAGTTCAAGGACCGCTGAGCAACATCTACCACCTGCCCGGCAGGGCGTGACGCTGTACTGCGGCTTCTTTACTCACAAGGAAGTCGCATCATGGATGCAGCAGATACGCTTTTCGGGCAGTTGGCCACACACGCTTCGCTGTGCGGCCCCATCGGCCGCCAGATGGTCACCCGGCCCTCGTTGCACGCCGTGGCTGCGCAGGTGTGCGCGCAGCAATGGCAGGTGCGCGGGATCAAGGGCCCGGCGCCATCGGCCTTGACCCTGGTCAGGGGGCGGCCGGGGCAGGGCGCGCGGCTCGATACGCTGGCCGATGCCCTGATACGGCGCTATTGCGAACGCACCTGCCTCAACCTGGCCAGCGGGCTGGACTACCTCACCCTGCAGCGCGGCGCCGAGTATCCGCAGGCCGCCGATGTCGACCTGCACGCGGTCGAAACCCTGCTCAATGAATGCGGGCCGTTGCTGCTCGATGAATACAAGCGTGTGCTCAGCTGTTACTGGGGCCAGGCCGAGCCGGGCCAGACCGCGCGCTGGGACTGGCTGGCCGATTACCTCAAAAGCCGTTTTTCCAGCGCCTGCGAACTGGCCCGAGGGGCTGGCGTGCTGGACGGGCTGGAGCTGGCCACGGCGACGATGGTCGGCATCTATCCACGGGCGACGCAGCGCGCGCAGTTCGGCAACGGCGCGGATGTACGCGTGTCGCTGCTGTGCCTGGATGCCGAACCCGGTGGCGGGCTGGACCCTGAACTGGCCAGCGCGGTGCTGATCGAGCGCCAGGTGCTCGGCCAGTTGCGCACTGTCGTGGTGCTCTACACCCTGGCGGGTGGGCTGTATCGCTTCGATTCGCGCCAGGCACTGCTGGAGGCATTGGCCAGGGGCTGGGGCGCGCAGGCTTCGGGCACCTTCAAGCTCAACCTGTACCAGACCGAACTGTCGATTTTCCAGGCCCAGGCGCGGTTGTTGTTCGAACAGCAATTACGCCTGATCGATGCCATCGCCGCAGCACCTCTCGATTCGCAGGTCGACCCGGTGCAGACGCTGGTCGCGCGCCTGGACGAAGCCACCTCGCTGGTGCAGGTGTGCGATGTGAGCGAGCGCCAGACCCTGGCCAGCCTGCGCGGGCTGTTGCCGACGTGGTTGCGCGACGCTGACGATGCGCCGCGCCTGCAGTACACCGAGATGCTGGTGCGCCTGGCGCGGGTGCAGCAGCGCAGTGGCGGGCAGTCGTTCCTGCATGACCTGCCCGGCATGCCGGAGTATGCCTGGGCCCAGTGGCAGGCGGCGGTGCGTGCCGGGCACCCGGGCTTTACCCGTGCCGAGCTGGAGGATGTCGAGCTGGTCAACCGCCAGGTGATTGCCGGCGCCGGCGGCAGTGGGGGGGATTTTGCCCCGGCGGGCAGCATTCGCGAGGTGACGCTGAACCTGGCCCAACTGGCGGTGGGCAACCTGGGGCTGCTCAGGGCAGGCAGCGTCACCTTGCGCAGCCGCAGCGGCGCAGTGCTGCCGACATGGCTGGATCTTGCATTCATCAAGGCCCAGGTCACCCGCCTGGACGTGGGCCAGACCTACCCGGACCTGTTGCAGCACAGCCTGCTGGATGACCCTGTGCAGTCGGCCAGTCGCCAGCAGCTGTTCGTCGATCAGTTGCGCGAACAACTGCCGATGCTGGTGCTGGAGTATTACCTGCGTCAACGCGAAGGGGTTAGTGCACTGAGTGCCCGGCGTGTCATGGCACTGTGCCGTGGCGAGGAAACCGACGCGGTGCTGCGTCCGTTGGGCCTGTTGCGCGAGGCGGGTGCACACCCCGATGTCGCGCTCAATGCTTACCTGGTCGAGGGCCGCGACCCGCGCCAGGGGCCGTGCCTGCTGTATCGCCCACTGCACCGCGAGCCGCTGCAGGAGTTCAGCTCGCGCCAGGCCTTGTTCGAGCGGTTGTGCGAGCCCGGCGCGCTGCACGACGATCTACTGGCGCGGCTGCCTGCCAAGGCACAGCCGGTGTACGCGCGTGGCGGGCTGGAGCAGCCGCATACGGTGCGCTTTCTGCCCGGCTCGGACTTCGCTCCCCTTCAGGTGCCGGCCCCGGCGTCGTTCAGCGACGCGCTGATCGATGGCGACCCGCTGGTGCATCTGTACCGTAGCTGCGCCCAGGAACTGGTGGCCCGCGCCCGGGCCGGCTCGCAGTCATCCAGCGAACAGCGCTGGGCGGCCTATGCCGAACTGGGCTGGCTGATGTTCAACACGCTGTTGCCACTGTGCAATGGCCCGGTTGCGGTGGCCGGCTGGCTGGTGCAACTGACGGCGGGCCTGCGCGATACCTTGCAGCAACACCAGAGCGAGGGTGACGGGCAGCTGGCGGGATGGTTGTTCAACCTGGCGCTGACGTTGCTGGCGAGCAGGACCGACACCACCCGGCTCAAGCTCTCAACCCCTGCGCAGAGGGGCGAGTCGCCGCTGGCCCAGGTGCTGGAGCCCGAGTTCGGCCATGCCCTCGCTTCGCCCTCGGGCCAGGCGTTGGACAGCCTGGATTTCAGCTGGGCAGCGGCGGCGGACCGACTGAGCGGCGAACAGCGCGCGCGGCTGGTGCCCCTGCAGCGCGTGCAGGGCCGCGAGGGGCTGGGGGCACCGATCAGCCACGGGCCCTGGCAGGGGTTGTACCTGCATGAGGACCGTCTGTGGGTGGGTGTCAGCGGGCAGGTCTACCCCGTGGTGGAGGAGGATGCCGGCCTGCGAATCCGCGACGCGCAACAGCCTCCCGGGCCCTGGCTGCGGCACGCCGCCGATGGCAGCTGGCAATTCGACCTGGGCTTGCGCTTGCGTGGCGGCATGCCGCTGAATCGGCGCATCCAGCAGTTGCGCCTGGCCAACCAGGCTCGCGTGGAGGTTCTGCAGAAGGAACTGGACGACTACCAGCCGGTGCGCCAGGCCAGCGCCTTGCAGCTCAAGCGCGATCTGGACGAGGTGGTGAAACAGGAGCCGCAGCCCTCGGCCGAGCGATTGCAGCGCTATGTGGATGATCTGCGACGGCACGGGCAGGGGCTGGCCAAGGCGCGCGAAAGCCATGCGCAACTGAACCAGCTTAAAACCCTGGCAAACTTTCGCGCCCAGCAGGGCAACTACCTGTTCGAGGAGTCCAGCATTACCGTGCAGTTGCTGTACGCCTTGCGAAGCCTGTTCATGCATAACAAGGACGGCATAAACAACCTGCGCGGCGGCCAGGGTCAGGACCGTCTGCGCGAACTGGTGCTGGAAGGCACTTCGCCCACCTATCGGCAACTGGTGGTGCTGCTCGAAGGGGCCAAGACCCTGACCGAGCAGATCATCGACTGCTATCAGGCCCTCGATCGCCTGACCGGGCAGCTGCGCCAGATCCTGCCCGGCGGCCCGGCCCAGGCAAGCAGGATCGAGGCGATGCGCGGTGAAGAGCTGTCAGTCCAGGCCTGGCGTTCGTCCCAGATCAACATGCTGGGGGTGTTGGTGCTGCAGGCAGACCGCGGGCACGCCGGGGGCGAGGGTATCTACGAGACGGTGTTGTCTGCCCGATTGGGCTTGCAACTGGAGCTCGAGATGGGCGGGGCGTTCACCGATCAGGAGCGGGTGCAGATGCTCGACAGCAGTGTGCGCCACTATGCCAGTGCACTGCAGGGCACCCAGCTGTACAAGGCCTCCAGCGCGGTTTTGCAGGGGGCGGCACAGGTGGAAGAGTACCAGCAGGTGCTGCTGGCCCTGCATGATGCTGCCCAGAAGAGACTGGCCGGGCTGATTCGCGACCTGCCACGCCAACCTTCGGCGCCACCGGCCTCAGGCAGCCGCTCGCGCACGTTGATACGCACCCGCAACCGCGGCGTGGTGGTGGGCCAGCAGCGTCGGCTGGCAGGGGCCGACAGCGACGTGGTGGTGGTGATCGACCCGGTGGAACAGCGCGAGCTGGCCCGCTACGAGGAAACCGCCGAGGCCGGTATCTGGCAGCCGGTGGAGCGCCCCCGCCCAGCACCTGCGCGCGCCACCCAGGCGCAGTTGCCGGGCTTGCTGGAGCGCTCCACGCGGTTGCTGAACGACTCGGCGCAGCAGCTCAGGCGCGCCGTCGCCCAGGCCAGGACCGCCATGCTTCCGGTGGAGATGGAAGAAATCCTGACGCAGCAGGCGCGCCCGCTTGACGAGCTGGCCCGGCAGATCGAACAGGCATTGACTGCCGGCAACGACACCGACCGGTCGGCTGCCGGCCAGGATGCGGCGCTGCAAGCCAAGGCCCTGCTCGAGCAGGCCAAGCATCTGCGTGATGAAGGGCGGCGTCTGCGTGTGCAGATGACCCTGGCACAGTTGCCGACGGTCAGTCGGGTGGCCTACCTCAAGGCCCAGGGCGAGGTCAGCCTGCACAGGCTCCAGCCGCGCAAGCCCACGCGAAAACGCAAGGGCCATGCCCAGGATTTCCTTCAGGAGTACGAAATCCACGACAAGGCGGGGCAGTTGCTGTGGGTGGCGCACTTTCATTACGCGACCCTGGACGCAGAGCCTGGGCTGTACACCGCGGCGCATCTGAAAACCGCCGCACAGCGGTTCGAGGGGGGGCAGTACCAGTTGCCGGCAGACGCCGACAATGAGCGCGTGATCCAGATCTACCGCAGCCAGATCGACAGCCGCTCGGCCCGGGCGCTGTTCCTGGACCTGTAGCGGCGCCCGCGCCTACTACCAAATGACGAGTTGTCCTCTGCCAAAGGGCGATTCGTCAGCCGCCCCGGCCTGCCTAAGATCCGTACACCGCCTGTCGTCATGACAGGCCCGGATCAACAGAGGCCCGAACATGATCTATGCAGCTCCCGGCACCGAAGGCGCCCTTGTCAACTTCAAACCGCGTTACGGCAACTACATCGGCGGCGAGTTCGTTGCCCCGCTGAACGGCCAGTACTTCACCAACAGCTCGCCGGTGAACGCCCAGGTCATCGCCGAATTTCCACGTTCCAGCGCCGAAGACGTCGAGCGCGCCCTGGACGCCGCCCACGCCGCTGCCGATGCCTGGGGCCGTACCAGCGTGCAGGACCGCTCGCGCATCCTGCTCAAGATTGCCGACCGTATCGAGCAGAACCTCGAAGTGCTGGCCATTGCCGAAACCTGGGACAACGGCAAGGCCATTCGCGAAACCCTGAATGCCGACGTGCCGCTGGCCGCCGACCATTTCCGTTACTTCGCCGGCTGCATCCGTGCCCAGGAAGGCAGCGCCGCCGAGATCAACGAAAACACCGCCGCCTACCACTTCCATGAACCGCTGGGCGTGGTCGGGCAGATCATTCCATGGAACTTCCCGCTGCTGATGGCCGCCTGGAAGCTCGCCCCGGCCCTGGCCGCCGGCAACTGCGTGGTGCTCAAGCCGGCTGAACAGACCCCACTGTCGATCACCGTGTTCGCCGAGCTGGTGGGCGACCTGCTGCCGCCGGGCGTGCTCAACATCGTGCAGGGCTTCGGGCGCGAGGCCGGTGAAGCGCTGGCCACCAGCAAGCGCATCGCCAAGATCGCCTTCACCGGTTCCACCCCGGTGGGCTCGCACATCATGAAGTGCGCTGCCGAGAACATCATCCCCAGCACCGTGGAACTGGGTGGCAAGTCGCCGAACATCTTCTTCGAAGACATCATGCAGGCCGAGCCGAGTTTCATCGAGAAAGCCGCCGAAGGTCTGGTGCTGGCGTTCTTCAACCAGGGCGAAGTGTGCACCTGCCCATCGCGTGCGGTGATACAGGAGTCGATCTACGAGCCGTTCATGGCCGTGGTGATGAAGAAGATCGCCCAGATCAAGCGTGGCAACCCGCTGGACACCGAAACCATGGTTGGCGCCCAGGCGTCCGAGCAGCAGTACGACAAGATCCTCTCGTACCTGGACATCGCCCGCGAAGAGGGCGCGCAGGTACTGACCGGTGGCGCCAGCGAGCGCCTGGCCGGCGACCTGTCGACCGGTTACTACATCCAGCCGACCCTGCTCAAGGGCCACAACAAGATGCGCGTGTTCCAGGAAGAGATCTTCGGCCCGGTGGTGGGCGTGACCACCTTCAAGGACGAGGCCGAGGCCCTGGCAATCGCCAACGACACCGAGTTCGGCCTGGGCGCCGGGCTGTGGACCCGCGACATCAACCGTGCCTACCGCATGGGCCGTGGCATCAAGGCCGGGCGCGTG
>NZ_QLAD01000011.1:176479-199223 GCF_024355235.1 Pseudomonas sp. S12(2018)
GACGCCCGATGGCTGTGGGAAAATCTGTTCCAAAGTAGCATTCGACCTGCGCCGGCAACGGTGTATTAATAGACGCACCGCAATCCTGTGGTGCCAGAAGAGGATGGACCTATGTGGAAAAAACCCGCGTTCACTGATCTGCGTATCGGCTTTGAAGTGACCATGTACTTCGCCAGCCGTTGATCCCTCTTGCGCCGGTGCCCCAAGGCACCGGCGCTGCCTTGTGCATCCCCCCTATCGTCTGATTGCAAAACCCTCCTGATGCTTTAGGCTGGCGCTACCTTAAAAGAACAAGAAGGCGTCGCATGAGCCCGAACCTGAGCCAGTTGCGTAAATTCGTCTCTCCGGAAATCATCTTCGGTGCCGGCTGTCGGCACCATGTGGCCAATTACGCCAGGACCTTCGGCGCGCGCAAGGTACTGCTGGTCAGTGACCCTGGCGTGATCGCCGCCGGCTGGGTCGGCGACATCGAGGCCAGCCTGCAGGCGCAGGGCATCGATTACTGCCTGTACAGCGACGTGTCGCCCAACCCGCGGGTCGAAGAGGTCATGGCCGGCGCCGAGCGCTATCGCAGCGAACAGTGCGACGTGATCGTGGCCGTTGGCGGCGGCAGCCCGATGGACTGCGCCAAGGGCATCGGCATCGTGGCGGCCCACGGCCGGCACATCCTGGAGTTCGAAGGGGTCGACACCATCCGAGTGCCGAGCCCGCCGCTGATCCTGATCCCGACCACCGCCGGCACCTCGGCCGACGTGTCGCAGTTCGTGATCATCTCCAACCAGCAGGAACGCATGAAGTTCTCCATCGTCAGCAAGGCGGTGGTACCCGATGTGTCGCTGATCGACCCTGAAACCACCCTGAGCATGGACCCGTTCCTGTCGGCCTGTACCGGCATCGACGCGCTGGTGCATGCCATCGAGGCGTTCGTGTCCACCGGTCATGGGCCGCTGACCGACCCCCATGCCCTGGAGGCAATGCGCCTGATCAACGGCAACCTGGTGCAGATGATCGCCAACCCGCAGGACATTGCCCTGCGCGAGAAGATCATGCTCGGCAGCATGCAGGCCGGGCTGGCCTTCTCCAATGCCATCCTCGGGGCGGTGCACGCCATGTCCCACAGCCTGGGCGGGTTTCTCGACCTGCCCCACGGTCTGTGCAATGCGGTGCTGGTCGAGCATGTGGTGGCCTTCAACTACAGCGCCGCCCCCGATCGCTTCAAGTTGATCGCGCAGACCCTGGGTATCGATTGCCGCGGGCTGAACCACAATCAGGTCCGCCAGCGCCTGGTCGAGCACCTGATCGCGCTCAAGCACGCCGTGGGCTTTCACGAAACCCTGGCCTTGCACGGGGTGGGCAGCAGCGACATTCCGTTCCTGTCGCAGCATGCGATGGACGACCCGTGCATCCTCACCAACCCGCGGACCTCGAGCCAGCGTGATGTCGAGGTGGTGTATGGCGAGGCCCTCTGAGCCTGGCGCGAATGCGCTGGCCGGGCTGCTGGGGCTGAGCAACCACACTGTTCGCAAAAGCCACTACCCGGAACTGGCGGCGCGCCTGGACGAGCTGGAAACCGAGCGCAAGCGCTATTCGTGGCTGTTCGAGCATGCGGTGCACGGCATCTTCCAGGCCAGCCTCGACGATGGCCTGCGCGCCGCCAACCCGGCGCTGGCGCGCATGCTGGGGTATGCCGACCCCCAGGCGGTTCTGTTTTCCCGGCGTGACCTGGCCAGCCACCTGTTCGTGGGCGGCCAGGCCGAGTTGCAGGACATTGCCCAGGTGCTGCAGCGCGAGCAGGCCCTGCTGGGTTACGAAACCCAGCTGCGACGCAAGGACGGCAGCAGCATCGATGTGCTGATGAACCTGTTGCTGCGCCCGGACGAGGAGGGCGTGGTCGAGGGGTTCGTCGCCGACATCACCGAGCGCAAGCTGGCGCAGGAGCGTCTGCAGCAACTCAACGACGAGCTGGAGCAGCGCGTGGCCGAGCGTACCCGCCAGCTGATGGAGGCACGCGATGCGGCCCAGGCCGCCAACCGCAGCAAGGACAAGTACCTGGCCGCCGCCAGCCACGACCTGCTGCAACCGCTCAACGCTGCACGCCTGTTGATTTCGACCCTGCGCGAGCGCCAGTTGCCGCAGGCCGAGCAATTGCTGGTGGAGCGCGCGCACCAGGCGCTGGAAGGTGCCGAAGACCTGTTGAGCGATCTGCTGGATATTTCCCGGCTCGACCAGGCGGCAATCAAGCCTGACCTTGACCTGTACCTGTTGGACGATGTGCTGGCGCCGCTGGCCTCGGAGTTCCAGCCGGTGGCGGCTGCCGAGGGCCTGGGCCTGCGTTTGCGCAGCGGGCGCCAGGTGATCCGCACCGATGTGCGGCTGCTGACGCGGATCCTGCGCAACTTCCTCAGCAACGCCTGCCGCTATACCGAACAGGGGCGCATCCTGCTGGGGGCGCGGCGGCGTGGCGACTGCCTGCGCCTGGAGGTCTGGGATACCGGGCGCGGCATTGCTGCGCAGCGCCTGCAATCGATCTTTCTCGAATTCAACCAGCTCGATGTGGGCCGCGCCGCCGATCGCAAGGGGGTGGGCCTGGGCCTGGCGATCGTCGAGCGCATTGCGCGGATCCTCGATTACCCGGTACGGGTACGCTCCTGGCCGGGGCGCGGTTCGGTGTTCAGCATCGATGTGCCGCTCTCCACCGAACGTCGTTGCCCGCCGGTGCTGGCGCCAGCACCGCTGCCGAGCGTCGGCGACCCGCTGCCGGGGCGCCGCCTGCTGGTGCTGGACAACGAACTGAGCATCTTGCAGAGCATGGCCGCCCTGCTGGCCCAGTGGGGGTGCGAGGTGCTGACCGCGACCGACCGCGAGACGGCATTTCAGGTGTTGCAGGGGCGCGCGCCGGAACTGGTGCTGGCGGACTTTCACCTGGACCACGGGGTGACTGGGTGCGAGGTGGTGCGCGACCTGCGTGAGCATTTCGCGGTGACCATACCCGCCGTGATGATCACCGCCGATCGCAGCGACCAGAGCCGCCGTGCGATGCAGCGCCTGGGCGCGCCATTGCTTAACAAGCCGGTCAAGCCGGGCAAGCTGCGTGCGGTGCTGAGCCAGCTGCTGGGCGAGGCGGGCGTGCGATAAACAGCGAGACTACCCCCGCGGACGAGTTTTTTTGCTATAAAGGCCGCCCTCAGGGGAGCGTTGACGCTCGTTCGAGGGGCATTTCGGACAAAACCACCTTCATTTGTATTGCCCCTTGCGAAACTCGGCCTTAGACTGCCGCCCCCTGTAAATTGAGTGCCGGATGGTGCTTGAAGAATTGCGCCGCCGGCGAGCTGTTCGCCGGTAGCACCCGATCGCCTAAATGCACGTATTTTTTATAGAGAAATCAATGACAAAGGAAAAGTTGCTGGCCATGCCGGCCGATGACTACATGAACGCTGAGCAGCATGCCTTTTTCACCGAGCTGTTGCAGTCGATGAAAGTGGAGATCCATGAGCGCATCGAGAAAAGTCGTGTAGCCATCGAAAGCCTGGACACCCCTGCTGATCCTGCCGACGCCGCCTCGGTCGAAGAAGAGCGTCACTGGCTGGTCAACACCATCGACCGCGACCAGCGCCTGCTGCCCCAGCTGGAAATTGCCCTGGGCCGCATCAAGGACGACAGCTTCGGCTGGTGTGAAGACAGCGGCGAGCCGATCGGCCTCAAGCGCCTGCTGATCAGCCCCACCACCAAGTACTGCATCGAGGCGCAAGAGCGCCACGAGCAGCTCGACAAGCACCAGCGTCAGGCCTGACGCCCGCTGTCGTACCAGCAAGCCCCGGGTTCACAGCCCGGGGCTTTTGCGTTTCTTTGCCTTGCATCAAGCAGGAGGGTCTTACATCCAACGAAGCATGGATAATGGCCTTGTAGTGGCGTTTAATGGGGGCACAATAACGACACTGCGGGAACCATTGTTATGATGCGAGAAGGATCTCTGCCTGGCACGCTGGTGCCGCTGCAAGGTACGTCCACTGGCGCCCGGCGCTGGTCGGGCACGGCGCTGCAAAGCCTGGTACTGGTGGTGTTGCTCAGTGCCATGGCGTTTGCCGATGTGTCCTTCTACCTGTGTCTGCCACTGGCCTTGCTGGCCCTGTGGCTGCCGTTGATGCGCAAGCGGCCGGCCGAGGTGGTGAGCGAGCAGGACCCGCTGGGCGACCTGACCCGTGACCTGGCCCAGGCCACCAGCCACAACGCGCTGTCTGCCGCTGGCGTTGCCCATGCGGTGCAGCAACTGGCCGACAAGCTGCAATCGCAACTGGTGTCGGCGGCGCAGATCGTCAGCAGCGCCGAAGTCATGATCGGTACCGAGAAAGCCACTTCGCAGCTCAGCCAGCAGGCCCTGGGCGCGGCCCGCGAGGCCCACCACAGCAGTGCTGCCGGCAGAACGGTGCTGGCCGAGTCGATCCAGCGCATGCACCAGCTCAGCGCCCGTGCCAACGACAGCCGCGAACTGATCGAGGCGCTGCACCAGCGCAGCGAAGACATTGCCCGGGTTACCCTGGTGATCCAGACCATCGCCAGCCAGACCAACCTGCTTGCATTGAACGCGGCCATCGAGGCCGCGCGCGCCGGCGAACATGGTCGTGGCTTTGCCGTGGTGGCCGATGAGGTGCGTGGCCTGGCCGGACGTACCGCCAGTGCCACCGAGGAGGTCGGCCTGATGGTGGCCGATATCCAGCAGCGTACCGCCCAGGTGGTGGAGCAGATCCGTGAGTTGTCCGATGACCTGCACCAGGGGGTGGACCAGGTCGAGCACACCGGCGAGCAACTGGACGCCATCGCCGGGCTCGCCGCTGGCGTCGAGCAGCAGATCGATGCGATCGCTGCCGGTACCGAGACCAACCGTACTCAGCTCGACAGCCTGTTCCAGGCCGTGGCGCAGATGCGCAGCGACCTGGTGGTGAGCGACCAGCAGACCCAGCGCCTGGCCCAGGCAGCCGTGCAGATGGAAGGTCAGGCCGAGCGTATCAGCGAGCGTCTGGCCGAGGTGGGGCTGGATGACTACCACCAGCGCGTATACGACCTTGCCCGCCAGGGGGGCCAGAAAATTGCCGAACGCTTCGAGGCCGACATCGCCCAGGGGCGCATCAGCGTCGATGCTCTGTTCGATCGCCAGTATCAGCTGCTGCCCGGTACCCGCCCGGCCCGTTACCGCACGCGTTTCGACGACTACACCGACCAGGTACTGCCCGCGATCCAGGAGCCATTGCTGGCCCAGCATGAAGGCCTGGTGTTCGCCATTGCCTGTACCCAGCAGGGCTATGTGCCGACCCACAACAACGCCTTCAGCCAGCCACTGACCGGTGACGAGGCGACCGATACCGCGCACAACCGCAGCAAGCGCATGTTCGACGACCGTACCGGTATCCGTTGCGGCAGCCATCAGCAACCGGTGCTGCTGCAGACCTATACCCGTGACACGGGCGAGCTGATGCATGACCTGTCGGTGCCGATCCAGGTACAGGGGCGCCACTGGGGCGGCTTGCGCCTGGGCTATCGACCCCAGCACAGCGTGATTTCCTGAGTCGGATTTGTTGCGCTTGATGCAAAACAGCTATGCCGGGGATAGCTTTTTCCCGCAAGGGGCAGGGGTTTATCATCGCCTCATCGTTAGGCTGCTAATTAAATTCCGGAGGGAATCATGCAGTGCAAGGTCGATGTGGCGGTGATGATCGGCAGTGGCGTTCCCATTTCGCTGCGTTCGGTGGGCATGCGCGTGTGCTGGGTGGTGCTGGTCAACGGTGAGCGCAGAGGCACCGCGTTCGCCAGCCGTGACGAGGCACACGCCTGTCGCGCCGCCTGGCTGGCACAGTTCGATGGGCAGGGGCTGGACGCCTGTCAGGCCGGGTAGGCGCGGGGCCTGGCCTCGAGGGTCCTTGCCAGGTCGCAGGCCTCCCCGTGATGTCGGCGAAAGCCTTTCACCCGGCCCGTGGCAGACTCCGTGATATGGAAAAAACCGACGCCAGCCGGCACTACAATGTAGCGCGGCCGGGTTTTGCCGGATGCGCTCCCGATATTTTTTGATACTTCAAGTGTATTGCCCACTCGACGTGTTTCGGTGTTTTCGTGCATATTCGCTTCCCTGTGCAGTGAACATGTTCGTCCAGAGGTCCTTCGTTCTGGGATCTTTCTTTCAGCTATCGCATTTTTTCAGCGAGCACGCTGTCAGAGAAATCGGTTGCACTTTGGGAAATGGCTGTTTGTAGCCGCCGGTTATCAACTGGCAGGGCACGACGTGTTTTCCTTCGCAGCCTGGTGTCTGTGCGTACGAACAACCCTGGCACTGATCCACTAGTCTTTCAGACTTCAAATTGAAAACCGGGACCTTTGCGGCGCAGTGCCGCCTGCGAGGTGGCGGGGTGATGCTGGTTTTGAGGAATTAATCATTGGCAGTCAGTAATCTGGATATGCACGCCCTCTTCGTGTTGGGCGATCTGCGGGCCAAGTTGGTCAAACAGTTTCAATCGCGCTTCGTCTACGTGACCGAACAAAGTGCCGAAGGTATCTACCTTGCCGAGATCGATACCGAAGAGGCCCTGGTGGTCGATGACAAACAGCGGCTCGAACTGAAAGTGGGCGATCACTTTCGGGCGGCGGTATTGCCCAGCCGCGAAGGTGGCAAGTTGGAGATCCGCTTTCGCGACATCAAGCTGACCGTCTACGAACTGGGCGATTATGCGTTCGTGACCGTGCCCGAAGGGCATGGCATCGTGTTCCGCGAAGGGCAGACCGTGGTGATGGTGTTTGCTGCCCACGAGCAGATCAAGGAAGGCCTGACCAAGACCCTTAAGGCTGCCACGGCCAAGGCCGCCAAATGGCGCAAGGGCGAACTGACCTTCAAGGCCAGCGAGTGAGCAGTACCGCTGCGGCGTCGGGGCGTGCGCGCTTCCACGCCGAGCATCAGGCCCGCGCCCAGGCCCAGGCCCTGGAGTGGCTGGCACAACGCGCGGTGCTGCAGGGCGCCTGGTTGAACTGGGTGGCAGGGCAGCTGTATCAGCTGAGCCCGCCGGAATATGCGGCAATGGTGCGCCGCGAGCTGCAGGTGTTGGCAGCTCAATAGGGCCAGGAGTCAGTGCCCGGTATCGCGCCCGCGGCCACTGCTGACCTCTTCGGGCACGTCATCCCCGGCCATGCGCTTGCGAAACAACCCGGCCCGCGCCAGCAGCAGGGTGGTCACCGGCACGGTGATCGACAGAAGGATCGGGATCAGCCAGGCGTGCAGTACGGGCGAGTGCTTGAGGCCGGAAAAGTACAGGATCGAAGCCATGGCCACGCACCAGGTGCCGAAGGTCGACGCCAGGGCGGGCGGGTGCATGCGCTGGAAGAAGGTCTTCAGGCGCAGCAGGCCTACCGCGCCGCTCAGGGCGAACAGGCTGCTGACGACCAGCAGCACAGCCGTGACCACTTCAAGCCAGAACGGCAATTCGACGGTCGAGTTCATTCGATCACCTCGCCACGCAGCAGGAATTTGGCCAGGGCAAACGAGCCGACAAAGCCGAACAGGGCTATCAGCAGCGCACCTTCGAAGTAGGTGTCGCTGGCGTAGCGGATACCCAGCACCAGCATCATCAGCATGGCCAGAATGTACAGGTAGTCCAGCGCCAGTACCCGGTCCTGTGCCGAAGGGCCCTTGAACAGGCGCACCAGGGTCAGGGCCATGGCCAGGGCAAAGATGAACAGGCTGGCGAGAATGGCGTTGGCGAGCAGGCCAGTCATTCGAAAATCTCCATCAGCGGACGTTCGTAGGTGTGCTTGAAGTGGTCGATGAACTGCGTTTCATCGTCCAGATCGAAGACATGCAGCAGCAGGATGCTGCGGTCCAGCGCCAGCTCCGACCAGATGGTGCCGGGAATGACCGTGGTGATCATCGACAGCGCCGCCAGGCCATGGGCATCGCGCAGGTCCAGCGGAATACGGATGAAGCGCGAGCGTGGCGGCCGGCCACCGGCCTGCCATACGCTACGGGCAACCTGCAGGTTGGACATCACCACATCGCCCCCCACTCGCAGAATCAGCCGCACGATGGTGCCAGGCTTGCGTATGCGCACCGGTAGCGGACGCAGCGGCGCCATCAGGATGGGTGCCAGGATTGCCAGCAGTGCGCCAAGCAGCAGGTTGCCGGCACTCAGCGAGAGGTTGAGCAGCAACCACAACCCCCAGAGCGAAAGCGACAGCAGTGGCGCGGGAAACAGGCGCTTCATGGCTGCACCTGCCCGGCAATCGCCTCGCTGGTGGGGCCGGGCACCGGTCGCGTGCCGAGTACCGCATTGACGTAGCTGGCAGGGTCCTTGAGCCCGGCTGCCGTGTCCTGGGTGTAGCGCAGCAGTGGTTCGGCGCGCACGCTCAGCAGTACGCACAGCCCCAGCAGCAGCACGATGGGAATGCACTCATTGCGCCGTAGCAACGGCGAGGGGCGCTCCTGCGGGGTCCAGAAGCGCTGGATGCCGACACGGGTCAAGGCGATCAGCGATGCCAGGCCCGAGAGCACCAGCAAGGCCACCAGGCCCCAGCCGGCTGCGGACAGCGGCTGGTCGACCGGCACGCCCAGGCCGTTGGGGTTGAACAGGGCGCTGATCAGGCTCAGCTTGCCGATGAAACCGGACAGCGGCGGCATGCCGATGATCAGCAGCGCGCAGGCGATGAAACTCAAGCCCAGGAATGCCATGGTCCAGGGAATCACCTGGCCGATCACCGCCTTCTGTTCATCGTCCAGGTTGATGCCCTTGGGCGGCTGCAGCGATTCCAGGGGCGAGGGCAGCGCATCGGTGTCGTCTTCCAGCGGGATCTCGTTGGCCGAGCGCGAGCGCTCGATCAGCTCGGCCAGCAGGAACAGCGCGCACAAGGCCAGGGTGGAGCTCACCAGGTAGAACAGTGCGGCGGCGGTCAGCGCCGCCTGGCCGAAGCCGATGGCGGCCAGCAAGGTGCCGGCCGAGACCAGGATGCTCAGGCTGGCCATGCGCTCCAGGCGTTGCGCCGCCAGGATCGACAGCGCCGCGCAGCCCAGGGTGGCCAGGCCACCGATGACCAGCCACTCGCCGCCGAAGAACGCCGAAGCGCCGGCCTGACCGGAGAACAGCAAGGTCCACAGGCGCAGCACGGTATAGGTGCCCACCTTGGTCATGATCGCGAACAGTGCGGCAACCGGGGCGCTGGCCGACGAGTAGGCCGGGACCAGCCAGAAGTTGAGCGGCCAGATACCCGCCTTGGCCAGAAAGGCCGTGGCCAGAATCGCCGCGCCGGCATGCAGCAGGCCGCGGTCGGCCTCGGGCACCAGTGGAATCTTCAGGGCCAGGTCAGCCATGTTCAGGGTACCGGTGACCCCATAGAGCATCGCCGCCCCCACCAGGAACAGCGAGGAAGCGAGCAGGTTGATGGCAATGTAGTGCAGGCCGGCCTTGACCCGCGCACGACCCGAGCCATGCAGGATCAGGCCGTAGGAGGCGGCCAGCAGCACTTCGAAGAACACGAACAGGTTGAACAGGTCGGCCGTCAGGAAGGCGCCGTACAGGCCCATCAGCTGGATCTGGAACAGGGCGTGGAAGCTGGCGCCTGCACGGTCCCAGCGCGCGGTGGCGAACACCAGCGCGCTGACCCCGACGATGCCGGTGAGTACCAGCATCAGTGCCGAAAGGCGGTCGAGTACCAGCACGATGCCGAAAGGTGCCTGCCAGTTGCCCGGCAGGTACACGCCGATCGAGCTGGCCTGGCCCTGCTCCTGCACCCACAGCAGCAGGCAGATCGAAATACCCAGCCCGGCCAGGCTGGAGATCAGGTTGATGCGGGCCTTGAGCGGCCGGCGCTTTTCGCCCAGCAGCAGCATCAGTGCGGCGGTCAGCAGCGGCAGCAGAATGGGCGCGACGATCAGTTGGTTCATCACACTCATTCTTTAGGCTCCCGGCCATCCACGTGGTCGGTGCCGGTCAGCCCGCGCGAAGCCAGCAGCACCACCAGGAACAAGGCGGTCATGGCGAAGCTGATGACGATGGCCGTCAGTACCAGTGCCTGGGGCAACGGGTCGGTGTAATGGAGCAGGTCCTGGGGTACGCCGTCCTTGATGATCGGCTCCTTGCCGATGAACAGGCTGCCCATGCTGAAGATGAACAGGTTGACGCCGTACGACAGCAGACACAGGCCCATCACCACCTGGAAGGTCCGTGGGCGCAGGATCAGCCACACGCCTGACGCGGCGAGCACACCGATGGCAATTGCAATCACTTCTTCCATCAGGCGGCTCCCGGGTTGACGGTGGGTTTGGGCTGGCTGCTCGGCCGGTGGCTGCGCACCGACTGGTGGGCCAGTGCGGTGAGGATCAGCAGCGTGGACCCGACCACCACGGTAAAGATGCCCGTGTCGAAGAACAGGGCGCTGGCGACATGGATGTCGCCCAGTATCGGCAGGTCAAGGTGCGCGGTATGCGTGGTCAGGAACGGGTAGCCAAGCAGCATCGCCCCGGCCCCGGTGAGGGTTGCCAGCAACAGCCCGGTGCCCATCCAGCGCAGCGGACGCAGGCTCATCTGGGCTTCCACCCACTGGGTGCCGGCGACCATGTACTGCAGGATGAACGCCACCGACATCACCAGGCCGGCGACGAAGCCGCCACCGGGCTGGTTGTGGCCGCGCATGAACAGGTACATCGAGATCACCAGCGCGATAGGCAGCAGCAGTCGCACCAGGGCGGCGGGCACCATCATGAAGCCCAGCGCGGTATCGGCGGCCTGACGCGGGTTGACCAGGTCGGTGACCACGTCCGGCGCCAGCAGGCGCTGCTGGGCAGGTAGCTGGATGCTCTCCTTGGGCGGGCGGAAGCGGCGCAGCAGGGCAAACACGCTCAGTGCCACGGCCACCAGTACGGTGATTTCACCCAGGGTATCGAAGCCGCGGAAGTCAACCAGCATCACGTTGACCACGTTGGTGCCGCCACCCTCGGGCAGCGCCCGGCTCAGGTAGAAGGAAGAAATCACGTTGGGTGTCGGGCGGGTCAGCATTGCGTACGACAGCAAGGCCATGCCACCGCCGACCAGCACCGCCAGCAGCAGGTCGCGCAGGCGGCGTGCCACAGCGCGTTCCTTGCTGCCGGGCAGGGGCGAGATGTCTTCGATACGCCGTGGCAGCCAGCGCAGGCCCAGCAGGATCAGCACCGTGGTGACCACTTCTACCACCAGTTGGGTGAGCGCCAGGTCCGGCGCCGAGAACCAGACGAAGGTGATGCAGGTCATCAGGCCGCAGACGCTGACCATGGTCAGGGCCGCCAGCCGGTGGTATTTGGCCTGCCACGCAGCGCCGATGGCACAGATGATCGCGATCAGCCAGAGCATCACGAATACACCTGAGCCCGGGATTTTTGGCCGGTCGCCCCAGCTCAACCCGGTTTGCAGCATGGGCAGCACGCCGGCGAGCAGGGCGATGAGCACCAGCATGAACAGCTGCTTCTGCAGGCGGCGGGTGGTGAACAGGCGCTCGAAGCGGCGCGCCACACGCATCAGCAGCACCTGGCCGTGTTCGAAGAGGCGCTTGCCATTGAACAGCTCGATCAGCGGCGGGTAGAGGAAGCGCCCGCGCTTGAGCTGATTGCGCAGCACCAGGTAGAGCACCACGCCGCCGCACATGGCGATCAGGCTCATGATCAGTGGTGCATTCCAGCCGTGCCAGATGGCCAGGCTGTACTCGGGCAGCGTGCCACCCACCACCGGCAGTGCGGCAGCGGCCAGCAGCGGGCCCACCGACTGCGCAGGGAAGATACCCACCACCAGGCAGGTCAGCACCAGCAACTCGACCGGCGCGCGCATCCAGCGGGGCGGCTCGTGGGGGGTATGGGGCAGGTCGGTGGCCGGCGGGCCGAAAAACACGTCGACGGTGAAGCGCAGCGCATAGGCGACGCTGAAGGTGCCCGCCAGGGTCGCGATGATCGGCAAGGTGGTTTCGACCCAGGCCGTGGAACTGATGAACACGGTTTCGGCGAAGAACATTTCCTTGGACAGAAAGCCGTTCATCAAGGGTACGCCGGCCATCGAGGCACTGGCGACCATGGCCAGGGTGGCGGTGAACGGGATCAGCCGGAACAGCCCGCTGAGCTTGCGGATATCGCGGGTGCCGCTTTCATGGTCGATGATGCCGGCGGCCATGAACAGCGAGGCCTTGAAGGTGGCATGGTTGAGAATGTGGAACACCGCCGCTACCGCTGCCAGCGGGCTGTTCAGGCCCAGCAGCAGGGTGATCAGGCCCAGGTGGCTGATGGTCGAGTAGGCCAGCAGGCCCTTGAGGTCGTTCTGGAACATGGCCGCATAGGCGCCCAGCAGCAGGGTGCAGGCCCCTGCGCCGCTGACGATCCAGAACCATTCTTCGCTGCCGGCCAGCGACGGCCATAGCCGGGCCAGCAGGAACACCCCGGCCTTGACCATGGTGGCCGAGTGCAGATAGGCCGAGACCGGCGTGGGCGCGGCCATGGCGTGGGGAAGCCAGAAGTGGAAGGGGAATTGAGCGCTCTTGGTCAGGGCGCCGAGCAGGATAAGGGGAAGCAGAATGGGGTAGAGGGCATGACTGCGAATCAGGTCACCGGCGGCCAGGACCTTGTCCAGGTCATAGCTGCCCACCACATGGCCGAGCAGCAGTACCCCCGCCAGCAGGCACAAGCCACCGGCCCCGGTGACCATCAGCGCCATATAGGCGCCGCGCCGTGCATCGGCACGGTGGTGCCAGTAACCGATCAGCAGGAACGAGAACAGGCTGGTCAGTTCCCAGAAGAACACCATCTGGATCAGGTTGCCAGAGATCACCAGGCCCAGCATGGCACCCATGAACGCCAGGAAAAACGCGAAGAAACGCGGAACCGGGTCCTGGGGTGACATGTAGTAGCGCGCATACAGCGACACCAGGGTGCCGATGCCCAGCACCAGCAGCGAGAACAGCCAGGCGAACCCGTCCATGCGCAGCACGAGATTGAAGCCCAGGCTCGGCAGCCACAGAAATTCTTCACGGATGACGCCGCCATCGGCAATTTGCGGGTACAGGAGTGCGACCTGCACGGTACCGACCAGCGCGACAAGGCCGGCCAGAAGTGATTCGCTGTTACGCGCGTTGTGCGGCAGTACAGCCGCCAGACAGCTGCCAACAAACGGCAGAAGCAGTAGAACTATCAAGGACATAGATTTCTAATCTGCAGAGGTTTGTAAGGGATCATACGTGGCGCCCCGTCGATCACCAACACGCAAGCTGTCGCAGAATCCTACTTTTGCGCCTCATCAACGCGTTTTTTTATAACAGTTTTTTACAAGAATTGTGCCGCTATTGCAGATTACCGGTCCGTTTGTTGCACCTGTTGATCGTCATCACTGGCGCCGAGGGGCTCGCCACGGCGTTTGATCTTCAGTTCGCTGACCACCACCGCGATCACGATCAGTAGCCCGCCGAGCAGTGCGATGCCCGGCAGACGCTCGCCCGCCAGGCGGCCGACGATACCGGCCCATACCGGCTCTGCAGCGTAGATCAGCGTAGCCCGGGTGGGCGAGACTGATTGCTGGGCCCAGTTCATTGCCACCTGGATCACCGCACTCATGGCGCCCAGGCCGACGGCACTGCCCAGCAGCAGCCAGGAAAAGTCCGGCAGGGCTTCCCGGGTGGGCACCACCATCATGAACGACAGCGCCGACGCGGTAGCCAGTTGCACCACGGTCACGCGGCGCACGTCGACCTTGCCGGCATAGTTGCTGATCAGAATGATCTCGGCTGCGATCGCCACGGCGCCGATCAGCGTGGCGATTTCGCCGGGGCTGAACTGCAGCGAGCTGCCACTGGGGCCGGCCACCAGCATCAGTCCGGCGAACGCCAGGCCAATGCCCAGGCTCGGCATCAGCCCCGGGCGCCGGCCCAGCACCAGCCACTGCAGCAGCGGTACAAAAGGTACGTACAAGGCGGTGATGAATGCCGACTGGCTACTGGTGATGGTTTGCAGGCCCACCGTTTGCAGGCCGTAGCCCAGCATGATCGAGGCGCCGATCAGTACGCCGGCCTTGACCTCGAACCAGGTCAGGCCGGGCAGCGCACGCGCACTGAACGCCCCGACAAACAGCGCCGCCGCTGCAAAGCGCAGGCCGACGAAGAACATCGGGCCGCTGACGGTCATCACGTTATGCACCAGCAGAAAGGTGGCGCCCCAGAGCATGGTGATGAACACCAGCACCAGTTCGGCCTTGCTCAGGCGCAATGAAAGGAAGAGAGATCGAGCAGTGGTCGGCGAGGTCATGGGCTTGCACACGTGGGGCGAGCGACGCACAATGCGTCGGAAGGTGGGCAGTATACTGCGCAAGCCATGTGAGTGAGCAATATAGTGCACAAAGATTCCAGTCAGCGGGCCTCCGTGCTTCAGCACGTGAGCCAGAATATCCGGCGCCTGCGCCATGCGGCAGAGCTGAGCCAGAGCGCCCTTGCAGAAAAATCCGGGGTCAGCCGACGCATGCTGGTGGCAATAGAAGCGGGTGAAAAGAATGTCAGCCTGACCACCCTCGACCTGATCGCCGAGGCCTTGTCGGTGGCGTTCAGCGACCTGATCCAGGCACCTGACAGCCGTGACCCTGATCGCATCAACGAACTGGCCTGGGCCGGTGTGCACCCCGGCAGCAAGGCCGTGTTGCTGGCAAGTTCCAGGGCCAGCCGCGAGGTGGAGTTGTGGGAGTGGCGCCTGGAGCCGGGCGAGGTGTACCCGGCCGAGGCCGATTTCGACGGCTGGAGCGAACAGATCTACGTGTTCGAGGGGCGCCTTACCCTGGTGATAGAAACGCAGGAACATGTGCTGGCGGCTGGCGATTTCTACAGCTTCGCCAGCAACCGCATGCATGCCTACCGCAACGATGGCGACGTGGCGACGCGCTTCGTGCGCAACGTGGTGATCTGAAGGCCTGTCAGCGCCGATTGGCGTCAAGCCACTCCTGGGTGGAGACCACCTGCGCGTAGGCGAAGGCCAGCGATGCCATGTACGCCGCGTGGGCCTGGGCCGCCGGTACGACCACGCCGTTGAATTCCAGGTCGCGGGTGGCGCAGGCATCGTGCACCACCGTGGTGCCATAGCCCATGTCCGAGGCGGCCCGGGCGGCGGCATCGATGCACATGTGGCTCATGCTGCCGACCAGGGTCAGGCCGGTAATCTTGTGCTGGTCGAGCAGGGCCTTGAGGTCGGTGCCCAGAAAGCTGTTGACGTTGTGCTTGAGCACCACCGGCTCGCCCTCGCGAGCGGCTGCTTTCGGATGAATCTGCGCGCCTTCGGAGCCCGGAGTGAAGAAAGGTGCATCGGCGGACTCGAACTCATGACGTACATGGACCACCAGGTCGCCGTTTTCGCGGGCAGCCTGGATGATCCGTGCGGCGTTGTCGGCGGCCGCATCGGCGCCGTGCAGCGTCCATTTGCCGCCGGGGAAGTAGTCGTTCTGGATGTCGACGATGATCAGTGCCTGTTTGCTCATGGTGCAGTCCTTCAGGAGAATGGTTGTGACGTGCTGATAGTTATAGGCTTGTGCGACAGGCTTGCGCATTGGCGCGACCGACAAATTGGCGGGAAAAACTGACAATGGATGCAATCGGCGATCAGGTCGAGATCGGTATTCTGGTTTACCCAGGTGCCCAGATGGCGGCAGTGCATGGCCTGACCGACCTGTTCGCGGTGGCCAACCGCATGGCCGCGGACCTCGGGGCGCGACGCAGCCCGCTGCTGCGGGTGTGCCACTGGGCCGAGATGCCGGGACAGCCGCTGGCGGTGAGCTTCGACAGTCACCCGCAGGCGCATCACCGCCCGCGAGTGATGATCATCCCGCCCAGCCTGACCGAGGAGCCGGGCCCCGACCTGATCGATCGCTTCTGCAACGACCTGCGCCAGTGGCACCGCGAAGGCGCGCTGCTGGTGTCGGTGTGTGTCGGGGTGTTCTTCATTGCCGCCAGCGGCCTGCTCGACGGTCGCTCCGCCACTACTCACTGGAATTTTGCCCAATCGCTGGCCGAGCGCTTTCCCCTGGTCAAGGTCGAGGCCAACCTGCCGTTGCTGGAAGATGGCGACATCATTACCTCGGCCGGATTGATGGCCTGGACCGAGTTGGGGCTCAAGCTGGTCGAGCGCTTCCAGGGGCAGACCCTGGCGGCTGAGACGGCGCGATTTCTCGCGGTGGCGCCAGTGCATGCCATGCCTGGGCCGGGCAGCGTGTTCAGCCCGCGCCTGGACCATGGCGACGAAGCGGTGCTCAAGGTGCAGCACTGGCTGCAGAGCACGGGGGCGCGGGAGGTCAACATGGCCTTGATGGCCGACTGCGCAGGGCTCGAGCAGCGCACCTTCCTGCGGCGTTTTCGCAGCGCCACCGGCCTCAAACCCACCGAGTACTGTCAGCAGGTGAGGGTAGGGCGCGCTTGCCGGATGCTCGAGTTTACCAACCGCAGCATCGACCAGATCGCCTGGGGTGTTGGCTACCAGGACCCTGGTGCGTTTCGCAAGGTCTTCCACAAGGTCACAGGGCTTGCGCCAGGCGAGTACCGCAAGCACGTGGTCGGGCCTGCGGGCTGATCCTCCTTTGGTACCGCACCGCTGCCCTTGCGGTGGATTGCTGCTTATTATCCGGTCTCCCGGGAAAGGAGATACCGATGCACGAACAACAACCGGCACCTGCCTGCGACGACATGGCGGATGTACTGATCATCGGGGGTGGCCTGAGCGGCGCCTTGTTGGCGGCGCAATTGCTGCGTCGCCCCGGACGCCGGCGCCTGCTGGTGGTCGAGCCGCGTGGGGAGCTGGGGCGTGGCGAAGCCTACAGCGCTACCGAAAACGGTCATACCCTCAATGGCAATGCGGCGCGCATGAGCGTCGATCCGGACAATCCCGATGACCTGACCCACTGGCTGCAACAGCAGATCGATGCCGGGCAGTGGCCCGAATCCGCCGAGCAGGGCGTGCCGGTGGCCGAATTGTTCCCGCCGCGAGGTCTGTTCGGTCGCTATGCCCGCCAGCGTCTGGCAGAGGCCGAGCGTGTCGGCGCCAAGGCCGGCTCCACGCTGGAGCATGTGTGTACCGAGGTGGTTGACCTGCAGGTGCACGATGACAGGGTTCAGGCGCAATTGCAGGATGGACGCCGGGTGCAGGCGCGCCAGGCGGTGCTGGCTACCGGCATGTTTGCCGCGGCGCGCACGGCGCAGGTGGGTGAGAACAGCCTCAACGCCGCAGCCATCGACCCCTGGGACGTGGCCGCCATGCGCACGATCGACCCGCAAGGCACAGTGTTGATCATCGGTTCCGGGCTGACCATGGTCGACACCCTGGTGTCGTTGCAACTGGCCGGGCATCGTGGGCCTGTCGAGGTATTCTCGCGCCACGGGTTGTGGCCCCACGAGCGCCGTCAGCCACCGCCCTGGGAGGATTTTCTCGAGGCGGACCCTTCGCTGCGCAGCCCGCGCCAGTTGCTGCGTGCGCTGCGCCGGCAATGCAGGCTGGCGTTGGCCCAGGGCATCGACTGGCAGGCCCCGCTGGACACTGTGCGGGTGCATATCCCCAGGCTGTGGAGCCAGGCCAGTGACCGCGAACGCCGCCAGTTCGTGCGCCATGTGCGGCCCTGGTGGGAAAGCCATCATCACCGTTCGCCGCCCCAGGGTGCAGCGCTGCTGGAGCGGTTGCGCCAGGAGGGGCGCCTGCATATTCATGCGGCCTCCCTGCAGAGGGTCGAACCGGCTACCGGAGCCGGGGTGGGGGTGCGTCTGCGGTTTCGCGGCGAGGCCCAGGCGACGCGGGTCGAGGGTGCCGCGCTGGTCAACTCCACCGGTATCGAGTATGACTGGCGGCGCGTGGCACGCCCGCTACCGCAAGCGTTGTTGCAGCGCAGGCTGATCCGGCCAGGGCCGCTGGCCCTTGGAATTGATGCCGACCCGCAGGGCGCAGTGATCGATGCCGATGGCGCGGTCAGTACGCGCCTGTTTGCGATGGGCCCGCCGCTGCGTGGCCTGTGGTGGGAAAGTACTGCCGTCACCGATGTGGCGTTGCAGGCCAAGGGATTGGCTGCTCGTCTGACGCGGGAGCCTGAGTCATCACCGTAATTGTATTTTTGTTATATAAATATGAAAATTGATAATTAATGGTTCTATGCGTGTTCGTGCACTATAGATGCACGACTACTCCACGCATTCAGGAAGCGCCTGGCCATGACCACACTCCCGCTGTATTTCGACTACGCCGCCACGACACCCGTCGACGAGCGAGTCATTCAGGTAATGGTGGAGTGTCTGGGGGTATCCGGGCGTTTTGGCAATCCGGCTTCCAGCTCCCATCGGTATGGTCAGCAGGCACGCCTGGCGGTCGAGCAGGCACGGGCCCAGGTCGCCGGCCTGGTAGGGGCGCGGGCCGACGAGATCATCTGGACGTCGGGTGCCACCGAATCCAACAACCTGGCCCTCAAAGGGCTGGCTCAGGGCCGCACAGGTGGGCATGTCATCACCAGCCGCATCGAGCACAAAGCCGTGCTCGATACTGCCCGACAGCTCGAGCTGGCAGGCATCGAGGTGACGTGGCTGAGCCCCGATGCCCAGGGGTTGATCACTGAACAGGCGGTATCAGCGGCGCTGCGTGACGACACCTTTCTGGTATCGCTGATGTTGGTCAACAATGAACTGGGCACCCTGAACGATGTGCAGGCCATCGGCGAGCGGGTGCGCCGCCACGGCGCATTGCTGCATGTGGATGCCGCCCAGGGGGCAGGCAAGGTGCCTATCGACCTGTCACGCTGGCCGGTGGACCTGATGTCGTTTTCGGCGCACAAGGTGTATGGGCCCAAAGGGATCGGTGCGCTCTACGTCGGCAAGCGCGCCGCGCCGCTGCTGCAGGCACAGATTCACGGTGGCGGGCACGAGAACGGATTGCGCTCGGGCACCCTGGCCACTCACCAGATTGCCGCCATGGGCGCAGCCTTCGCACTGGCCGGGCAGGTGCAGCAGCAGGAAGTTGCACGTATGCACCGGTTGCGTGAGCGGCTGCTGGAGCAGCTGGCCGATATTCCCGGCCTGGGGCTCAACGGCAGCCCTGTCCAGCGCATCCCTCATACGTTGAGCCTGACCTTTGGCGGTGACGGTATCGATCTGCAGGCGCTGGCCCGTACGCTGGCGTTTTCCTCGACGTCGGCCTGCAATTCGGCCAGCAGTGCGCCTTCGCATGTGCTGCTGGCGCTTGGGCATGACGAGCGTGCGGCACGGCAGACGTTGCGTCTGAGCCTGGGGCGCTATACCCGCGAAGAGGATATCGACGCCGCTGCCGGTGCCATCCACGCAGCGTTACACAATGTGCCTTTCTGGGCGGTTGCCCACGGTTGAGTGCTGCTTCATTATCGTCCACCAGAACATTGGTCGCGGTGGTGGCACAACATAATGAACAGTCAGCCTGGAATGCAGGAAGCAGTAACCGCGCGCCTGGCGCGCATGCGTGCAGTGATGAACCGCGAAGGGGTCGATGCACTGCTGGTGCCCTCGGCAGACCCGCACCTGTCCGAATACCTTCCAGGCTACTGGCAGGGGCGCCAATGGCTGTCCGGGTTTCATGGCTCGGTGGGTACGCTGGTGCTGACGGCCGATTTTGCCGGGCTTTGGGCCGACAGTCGTTACTGGGAGCAGGCCGAAAAGGAGCTGGCGGGTAGCGGTATCGCGTTGATGAAGCTGATGCCGGGTCAGCCGGGGGCCCTTGACTGGCTAGCAGAGCAGGCGCCCGCAGGCGGCACGGTGGCAGTAGACGGTGCGGTGATGCAACTGGCGTCGGCGCGGCAGCTGCAGGATCGCCTCAGGGTGCGCAATGTGCGCCTGCTCAGTGACAGGGACCTGCTGGCACAGGTGTGGCTGGAGCGGCCTGCGTTGCCAGGCAGCCCGGTTTACCAGCACCTGCCGCCGCACGCGAGCGTCAGCCGTGCCGACAAGCTGGCGCAACTGCGCACAACGCTCAAGGAGCGCGGCGCAGATTGGCATTTCATTGCGACGCTGGATGACATCGCTTGGCTGTTCAACCTGCGTGGCAGCGACGTTTCATACAACCCGGTATTCGTTTCCTTCGCATTGATCGGTCAGCATCAGGCCATTCTGTTCGTGGCATCGAGCAAGGTCGACAGCGCTGTGCGCGAGGCACTTGAGTCTGACGGGGTGCAACTGCGCGAGTATGAAGCAGTGGGCAGCGCGCTGGCAGGCATCGAGGCGGGCAGTGTCCTGCTGGTAGATCCGGCACGGGTGACCAGCGGGTTGCTGGCCAACCTCGGTGCCCAGGTGCAGCTGCTCGAAGGCATCAATCCAAGCGTTCTGTCCAAGTCGAGAAAGAGCGAGGCGGACCTCGTTCATATCAGGCAGGTGATGGAACAGGACGGTGCGGCGTTGTGCGAGTTCTTCGCGGACTTCGAAGCCGCACTGGGGCATTCGACCCTTACCGAGGTCAGTGTTGACACCTTGCTCGGCGCAGCCCGGGCTCGACGTCCCGGTCATGTGTCCCCAAGCTTTGCCACCATTGCCGCCTTCAACAGCAATGGGGCCATGCCGCATTACCGCGCCACCGACGCCTCGCATGCGCTCATCGAAGGTGATGGGCTGTTGTTGATCGATTCAGGTGGGCAGTACCTGGGAGGGACCACCGACATTACCCGTATGGTGCCCATCGGCACGCCAAGCCTGGAACAGAAGCTGGATTGCACGCGGGTGCTCAAGGGCATGATTGCACTATCCAGGGCGCGTTTTCCGCGGGGCATTGCCTCGCCTTTGCTCGATGCGATTGCCCGAGCACCGTTATGGGCCGAGCATGTGGATTACGGGCATGGCACCGGCCACGGCGTCGGCTACTTCATGAACGTGCACGAAGGGCCCCAGGTGATTGCCTATCAGGCCTCGCCTGCACCGCACACAGCCATGCAGGCCGGCATGATCACTTCCATCGAGCCGGGCACCTATCGGCCTGGGCAGTGGGGCGTGCGCATCGAGAACCTGGTGTTCACCCGGGATTCGGGCAAGAGTGGTTTTGGTGACTTTCTTGAATTCGAAACGCTGACCTTGTGCCCTATCGACACACGATGCCTGTTGCCTGAGCAACTGGGCAGCGAAGAACGCGAATGGCTCAATGATTACCACCGCACGGTGCGTGAACGGCTTTCGCCACTGCTGGCAGGTGCTGCTCTGCACTGGCTGGAACAAAGAACCGAAGCTGTCTGATCGGGCACATGAAAAAGGGCAACCTGCGGGTTGCCCTTTTTCGTTACTTGCAGATGACGATCATGCTTCGGCTGGTGTAGCCGGCGGGGTTGAGCCCGAAGGGGTAGTCCCCTGGCTCGTCTTCGCCATCGCCAGACTTGGCGACGACTTTGTAGCCTTTGGTGCCGCAGGAACTGGCGGCCTTGGCGTAGCACTTGTTCCATGAAGACGACAGGCCCGAGCAGTTGATGTGCATGCCCTTCTTGCCGTGTTTGACCTCAGTTTTGGCGTTCGCCGCACAGCCAGCAATGGCCAGAATGGCTAGGATGAGCAAAATTCGTTTCATTCCTGTCCTTACAAAGAGTGTCGGGTCTGCAAGCCCGAGACGGTTACCTGCGCCTCTTCCTGATGCCTCTCGCGTCCTTGTCTTAAGTTAAAACTTCAAGCAGTGCATTGAATTACAGCTTAAACAGGGTGCCATGGCGACACAATGACAAAAACAGGTTCAAATGGAAATATTTCTCAAATCAGTCGGCTGGCACCAGTGCTGGGCTTTCCCTGCGCATGGACAGTGTGGCACCCACCGAGGCAGTAATGATCGCGGCGATGGCCAGCCATTGCGCCATGCTCAACACTTCGTTGAGAAACAGTAGTCCCGACAATGCGCCGAATGCCGGTTCGATGCTCATCAGTGTGCCGAAGGTTCGGGCGGGCAGGCGTGTCAGGGCCACCATTTCCAGGCTGTACGGCAATGCTGTCGACAGAATGGCCACGCCAATCGCCACGGGTAGCAGGGCAGGGTTGAGCAGGGCGCTGCCGGCATGAACGATGCCGATCGGCGCAACGAACAGTGCGGCAACCATGACGCCAAGTGCGGCGGTCTGAATGCCGTGCTCGGCCCCGGCTTTCTGCCCATATAGAATGTAGAGCGCCCAGCACACGCCGGCGCCCAGTGCGTAGCCGGCGCCTATCAGGTCGATGGCCGCCCCGGTCTGCCCGATGGGTATCAGCAGCAACAGGCCGACCACTGCCAGACCGATCCATACGAAATCCATGGCCCTGCGCGATGCGTACAATGCCACGGCCAGCGGGCCGGTGAACTCCAGGGCAACGGCGATACCCAGCGGGACACTGCGCAAGGACATATAAAAGAGAAAGTTCATGCCGCCCAATGCCAGCCCATAGATGATGACCGACTTGAGGGTGCTGGAGGTGAAGCGCGCGCGCCAGGGGCGCAGCAGCACCAGCATGATGAGGCTGGCGAAAATCAGGCGCAGCGTTGTGGTGCCTTGCGCACCTACCAGCGGGAACATGCTTTTTGCCAGCGAGGCGCCGGACTGGATGGATGCCATTGCAATTAGCAGCAGGCCAATGGGGAAGAGGCTGGAGGCCAGGCTGCGGGGGTGGGTGTTCATTGTTGGAGTTGCTTCCTTATATAGAGAGAGGCGTGTGGCCTGGCGTCTATGATGCGCAAGGAGGCGAGGATGAGCAATATAGTGCGCAACTTTCTTTGTTCATCGAATATCGCCAATTAACCCTTGACGCG
>NZ_QLAD01000012.1:0-112610 GCF_024355235.1 Pseudomonas sp. S12(2018)
GCCGCGCCCGGGCTGGCTGCTGGCCGAGCCGCAGGCCTTGGCGCCCGAGGGCCTGCGCCTGCTGGCCGGGCCCGAGCGGATCGAATCCGGCTGGTGGGATGGCGGCGATGTACGGCGTGACTACTACCTGGTCGAAACCCCGGCCGGCCAGCGCGGCTGGGCCTACCGGCCACTGGGCGAAGGCGGGCCGTTGTGGCTGCAGGGCTGGTTCGCATGAGCGTGGGCTATGCCGAGCTGCACTGCCTGTCGAACTTCACCTTCCAGCGCGGGGCCTCGAGTGCCCGCGAGCTGTTCGAGCGGGCGCACCAGCAGGGCTACCAGGCCCTGGCGATCACCGACGAATGCACCCTGGCCGGTATCGTGCGCGCCTGGCAGGCAGCCAGGGAGACGGGCCTCAAGCTGATCGTCGGCAGCGAGGTGCGGGTGCACGACGGCCCCAGGCTGGTGCTGCTGGTCGAAAACCTGAGCGGCTACCAGCACCTGTGCCGGCTCATTACCCTGGCGCGGCGCCGGGCGAAAAAGGGCGAATACCAGCTGCTGCGCGAAGACTTCGCCGGCCCGCTGCACGGCCTGCTGGCGCTGTGGGTGCCGGACGAGCCGTTGCAGGCCGGCCCCGGCCTGTGGCTGCGCGAGGTATTCGGCGAGCGCCTGTGGCTGGCGGTGCAACTGCATCGCGGTGCCGACGATCAACAGCGCCTGCAACAACTGCAGGGGTTGGCCGCGAGCCTGAACCTGCGCACCGTGGCCTGTGGCGACGTGCACATGCATGCGCGTGGGCGGCGCGCGCTGCAGGACTGCATGAGCGCGCTGCGCCATCACAGCACCGTGGCCGGTGCCGGGCAGCACCTGTTCGCCAATGGCGAGCGGCACCTGCGGCCCCTGGCGCAACTGGCCGAGCTGTACCCGGCCCACCTGCTTGAGGCCACCCTGGAGATTGCCCGGCGCTGCACCTTCGACCTCGGCCAGTTGCGCTACCAGTACCCGCGCGAAGTGGTGCCCGAGGGGTACACGCCGACCGGCTGGCTGCGCACGCTGTGCGAACGCCAGGTGCCGTGGCGCTGGCCGGGAGGAATCGAGCCGGCCGTGCGCCAGACCCTCGAACACGAACTGGCGCTGATCGCCGAGCTGGGCTACGAGAGCTACTTCCTGACCGTCTACGACATCGTTCATTTTGCCCGTGGCCAGGGCATCCTGTGCCAGGGCCGGGGCTCGGCAGCCAACTCGGTGGTGTGCTTCGTGCTGGGCATCACCGAGCTGGACCCGACCCGCACGCACCTGCTGTTCGAGCGCTTTTTATCGCGTGAGCGCGACGAGCCGCCGGACATCGACGTGGACTTCGAGCACGAACGGCGCGAAGAGGTGCTGCAATACGTGTTCAACCGCTATGGCCGCCACCGCGCCGCCCTGACGGCCGTGGCCAGCACCTACCATGCCGCCGGGGCGGTGCGCGACATTGCCCGGGTGCTGGGGCTGCCGCCCGACCAGATCAACGCCCTGGCCGATTGCTGCGGGCGCTGGACCGACCGCATCCCGCCGCCGGAGCGGTTGCGCGAAGCCGGTTTCGACCCCGACAGCCCGCTGCTGCACCGGGTGCTGACCTTGACCGGCGAGCTGATCGGCTTCCCCCGGCACCTGTCGCAGCACCCTGGTGGCTTCGTGATTTCCGAGCAGCCACTGGACACCCTGGTGCCGGTGGAAAACGCCGCCATGGACGAACGCACGGTGATCCAGTGGGACAAGGACGACCTGGACATGGTCGGCCTGCTCAAGGTCGATATCCTGGCCCTGGGCATGCTCAGCGCCTTGCGCCGCTGCTTCGACCTGGTGCGCTACCACCGCGGGCGCGAGCTGACCATCGCGACCCTGCCGCCGGACGATGTCCCCACCTACGACATGATCGGCCGTGCCGATACCGTGGGGGTGTTCCAGATCGAGTCACGGGCGCAGATGGCCATGCTGCCGCGGCTCAAGCCACGCGAGTTCTACGACCTGGTGATCGAGGTGGCCATCGTGCGCCCCGGGCCGATCCAGGGCGACATGGTGCACCCGTACCTGCGCCGGCGTAACAAGCAGGAGCAGGTGACCTACCCGTCGGATGCGCTGAAGAAGGTCTTCGAGCGCACCCTGGGCGTGCCGCTGTTTCAGGAGCAGGTGATGGAGCTGGCCATGGTGGCTGCCGACTATACGGCAGGCGAGGCCGATCAGTTGCGCCGTTCGATGGCCGCCTGGAAACGTCACGGCGGGCTGGAGCCACACCGCGAGCGGCTGACCCGGGGCATGCTGAACAACGGCTACAGCGTCGAGTTCGCCGAGCGCATCTTCGAGCAGATCAAGGGCTTTGGCAGCTACGGGTTCCCCGAGTCCCACGCGGCCAGCTTTGCCTTGCTGACCTACGCCAGTTGCTGGCTCAAGTGCCACGAGCCGGCGATCTTCGCCTGTGCGCTGATCAACAGCTGGCCGATGGGCTTCTACAGCCCGGACCAGATCCTGCAGGACGCGCGCCGCCACCGCATCCAGATTCGCCCGGTGGATGTGCAGCACAGCCAGTGGGACTGCAGCCTGGAGCCGGTGGGCGGCGATGAACTGGCGCTGCGCCTTGGCCTGCGCCAGGTGCGCGGCTTTCGCCAGGACGATGCCCTGCGCCTGGCACAGGCCAGGGCGCAGCGGGCGTTCGGCGATGTGGCCGACCTGTGCCTGCGTGCCGGCCTGGATGCGCGTGCGCGGGCGCTGCTGGCCGATGCCGGGGCCCTGGGCGCCCTGGTCGGGCACCGTTATCAGGCACGCTGGGAAGTGGCGGCGGTGCAGGCGCAACTGCCGCTGTTCGCCGGGGTGGAGCCGCCCCGTGAAGCGCCGGTGAACCTGCCGGTGCCCAGCGTGGGCGAGGACCTGTTTGCCGACTATGCCAGCGTCGGCACCACATTGGGCCCGCACCCGCTGAGCCTGCTGCGCCGACGCCTGAATGGCCTGGGCTGTCGCAGTTCGCAGGCCCTGGAGGGGGCCGAACACGGCGATGCGGTGAGCGTGGCGGGGCTGGTCACCGGGCGCCAGCGGCCAGGCACTGCCAGCGGCGTGACCTTCGTGACCCTGGAGGATGAGTTCGGCATGGTCAACGTGGTGGTGTGGCGCGAGCTGGCCGAGCGTCAGCGCCGGGTGCTGGTGGGCTCGCAGCTGCTGCGGGTGATGGGTACGCTCGAATGCGCCGACGGCGTGCGCCACCTGATCGCGAAGCGCCTGGAAGACCTCAGCCCGCTGTTGCACGGGCTGGATGTGCGCAGCCGCGACTTTCGCTGATCACACCATCGCCAGGCGCTGCTTGCGGGTGGGCGGCGGGAAGGCGCGGTCGATGGCGCGCAGGTCTTCGCTGCTCAAGGTCAGGCTGGCCGCGGCGGCATTGAGCTGCACATGGCGCTTGTCCACCGCCTTGGGGATCGCGATCACGCCGTCTTCACGGGTTACCCAGGCCAACGCCACCTGGGCCGCGGTGGCGCCATGGCGTTCGGCGATCTGGTTGAGGGTCGCGTTTTTGAGCAGGCGTCCGGCCTGGGCCAGCGGGCAGTAGGCCATGGTTGGCAAGTGGCGCTTGTGGCTGTAGGGCAGCAGGTCGAACTCGATGCCGCGCTGCTCGGGGTTGTACAGCACCTGGTTGGTGGCGCAGGCCGGGTTGTCCAGCTCGCGCAGGTCATCGGTATCGAAGTTGGACACGCCCCAGCGCCGGATCTTGCCGGCCTCGCGCAGGCGCTCGAAGGCTTCGACGGTTTCCTCCAGCGGGTACTGGCCGCGCCAGTGCAGCAGGTACAGGTCGATATGGTCGGTGCCCAGGCGCTGCAGGCTGCGCTCGCAGGCGGCGGGGATGCCGCTGCGGCTGGCGTTGTGCGGGTACACCTTGCTGACCACGCAGACCTGCTCGCGACGCCCCTGGATGGCCTGGCCCACCACCCGCTCGGCGCCGCCCTCGGCATACATTTCGGCGGTGTCGATCAACGTCAGGCCCAGGTCGATGCCGTGCTGCAGGGCGGCGACCTCGGCTTTCTGCTGGCCGGGGTCTTCGCCCATGTACCAGGTGCCCTGGCCGATGACGGGTACGGTGGAGTCGCCGAGTTCGAGCGTACGCATGGAAGGCTCCTGCAAAGTGGGGAGGGTGGTCTACTGTCCTTTAGGGTTTTGTGGAGGGTCAAGCCTACCCGCGTCGACATTGATTTGAATAACCAATCAATCCATCAAAAAAACAAAATTAACAAATGAGTGGCCAAGGGTGAAGATGGCCCCAGACGCTCTCCGACGACCCTCGTCGGTTCTACAACTACAAAAGGCGAATCAGCATGGCCGGACTGGACAAGCGCGTAGCGACCTATGAAGAGGCCCTCGAAGGCCTTGCCGACAACATGACCGTACTGGCAGGCGGCTTCGGCCTGTGCGGCATCCCTGAAAACCTCATTGCCGAGATCAAGCGCCGTGGCGTGCGCGGCCTGACCGTGGTGTCCAACAACTGCGGCGTCGACGGCTTCGGCCTGGGCGTGCTGCTCGAAGACCACCAGATCCGCAAGATGGTCGCCTCGTATGTGGGCGAAAACGCCGAGTTCGAGCGTCAGCTGCTCAGCGGCGAGCTGGAAGTGGAACTTACCCCGCAAGGCACCCTGGCCGAGAAGATGCGCGCCGGCGGCGCCGGCATCCCGGCCTTCTTCACCGCCACCGGCTACGGCACCCCGGTGGCCGAAGGCAAGGAAGTGCGCGAATTCAACGGGCGCAAGTACATCCTCGAAGAAGCCATCACCGGTGACTTCGCCATCGTCAAGGGCTGGAAGGCCGACCACTACGGCAACGTGGTGTACCGCAACACCGCGCAGAACTTCAACCCGCTGGCCGCCACCGCCGGCAAGATCACCGTGGTGGAGGTCGAGGAGATCGTCGAGCCAGGCGTGCTGCTGCCTACCGAGATCCATACCCCGGGCATCTACGTCGACCGGGTCATCGTCGGCACGTTCGAGAAGCGTATCGAAAAACGCACCGTCAAAGCCTGACCCGACCCCGCGCAGAACAACAAAGAGAACCTGAGCATGGCACTTACCCGCGAACAAATGGCACAACGTGTAGCCCGTGAACTCAAGGACGGCTACTACGTCAACCTTGGCATCGGCATCCCGACCCTTGTGGCCAACTACGTCCCGGCGGATATGGACGTGATGCTGCAATCGGAGAACGGCCTGCTGGGCATGGGGGAATTCCCCACCGAAGCGCAGCTGGACGCCGACATGATCAACGCCGGCAAGCAGACCGTGACCGCCCGCACCGGCGCGTCGATCTTCAACTCGGCCGAGTCCTTCGCGATGATCCGTGGCGGTCACGTCGACCTCACTGTGCTGGGGGCGTTCGAGGTGGACGTGGAGGGCAACATCGCCTCCTGGATGATCCCGGGCAAACTGGTCAAGGGCATGGGCGGGGCGATGGACCTGGTGGCTGGTGCCGAGAACATCATCGTCACCATGACCCATGCCTCCAAGGACGGCGAGTCCAAGCTGCTGTCGCGCTGCAGCCTGCCGCTGACCGGTGCCGGCTGCATCCGCAAGGTGCTGACCGACCTGGCCTATCTTGAGATCGAGAATGGCGCGTTCATCCTGCGCGAGACAGCGCCGGGGGTGAGCGTGGAAGAGATCGTCGCCAAGACCGCCGGCAAGCTGATCGTGGCCGATGATGTGAAAGAGATGACGTTCTAGGCTGATAACCGCCTTGCCTGTGCTGGCCTCTTCGCCGGCAAGGCCGGCTCCTGCAGGGAACCACGCATTCCTGTGCAGGAGCCGGCCTTGCCGGCGAAGGGGCCTTCAGCCGTTCAAAAAAATCAATAAGAAGGAAAATCCCGTGGCCGCCGAACTCCAAGACAGCCGCTCCGCCCGCTTTGCCCTGCGTTGCTCCAACTGGGCCGAACGCTGGTTCCCCGACTCCTGGGTGTTCGCCGCCCTGGCCGTGGTGCTGGTGTCACTGGCCGCCCTGGCCATGGGCGCCAAACCCCTCGATACCGCCACCGCCTTCGGTGACGGGTTCTGGAGCCTGATCCCCTTCACCATGCAGATGGCCTTCGTGGTCATCGGCGGCTATGTGGTGGCCAGCTCGCCGCCGGCGGTGAAACTCATCGACCGCCTGGCGCGCATTCCGAAGAACGGCCGTTCGGCCGTGTGCTGGGTGGCGCTGATATCGATGGTCGCCTCGCTGCTCAACTGGGGCCTGTCGCTGGTGTTCGGCGGCCTGCTGGTACGCGCCCTGGCGCGCCGTACCGACCTGAAGATGGACTACCGCGCCGCCGGTGCCGCCGCCTACCTGGGCCTGGGCGCCGTATGGGCGCTGGGCCTGTCCTCGTCGGCCGCGCAGCTGCAAGCCAACCCGGCCAGCCTGCCGCCGTCGATCCTGGCGATCACCGGGGTGATCCCGTTCACCGAAACCATCTTCCTCTGGCAGTCGGGCGTGATGCTGGCGGCGCTGGTCATCGTGTCGCTGATCGTGGCCTACGCCACTGCACCCGGCCCGCAGAGTGCCCGCGATGCCCAGGCCTGTGGCATCGACCCCAGCTTCAGCGCACCACCACCGGCGCAGCGCACGCGCCCGGGTGAATGGCTGGAATACAGCCCGGTGCTGACCCTGCTGCTGGTGGCCCTGGCGGCTGGCTGGCTGTACCACGAGTTCTCGACCAAGCCGGCCATCACCGCGATCTCGGGGCTCAATACCTACAACTTTCTGTTCATCATGCTCGGCGCCTTGCTGCACTGGCGCCCGCGCAGCTTCCTGGATGCGGTGGGCCGTGCGGTGCCGACCACCACCGGGGTACTGATCCAGTTCCCGCTGTACGGCTCGATCGCGGCCATCCTCACCCAGGTCAAGGGCGTGGACGCGCAAACCCTGGCGCACCATATCTCCACCTTCTTCGTGCAGATCGCCTCGCATGACACCTACGCCTTGCTGATGGGCGTGTACTCCGCGGTGCTGGGCTTCTTCATTCCCTCCGGTGGCGGCAAGTGGATCATCGAGGCACCCTACGTGATGCTGGTGGCCAACGACCTGCAGTACCACCTGGGCTGGGCGGTGCAGATCTACAACGCCGCCGAGGCGCTGCCCAACCTGATCAACCCGTTCTACATGCTGCCGCTGCTGGGCGTGCTGGGGCTCAAGGCGCGCGACCTGATCGGCTTCTCGTTCGTGCAGTTGCTGGTGCACGTGCCGCTGGTGCTGTTCCTGCTCTGGGCGCTGGGCACCACGTTGCAGTACACGCCACCTGTGATGCCTTAGCGCATCCGGCGGGTGAAAAAGGCGATCTTCGGATCGCCTTTTTCATGCCTAAATTAAATCGATAAGCATTCGTATTAAGGGTGATCCGATGATGTCCCGCTGTGTATTTCTAAACGGAATTTCCCGTCGTAAAACAAGGAGAAGGCCGCGATGTTCGCGCCGATTACCCGTTCCATGACGTTGACACTGGGCCTGTACGGCACCGCCTGCAGCGCCGTCGCACTGGCTGACAACGAACCCCTGCCCGACGCCGCCCCCCAGGCGCTGGAGCTGGGTTCGACCAACGTGAGTGCCCAGGGCCTGGGCAGCACCACCGAAAACACCGGGGCCTACACCACCGGCAGCATGAGCACCGCCACCCGCCTGAACCTGTCGATCAAGGACACCCCGCAGTCGATGTCGGTGCTGACCCGCCAGCAGCTGGACGACTTCCAGCTCGACAACCTCTCCGAAGCCATGGGCCAGGTGACGGGCGTGGTGGTCCAGCGCAACGACTCCGAGCGCCCCACCTACAACTCGCGCGGCTATGCCATCGACAACTTCCAGATCGACGGTATGCTCAACACCTTCGCGGGGCTCAAGTCCGACTCGGACACCATCATCTACGACCGCATCGAAGTGGTGCGTGGCGCCACCGGGCTGACCACCGGCGCCGGCGACCCGTCGGGCACCATCAACATGATGCGCAAGCGCCCCACCCATGAACTGGCGGTGAAAACCGGCCTGCGTGGCGGCAGCTACGACAACTACTACAGCTATGTCGACGTGGGCGGGCCGCTGGCCTTCGACGGCCGTCTGCGCGGGCGCAGCGTGCTGGCCTACCGCGATGCCCATTCGTTTCGCGACCGCTACCAGACCCAGCGCGAGGTGGCCTACGGCATTCTCGAGGGCGACCTGAGCGACGACACCGTGCTGGCGGTGGGGTACGACTACCAGAACAAGCATGTACAGGGTGCCTCGTGGGGCACCGTGCCGTACTGGAACGCCTCCGGTGGCAAGGCCAAGCTGCCGCGTTCGAACAACATCTCGGCGCCGTGGAGTTCGTGGCCGCTCAAGGACGAGACCGTGTTCGCCACCCTCGACCAGCGCCTGGGCGGCGACTGGCACCTCAAGGCGGCCTACACCTACCGCCAGAGCGAAACCGACGGCAAGGTGTACTTCGGTGGCCAGGGCTTCCCCGAGGCCGACCGCAGCGGCATGAATGCCTGGGTCAGCCACTTCATCGGCGACGAGAAAATGAGCGCCGCCGACCTCAACCTGGGCGGGCCCTTTGCGCTGCTGGGGCGCGAGCACGAATTCATGATCGGCTATGGCGAGTCGCAGCGGCGCAACAGCGCGCCGCTCAAGCGGCCCCTGGACCTGCCGCCCGGCTACACGACCATCCCCGACTGGAAGTACCTGGGCGGGGTAGACAAGTTCGCCGATACCGTGACCAACCTGGATGGTTCGCGCGATACCACGCAGCAGAAGGCCGGCTATGTCGCCACCCGGCTGAACGTGACCGATGCACTGCACCTGGTGCTGGGCAGCCGCTACGGCAGTTGGAAGGTCACGGGGCGCTCATGGGCATTCGATGCGGCGGGGCAGGTGGTGGAGAACCCGCGCTCCAGCCGCACCCACAATGACGTGTGGACACCCTATGCGGGCGTTCTGTACGACATCACCGACCACTACACCGTGTACGCCAGCTACACCGACATCTTCAAGCCGCAGAACTACAAGGATGTCGACGACAAGTACCTGGAACCGGTGGTGGGCAGCAACTACGAGGTGGGCCTGAAGGGCAGCCTGCTGGATGAGCGCCTGAACCTGTCGACGGCGGTGTTTCGCAGCAAGCAGGACAACGTGGCCGAGGTGGACGATTCCATTCCGGTAGGGCCCAACGGCGAGCAGTATTACAAGTCCGGCGGCAAGGGCAATACCGTGGAGGGCTTCGAGGCGGAGGTCGCTGGCGAGGTGATGGCGGGGTGGAACATGACCCTGGGCTACAGCTACACCCACTCGCTGGATGCCGAGCACAAGCGGCGCAACACCACCCAGCCGTTGAACATGGTGCGCTGGAACAGCACCTACAGGGTGATGGACAGGTTGACCGTGGGTGGGTCGGTGGATTGGCAGAGCGACATCTACCGCAGCGGCAATCGTCCGGTGGGGCGAGGCAGCGATGGCCGGATCATCACGGCGCCGGCTGACATTCGCCAGCGGTCCTACACGGTGGTGGGGTTGATGTCCCGTTACGAGTTCGACGAACACCTGTCGGCGTCCTTGAACGTGAAGAACCTGCTGGATACCAGGTACTACAACAACGTGGGGTTCTACAACGGGGTGTACTGGGGTGATCCGCGCACGCTGACGGTGAGCCTGGATTGGCGGTTGTAGCGCCCTGAAGCCGAGCCAACAGGGCTGGCGATGCATGCCCTGTTGGCCGGCGATACCGTGCGCCGAGGCCGTGATAAGGCCTTACCCCATCTGTTCGAGCAACCCGCGCAACCGCTCACGCCCGGCGTCATCCAGCCCGAACACCGGCCTGCGCGGCTCGCCCACCTCCAGCCCGGTCAACGCCAACCCTGCCTTCACCGTCGCCGGCAAGCCGCCCTTGAGGATGAACTCCAGCAATGGCAACTGCCGGTAGAACAGCGCCCGCGCCGCCTCAAGGTCGTTACCCAGCACGGCCTGGTACAGCTGCTGGTTGAGCGCCGGAATCAGGTTGGCTGCCGCCGTGCACCAGCCCGTGGCACCGGCCACGAACGCTTCCAGGGCCAACGGGTTGCAGCCGTTGTAGAACGGCACCTGGCCTTCGCCCAACTGCTGCAGTTTGTGCATGCGCTGGATGTCGCCGGTACTCTCCTTGACCATGGTCACGTTCTCGACCTGGCGCACGATGCGCATGATCAGCTCCACCGACAGGTCGGTGCCGCTGGTGGCCGGGTTGTTGTAGAGCATGATCGGCACGCCGATGCAGTCGCCGATGCTCTGGTAGTGCTGCAGGATCTCGGCCTCGCTCAGCTTCCAGTAGGCCGCCGGCAATACCATCACCGCATCTGCCCCATGGGCCTCGGCAAAGCGCGCGCGGCGCATGGCGCTGGCGGTGGTCAGGTCCGAGACGCTGACAATGGTCGGTACCCGCCCGCCAATGTGCGCCAGGCTGAACTCGGCCACCTGGTCCCACTCGCGGTCGCTCAGGTAGGCGCCTTCGCCCGTGCTGCCCAGGGGCGCGATGGCCTGTACCCCACCTTCGATCAGCCGATCGATGGAGCGGCCCAGGGCCGCCAGGTCGAGCTGGGTGCCGTCGGCGCTGAACGGGGTGATGGTGTAGCCGATGATGCCGTGAAAAGTCGTGGACATGAAAAACACTCCGCAGAAAACAGGTTCAGTTCAGGCAATCGGCATGCTGACGCAGGCACTGCCGGGCATAGTAGGCGAACGCCGCACCGTGGCGCTTGGGGCGGGCGATCCAGTCGTGCGCTTCGCGCCCCAGCACCGGCTCGATGGGCTTGATCTGGCCGGCTGACATCGCCAGCAACTGCAGGCGCGCCGCGCGCTCGATCAACTGCGCGATCACACAGGCTTCCTCGATGCTGGCGCCGGTCGACAGCTGGCCGTGGTGCGAGAGCAGGATGGCGCGCTTGTCGCCCAGCGCCGCGCTGATCAGCTCGCCTTCCTCGTTGCCCACCGGCACCCCGGGCCAGCCTTCGAGAAACGCGCAGTCCTCGTACAGCGGGCAGAGATCCATGTGCGACACCTGCAACGGTACCTCGAGCATCGACAGCGCGGCGATGTGGGTCGGGTGGGTGTGGATGATGCAGTTCACATCCGGGCGTGCGCGGTACACCCAGCTGTGAAAGCGGTTGGCCGGGTTGGGCATGCCGCTGCCTTCGAGCACCTCCAGGTCCTCGTTGACCAATAGCAGGTTGCTGGCGGTGATTTCATCGAAGCCCAGCCCCAGTTGCTGGGTGTAGAAGGTGCCCGGTTGCGGGCCGCGGGCACTGATCTGCCCGGCCAGGCCGGAGTCGTGGCCGTTGTCGAACAGGATTCGGCAGGTCAGCGCCAGCTTTTCACGCACAGTCCACGTATTATCGGCAAGCGAGCCCTGCATCTGTTCCAGGGCCTGCTTGACCAGTTGGTCCTTGGGGAGTGCTAATGTCTTGGCCATTGGGGTTTCCTCGGTGGCGGATCGGACGTCAGGGCTGGCCCGCCCCGGTTGCTTGGAAGGTGAGCGGGGTAGTCAACCTAATGACACAAACAAGGCTATATGACACAAAGTGTCATTGGCAAGGGAAAGGTTGCCCATTGCACCGGGAATAGCGGCGTTAAATGTCTATCCGATTGAAAGTATTAAGAAAAAAACTTGGGCTGACGCTTGAGACGCTGGCCGAGAAAACGGCCATGACCAAGAGCTACCTGTCCAAGGTGGAGCGGGGTCTGAACACCCCTTCGATTGCGGCGGCGCTGAAACTGGCGCGGGCGTTGAACGTGAACGTGGAAGAACTGTTCGCCGAAGACCAGCCTGCGCAGGCGCGCTACAGCCTGGTACGCCGGGGTGAGCGCCAGGCGTTGTCCGGCAGCGCCGAAGGGCCGGGCTACGCGGTGCTGGCCCAGCATATCGGCCAGCGCAGCCTGCTGCCGTTCATCATCTGCCCGCCGGCGGACTTCAGCGACTCGACGTTCAAGGAGCACCTGGGCGAAGAGTTCCTGTTCGTGCACGAAGGGCAGGTGGAGGTGGACTTCATGCACGAGCGGGTGTTGCTCGAGCGCGGCGATGCGCTGCACTTCAATGCCCAGACACCGCACCGGCTACGCTCGGTCGGGGCGGTGCAGGCGCAGTTGCTGGTGGTGGTGCACGACGCCGACTCGCCGGTTTAACCGGGCTGTCGAATGAACGCCACCGGCACGTGGGCCGTCAGCCATACGCCATTGTCGGCCTGGAAGAACGCCAGGCCCTGGGCGTGCATTGCCGCTGCATCGATGTGCAGCAGTACCGGTGAACCGTAACGCTGGCCGACCGCAATGGCCGTTTCGGGGTCGTGGGACAGGTGCACGTGGTGACGGTTGCCGGCGATCAGGCCCTGTTGGGCAATCGAGTCGAGAAAGCGCGTTGCCGTACCGTGGTACAGCTCGGCAGGCGGCGCCTTGGGCGCGTACTGGAGCTCGACCGTCGCTGTCGAGTGCCCCTGTACGGCGCGAATCCTGCGGCCATCGTCCGACAGGCCGAAGCGTTTCTTGTCGCTGCTGGCCACCACCGCCTGCAGGTGCGCCAGGTCCAGCGCGCGGCCCTGGCGAGCGGCGCCGGCAATCAGTGCATCGACATCGCCCCAGCCTTCGCTGTCCAGTTGCAGATCGATGGATTCGGGGGCGTGACGCAGCACGTAGCTGAGAAATTTGCTGGTTTCGGTGAAGTGCTTGCTGCTCATGCGGGTCTTCCTTGAACGGTCTGCGCGGCAGCTTATCAGGGCGCGCGAGTGACGACGAGCGGTGCGCAAGGGGCAGTGGCACGCCTTGAAGCCTGATAGAGTGCGCGTTGTTCCACTGCCCACAGGCCCGCACGCGATGACCACCACCTCGTATTTCTGGCGTGACCCGGCGTTGCCCTTCATCGAGGCGCGCGGGGTCGCAGACGGTCGCAAGGTCTGCTATGCGCGCCATTCCCATGCCGGGTTTTCCATCGGTGCGATCACTGCCGGGCGCAGCTCCTACCTCAGCGGGCACACCTGGCGCGAGGTCGAGACCGGCACGGTGGTGATGATGAACCCCGGTGTGGTGCACGCCTGCAACCCGATCGCCGACCAGCCGTGGTCGTACCTGATGCTGTACGTGGACATGCCGTGGCTGACCCGGCTTGGCTTCGCACCGGTCGCTGCCACCCTGAGTACCGCCCCGGCCCTGTTCGAGGCCCTGTTGCAGCTGTACGACATGCTCATCGACAACCAGCGTGGCACGGCGTGCAAGGCGGCGGCTGCCGAAGCGTTCTTCGGCGACCTGCGCCAGCAGCTGGAGGCAGCGCCACCGCCGCTGGCCAGGCCGGATGCGCGGCTGGAGCGGGCGGCGGCATTCATTCGCGCACATTGCACCGAACCGCTCAAGCTCGAAGACATCAGCCAGGCGGCCGGCTTGTCCACCTCGTATCTGATCCGCACCTTCAAGCAGCATTACGGCCTGACCCCGCACGGCTTTGTGCTGGACTGCCGCGTGCAGTACGCCCGCGCCCAGTTGCGCCAGGGCCGGCTGATCGCCGAGGTGGCGCTGGAGGCCGGGTTTGCCGACCAGGCGCATCTGCAACGGGCATTCAAGCAGCACCTGGCTGCGACGCCCGGGCATTACCGCTCAGCCTAGGCGCTGTACGAAAAGCCTTGATACTCGGTGATGCTGGGTTGAAAACAGCCTGACCTTCGTCTTTTTCATACAGACCCCTGCATCAGGTACAGCGCACTCAGCACCAGCAGGGCGGCCAGGCTGCGATTGAACAGGCGCAGGCGCCGCGGGTTGTCGAGGTAGCTGCGGATCAGGCTGCCGGCCAGCGCCCAGCAGCCCAGCGAGAGGTAGCAGATCACCAGGTAGATCAGGCTGAACTGGCCCAGCAGGGCGGTTTCGCCCTGGCCCACGAAGGCGCCGATGCCCGCCACGCAGGCCAGCCAGGCCTTGGGGTTGAGCCATTGCATGGCAGCGCCGCGCAGCAGGCTGGGTGCGTGGGTATCACGCCCTTCACCGAGCGCGCCGTCGTCGCGGGCCAGCTTCCACGCCATGTACAGCAGAAACAGCACCCCGGCCCAGTGCAGGGCAACGGCAAGGCCTGGCCAGTGGCGCAGCACCTCATGCAGGCCCAGGCCGATCAGTACCAGTAGCAGGATGAACCCCAGGGTGGCACCGGTAACGTGGCGCATGGCCGGGCGCAAGCCATGCCGTGCGCCGGCGCCCAGGGCAACGATGTTGACCGGGCCAGGGGAAATGGAGGCGGCCAGGGCGAAGGCGGCCATGGAAAGGCTGAGGCTCATGCGGCAGATCCTTGAGGGGGAGGGTGCAGCGAGGGTAGGCGGGAAGGTCGGTGGGGTATTGAAGGAAATTGCCCTGTGCCGCAGCGGGTGTTTTGCCACAGATTGAAATAATTTCACGCTGTGAGAAAAGTCAGCTGAAATTGTAGGATCACCGTCCCTAATTGACCCAAGGTTGATATGACTTCGTTCTCGGAGCCTCCCAGTACCCGGCCGTCCTGGCCATCCTCCCTTTCCCGTCCCCGTGACGTTTCCCGCCTGAGTACCTGCCCATGGAATGGCTAGCCGACCCCACGGCCTGGCTGGGCCTTGCCACGCTGATCGTGCTCGAGCTGGTACTGGGTATCGACAACCTGGTGTTCATCGCGATTCTCGCCGACAAGCTGCCGCCCCATCAGCGCGACCGCGCGCGGGTGATCGGCCTGTCGCTGGCGCTGATCATGCGCCTGGGCCTGCTGGCCAGCATCTCGTGGATGGTGACGCTGACCGCGCCGCTGTTCGAGGTGTTCGACAAGAGCTTCTCGGGCCGTGACCTGATCATGCTGTTCGGCGGTGTGTTCCTGCTGTTCAAGGCCACCATGGAGTTGCACGAGCGTCTCGAAGGGCATGTCGCCCACCATCAGGGCCCGGCGCGCCATTCGGCGTTCTGGCCGATCGTGGCGCAGATCGTGGTACTCGATGCAGTGTTCTCGCTGGACGCGGTGATTACCGCCGTGGGCATGGTCGAGCACCTGTCGATCATGATGATCGCGGTGATCTTCTCCATCGGCATCATGATCGTCGCGAGCAAGCCGCTGACCCGCTTCGTCAACGCCCACCCCACGGTGATCATGCTGTGCCTGGGCTTTCTGATGATGATCGGCTTCAGCCTCACCGCCGAGGGCCTGGGCTTTCATATACCCAAGGGGTACCTGTATGCGGCAATCGGCTTCTCGATCCTGATCGAGCTGTTCAACCAGCTGGCCCGCGCCCGGCGCAAACGCAGCCTGCAACAGCACCGGCCATTGCGCGAGCGCACCGCCCACGCGGTGATGCGCATGCTGGGCGGGCGCCGGTTGCAGGCCGACGAGGTGGGTGAGGACATCGCCGACCTGGTCGAGGATGGCGATGAACAGGTGCTGTTCGACCGCCGCGAACGGGTGATGATCAGCGGCGTGCTGAACCTGGCCGAACGCCCCATCAGAACGCTGATGACGGTGCGCGCCAAAGTCGACTTCATCGACCTGGCGCAACCGCCGGAGGCGATCCGTACCGCGCTGATGCATTCGTCCTACTCGCGCCTGCCGCTGATTCGCCAGGGGCGGGTGGAGGAGCCGCTGGGCTTCGTGCACAAGAAGGAGCTGCTCAGGGAGCTGCTGGCCGGTCACGAGCCGGACCTGGAGCGCCTGGCGCGCACGCCGCTGAACCTGCTGGAGAGTTTCAGCATCCTCAACGCGTTGGAGCAGATGCGCAGCCAGTCGACCCACATCGCCTTCGTGGTCAACGAATTCGGCGACTTCACCGGCGTGCTGACCATGACCGACATCCTCGAGTCCATCGCCGGCGAGCTGCCCGATGCCAGTGAAGTCGAAGGGCCGGGCATCGTGCAGGCGCCGGACGGCTACCTGGTCAACGGCGCGCTGAACCTGCGCCAGATCCAGGCGCAGATCGGCTTTGCGGCCAAGCCCACCGAGGACTACCAGACCCTCGCCGGCCTGGTCATGAGCCTGCTCGACCGCCTGCCGCGGGTGGGCGATCAACTGACCTGGGGCGACTGGCTGATGACCGTCGAGGCCGTGCAGGAGCGCCGGGTGCGGCAGGTACGGCTTACACCGAACGCCGCCGCTGACGCAGCAGGTGCCTGACCCCCTCGAGCACCAGCACCACCACTGCCAGCCAGATCGGCAGGTAGGTCAGCCACTGATCCGGGGCGATGCTCTCGCCCAGGATCAGGGCCACCGCCACCAGCAGCACCGGTTCCACATAGCTGAGCAGGCCGAACAGGCTGAACGCCAGCAGACGGCTGGCCATCACGTAGGTGACCAGCGCCAGGGCGCTGATCACGCCCAGGATCGGGATCAGCACGTAGAGCTGCGGGTGGGCCAGCAGGTCGGCTGCGCTCAGCGGGCCCTGCACGATGAAGTACACCGAGGGCGGCATCATCAGGCACATGTCGGCCCACAGCCCGCCCAGGTGATCGGTGCGCAACTTGCGCCGCAAGATGAAGTAGAACGGGTAGCCGCCGGCCACCAGCAGGGTTTCCCAGGCGAACGAGCCATGGCGTATCAGTTCATGCCCCACCCCCACCACGGCGCAGGCCACGGCGACCTTCTGCAGGCGTGACAGGCGCTCGCCGTACACCACCCGCCCGGTCAGCACCATGGTCAGCGGCAGCAGGAAGTACCCCAGCGACACCTCCATGCTGCGCCCGTGCAGCGGTGCCCACAGGAACACCCACAGCTGCAGCCCCATCAATGTCGAGGTACCCACCAGCCCCAGCAACAGCAGCGGGTTGCGCCGGATGCGCTGCAGTACGCCGATTGCCAGTGGCCAGTCCTTGGACAGCAGCATGAACAGCGTGATGCACGGCAGGGTCAGCAGCATGCGCCAACCGAAGATCTCCTCGCCGTCGAGGGGGGTGAGCAGGGAGGTGTAGTAGTACATCAGGGCGAACAGACACGACGCCATGACCGATGAAACGATGCCTCTGGACAAGGGGGCCTCGGGAGCACGAAGGGGTAGGGAAGTGGTGAGCGCGCATGATCTCAGGGGCGCGTCACCTGGGCAACCGGCTGTGTGCCCAATGCAGCCACGAACTCGGCCAACGGCATCGGCCGGGCGAACAGGTAGCCCTGCTGGAAGTCCACCCGGTGCCGGGCCAGGTAGTCGCGCTGGGCGATGGTCTCCACACCCTCGGCGACGATGCCCAGGCCCAGCTTGCCCGACAGCTCGATGATGCTGTCGAGGATATGCAGCGACAGGGCATCGACGCCGATCATGGCCACGAAGCTCTGGTCGATCTTCAGGTAGTCGACCTTGAACTGGCGCAGGTAGCCCAGGCTCGACTGGCCGGTGCCGAAGTCATCGATGGCGATCATCACCCCCAGGGCCTGCAGCCTTGCGAACAGTTGCTCGGTGGTGTCGCTGGGTACCACCAGCTTGCGCTCGGTCAGCTCCAGGGTCAGGATCACCCGGCCAGGCGGGAAGGCGGCGAGAAAATCGCGGCAGTCGTCATACAGGGCCATGTCCTGGCAGTGATCGGCAGTGATGTTGATGCCCACATGAAAGCCGTCGCCAAAGGTCTGGGCGTGGGGCGCCAGGCCTTCGGCCACGCGCTGCATCAGGCGCCGGGTCATGGGCACGATCTGGCCGCTGTGCTCGGCATAGGGAATGAACAGGTCTGGGCGCACCATGCCTTCGCGCGGGTGCTGCCAGCGCATCAGCACCTCGGCGCCGGCCCAGCGGTAGTCACCCTCGCGCACCACCGGTTGGAAGTACGGGATGAACTCGTCGGCCTCCAGTGCCCGTTGCAGCTCCACCCGTGGCGAACTGGCCCTGCGCAGCTGCCAGCGGCAGGCCGCGCCGGCCATCACGCCCAGCAGGGTCACCAGGCCGAACAGCCCCGGGTACTCGGCGCGCATCAGGCGCCAGGGCTCGCCAGCGGCATAACCGCTGTGCACCGAAAAACGATAGCGCTGCGAGGCCTGCTGCGTCGGCGCCACGGCAAACACCGGGGGCGGGCCCTGGTGCACCACGCCGTCTTCGCCCATCCAGTTGGGGCCTACCTGCAGCACCAGGGTGGTGCCCTGGTCGAGCAGCTCCAGGGCGCTGCTCAGGTGGTCGCCATCGACGGTGGTGATGGCGCCGTCGTTGCCCTTGCTGAGCCGGTAGGCCAGCAGTGCATGGCCGGGCGTCACCGAGTTGCCGTTCATCAGCCACAGGCTGCCATCGACATAGTCCTTGGCATCCACCGGCTCGCTGAAGTTGCCAAAAAGCGAACTGCAGTACAGGTCATTGTCACGAAACAGGTTGCTGGAGCGCACGAACGAGCCGCGTGTCACCTGTTCGCGCAGGGCCAGCGTGGCCTCTGCGCAGGGTTGGCGGGTCAGGGGCAGCAGGGCCTGGGCGGCGCCGGCGATGTTGTCGAGGATGCGTTCGAAGTGCCCGGTGACCAGGGCGGCCGTGTTCACGGCCCTGGCCTCGAGCTCACGCTGGGCCTGCCAGTGCATGATCAGCACGCCGGACACCACCGGTATCGCCCCCACCAGCCATGGCAGCAGGGCTCGCAGGGTCCAGCGACCGGGGCGTTTTTTCGTGAGGGGCATGGTGTCTACCTGTGCGGGATGAGCGCGGATGATTTCAAGGGCAGGGTTTCCCTGGTACCCCTGAGCGCACAGCATAGCCGTTCATCGGCCCGTATACAGCTGAGGCGTCAGCCTGATGTACTGCAGGGGAGGCTGCCGCTGTCGGCAGGCCCGGGCACTAAAGTACTTACAATTTTTCTTACGCCCTGTAGAATCGCGTTACGCATACAATAATAAGGTCCTTCGCCACTGGAGGATCAGACGGCCGAGAATAGGTCCCATATGAAGTGTCATGGGTTCAAACTGATTTATGGTGACTACCTCGCCCGCAGTGTGAGGGGCATCTCCTGCGCGCCGCCACGTTCGCTCCACATCGACAGCAAGCTACCCCTGTGATTTGAACGCTTTGATGATGAGGAAACGAACATGGCAGATATCTTCGAAAACCCGATGGGCCTGATGGGCTTCGAGTTCATTGAACTGGCCGCACCTGTCCCGGGTACCCTGGAGCCGATCTTCCAGATCATGGGCTTCACCAAGGTTGCCAGCCACCGCTCCAAGGACGTGCACCTGTACCGTCAGGGCGGCATCAACCTGATCCTGAACAACGAACCCAAGAGCGTGGCGTCCTATTTTGCCGCCGAGCATGGTCCGTCGGTGTGCGGCATGGCCTTCCGTGTGCGCAATGCCCATGAAGCCTATGCCCGTGCCCTGGAGCTGGGTGCCCAGCCGGTCGAGATCGAGACCGGGCCGATGGAACTGCGCCTGCCGGCGATCAAGGGTATCGGCGGCGCGCCGCTGTACCTGATCGACCGTTTCGAGGAAGGCAGCTCGATCTACGACATCGACTTCAAGTGGATCGAAGGCGTGGACCGCAACCCGGTCGGCGCCGGCCTCAAGATCATCGACCACCTGACCCACAACGTGTATCGCGGGCGCATGGCCTACTGGGCCGGCTTCTACGAGAAGCTGTTCAACTTCCGCGAGATCCGCTACTTCGACATCAAGGGTGAGTACACCGGCCTGACCTCCAAGGCCATGACCGCCCCCGATGCGATGATCCGTATCCCGCTGAACGAGGAGTCCTCCAAGGGCGCCGGTCAGATCGAAGAGTTCCTGATGCAGTTCAACGGCGAGGGCATCCAGCACGTCGCCTTCCTCACCGACGACCTGATCAAGAGCTGGGACGCGCTGAAAAAGCTCGGCATGCGTTTCATGACCGCACCGCCGGACACCTACTACGAAATGCTCGAAGGCCGTCTGCCGAACCACGGCGAGCCGGTGGGCGAGCTGCAGTCGCGGGGCATTCTGCTGGACGGCTCGTCCGAGGCGGGCGACAAGCGCCTGCTGCTGCAGATCTTCTCCGAAACCCTGATGGGCCCGGTGTTCTTCGAGTTCATCCAGCGCAAGGGTGACGACGGCTTCGGCGAGGGCAACTTCAAGGCCCTGTTCGAATCCATCGAGCGCGACCAGGTTCGCCGCGGTGTACTGACCGCCGAATAAACGCGGCGCGTATGCAAAAAGGCCATCGAGCATGCCTCGATGGCCTTTTTTTGTGCCTGCGCCGGCCTCAACCGTAACGACGCACCGATGGCGCGCGGCGGTTGCGAAACAGCGTCCAGTACACCGCTGCCGAGGTCATGACGCCGACCAGCAGCAACGACGGGATGATGGCCTGGGCGTTGGACAGCATCGCCTGCCAGATATGGCCGTCCGGGTAGCCGCCATGGATCGTGTACCCGTAACTGGCGGACAGCACGCGGACATGCTGTTCGGAGTGATCGGGCAGCACGTCGTCGAAGGTGCTGCCCTCGCTCCACAGGTAATCGTCACCGAACTGCAGCACCAGATTGGCGCTGGCCTTTACCCGCTGCATCGTGGCTTGCAGGGTCTTGGCGTCGACCAGGGCCAGCACGCCGAGCGGGTACTCCTGCAGGCGGTAATACAGGATGGCCGAGTCCGGGGTCACATCGTTGCCCGGCTCCAGGCGCAGGCGCTGGTTGAAGAAGCTGCCCGGGTCGACCAGCAGCTGGTATTCGCCGTGCACCGTGCTGCAGTAGGCACGGTTCTCGCGCACCAGCACCAGCGAGCGCAGCTCGGGGCGCATCACCACTTCGGTACGCAGGCTGGGCAGGGCCCGCGGGCAGGGGAAGTCCGCCAGGTTGAGCACCTTGTTGCTGGCATTGTGCAGCGAGTCGAGGATTCGATCGATGTCCTGCTGGGTGTGCTGGATCGAGACCAGGGTCGACTCGGCCAGCATCTTTTCCACCTGCCAGCTCATGATCAACAGGCCGCACCCCACAGGGGTCAGGCCGATCAACAGGATGACCAGCAGTTCCAGCAGCACACGGCCAGCGCGAAATTTGTGACGGGGCATGATTCACCTATGTTGACAGAGCGGGCCGCAGGGGCGCGCGGGCATCTTGAGCGGATGCCGTTCAGCATAAGTGAGGGGCGTAGTTTGCCCTTGTAAGACGCGACGACATTGGCCGTGCTATTCGTCGACACTCCGGGGGGCTAGCCTGCCTTCGATGCGGCCAGTACTGCCAGCACCTGGCGTGCGACAGCGGCCGAGGAGGCGGGGTTCTGCCCGGTGATCAGGCGCCCCTCGCGCTGGTCGCGCACCACGTATTCCTGCCAGGGGTCCTCGGCCTTGCTGTACAGGCCACCGCGCGCGGCCAGTTCGTTCTCGGTCAGAAACGGCACCACCTTGTCCAGTTCGACCAGTTGTTCCTCGACGTTGGAGAACCCGGTAACCTCGCGGTCCTTGAGCAGCAGGGTGTTGTCACTGAGCTTGATGTTGAGCAGGCCGACCGCGCCATGGCACACCGAGGCCACCACGCCGCCGGCCTCGAAGATCTGGCGCGCCAGGCCCTGCAACGCCGTGTTGTCGGGGAAGTCCCAGATCACCCCGTGGCCGCCGGTGAAATAGATCGCGTGGTAGTCCTGCGCCTTGACCTGGTCAGGGGCCAGGGTGGCGCCCAGGCGGTTCATGAACGCCTTGTCGTCGTACCACTGCCAATCCAGGTCCGGGGCCATGCTCAGGCTGTGCGGGTCGATCGGCACGTAGCCGCCGGCGGGGCTCACATAGTCCACCTTGTAGCCGGCCTTCTCGATCACCGCAACGAAGTGCACGGCTTCGCCCAGCCACAGCCCGGTGGCGCGCTTGAGGCTCGGATACCTGGCGGTATTGGTCAGCACTACCAGTACTTTCTTGCTCATTGCAGCGTTCCTCTGGTGATCGGGCGCGGGGAGGGGTGGGGCGAAGCAAACCTATAGAGCATAGTCGCGGCCGCAAAACCCGCCATCGCCCAGGGCGTTGTGCTAGTTTCCACCCATACAGCCGCTGTCACAGGAGTCACCGTCATCATGTCCACACACACCGATCCGTTCATGCAGGCCGCCATCGACGAAGCGCAGAAGAGCCTGGCAGAAGGTGGCATTCCCATCGGCTCGGTGATCGTGCACCAGGGCAGGATCATCGGACGCGGCCACAACCGCCGGGTGCAACAGGGCAGCGCGATACTGCACGGTGAAATGAGCGCGCTCGAAGATGCCGGGCGCCAGCCGGCCAGCGTGTACGCCGACGCCACCCTCTATACCACCCTGTCACCCTGCGCCATGTGCAGCGGCGCCATCCTGCTGTACGGCATCAAGCAGGTGGTGATCGGCGAGCACCACACCTTCCTGGGCGAGGAGGCCCTGCTGCAGAGCCGTGGCGTGAACCTGCAGGTGCTGCATGACGCCACCTGCACCGGCCTGATGCGCAGATTCATCGAGGACCACCCCCAGCTCTGGAACGAAGATATCGGCGAGCAGTCCGAGCCTTGAGCCCCAAGGAAGCGCACCCGATCATGCACACCCCCCACTCTGAAGCGGCCCCGAACCTGTCGGGCGGCATGAGCGATGCGGTACGCCAGTTCGACTGGAGCCGCACCGCCCTGGGGCCGGCGCCGCAATGGCAGGCTTCGCTGCGCATCGCCGTGGACATGCTGCTGGCTTCCAAGTTTCCGGGTTGCCTGGTGTGGGGCCCCGAGCTGATCAGCATCCACAACGACGCGTTCGTGCCCTTGCTCGGCGCCAAGCCGGCGCCGCTGGGCAAGCCGCTGAGCGTGATCTGGAGCGACGTGTGGGACGATATCAGCGCCCTGGCGAAGCGGGCCTACGCCGGCGAAGCGGTGTTCATGGAAAACTTCGCGCTCGATACCGACCGCAACGGGGACGTGGAGCGGGCGTACTTCACCTTCTGCTACAGCCCGGTGCGCGACGAGTCCGGCCAGGTGGCGGGCTTTCTGAACACCGTGTTCGAAACCACCGAGACGGTCAGAAACGAGCAGGTGTGGCGCGAACGCGCCGATGCCTTCGAACAGAAGATCATGGAGCAGACCGCAGACCACGAGCGCATCTGGGAGCTGTCCAGCGACATCATGATGCTGGTGCGCGAAGACCTGCAGATCTACGCCATCAATGCCTGCGGTCGCGAGCTGCTGGGCTGGGACGATTCGTTCATCGGCAGGCCGGTGCTGGAGCTGTGCCATGTCGACGACCGGCCGGGCATCGAAGCGGTGCACCAGCAACTGCGGGCCGGGCAGACCGTGCAGGGCTTCAAGTGCCGCTACCGTCACCGCGACGGCCACTACCGCTGGTTCAACTGGTCGATCGTGCCCAGCACCGGCATCTATACCGCCATCGGCCACGACATCACCCTGGACCAGGAGCGCGCCGCGGCCCTGGTGCAAGCCGAGGAACTGCTGCGCCAGAGCCAGAAGATGGATGCCGTGGGCCAGTTGACCGCCGGCATGGCACACGACTTCAACAACCTGCTGACCGGCATCAGCGGCAGCCTGGAAATGATCGAGCGGCGTATCGGCAGTGGTCAGCTGGACGGCCTGGATCGCTACATCGCCGCCGCCAAGGAGGCGTCCCAGCGCGCGGCGGTGCTCACCCACCGCCTGCTGGCGTTCGCCCGGCGCCAGCCCCTCGACCCGCGCCCGGCAGACCTCAATGCCCTGGTGCACGGCATGGACGCCCTGATCCGCCAGACCCTGGGCCCGGACATCGCCCTGCAGCTGAAGGTCGAGCCGCAGCTGTGGCGCACCCTGGTGGACGCCAACCAGCTGGAAAACGCCTTGCTCAACCTGTGCATCAACGCACGCGATGCGATGCGCGCCGGCGGGCGCCTGACCATCAGTACCGGCAACGAACGCTACGATGCCCGGGTCGCAGGCAGGGACGGCCTGCCCCCTGGCGACTACTGCTCGCTGACGGTCGAGGACGACGGCCAGGGCATGAGCCCACAGGTGATGGAGCGCGCCTTCGAACCCTTCTTCACCACCAAGCCCGTGGGCCAGGGCACCGGCCTGGGCCTGTCGATGGTGTACGGTTTCGTGCGTCAGTCGGGCGGGCGGGTGTGGATCGAGGCGTCCGATACCGGCGGCACCCGCATCAGGCTGGTGCTGCCACGCTACTGTGGCGCCGACAGCCAGTCTGCGGCCAGCGTACCGGTGCCGGCCAAGGTCAGCGTGCGGGGCAAGGGGCGGATCCTGCTGATCGATGACGAACCGACCCTGCGCATGCTGATCAAGGAGGTGCTGCAACAGGAAGGCTACGACGTGATCGAGGCCGTGGATGGCCGGTCAGGCCTGGCGGCGTGCCTGGCCGGCCCGCCGGTCGACCTGCTGATCACCGACATCGGCCTGCCCGGCGGTTTCAGTGGGCGCCAGGTGGCCAGCGAGGTGCGCCGGCACAACCCGCAGCAGAACATACTGTTCATCACCGGCTACACCGACGAAGCCATCGCCCAGCGCGACACCCTCGAGGCGGGGGTGGAACTGCTGACCAAGCCCTTCCCGCTGGACCGCCTGCAGCGCAAGGTCAAGGCCATGCTTCAGCGCGCCGAGTCGCGCGGGCCGGGGGCCGGCACGCCGGCGCCCTGACTGGCCACGCGCTCCAGCAGCAGGTAGACGACGCAGGCCACCAGCAGCGGCAGCAGAAAGTACAGTACGCGGTAGGCAATCAGCGCCGCCAGCAGGGTGCCTTTGGCGTACTGGCCCTGCAGCAGGGTGATGAACACCGTCTCCAGCACCCCCAGGCCTGCCGGAATATGCGTGATCACCCCGGCAATGCTGCTGATCATCAGCACCCCGACGATGCTCGGGTAGCCCACCTTGTCCGGCAGCAGGGTGTAGATCACCAGCCCCATCAGCAGCCAGTTGCATGCCCCCATGACGGCCTGCAGCAGTGCCAGGCGGATGCCCGGCAGCGTGAGCATCTGCCCGCGCACCTGCCAGCTGCGGCGCCTGGCGAACGCGCAGGCGCCCAGGTAGGCCGCAGCGGCCAGCAGCATCAGCACACCGATCACGCGCAGCCCGCCGGTGCCGATCTCCATCCCCGCCGGCAGGCGCGGCAGGCCACAGGCGAACAGGCTGCCGGCCACCAGCAGGTAGCCCAGCCAGTTGGTCACCAGGCCCAGCCCGAGCAGGCGGCTGATGGTCGGTACATCCAGGCCCAGGCGCGAATACAGGCGATAGCGCAGGGCAACCCCGCCCACCCAGGCACTCAGGTTCAGGTTGAACGCGTAGCACACGAAGGCCAGCGGCACGACCTGGCGCGCCGGCAGCTGGTGGCCGGTGTAGCGCCGCCCCAGCAGGTCATAGCAGCTGAACAGCACGAAGCTGCACGCCGCAATCGCCCCGCCCAGCAGCAACACCCCGGGCGGGTAGGACACCAGGGCGTGACGCACCTCGCCCCAGTCCTGGTTGCGCAGCAACATGAACAGCAATGTCGGTATCAGGATGAAGAACGCCAGGGTCAGGGCCCGGCGCGCCCATTGCCAGTGTGTGCCGGAAAGCTTCATGACAGCGGCTCCTGCAGCGCCGCTGGCGGCTGCAGCGGCTTGAGCCGGGGCTGGTGCGCAGGCAGCCAGCCGACGATGGCCGGGAACAGCCGGGTGAAGTGGAACGCCATGAAGATCAGCGGCGCGCGCCACCAGTAGCCGCGCAGCACCCGTTGCAGGGTCACCGGCTTGCATTGGCTGTGGGCCAGCGCCTGCAGGTGCTCGCCCAGCAGCTGGTTGAAGGCCTGGTCGCGGATCACCAGGTTGGCCTCGAGGTTCAGCGACAGGCTCAGCGGGTCGAGGTTGCTCGACCCAACCGTGGACCACTCGCGGTCCACCACCGCGACCTTGCCGTGCAGCGGGCGCTCGCAGTACTCGTGAATGCGCACGCCGTCGCGCAGCAGGTAGTTGTAGAGCATGCGCGAGCACAGCCGCACCAGCGGCATGTCGGGCATGCCCTGCAGGATCAGGGTGACGTCCACGCCACGCCGGGCCGCATTGCGCAGGGCCCGCAGCATCCGGTAGCCGGGGAAGAAATAGGCGTTGGCGATGATGATCCGTTCGCGCGCGGTGACGATGGCGCGCATGTAGTGCTGCTCGATGTCGGTGGGGTGCTCGGCGTTGTCGCGGATGCACAGGCACATGCGCGTCTGCACGCTGTCGGCACTGATCGGCGGCGCCCGGCGCCACCAGCCCCGGGGCCGCACAGGGCGGGCGCGCTGGGCGTCGAGCAGGGTCAGGGTGGCCTGCTGCAGGTCGGCCACGATCGGCCCCCGTACCCGCACGGCGTAGTCCTGCTTGGCCATCGGCCCGAAGTCGGCCAGGTGGTCGGCGCTGTAGTTGATTCCGCCGACAAAGGCAGTGTGCCCGTCGATCACCAGGATCTTGCGGTGCAGGCGGCGGAACAGGTTGGTGCGCAGCCCCAGCCGCCGCGGGCTCGGGTCGAACGCCTGCAGGTGCACACCGGCCTGGCTCAGCGCCAGCAGAAAGGCGTTGCTCAGGTCGGCGGTGCCATAACCGTCCACCAGCACCTCCACCTGCACGCCGCGTTGCGCTGCCTCGATCAATACCTGTTGCAGCTGCTTGCCGACCTTGTCTTCGAAAATGATGAAGGTCTCCAGCAGCACCTGCTCCCTGGCATTGGCAATCGCCTCGAAGGCGGCCGGGAAGTACGCCTCGCCATTGATCAGCAATTGCACCTCGTTATCCTCGCGCCAGTCGGCCTTCATAGCAGTACCTCCACGAACAGCGGCAAGTGGTCTGACAGGTGCGACCAGGGTTTGCGCCCCATCACCCGGGGTTGCCGGGCCTGGGCGTTGCGCACATAGATACGGTCCAGGCACAGCAGTGGCCAGCGCGCCGGAAAGCTGCGTGCGGGGCGCCCGTGGGCCTGGGTGAACACCTCCACCAGGCCGCAGCCGGCCAGGTGCTGGTCGGCGCGCTGGCGCCAGTCATTGAAGTCGCCCGCCACGATCACCGGCGCTTCGGCGGGCAGGCTTTCCAGCAGCCGGCACAGCAGGCGCAACTGCTTGACGCGCTGGCGCTCATCCAGCCCCAGGTGCGCGCACACGGTATGCAGCGGGCGCTGGCCGGGTACATCGAGCACGGCGTGGAGCAGGCCGCGGCGCTCGCTGCCGGTCACGCTCACATCGAGGTTTTCGTAATGCCGGATGGCGAACTTGGACAGCAGCGCATTGCCGTGCTCGCCGTCCGGGTACACCGCGTTGCGCCCGTAGGCGTACTGCGGCCACAGGCTGTCGGCCAGGAACTCGTACTGCGGCACGTGGGACCAGTCCGGGTGGCGGCTGGCATGGCCACGGTGGCTGCCCAGCACCTCCTGCAGAAACACCAGGTCGGCGTCCTGGCTGCGCACGGCCTCGCGCAGCTCGGGCAGCACATAACGCCGGTTGAACGCGCTGAAGCCCTTGTGCACATTCACCGTAAGCACCCGCACGGCGTGCTCGGTGATCTGCCGGCCGGCCACCGGCGGGGGCTGGGGCAGGCTCATGGGGCGTTGCCCGGGCCGAGCATCTGCGCCACCTTGCGCGTCAGCTGGGTGAACTTGAAAGGCTTGTTGATCATCTGCATGCCCGGGTCGAGAAAGCCCCGGCACGAGGTGGCGTTTTCGGCGTAGCCGGTGATGAACAGCACCTTCAGCCCCGGGCGCAGCTTGCGCGCGATCTCCGCCAGCTGGCGCCCGTTCATCCCCGGCAGCCCCACATCGCTGATCAGCAGGTCGATCGGCCGGTCGGAGCGCAGAACCGACAGTGCCAGGCTGGCGTCGGCCACCTCGCAGCACTGGTAGCCCTGCTCGGCGAGGGTCTCGTGGACCAGCTGGCGCACCGTGTGGTCGTCTTCCACGATCAGCACGCGGTTGCTGCCATTGGCCTCCGGCGGCGGCCCGGGGGCGGGCGCTGGCGCGCCCTGTACATCCCCCACATGCCGCGGCAGGTAGAGCTCGACCTGGGTGCCATGGCCGATGCTGCTGTACAGCGCCACGTGCCCCTGGGACTGGCGACTGAAGCCATACACCATCGACAGCCCCAGCCCGGTGCCCTGGCCGATGGGCTTGGTGGTGAAGAAGGGGTCGAAGGCGCGGTCCACGCTGCTTTGCGGCATGCCGCAGCCGTTGTCGTGCACGCTCAGCAGCACATAGTCGCCGCTGGCCAGCGGATGCCCGCCAGGCAACGGCTTGCCCTGGCGACGGTTGCCGGCGTGGATGCGCAGCTCACCGCCGTTGGGCATGGCATCACGGGCGTTGCTCAGCAGGTTGTCGATGGCTTCGCGCAACTGCTGCGCGTCCACCTCGATGTGCCACAGGTCGGCGTCGAGGCTGACCTGCAGGTCGATCTGTGGGGTCAGCAGGGCGCGCAGCTGGTCGCCGTCCAGCAGGCTGGCCAGGCTGACCGGGCCCGCATCCAGCGGCTGACGGCTGGAGAATGCCAGCAGCCGGTGGGTCATGCTGGCGGCGCGCTGCACCGCCCCCAGGCTCATGTCGATAAGCTTGGGCAGGTCTTCCTGGCGGCCCTGGGCAAGGCGCCGGCGGATCAGCTCCACGCTGCCGCCGATGCCGGTAAGCAGGTTGTTGAAGTCGTGGGCCACACCGCCGGCCAACTGGCCGATGGCTTCCATCTTCTGCGTGTGGCGCAGCTGTTGTTCGTCTTCGCGCAGGTGGCGCAGTTGCTCTTCCACCCGTTGCTCCAGGTCCTGCAGGCGGGCCGCGCTGTACTGGGCCTGGTACTGGCGACGGCGGGCGCGCAGCGAAGCGTGGGTCAGGGCCAGCAGGCCGCTGGGCTGGAACGGGCATGCCAGCAGGAACAGGTTGCCCAGCGCCGTGTGCAGGTCGGCGTCCGGCGCCCGGGCCGGGCTGGTCAGCAGCACCACCGGCAGGTCCGACCAGGCGGGCTGGGTACGCAGGTAGTTGTGCACGGGCGACTGCACGAAGCCGCCCAGGGACTCGTCGGCGATGATGGCCAGCCCCGCGCCCTGGCCCAGGGCATCGGCCATCTCGTCCAGGTCGCGGGTGGCCAGCGCCTGTATGCCGGCTTCGTCGAACAGGTTCAGCGCCAGGCGGCTGAGGGTGGGCGGGGCAAGTATCAGTGCGCGTTCGCCGTTTGGCACCGAATTGTTCACGGGCGATCTCCTTTGATAACGCACAGCCAGGCGATTGCCTTTTTATCCATGCACTATCACTGGACACGCCACTTTCGGCGGGGTTCAAAACGCTTGCGGGAGCCCGGACGAGGGGCCTCAGAGGCCTTGCTGCACCAGCGGATCGTCCGGGTTCTGCTGCTCCAGCTGGGCCAGCAGCACCTGCACGTTCTGCAGCTGGCCGGTCTCTTTCCAGTAGCCGATCAGCAGCACCCGCGCCTTGCGGTTGGCCGGCTGGCGGGCGAGCAGGGTTTCGAGCTGCTTCTGCGCCACCTCGACCTGCTCCAGGCTGTGCAGGGTCAACGCCAGGGTATAGCGATACTCGGCGTTGTCCGGGTCCAGCGCCAGGGCCCGGTCGAACGCCAGCAGCGCGTATTCGTGCTGGTCGTGGCGCATCAGCCACAGGCCCAGCTCGTGTTGCAGGAAGGCCGAGTCTGGGTGGCGCTTGAGCGCCTGGGCCAGCAGCTCGCGGGAGGCATCGGCGTGGCCCTGGCTGTCGAGCAGGCGCACCTTGGCCGCCAGTGCCTCGAGGTCGTCGGGGGCCAGCGCCAGCGCTCGCTCCAGTGCCTGCGCCGCCTCGTCGTCATGGCCCTCGTGCACGTACAGCCGGGCCAGGTGCACCTGGGCTGCGGCATCGTCGAGCTGCTTGAGCAAGGCCTGCTGGTACTGCTCCAGTGCCTGCTGCAGCGGGCCGTAGTACAGGCCGACATCGTCCGGGCCCAGCCCCAGCAGCGCATCGACCGCGGCAAAGCGCACGCTCTGCTCGGGGTCTTCGAGCATCGGCCCCAGCAGCACGCTGCGCTGCGGCGCCGGCACCAGCGCGCTGATGCTGGCGATCGCCGCGCGGCGCACCAGCGGGTCGTCGTGGCTCAGGTCCTGGTCGGCCAGCTTCAGCGCCAGCGGCGAAGGGTAGTTGGGCAGCTCGGCATGCAGGCTGGCGCGGCGAATGCCCGACAGGTCGGCGCGCGCCAGTTGCTGGTACAGCACCCGCGCCGCCCCCGGCTGCCCTTCATGGGCCATGGTCAGCGCCTTGGTGTAGCCATGGCTGGGGGCCGGCGCGGGGGCCGGGGCGTCACCCAGCCAGCCGTAGCCCAGCCCGATGACGAGCAGCACGAGTAGGCTGAGCAGTGTATAGAGGCGCGGTTTTGACATGCGGCATCCGGGCAGGCGGGGTGGGGCAAGCTTGGGTCAGCCAGGAAACGGAGTCAATCCGTTTTCCCCCTTCACCTGCCCGCGCCCTGCGCCGCAGCCCGTGCCGCGAGCCGTCAGGTGCGAAAATGCACCACCAGGCTCTGCAGGTCGCTGCCCAGGCGCGCCAGTTCGACGCTGGAGCTGGCGATCTCGCTGCTGGCCAGTGCCGACTGGTCGGCGGTTTCGCGCACATGCAGCACGTTGCGGGTGATTTCCTCGACCACCGTGGTCTGTTCTTCGGCGGCGCTGGCGATGCGCAGGCTCATCTGCTGGATGTCCGAGACCTGCCGGGTGATCGCCGCCAGCGCATCGCCGGTGTTGCGCACCCCGGTCACGGTCGACTGGGTCTGCTCCACGCTGGACTGCATGATCTGCGTACTCTCGTTGGCAATGCGCTGCAACTCGCCGATCAGGTGCTCGATCTCCTCGGAAGACTGCTGGGTACGCTGGGCCAGGCTGCGCACCTCGTCGGCCACCACTGCGAAGCCGCGCCCGGCCTCGCCGGCACGCGCCGCCTCGATGGCGGCATTGAGCGCCAGCAGGTTGGTCTGCCCGGCCACGGCCTTGATCACCCCGAGCACGCTGGCGATACGGTCGATTTCCTGGTGCAGGCGGCTCATCGACTCGGCCGACACCCCGACCTCGCCGGCCAGCGCCTCGATCTGCACGATGGCATTGCGCGAGATGCCCGAGGCGCCGCTGGCTTCCTCGTCGGCCTGGCGGGCCGCCTGGGCCGCGTCTTCGGAGTTGCGCGCCACGGCCTGCACCATCGAGGTCATCTGGTTCATGGCGGTGGCGACCCGGTCGGTGTCGCTGCGCTGGCTGTCGGTGCCGGCCTGGGTCTGGGTGGTGATGGTGGCCAGCTGGCTGGCCGATACCGCCAGTTGCGAGGAGCCGTGACCAATGCGCGTGATCACCTCGCGCAGACGCTGGCTCATGTCGCCGATGGCGCGCAGCAGCTGGCCCAGTTCGTCACGCCGATGGCTGTCCAGCTGCACGGTGAGGTCGCCGTGGGCGATGCGCTCGGCCGCCTCCAGGCTCTGGCGCAGCGGGCGCACGATCTGCCGGCCGATCAGCCAGGCGATCAGGGTGCCCAGCACCAGGGTCGCGACGGTCACGCCCAGCAGAATCGAGACCACCGTGGCCACGCTGGCGGCAGCGCGCTCCTCTTCCTTCTTGTACAGCACGTTGATGCTGCCCTGCAGGTCGGCCAGCAGGGCGTTGGCCTGCACCACCCGGGCGCTGTCGGGCGGGTCCAGGGCCAGGGCGGCCTGGTGGGTGGTGATGTAGCCCTGCAGGCCGTCGGCCAGTTGCTGCACGGTCTGCAGGTCTTCGGCGGGCCAGGCGCCGCGCTGCACGTCCTCGAGCACCGCGTTCAGTGCGCTGTGCAAGGCCTGCTGGTGGGTCTGGTGGGTGTCCAGGTGGGCGGCCTGGGGCGCCAGCGCGTACTGGTAGTTGGCCTCGCGGGCAAACACCGTTTCGTCGAACAGGGTGCTCAGTCGGTTGATCCGCTCGAACGAAGTCTTGTCGTTGTGCAACCCCTTGAGGCCGGTGGCGGCCAACCACACCGCCAGGGCCAGCATCAGCCCGAAGCCCAGTGCCAGTTTGCGGGTGACGGTGAGGTTTTCCAGTGAAAGTACGCGCAGCATGAACGCTCCTTAGAGTGGGGGGAACGTGGTTCCCGCCACACTATAGAAGCGCTGTCGCAGTGGATGAAGGCTAAGTGCCATACATCACGCCAAACGTTGATCCAGCTCAATTTTATTGTCGGACAAAACTCAGAAGTCGTAACTCAGGCTGGTGTAGTAGAACGCGCCCTGGGCGCCCTCGGGCGAGGTGATCGAGTACTTCTGCACCCCGTACAGGGTCTGGCCTTCGAGTTTGTCGGGGTGGCTGTCGAACAGGTTGATCGCACCCACCGAGACCTTCAGCCCCTGGTCGAAGCGGTAGCTCAGGTCCAGGTCGGTGATCCACTGCGCGCTGAAGGTCTGGTCCAGGTCGGGGTTGCTGGCATTGAGGCTCTGCCATTCACCGTAGCGGCGCTGGGTCAGGGTCACGCCCCAGTTCTGGTACAGCCAGTTGGCGCTGAGGGTCAGCTTGGTGTCGGGGGTGCCGTGCTCGATCAGGCCCTGGGTGGCGCGCCCGACGATCTGGTTGCCGGCAATGCCGCCGGCATCGCGCAGTTCGGTGATGCGCGTGCGCGTCTTGGCGAAGCCGGCGTTCAGGTCCAGCCGGCCGTACTGCGCCAGGTCCCACTGGTACTGGCCGGCCAGCTCGATGCCGTCGGTGCGGGTGTCGGCAATGTTGGTATAGAACGCCGCACTCTGGATGTTGGCATACGGCGTACCGGCGAAGATCGGCCCCACCACGTTGGCCGGCAACTGGTCGGACAGGGTGATGCGGTTGTCGATGTCGATGCGGTAGGCGTCCACGGTCACCGAGGCGTTGGCCAGCGGGCGCCACACCAGGCCCAGGGAGTAGTTGGTCGACTCTTCGGGCTTGAGCGCGCGCCCGCCCAGCAGCGCGGCCTCGGGGCTGTCGGCACGCAGGGTGCGCTGCTGCACCTCGACCCAGTTGCCGCTGCCAGGTGGCTGCTCCACCACCTGCACGCTGAACGAGGACAGCCCGCTCTGCACCAGCGAAGGGGCGCGGTAGCCGGTGCTGAGGCTGCCGCGTGCGGCGATCTGCGGGGTGAAGTCGTAGCGCAGCGACAGCTTGCCGTTGGTGGTGTCGCCAAAGTCCGAGTAATGCTCCGAGCGCAGCGCCACGCCGGCCTGGAACTTGTCGGTGAGCTGCCCTTCGAGGTCGACATAGGCGCCGAACACCTTGCGCTCCAGCGACGCGGCATCGACGTTGGTGATGCCCGAGTAGTAACCGGGGATCGGCCGCCCGCTGACCGGGTCCAGGCTGCCGAACAGCGGCCCGTTCTGCCAGCCGGCCGCCTCGCCGGCGCCCAGGTGGTAGTTCTCCTTGCGCCAGGCCAGGCCCGCCGACAGGGTCAGCGGCCTGGCCAGCAGGTCGGTGGGGAAGTCGCGCACCCAGTCCAGGGTCAGGTTGGTCTGTTGGTTCTCGCGCTCGCCGGTGTAGATGCTCGACGGGCTGGCCGTGCCCCAGCTGGGGTTGATGGCGTTGCGGTCGGTGGACTTCAACGTGTCGTTGCCGTAGTTGGCAGCCAGGTCGAACGTGCCCAGGGTTTCGTCCTCCCAGCGCAGGCCGCCGGTCATGGCATAGTCTTGGAGGTTGTAGCGGGTGACCGGCAGGCGCCCGTCCGGGTAGCGGCGCAGCGCATCGCTGCCGTAGTTGCGGGCCAGGGTGGTGGGCGGGTCGAAGAAGCCGTCGGCGTCGGTGTTCTTGTGCGCATAGGTGGCAAAGCCATAGGCGGTCAGCCCTTCGCCCAGGCCGATTTCGCTGTTGGCCACCAGGTTGTACTGGTCCGAGACATTGCCCGAGCCCCAGCGCCAGGTGCGGTAGCGGTTGTTCTGCTCGCGCGGGGTATCGGTGCTGGTGCTGCCGGGGTAGAAGATCCGGTTGTCGGGGTTGGTGTCGCTGGCCGGGTCCTGGCTGCCGGCATCGAAGCTCAGGGTCAGGAAGCCATCGTTGGGCAGGGCCAGGCCCTTCCAGCCGCTGAGCTTGCGCTGCAGGCCGTCGCCCTTGTCGTAGCCGCCGAAGCGATAGCCCACGTTGCCGCCGTCGTCGTTCTCCTTGAGCACGATGTTGATCACCCCGGCGATGGCGTCCGAGCCGTACTGGGCGGCGGCGCCGTCGCGCAGGATCTCCACCCGCGACACCGCGCTGAGCGGGATCAGGCTCAGGTCCACGGCCGCTGCGCCACGCCCGTTGGCCAGGCCCTGGCGGGTCACGTTGGCGCTGGTATGGCGGCGCTTGCCGTTGACCAGCACCAGCACCTGGTCCGACGCCAGGCCGCGCAGCGAGGCGCCCTGGGCGATGGAGCCGGCGAACGCGCCCTGGGGCGACTGCGGGAAGCTGAACGAGGGCGACAGGGCGGTCAGTGCGCCGGACAGGTCGCTGGCGCCGGTGTCCTGCAGCTTTTCGGCGCTCAGCACATCCACCGGGGCTGCGCTTTGCAGCGCGGTGACGTCGCTGCGGCGGGTGCCGACCACGACCACGGTATCGAGCTTGTCATCCGCGCCGGGTGCGGCCTGGGCAGAGCATTCGGGCACGGCAACGCTGCCGATGACCAGCGCGATGGCGCCGGCCAAGGGGGTGGGACGCAACATGGGGTGTACTCCTTGCAAGGCAGTTGAAGTGCGCCGGCAGCCTGCCGCCGGCGCGTTCGATCAGAATCGGCTGGTGACGCTGACGCCGACCGTGCGCGGGTCGCCGTAGGTCAGCACGTACTGGCCCTGGGGGCCGTTGGGCCGGCCGTGCACCTGGTAGCGGCGGTCGGTGAGGTTGTTGACGAAGCCGGTCACGCTGAGCTTTTCATCCGCGCTGAACCAGGTCAGGCGGCTGTTGGCCAGGGTGTAGTGGGGCTGGCTGAGGGTCGGCTCGGCGCTGCTCTGGCGGTTGGCCAGAAAGTACTCCTTGTCGCGAAAACTCACGTCGGCGCCGGCCACCAGCTTGCCGCCGATCGCCAGCGGGATGGTGTAGTCGGCGCCCAGCGACACCACGTTGCGCGGCGAGCGCACGAAGCTGTTGCCGCTGTAGTCGGCGGTCACTTCGCCGGTGGTGGGGTTGACGTTCTTGAAGTCGGTGTACTCGGTGTCCAGGAACGACACCGCCGCGCGCAGGTGCAGGTAGTCGGTGGGCTGGCCCTCGATCTCCAGCTCCGCGCCCTTGACCTTGCCCTTGGCACCGTTGGTGAGCGCGGTGGTGAGCACGCCGCTGTTGACCGTCAGCAGGTTGACCTGGATGTCCTGGTAGTCGTAGTAGAACAGGTTGGCGTTGACCGTCAGGCGGTGGTCGAACCACTCCGATTTCAGGCCCAGCTCGTAGGCATCGAGCTGTTCCGGGTCGACCGTGGTCAGCTGCGCCAGGTTGCTCGACAGGCCGGTGTTGAAGCCGCCGGAGCGAAAGCCGTGGGCATAGCGAAAGAACACCCGCAGGTTGTCGTTGATGCGGTACTCGGGCGTCACATCGTAGGTCCAGGCGTCCCAGCGCTTGCTCTCGTCGCGGTTGCCGTTGGCGCCCGCAGCGCCCAGCGGCACCAGCGGGCCGTTGGCGCTGGTGCGGGTGAGCTGGGCCAGGTCCAGGTCGATGCTCTTTTTCTCGGTGGTCCAGCGCAGCCCGCCGGTCACGGTGAAGTTGTCGCTCAGGTCATAGGCCAGGTTGCCGAACAGCGCGTAGCTGTCGGTCTTGTGGGTGTAGTCGAGGCTGCTCAGGTCGACCCCGCCGATCTGGTTGGAGCCGCTGCCGTTGGGCGTCGGGCCCGGGGTCACGAAACGCCGGTCGGTGCTGTCGAGGGTTTCGTGAAAGTAATGGGTGCCGAGCATCCAGCGCAGGGTTTCCTGCTGCGGGGAGGCCAGGCGAAATTCCTGCGAGTACTGGTCGTAGCGGTTGTCGGTGTCGCTCGCGCCGTTGACCTCGTAGGGGGTGTAGTCGGCGTCGGTCAGCGACTGCTGGCGGATAGAGTCGTAGGCGGTGATGGAGGTCAGCCGGTAGTCGCCGATGTCCCAGTTCAGGGTCAGCGAGGTGCCGTCGTGGTCGAGTTTGGAGTGCTCGTCCACGTTCAGCTCGATGCGCCGCCCCTGGGGGCGCTGGTAGCCGACGTTGTAATAGGTGCCCAGCGGCAGCGAACCGCTGCTGCCATCGCCCTTGAACTGGCGCCCGTGGAGCTTCCACAGCGCCTCCAGGTCCGGGTTGAGCCTGGCCAGAAACTGTACGCGTACGGCCTTCTTGTTGACGTCGCCATAGGTCTGGTCGTTGGTCAGGTTGTGGGTGAAGCCGTCGCGCTCCTCGGAATACAGCGACACCCGGCCGGCCAGGCGTTCGTCCACCAGGGTGCCGCCCAGGGCGCCGTTGAGGATGCGTTCGTTCTTGCTGCCAAAGCCGATGGTGCCGAAGCCGTCGGTGTCGAAGGTGGGCTTTTTCGAGATCACGTTGACTGCCCCCGCCGTGGTGTTCTTGCCGTACAGGGTGCCCTGAGGGCCGCGCAGCACCTCGATGCGCTCCAGGTCGAACAGCGGGCCGCCGCCGGCGACGGGGGCGTTGAGGTAGACGTCGTCGGCATAGATGCCCACCGGGTAGACCGTGGCGGCGCCGGTGTCGCCGGTGCCCAGGCCGCGGATGTACCAGCGCGGGCGGCCATCGCCATCGGGGTTCTTGGCCGAGGCGTTGGGGATGAAGGTGGTGATGTCGCCCATGGCGCGCACGCCGTCGGCGGTGATACTGGTGCCCTGGACCGCGCTGACCGCCACCGGCACTTCCTGCAGGGTTTCTTCGCGGTGTTGTGCGGTGACGGTGACGGTCTTGAGTGCCGGCGTGGTGCTGTCGTCGGCGTGGGCGGTGCTGGTGCCTGCGAGCAGCAGGCCCAGGCCGATGCCCCTGGCCAGTGGATGAAGCTGATGCATGGTGTGGCTCCCCGAGTGTGGCTGATACGGGGCTAGAGCAGGGTTTGTGCCATGTTTGCAAGCTGTTGATTTACATGGGGTTTATCGGGTGTTTCGGGGTGGGTTGCTAGTGGTGCAGCAGGGGGCTGTGGAATGCCTGCTGCTGCAGCAGCAACCGGTTGGCAAGGCGGCGCCTTGCATCGCGGGTCAAGCCCGCTCCCACACGGACCGTGCGAGTCCTGTGGGAGCGGGCTTGACCCGCGATGGGCTGCAAAGCAGCCCCAGCAATCAGGTGGCCACCCGCGACGTCGACCCGATCACCGCCTCCAGCACACTGAAATCGATCCAGTCGCGCACATCGAAGCGCCGCGCAATGAAATGCCACCGATGCAGAAAATCGGTGAAATCCTGCAGCGCCTCGATCGAGCGACTGTCCAGCGTGGTGCGCAGGCGCCGGTGCGCGTCCTCGCCATACGCCGCCGCCACCCAGTACTCGCTGGTGTTGAGCTCGCGCGCCAGGTAGCGCCGGGTTTCATCGGGGTTGGCCCAGGCCCACTGCTCGGTACGCAGCACCACGTCGACGATGCGCGTGCACGCGCCGAAATGCTGTTGCAGCAGGTTCAGGTCAACAGTCAGGGTGCGCGGCGTGCCGTTGTTGGAACGGATCAGCGGGTCGGGGTGCGAGCCGGTGTCGATCACCACCCGCAGGCCGAACTCGTGGGCCAGTTGCAAGGCCGAGGCCCCCTTGAGGAAAATCGCGTCGATGTCGCCGCGCAGCAGCCCGATCAGTTCGTTGTTGCGCCGGCTCACCCGGTTCATGCCCAGGGTCACCGTGGCGCCATGCACATGGGTGACCTGCTCGTCGCTGTGGGTGCCGCCGTAGGGGTAGTCCACCAGCTCCACATCGGCCACGTCCAGGCCTTCGAGCCTGAGCGCGTTTTCCAGCCCGCGCAGGGCCTGGGCGCGGGTGAAGTCGATCTGCACGTTGGCCCACTTGGGCAGGCCGAAGCGGCGGTTCTTGAGGTCGCGCACGCTTTTCACGCCGCTGTCCTCGGTGGTCAGGATCAACTGCACCTCATCGGCCCAGCTCAGCCCCAGCACGCGGGTCTGCACGCCGCTGGCGTAGGCCCAGATCGCCGGAATGTTGCCGCCGTGGCGCACCGAGTTGGGCAGGTGATGGTCGTAGTGGGCTTCGCGCACTTCGCGCTCGCTGGACTCGCGCAGCGACTGGATCGAGGTGCCCAGCGGCTGGAACGCCTCGGCCAGGCGCCCGGTCTGCACGGCGATGCCAAGGCCGGTCGGCACCGGGCTGTGGGTGTACCAGAGGGTATCGAGAGGGGTGGTCATAGGGGCATCGGGTCCTTGATGGGTTGTTGTTGCACCAGCGGCAGCACTTCCTGGCCGATGCGCAGGGCTTCTTCCAGGTGCGGGTTGCCGGCCAGGATGAAGGTCGAGAAGCCGGCGTCGCGGTACTCGGCCAGGCGTTCGGCGATGTTCTGGTGGCTGCCCACCAGGCCCACGGTGGGGCCGGGCTTGGCCTTGGCGAAACCGGCCCACAGGTTTGGCCCCAGAATCAGGTCGTCGAAGCGCTGGATGTTCTGGTGATAGGCGCTCTGGCGGGCGCCGCCGACCGAGTCGCTGGCAGTGCTGAAGGTGCTGGAGAGGGCGCTGGGCCTGCCGTCGAGCTTGTCGAACTGGCGGCGCAGGTCGCGCCAGGCGGCCTCTTCGGTTTCGCGGGCGAACAGGTCCACGCGCAGGCCGAAGCGCACCGTGCGGCCCTGCCTGTCGGCCAGCTCGCGCACGCGCTCGATGTGCGGCCTGAGCTGCTCGATCGGCTCGGCCCAGTTCAGGTACACGTCGGCGTGGCGTGCAGCCACGTCCAGGGCCGGGTCGGAGAAGCCGGAGAAGTACACCCCCGGCTTGCGCACATGGGCCAGGTGCTCGGGCAGGGCGCCGTTGTCCAGTTGATAGACCTCGCCCTGGTAGCTGAAGTGCTCGTTGCGCCACAGGCCGTCGATGATGTCGAGAAATTCGCCGGTGCGCCGGTAGCGCTGGTCGTGGTCGAGAAAGTCGCCCTGGGCGCGCTGGCTGGCGGGGTTGCCGCCGGTGATGATGTTCCAGTCCAGGCGGTCGTGGCTCAGGTGCTGCAGGATGGCGGCCTGCTGTGCGGCGTAGGCGGGCAGGGTCCAGGCGGCCTGGAAGGCGATCAGAAAGCGCAGGCGGCGGGTTTCGCGGGCCAGTGCGGCAGCCACGATCCAGGGTTCGGGGCCGGTGGGCAGCAGGGCGCCTTCGAAGCCGGCCAGTTCGGCGGCCTTGGCCACCTGGGCGATGTAGTCGATATAGGTGAAGCCGTCGGGGCGGCCGTCTGCCAGCCGGCCGGGTGCGATATGGCCGTGCTGGTGGCTGAAGCTGCCACGGTTGTGCCGCTCGGTGCTCAATTGCGGCCCGTCGGTGCCCAGGGGCAGGCGCCAGAAGAATTCGGTGCTCATGGCTGTTCCTCGGTGAATGTGCCAGAGGTGGTGCAACCGTCATGCCACGCGGTGCGGGCCCGGTTTTGCGGGGGGTGGGCGGCTGCACTGCTGCCAGGGCAGCAGTGCAGCAGCAGTGGGTGCGGCGGTTGCAGCACCAGAGCAATGCCCCCCTGTGGGAGCGGGCTTGACCCGCGATTGGCCCTAACCGGCCCGCGCATAGCTGCGATGCAGCGCCGCATACGCCCCACCCCTGGCCAGCAACTGCGCATGCGGCCCTTGCTCCACCAGGCGGCCCTGGCCGATCACCACGATGCGGTCCGCCTCGCGAATGGTCGCCAGCCGATGCGCGATGATGATCGCCGTGCGCCCCTCGCACAGCCGACGCAACGCCCGCTGGATGCGTCGCTCGGTATGCACGTCCACCGCCGAGGTGGCTTCGTCCAGCACCAGCACCGCGGGGTCTGCCAGGTACGCCCGCACCAGGCACACCAACTGACGCTGCCCATGGCTCAGGTGCGCGCCCAGCGCCCCCACCTGGGTCGCGTACTGGTGCGGCAGGCGCTCCAGCACTTCATCGGCGCCCAGCTCGCGGGCCGCCGCGATCAGCGTCGCATCGTCCGCCCCCGGTGCTGCCAGGCGCAGGTTGTCGAGGATGCTGCCGGCAAACAGCACGTTGTCCTGCAGCACCACACCCACGTGCCGGCGCAACTGCTGCTGGCTCAACTGGCGAACATCGATGCCATCGAGCTTCACCGCGCCGCCGTCCACGTCATAGAAGCGCGTGAGCAACTGCACCAGCGTGCTCTTGCCATGCCCCGACGGCCCGACCAATGCCAGCACCTCGCCGGCCCGTATGTGCAGGTCCAGCCCGTCGATCACCGGCGTTGGCGCCTGACGCTCATAGGCAAAGCGCACCTGCTCGAAGCGCACCTCGCCACGCGCCCTGGGCAACGCCACGGGCACCTGCGGGTCGAGAATCTGCGGCGCGGTGTCCAGCAGCAGAAAGATCCGCTGCGCCGAAGCCGAACCGGTGGCATAGCGCTCGAACAGGTCGGTCAGCTCCTGCAACGGCCCCAGAAACAGCATCACGTAGAACAGGCTTTCACCCACCTGGCCTACCGTCACCGAACCCTCGGCCAGCCCGTAGCCACCCACCAGCACCAGCACCGCCATGCCCATCGCGGCCAGCAGCGCGGTGAACGGCGCGAACCAGCCCGAGCGCAGGCTGCCCAGAATCAGCGCGCGGTTGAAGTCGTCCAGCAGGCCCTGGTAACGCTGCAGGTTGGCCTGCTGCCGGCCGGTCTGCTGCAGCAGGCGCACGCCGCTGACGCTCTCCACCAGGTGGGCGGTGAAGCGGCTGCGGTTTTCCGCGACCTTCGCCCAGTTGCGCTGGGCGATACGCTTGAAGCCCCAGGTGGCGAGCAGCAGCAACGGCACGCTGCCGATCAGGCTGAAGAAGAACAGCGGCTCGATCAGCCACAGCATCACCGCCGCCAGGCTGCAGCGCAGCAGGGCGCCGAGCAGCTCGGGCGGGCCCTGGATCAGCAGCGGCTCAAGCGCGTCCACGTCGCGGTCGGCCCGCGAAATGATGCGCCCGGCGCGGGTGCGGTCGAAGTAGCCCACGCTCAGCGCCTGCACGTGCGCAAACACCCGCACGCGCAGGTCGTTGAGCACGCTGATCGCGGCGCTGCCGGCGATGTACTGCGACAGCCCCGCCAGCACGAAGCGCCCCAGCCAGCTTGCCGCCAGGCCCGCGCCCAGCCACAGCACCAGCGGCGGGTCCAGCAGCCAGGCGTTGCCGTCATGGATCAGCCCGTGATCGAGCAGCTCGCGCACGAACCACGGGCGCAGAAACACGGTGAACACCAGCACCAGCTCCAGGCCGATCACCCAGCCGATCTGCCGGCGCACCGGGCGCAGCAGCGGCAGCAGGCGCCGGAACATGCTGCGGTCCAGGGCCTTTCTTGCCAGCAATTCTTCTATCTCGATATCGCTCAGGGCAGTGCCCGCTTGCGGCTTAGCCATGCTCGATCCCCAGCAGTTCACGGTAGGTCGGGTTGCGTTGCAGCAGCTGCGCATGGCTGCCGCTGTCGGCAATGCCGGTACTGCTCAGCAGCAGCACGCGGTCGGCCAGTTGCACGGTGCTCAGCTTGCTGGCGATCAGCAGCAGGGTCGGTGCATGCCCATCGCTGCGGCGCTGGCGCAGGGTGTCGAGCACACGCTGTTCACTGATCGCGTCCAGCGCGCTGGTGGCGTCGTCCAGGCACAGGATGTCGGGGGCCGCCAGCAGGGCGCGGGCCAGGCACAGGCGCTGGCGCTGGCCGCCCGAGAGGGTCACGCCACGGTCGCCCAGCGGCGTGTCTAGGCCCTGGGGCAGGCGCGCCAGCACGTCCTCGGCGCTGGCCTGGCGCAGTGCATCGAGCAGTTGCGCGTCGCTGGCCGTGGGCGCACCCAGGCGCAGGTTGGCAGCCAGGCTGTCGGCGAACAGAAAGCTCTCCTGGGGCAGCACATGCACGCGCCGGCGCAGTTCATCCAGCGCCAGGGTGCGCACGTCGTGCCAGCCCCGTGCAGCGCTGCCCAGCAGCACGCGGCCCTGGTCGGCCTCGGTCAGGCGCGGCAGCAGGCTGGCCAGCAGGCTCTTGCCGGTGCCCGTGGCGCCCACCAGCGCGACCACCTCGCCGGGTTCTATCTGCAACGAGCACTGGCTGAGCACCGCCTGCCCACCGCCGGGCGCTGCCACGCCGACAGCCTCCAGCTTCAGGCCCAGCGGCCCCGGGGGCAGCGACTGCTGACCGCTGACGATGTGTACCGGCGCATCGAGCAACTGCCAGATACGCTCGGCCGAGGCGCGCGCGTCGGCGAAGGTCTGCATCACCCGGCCGATGCCTTCGATGCGAAACACCAGGGTGGTGGCGATCAGCAGCGAGGTCACCAGCTCGCCGATGCCGATGCGCCCCTGGGCCACCAGCTGCGCACCGACCACCAGGATCCACACATGCCCCAGCGCCACCACCGCCTGCGGCAGCGGTATGCGCGAGCTGGCGTAGGCCAGCGCCTGGCGTGCATGCCCGGCAAACACCTGCACCTGCGCGGCAAAGCCCTGGATGCGCTGGGCCTGCAGGCCGAACGACTTGATCACCCGTACCGCGCCGATGCCTTCGGCCAGGTCCTGGTTGACCCGGTCGTAGGCGGCGCCCACGGCACGGTCCAGTGCCACCAGGCGCTCGGTCTGGTGCACGAAGATGCCCAGCCCGAGCACGGTCAGCAGCAGCGGCCCCAGGGCCAGCCACGGGTCGTACCAGGTCAGCAGGCCGACGGTGGCCAGCACCACCAACGGGGTTTCCACCAGTTGGCGCCAGAAGCTGATCAGGGCATCGCGCACCTTGTCCGCATCGCGGGTGGTGCGGGTGACCATCTCGCCCATGCCGTGCTGCCAGTGGTAGCCCAGGTGCAGGGCCTGCACCTGGGCCAGCAGGCGCTCGCGCAGGCGCGTGAGCAGCGCCTGGCCGAGCACCAGCGAGCCGATGGCCGCGGCGTACTGCAACACCGCGCGGCCCAGCGCCACCGCGCCTATCAGCCAGAACCAGTGCCAGGCCAGGCGTGCATCCAGGCTGCCATCGGCCAGGCGCACCACGGCGGCGCCGGCACTCACGTCGTTCAGCGCATGGCCGATCAGCCATTGCTGCCAGACCAGCCCCAGGTTGATGAAAACGAACAGCCCGGCGACCAGGGCGAAACGCCAGGGCATTTCGCGGTAGATCGCCAGGCTGCGCAGCAGCGGGTGTCGAGGGCTCATGGAAAACTCGAGACAAAGGGGAAAGCAGGCGCAGGGCAGGCCCCGCGCCCGGTGTTCAGCGGCTGGCGCCCGCGCTCTGCCTGGCGGCGAGAATGGCGGTGTATTCGCCCGGGTCGATGCCGTTGAGGTAGTAGTTGCCCACGTGGTGCAGGCGCCAGCGGATCGGGTCGTGGGTGGTGTGCACCCGCGCATTGCGCCAGAAGCGGTCCAGGTTCCATTTGCTCAGCGAAGCGCTGGCCCCCAGCAGCGAGAAGATGTCGCTGGAGATCTTCAGCGAGGCGGCATCCGAGTGCGCCCGCGCGGTGGCTACCGAGAGAATCAGCTCGTCCTGCAGGGCCTTGTCGTCGGGGGCCAGCTCGTGCGCATCGAAGGTCCGTGCGGCATCGCGCAGCAGCGATTCGGCGGCGCGCAGGGCCACGGCGTATTCACCGACCTGGCGGATGATGTGCGGCTCTTCGCTGGCGCGCTCCACCTCGCTCTCCACCCACGGGCGCGCGTGCTGGTTGAGGTAGTCGATGCCGGCCTGCAGGGCGCCGGCGGCGATGCCGGTGTCGATGGCCGCGTGCAGTATCTGCGGGAAGGTCAGCCCGGTGCGCTTCATCGGGCCCTGGCGGCGCAGCACATAGCGCTCGTCCAGCTCGATGTTGTCGAACTGCACCGTGCCGCTCACCGAGTTGTTCTGGCCGAAGGCGTCCCAGTCGTCGAGCAGGGTCAGGCCCGGCGTGTCGCGGTGCAGCAGCACCCCGGCGCCGCCGTCGTCGCTGGCGGCGGTCAGCGAGATCCATTCGGCCAGGTACGAGCCGGTGGAGTAGAACTTGCTGCCGTTGAGCACCAGCTTGCCGTCTTCGCGGCGCTCGATGCGAGTCTTGAGGGCGAACTTGTTCTTGCCGCCGACCTCGGCCAGGGCGTTGCCCAGGCGCTTGCCGGCGAGCAGGTCGGCGATCAGGCGCTCGCGCACTTCATCCGGGTAGCCGCTGAGCACACCGCGCAGCATCACGTTGTGAATCTGCAGCAGTTGCCCGACACCGCCGTCGGCGGCGGACACGATGCGCACGGTCTCGACGATGGTCTGTACCGAAGCGCCCAGCCCGCCGAACTGCGCGGGCACGCCGATGGCGGTCAGGCCGCTGTCGGACAGCAGCTGGGCCTGGCGACGCGGCAACTGGCGGTTGTTGTGCCGGTCGCGGGCCAGCTCGGCGATCTGGCCGGCGATTTCATGGGCGGCGGCGATGGCCTGGGCGGCGCTTTCCAGGCGGCGGGGCGGGGTACTCATGCTGGGGCTTCCTTGAATGAACAGGTTTCAGGCCCTTGAGCAGGTTCTGTGCCACACGCCGCAAAGCCTTGTGCCACAAGGGCTGCGGCCAGGTACGGGCGGCGGGGTGCTGCTGGGGCAGCAGCGGGGCGCCGATTGTTGCTCTGGCAGCAGCAGGGCAGCTGCAACACTGCTGCCAGGCCAGCACCCGGTGTTCAACAGGTCTTTAAAAAGCCAACAAAAACAATGAGTTGGTGAGTTGGCACGGGCGCTGCAATGGCATGGCTACCTTCGCTTGATGGAACATGCCCATGTCAATCGCCGCTACCTTGCCGTTGCCTGCCGCACCGGCCCTCGAACAGATCTGGTTCACCCGCTGCCCGGTGCCGACCGCCTCCGGCATTGCCTACACCCTGGGCTGGCTGGGGGAGGAATTCGCCGCCGACGGCCTGCCGGTGGAGACCCTGCAGGAGGCCCGCCAGCTCGGCCATCACCACTACGATCACCAGTTGCCCGGGCTGTTTCGCGAGGGCGGCAACGTGCCGGCCCTGGCCGCCCGCGCCGCCGGTTCGCCCAGCCGCCTGATCGGCCTGACCTGGATCGAGGAATGGCAGACCGTCCTGGTGCGCCCCGACTCCGGCATCCGCAGCGCCCGGGACCTCAAGGGCAAGCGCCTGGCGCTGCCGGCCTGGGGCGACAACCGCCCGGGCAGCATCGCCCGCGCCATGAGCCTGCATGGCTACAAGGGCGCGCTGAGCCTGGCCGGCCTGAGCTTCGACGATGTCGAACTGGTGGAAGTGGCGCTGCACAACCAGGACGACGCCCCCACCCCCGAGCAGGGCCTGCAGCGCCTGTGGTCGGGGCTGGACTACCTGGCCCGTGGCGAGGTCGACGCGGTGTACGTCAAGGGCGCCGCCGCTGCCGATGCAGCGCGCCGCCTGGGCCTGGTGGTGGGCATCGACCTGGACCAGATCAGCGACCCGCGTTACCGCATCAACAACGGCACGCCACGGCCGATCACCGTGCACCAGAGCCTGCTGGACAACCACTTCGAGCTGGTGGTGCGCTTCCTCGCGCAGACCCTGCGCGCCGCCGACTGGGCCAGCCACAACCGCGAGGCACTGCTGCGCATCCTGCAGGACGAGACCCGCGCCGGCGCCCAGGGCGTGGACGAAGCCTACCGTGGCGACTTCCACACCACCCTGGCCCCGGACCTCTCGGCCCAGCGCCTGGGCTACCTGGACATCCAGAAGACCTTCCTCAACCTGCATGGCTTTCTCGAAGCCGATTTCAACCTCGCCGACTGGGTCGACCCGCGTCCACTGCAAGCTGCCCATCAACTGCTGGCCCGGCGCGCCCGCGCCTGACCCAAGGAGTCCGCCATGACCGTACTGACCACCGAGCACCTGATCGACGCCGACCTCAAGGCCTTCATCGAGCAGGTGCTGCACGAGGCCGAACAGGCCTTCACCGTGTTCCGCGAAACCAACACCATCACCGCCGCCGGCACCGTGGGCTTCATCGAGCGCGTACCGGGCCGCGAGCTGCTGGTGTCGGTCAACTACCCAGGCCCGTGGGACTACCGCAAGCCGCTGCAGGCCACGGTCAGCGACTTTGCCGGCAACCTGGTGCATGGCCAGGGCAAGGGCGGGCTGGGCCGCTACACCCGGCTGTTTCGCGAAGACGCCGGCATCACCACGGTGTCCCACGTGCACACCCCGTACCTGGGCGCCTGGGCGCAGACCCAGCGCAGCCTGCCGTTCCACTACGTGCCGGTGCAGCGCTACCAGCTGGCCCGCGAGCTGCCGGTGTACATCGACCGGCGCCAGGACGAGGTCGACTTCATTCTCGAGCGCCTGGCCGAGAACCCCTACACCCCGGCGATTCTCGAAGCCAACGGCGGTGCGACCGTGTGGGGGCGCCAGGGCCTGCGCGCCACCGCCGAATTCATCCTGCTGCTGGAGGAGGGCGCGCAACTGCAACTGCTGGCCGAGTCCATCGGCGGCTCGCGCCCCTACGGCCCCGGCGTGCTCACCCAGCAATGGAACATGAGCAAGCTGATCGACCGCGCCCACGCGCTGGGCCTGGTCCCGGCCATCGACCGCCCACGCGCCTGAGGAACCTGCCATGGCCATCAAGATCCTGTGGTACCTCACCAGCCCCGACGGCCCCTACCCGTGGGAGCCCCAGGGGCGCTGGAAAACCGATTTCGCCCACCTCAGGCAACTGGCGGTGGCCAGTGACCGCCTGGGGTTCTACGGCGCCCTGCTGGGTTCAAGCCCCAACGAGAGCCTGGCGGTGTCGGCGGCATTGATCGATGCCACCGAGCGCCTGCGCTTTCTGGTGGCGCAGCACCCGGGCGAGCTGTCGCCGGCGGTGCTGGCCAAGTGGGCGCTGACCTTCGACGAGTTCTCCAACGGCCGCCTGCTGTTCAACGTGGTCAATGGCAGCGACGCGGGCCTGGCCACCCTGGGTGTGCATTACCCGCACGATGAGCGCTACCAGTTCAGCCTGGAATACTGGCGCGCTTTCCAGCGCATCTATGCCGGCGACACCGCCGGTTTCGACGGCCAGTACGTGCAGCTCGCGCCACGCCCGGCTGCGGCGGCGCGCCATCCGCTGGGCGGCTGGCACCCGCCGCAGCGCCTGGCGGTACCCCTGTGGGGCGCCGGCACCTCGGACGTGGGCGTGGCGCATTCGGTGCAACTGCTGGACGTGTACCTGAGCTTTGCCGACACCCCGCCCAGGCTGGGCGACAAGTTCCGCCGCGTGGCCGCCGAAGCGGCGAAGATCGGCCGCGAACTGACCTACGGCACGCGCCTGCAGGTCATCGTGCGCGAGACCGAGGCCCAAGCCTGGGCGCATGCCGAGAATCTGCTGCAACAGACCTCCCTGGCCACCGCCCGCGCCGCCATCGAGCGCCGCCTGCCGCCGGGCCAGACCCTGGACACCTTCCACAGCGACAACCCGCAGGTGCAGCGCAACGTGCAGAGCATCCGCGACGGGCGCCTGCCCACTGTGCGCGAGCTTGAGATCTACCCCAACGTGTGGACCGGCCCCAGCCTGTTCGGCTTCGACATACTCGGCCCGTCGTCCGGCACCTACCTGGTGGGCAGTGCCGAGCAGGTGGCCGAGCGCATTCGCGAGTACCAGCAGCAGGGCACCTCGGCGTTCATTCTCTCGGGCTTTCCGCTGATCGATGAAGCGCACCGGGTGGCCGACCTGCTGTTCCCGCTGCTGGAACTGGACCACGGGTTCGAGATCCCGCGCCTGGGTGCGCGCACCGCTGCCGAGACGGCCTAAGGAGCTGCCCATGCCTCATGAATTCTCGCGCCGGATCTTCCTCGGCAACAGCCTGGCCGTCGGCGGCGGCCTGCTGCTGGGCTCCAGCCTGCTGGGCGGCTGCGATGCCGGCGGGCCTGCCAGCAGCGCGGCGGCCAGCGCACGCCCGGGCACCCCGGTGCACGGCGGGCGCCTGCGCGTCGGCATCATCGACGGCGACCAGGCCGGCAACCTGGATGCACACAAGCCTTCCGGTGGCGGGATCATTCGCGGCTGGGCGCTGTACAGCAAGTTCTGGGAATGGAACGACGACGTCAGCACGCGCCTGGGCCTGGCCGAATTTGCCGAGCCCAATGCCGATGCCAGCGCCTGGACCATTCGCATCAAGCCGGGGCTGGAGTTCCACCACGGCAAGAGCATCGGCGCCGACGACATGCTGTTCTCGATCCTGCGCCTGACCGACCCGAAACTTGCCTCGCCATTTGCCGGGCTGGTGGGCGCCATCGACCGCCAGGCGCTGCGCAAGCTCGACGAGCGCACCATCGAGATCCGCTTCAAGCAGGGCCGCAGCTTCTTCCCGCTGGACGAGACCCTGATTGCCTTCGGCGGCATCGTGCCCACCGACTACGACCCGGTCAGCAACCCGGTGGGCGCCGGCCCGTACCGGCTCAAACGTTTCGTGCCGGGCCAGCGTGCGCTGTTCAGCCGTTTCGAAAACTACTACAAGCCCAACCAGCCATATGCCGACGAGCTGGAGATCATCGAATTCAAGGACCAGGTATCGCGCGTAGCCGCCCTGCGTGCCGGGCAGATCGACATCGCCAGCGGCGTGCAGGCCGAGCACAGTGCCTTGCTCAAGGCCGACCCGCGCCTGCAACTGGTGGTGTCGCCCACCACCTCGTTCAGTGGCTTCAACCTCAACACCGCCAAGGCGCCGTTCCAGGACGAGCGGGTGCGCCAGGCCTTCCGCCTGCTGGCCGACCGCCAGGAGCTGGTGGGCCGTGGCCTCAACGGTTTCGGGCGCATCGCCAACGATCTGTATTCGCCAACCGACCCCACCTACAACCATGCCATCGCCCAGCGCCCCTTCGATCTGGACCAGGCCCGTTCGCTGCTGCGCCAGGCCGGGCAGACCGACCTGCGCATAGAGCTGACCACCACCGCCAACGAAATCAACGCTGCCCTGGTGTTCGCCCAGCAGGCGAAGAAGGCCGGGGTCCAGGTCAAGGTCACGCCGGTGGACGCCTCGGTATTCAACGGCCCGCAGAAGGAGCAGTGGCTGATGTCGCCCGGCTCGACACCGGCCCGCGGCTTTCTGGCCACCGGCCTGCACAACGATGCACCGCTGGCGATCTACAACCGCAGCAACTTCCGTGACGAGCGCTTCAGTGCGCTGTTCACCCAGGCCCTCGGCCAGCCGGATCTGGCGCAGCGCAAGCAACTGGTACACGAGGCGCAGGCCATTCAGCACCAGCGCGGCGGCCTGCTGATCTGGGGCTTCACCGACGTGCTGGACGCCGCCTCGAACAAGGTCGGCGGCCTGCACGGCGAACAGACCACCTTCGCCTCCTGGCGCTTTGACAGCCTGTGGTTGAACCATGCCTGAACCGTGCGCAACCTCTCATCGACTGCCGGCCTGGCTGCCCTGGTTCATCGGGCGCCTGGGCTATGGCCTGCTCACCGCCTGGGTCATCAGCCTGGTGGTGTTCATCGCCACCCAGGCGCTGCCCTCGGACCCTGCACGCGTGATCCTGGGCCCCGACGCGCCGCTGGAGAGCATCCAGACCCTGCGCGAGCAACTGGGCCTGAACCGGCCGATCCTGCTGCAGTACCTGAGCTGGCTGGGGCAGGTGCTGCACGGTGACCTGGGCATCTCGCTGGATTCGAACCAACCGGTGGCCGGCATCATTCTCGCGCGCTTTGGCAATACCCTGGCGCTGCTGGGCGGCGTGCTGCTGGTGGTGGTGCCGCTGGCGTTGAGCATCGGCGTGAGCCTGGCGCTGCGGCGTGACAGCCGCCTGGACCGCTGGGCGCTGTCGGCGCTGATCTTTCTCAAGGCCACCCCGGGTTTTCTGCTGGCCATCGGGCTGGTGCTGCTGTTTTCCATGCCGCAGTTCAGCCTGCTGCCGGCGGTGTCGATCCTCGACCCGGACAAGCACCTGTGGCAGCAGCTGGAGTTTCTGCTGCTGCCGATCCTGGCCCTGAGCCTGTCGTCGCTGCCTTACCTGGCGCGGCTGGTACGCGCCTCGATGATCGAGGCGCTGGAATCCGACTACGTGAGTGCGGCGCGCCTGCGCGGGGTGCCCGAATGGCGCATCGTGTGGCGCCACACCTTGCCCAACGCGCTGGTGCCGGCAGTGCAGGGCGTGGCCCTGACCTTGCGCACCCTGATCGGCGGCGCGCTGCTGGCCGAGGTGATCTTCAGCTACCCCGGCATCGGCACCCAGCTCAACACCGCGATCCAGATGCGCGACCTGCCGCTGATCCAGGGCGTGGTGCTGGTGATCACCCTGGGCGTGGTGGCGATCAACCTGCTGGCCGACCTGCTCACCGTGCTGCTGACCCCCAGGCTGCGCACCGCGCGGCGGGCCACGCTGATCCAGCGCAACCGTCGCGGCATCCAGAGTTGGTGGCGACGCCCGGCAGCCAAGGCCCCTTGAGAGGAAGAGAGCATGTTCAGTGCAAGTGTCTGGCGTGAGCCGCAAATTCGTCGGGGTGGGCTGGTGACCCTGGCCATCGTGCTGCTGGCGCTGCTGGGCCCGTGGCTGGCGCCGCATGCGCCCACCGACATGGTTGGCGGGGTGTACGGGCCGCCCAGCGGCGAGGCGCCGTTGGGGCATGATTTTCTGGGCCACGACGTGGTGTCGCGGCTGCTCGGTGGCGGTGTGTCGATCCTGTGGATGTCGCTGGCGGCCGCTGCCATTGCGCTGGTGCTGGGCACGGCGCTGGGGCTGCTGGCCGGGTTGTCGCGCCAGCGCCTGGACCAGGCCATCACCTGGCTGGCAGATGTGTGGCTGGCGTTTCCGGACCTGATCCTGGTGCTGCTGATCGTGTCGATGCTGGGCCGCGCGCCGTGGCTGATCGTGATGACCGTGGCAATTGCCTTTACCCCCGGCGTGATCCGCCTGGCGCGCGGCAGTGCGGTGGCGGTGGCCAGCCAGGAGTTCGTGGAGGCGGCGCAGATGATGGGCTTTTCGCGCACGCGGATTCTGCTTCGCGAGATCCTGCCCAACGTGCTCACGCCGCTGCTGGTGCACTTTGGCAACATGCTGACCTGGGGCGTGGGCATGTTGTCGGGCCTGAGCTTTCTGGGTTACGGCGTGGCGCCGCCGGCGGCGGACTGGGGGCTGATGATCAACGAGAACCAGGCCGGGCTGCTGGTGCAGCCGTGGGCGGTGCTGGCACCGGCGCTGCTGATCGGGGTGTTCGCCTACGGCACCAACATTCTGGCCGAGGGCATTGCCCGGCACAGTGCGGGAGAACGCAAATGAATGCGCATGCCTTGATGGCCTCTTCGCCGGCAACGCCGGCGCCTACAGGTTTTGCACCGTCTGTAGGAGCCGGCGTTGCCGGCGAAGCGTTGCGGGTCGAGAACCTGCGGGTCGAACTCGCCAGCGGCGCCGATATCATCGACCACATCCACTTCAGCCTGGCCCCCGGTGAAATCCTCGGCCTTGTCGGCGAGTCCGGCTCGGGCAAGACCACCCTGGCCACCGCGCTGCTGGCCCATGCCCGGCGCGGTGCGCAGATTGCCGGCGGGCGCATCGACATTGCCGGCGCCTCGCTGCTCGAACTCAAGGGCGATGCCCTGCGCCGTGCCCGCGGCGGGCTGATCGGCTATGTTGCGCAAGACCCGGCCATGGCCCTCAACCCGGCGCTGCGCATCGGCAACCTGCTGCGCGAAACCCTGCTGGCCCACGAGCCCCTGCTTGCCCGCGCGGCCCAGGCCGACCGCCTGCAGCAGACCCTGGTGGACGTCGGCCTGCCCGGCGATCGCGAGTTTCTCAGGCGCTTCCCCCATCAACTGTCCGGCGGTCAGCAGCAACGGGTGATGCTGGCCCTGGCCTTCGTGCTGCGCCCGCGCCTGATCGTGCTCGACGAACCCACCACCGCCCTCGACGTCGGCACCCAGGCGCACATCCTGCAAACGCTGCGCAGGCTGTGCAAGGAGCAGGGGGTGGCAGCGGTGTACGTGTCCCACGACCTGGCCGTGATCAAGGACCTGGTCGACCGCGTGATGGTGATGTACGCCGGGCGCATCGTCGAGGTGGCGCAGCGCGAACGCCTGTTCGCGCGGCCCGCGCACCCGTACACCCTGGGCCTGCTGGCGGCGATTCCGGACGTGGCCCGCCAGCGCCCGTTGCAGGCGATTGCCGGCCATGCCCCGGCGCCCGGCCAGCGCCCGCAAGGCTGCGCCTTCGCCCCGCGGTGCGCGCGCCGCAGCGCTGCCTGCACCTCGCTGGAGCCGTCGCTGAATGCGCTGGACAGCGCGCAGCAGGTCGCCTGCCTGCACCCGCAACTGACCGCCGTGGCCGCGCCGGCGGTGGTGCCGGCAACGGTGCTCAGCTGCGCTGACACGCCGCTGCTGAGCCTGCGCGACCTCAACCTGAGCTACGACCGCCAGGTGCTGTTCGACCTGTCGCTGGACCTGTACAAGGGCGAATGCCTGGCGGTGGTGGGCGAGTCGGGCTCGGGCAAGACCAGCCTGGCGCGCACCTTGGCGGGGCTGGGCGATACCGCCCAGGCCGAGCTGACCTTCGACGGGCAGCCGCTGAGCCTGCTGGCGCGCCAGCGGCCCGCGGCCACGCGCCACCGTATCCAGTACATCTTCCAGAACCCGTACCGCGCCCTGAACCCGCGCCAGACCGTGGCGCAGTGCCTGCAAGCGCCCCTGGAGCACTTCTTCGGCCTCAAGGGTGCGGCCTGCCGGGCGCGTATCGACGCGGCGCTGGCACGGGTCGCGCTGCCCCCGGATGCGGCGCACAAGTACCCGCATCATCTGTCGGGTGGCGAGCGCCAGCGCGTGGCGATTGCCCGCGCGCTGGTGTGCGAGCCTTCGGTGCTGATCTGCGACGAGGTGACCTCGGCCCTGGACGTGTCGGTGCAGGCGGCGATCCTGGCGCTGCTCAAGCAGTTGCAGGGCGAGGGCATGACCCTGCTGTTCGTCACCCACGACCTGGGCGTGGTGCGCGCCATCGCCGACCGCGTGGTGGTGGTCAGGGAAGGGCGGATTGTCGAGCAGGGGCCGGCGCAGGATGTGCTGGACCACCCCCAGGCGGCGTACACCCAGGGCTTGCTGGCGCACTCGCCACGGCTGGGCTGAGCGGGCGGCCGGCGTGCATCAGCGCATGCACCAGCAGGCCGGTCAGCAACCCCCAGAACGCGCCGCCGATACCCAGCAGGGTGACATTGGCGGCGGTGGCCAGAAAGGTGATCAGCGCGGTCTCGCGAGTACGCGCATCGCCCATCGCGCTGGCCAGGCTGCCACCGATGGCGCCCAGCAGGGCCAGCCCGGCGAGGGTGGTGACGAAGGTGCGCGGCAGCACCATGAACAGGCTGGCCAGGGTCACGCCGAAAACCCCCACGGTGACGTAGAACACCCCGCAGGCGATGCCGGCGAGGTAGCGCCTGGCCGGGTCGGGGTGCGCGTCCTTGCCGGTGCAGATGGCCGCGGTGATGGCGGCCACGTTGAACGCATGGGCGCCAAACGGCGCCATCAGCAGCGACCCCAGCCCGGTGACCGTAATGATCGGGTTGGCGCTGGTGGTGTAGCCGTCGTTGCGCAGCACCAGCATGCCCGGCATGTACTGCCCGGTGAGGGTGATGACGAACAGCGGCAGCGCCACGCCGAACAGCGCGCCAAGGCTGAACTGCGGGGTTTCGAATACCGGCAGCGCCATGCTCAGGTGCACGCCGTGCAGGTCCAGGCGCTGCTGGGCCAGCAGCATGGCCAGGCCCGCCACCAGCACCCCGACCACGGCAAAGCGCGAGGTGAAGCGGCGCAGCACGGCGTAGGTGAGCACCAGCACGATCACCAGCAGCGGGTCGGCGCTGGCCCCGCCGAAGGCGTTGACCCCGAACTGCAGCAGGATGCCTGCCAGCAGCCCGGCGGCGATGCCGGCCGGTATCCAGCGCACCAGCCGCTCGAACACCCCCGACAGCCCCAGCAGGATGAAGCCGATGGCGCACAGTACATAGGCGCCGATCACCTCGCCATAGGGTGTGAACGGCATGACCGTGGCCAGGAACGCCACGCCCGGGGTGGACCAGGCGGTGATGATCGGCGCGCGGTAGCGCCAGCTCAGCCAGGCCCCGGTCAGGCCCACGCCGATGCTCACCGACCACACCCACGAGGCGGTTTGCGCGGCGGTCAGGTTGCCCAGTTGCGCGGCCTGGAACACCAGCACGAAGGTGCCGCCATAGTTGACCATGACGCTGATCAGGGCGGCCAGGGTGGGTGAGACGAGGTCACGCGGGTGCAGGCGCGAAGCGGTTCGGTTCATGGGCAGGTCCTTGCGGGATGGGCTGGGGTGCCGAGCGTATCCGCGCCAGGGGTGGCCCGATCAGTCCACCTCGCTGGCCTGCGCCAGACCGCTGCGCACGCCGGGGCGCAGGGCCTTGGCCAGGCGTGCCACGGCACTGCCGATCTGGTGCGGGGTGAGCGCTGCGAAGCCCAGCAGCCAGCCGCCCTGTGCCGGCGGCGTGGCGTACAGGCGGCTGAGGCCGGGCAGGTGGATGCCCGCCCGCGCGGCCTGGCGGATCGTCTCGGCCTCGCTCCAGCCGTGCTCCAGGCGGCACAGCATCTGCAGGCCGCCCGGTGGCAGCTGCGCGCTGGCGATGCCGCCCAGGTGCTGGTGCAGGGCCTCGGCCATGGCCTCGCGGCGCACGGCATACAGCGTGCGCATGGCGCGAATGTGCGCGGCGAAATGGCCGTCTTCGATAAACCGCGCCAGGGTCAACTGGGCCAGTTGCGGGGTGTGCCCGTCGAGCATGCTGCGCGCGTGGCTCATGGGCGCGACCAGGGCCGGCGGCAGCACCATGAAACCCATGCGCAGGCCGGGGTACAGCGACTTGGCGAAGGTGCCCAGGTAGATCGTGCGCTGCGCGCTGTCCAGGCCCTGCACGCAGGCGGTGGGCAGGCCGTCGTAGTGGAACTGGCTGTCGTAGTCGTCCTCGATGATCCAGCCGTTGCGCTCGGCGGCCCAGGCAATCAGGTCCAGGCGCCGTTCCAGGGCCAGGGTGACGCCGGTGGGGTACTGGTGCGACGGGGTGACGTAGACGGTGTTGGCGCCGCTGCGGTCGGCACGCAGCAGGTCGGTGCGCAGGCCGTGCTCATCCACGGCCACGGGCACCACCTGCAGCTGGGCCATCTCGAAGGCCTTGCGCGCGCCAAAGTAACCCGGGTCTTCGAGCAGGATCGGCCCGCCGGGGTCGGCCAGCACCTGCGCGCACAGGTACAGCGCCTGGCGCGCGCTGCTCAGCACCAGCACCTGGTCGGCGTGCACCCTGGCGCCGCGTTCCAGGTTCAGGTAGCGGGCGATGGCCTGGCGCAGCGGCGCGGCACCCAGCGGGTCGCCATGCAGCAGCACCTGGGCGCGGTAGTCCTTCTGGGCCTGGCGTTGCAGGCGGTCCCAGGTGTCGAGGGGGAAGTTGCGCGTCTCGGGCAGGCCGGTGGCGAAGGCCTTGACCTGCTGCTGGTCGCTGACCCCGCCGCTGGCCAGGATCGCCGCGCCACGGGCGCTGAGGCCGACGGTGGCAGGCGCGTGCTGCGGCGCGCCGGTGCGCGGGGGGCGTGCACCCAGCAGACGCGGCCCCAGGTGCTCGGCCACATAGCTGCCCGAGCCTGGGCGGCGGCAGATGCAGCCCTCCAGCTGCAGTTGCACATAGGCCATCTCCACGGTGTCGCGAGACAGTCCCAAGGAACTGGCCAGGGTGCGGGTGGCGGGCAGGCGGCAACCCGGCGGCAGTTCGCCGGCAAGAATGAGTTCGCGCAGGGCGCGCTGTACCCGCACGCGCAGCTCCAGCGGGGCCAGCTCGGCGGCGGCCAGGCGGATCTTCAGGGTGTCGAGTTGAAAACTGTGGGCCATGACGTCTGTGCAGTGAAGAAGGGCAGGCCGGCATGCTGACCTGCCAGGGCCCGGCTGTCCATGCCTGCCCTTGAGCGGGGGAAGGTTACAGCGCGATCTGGTAGAGGATCGTGCCGGGGTTGACGGCCACGCGGTTGTACAGCTGCTGGGCGCGATGGTTGGTCTGGTGGGTGTGCCAGTACAGGCGTGTGCACTGCTGCTGGTCGGCGGCGGCCTTGACCCAGGCGATCAGGTGCTCGCCGGTACCCTGGCCGCGCATCTGCGGGGCGACGTAGAGGTCTTCGAGGTAGCAGTAGTGGGTGGTCGACCAGGTGGAGCGGTGGATGACCCAGGTGACCATGCCGACCAGCTCGCCGTCGTACTCGGCCACTGCGGCGAACACGGGCTCGTCGGGGTCCAGAAAGCGCTTGAAGGTGGTGGCGTTGACGGCTTCGCCCAGGTCGACCTGGTAGAAGTCCTGATAGGCCAGCCAGAGCGGCAGCCAGGCCTCGAAGTCGGTGGGCTGGATGGGGCGGATGGCGAGTGATGCGGTACTGCTGGTCATCGCTGATGGTCCTCGTTGATGGCAAGGCTGCATGCCTCGCGACCTGCCCAAGCATAGGGGCAGGGCGCGGGCATCAACCGACCACTTGGAGGGCGGCGGGCAGTCCGCGTGCCTCAGGCCGCCAACACGCCGGCCAGCGCGACCAGCCGCTGTTCGACCGTGTCGCGGGGGCAGTGGCTCTGCAGGTAGCCGGCCTCGACGACAAAGTCGAAGTCCTGCTGCAGGGCATGGGCCAGGGCGTCGCGCCCGAGCAGTTCATCGACATCGATCTGCAGCAGGAAGCCATGCGGCGTGGAGGTGACATAGAGATGGGTGTGCACCTGCGGGCTGTGCCTGTGCAGCAGGTAGAAGTAGGGTTCGTCGGCACTGCCGGAAACCGGCACGTAGCCTTCGACCGACAGCGGTGCCAGTTGCGCCAGCCGCTGCGGGGTTTGCAGCCGTTGATGCAGGGCGAAGCTGAACAGCTCGGCATGGCTGCCACTCATGCGTTCCCTGGCCAGCAGGTACACCTGGTCGCGTTCGAAGCGCAGTTGGCGCAACGCGCAGTACCCGAGGGCCGAGGGGGTCTGGATCAGCACCTGGCGCCACGGCTCCCGCACCCGGGCCTGGTCGATGATGCGTTGCAACTGGGCCGGCAGCGGCCGGGTTTCGTCCAGTCGGTTCCAGAGGCAGAACAGCGTCACGCGCATGCCGTCTTCATTGGCCAGCAGGCGTTTCCAGGTGCCAGGGCCCGTGAGACCGTCGCCAAGGAACGAATGGTTGTAGCCGCGTTTGAGCAGGTAATCACCCTCGCTCAACAGCGCGCGCTCCCAGAGGAAGTCGTCGATTGCGCGTAGCCCGTGGTCGTCGAACATCTGCTCGGCCAGCGCAAGGCTGCTGGCAAAGTGTTCCTGCCAGGTGGCGTGCGCGTGGCTTTGCAGCGCCCAGGCGGCGCTGCTGTGGTCGAGCAGAAAATCGATCTGGCCCTGGAAGTAGCCGTGCTGCTCGGCGTGTTCGAGCAGCGGCCGCCATTGGCTGTCGGCGACGATCAGTTTCGCCTTGGTGATTTCCTCGCGCACCTGGGTACCGCGAAAGCCGCCGACGGGCCTGTCGACGCTGGCAAAGTGCGCGAGGATGTCCAGCGCCTGCTCCAGCATTTCGCCGAGCCCGCTGACGCTGCGCTTTACATCGTCCGGCCCGTCGTAGCTGGCATTGACCGACAGGTTGACCACCAGTCGCATCCACTCGCCAAATGCCTGCGGTTGGCTGCTGCCATGGCGGCGCAGGAACATCGCATAGCCGCAGAACTGCACCAGGCGGGTGTAGTTCAGTGGCTGGTCGCTGATGGCGTGGTTGAAGAAGGCGACCTCGTCGAAGTAGTGCGCCGTGGGCAACTGGGTGGCGAAATTGCCGGGCCCCTCGCTCCAGGCCTCGAGCAGCAGCATCAGGGTTTCGGAAAACGCATCATCGAGCCAGCCGTTGTCCTCGTACACCTGGTAGCTCAGGCGCTGCTGGCGGTTGCGCAGCTTGAGCAGGTCGGCTTCGTAGCCCGGCGCCTCGGGCGCGCGGGTGGCCGCGGCGACCATCTGCAACAGGTTCATCACCGCCTGGTCGAACAGGCGCATGGTCGCGGGGGCCGTGGCGTCATTGCGGGCGTTGCTGAAGTTCCAGAAAAAATCCGCCCAACGCGTGTCCATGCGCCAGGCGAAGAAGGTCGCGGTGCTGACCGGCTTGCCGTGCATCTGCCGGGTGTGACCGTCGAACTGGGTGTGCAGGTGCCGTTCATAGCGCGCCTTGAACGTCTCGAAGGCGGTCAGCGGCATGCCGCGGGCGTTCATCTTGATGTACAGGTCGTCGGCCAGGCCGAAGTCGTCCAGGTCGAGGATCTGGAAGCTGATCACCGGCCGCTGCACATCGATCAGGCGGGCAAAACGGGCGGTGGCGGCGTTGTGAAAGCGCTCGTGCATGGCCTGCAGCATGGTCAGGCATGACTGGATGGTGGGGTCCAGGCGCCAGTGGCGAAAGTACCAGGGCTGGTCGGTGAGGTGCTCGATCAGCGAGTCGTCGGCCCCCAGTGCGGGCGAGGGCGCATGCTGGCTGAGGGCGTCGAAGAACTCGCTGCTGCTGGGCCTGACACTGTAGGCGAATCGGGCGCTGCCGTTGGCGTTGCAGAACAGCTGGGTGAAGGCTGCCAGCTCACCGTCGCGTTGCGCCAGGTACCAGTGCAGCAGAAACAGTGTGGTCAGGCGCTGCTGGCCGTCGAGCGGGACGAATTGGCGCTGGGGGTTCAGCGTGCCGTAGACGAAGTCCAGGTTCAGCGGCAGGCTCGGGTCGTCGGGCGGCAGTGCCAGGGCGCGGGCCAGGGCACCGAGGAACTCGCTGCGCACCTCTTCGGTATCGGCCCTGCCCTGGGCGTAGTCGCGCTGGATCAGCGGGATGCGGGTGCCGGCGTAGCGCTCGAACAGCTGGCCGAAGATGATCTGGCTGTTGGCGCTCATGCGTGCTGCTCCTGCGGGTCGGCGAAGAAGGCTATCAGGGTGTGCAAGAGCGCAAGCGCGTAGCCCTTGCGGTCCTGTTCGCCCCAGAACAGCAGGTGCTTGACGTCAGGGCTGTAGCATTTGAGGAACAGGTTGCGCGTGCACAGCGGCACGAACACGCCGCCCTGGTCCAGGGCCAGCAGGCGCTCGCGCTTGACCGCGAAGATCGCGTTCTTGTAGCTGCGGTTGGTCTTCTGGTCGAGCAGCGTGAGGTTGCCGATGCTGTCGTCGACCTCCTGGTTTTCGCCGAACGCCTCCAGCACTGCCTGGTGGAGCGCGTTGAAAGCCTCATCGTCTGCACCCTTGGGGTCGCCAATGAATGCCTCCAGGGCCTCGCGCAGGGGCCGGGTTTCGGTCTTGTCCGGCAGGTGCGGCAGGCAGCGCTGCAGCCATTGCTGTTTTTCCTCGGCGCCGTTGAAGCGGTGGGCGGTGACCGAGCGCACATGTTCGATGTCCCAGCGCTCCTTCTTGAAGCTGTCGAACCGGAAGCGCACGTTCGATTGCGGGTTCTGCAGCAGGCTGGCGAGGTTGAACAGCAGCAGGGTCGCGCGAATGGCCGATCTGTCCCGCTGTGAGTAGTCCAGGCCGGCGAGGAAGGGCGAGAGCGCATCGGTAATGGCGTCGCGGGTAGCCGGCTGGGGCAGGGGCGAGCCGGTCAGTTGCATGAACACGCGCTGGCGCAGGCGCTGTTCGAACTGGCTCTTGGGCAGGCCTTGCGACAGGGCAAACAGCTCGGCCACGGCGACACCCTGTTGCACCAGAAAACCGATGATGTGGTAGAGCCGGCGGTCCTCGAACCATTCCTCCAGCAGCATGCAGGTGTTCTTGACCTGCTGCCATAGCGGTTGCGCCGAGGCGTCGGGGGCAGCCAGCCGGCGACTGTAGTGATGGAACACGGAGTAGCGCTGTCGGGCTGGCGCGCTTGCGCCTTCCAGCCGGGCTACCAGCTGGAACAGGAAGCCGATGCGGTTCTGCCCGGTGCTTGGCTGCTCGTTCAGGAAGTACCAGAGCGCGTCGTTCTGCAGGGCCTTTTCGAGTTGATCCCATTCGTGGGCGATGCGCAGTTGCTGGGGCGTTTCGCCCGAGGCGTCGTCGGCGTTGCGCTTGAGAAACAGCGCACGGATCAGCTCGTCGTCGGTCAGGGGGATCTTGCCGATGTTCAGGCGCGTGAAGGCGTCCACCGGGTTCTCGCTGGCGGCCAGCTCGTACCAGATGACCTTGGTGCGGTTGAGCAGGGTGGACTTGAAGTCGTCGACTTCGTTGTCGTGCTGATCGAACCAGTGCTCGATGCTGTGCATGGCCTGGTACAGGTGGAAGAAATCGACATTGCCGCGGGCCTGCTCGGCCGAGGGCTCGAGCAGAAAATCCGGCAGGTGCGGGCGGGTTTCGTAGCTGAGTTCGAACACCGGTGCGCGGTGTTTTTCGGTGAGCCGCTGGTTGAAGAAACGCAGAATCAGCAGCAGCGTGGTGAGGCGCTGCTGGCCGTCGACCACTTCATACTGGCCATTGTCGCGGGCCTTTAGCACCAGCGGCTGCAGGCAGTAGAAGTCGTCGTTCTGCGGGTTCTTGCGGTAGGCGAACTCGAGGATGTCTTCCAGCAGTTGTTGCACCTGCTCGGGTTTCCAGCGGTAGCCGCGCTGGTAGGCGGGGATCCAGAAGCGATTGACCGGGCTTTACCTGTCCTCCCTGATCAGCTGGTGGACGGGCTTGGGCCGAAAATCGGGTGAGGTCATTGCAATGGTCCTTATTGCCGAGGGTGCGCAACAGCCGAGCGATGGCAGAGTGCCTTGGTGGGGCGAGGTTGGCAACGGAGTGGGCAGAAAAACCGCGTGGGCAGGTTTTGCTGGCGCTGCGCACCAGATCGCGGGGCAAGCCCGCTCCCACGGCCTGGCGGCCCGAAACAGATCATTTTGAGCCATGCATAATCCGCTTCTGCCCGCAGGGCGTGGGAGCGGGCTTGACCCGCGAATCGAGCGCGAAGCGGTCGCAGGGCCTACATGCACAATGCAGGCTTTTGCTGCGAGGCCACCGCGCCAATCGCCAGGGAAGTGCCCTTCACTCACCCCCCATCATCAGGTCCAGATTCTGCACCGCCGCCCCCGCCGCGCCCTTGCCCAGGTTGTCGAACACCGCCGCCAACAGCACCTGCTCGCCATTCTCGAACACCATCAGGCGCAGGTCGTCGGTGCCGTTCATCACCTGCGGGTCCAGGTACGTCAGCGCCTTGGCCTGCTGCAACGAAAGCACCTCGACGTGCTGCAATTGCGCATAGTGCTCGGCCAGGCACGCATGCAAGCGCTCCCCGGTAACACCCGGCGCCAGCAGCCGCAGTTGCACCGGGATGGTCAGCACGATGCCCTGGCGGAACGCACCATAGGCCGGCATGAACATCGGCCGCTGGCCCAGCCCGCTGTACTGCTGGATCTCCGGCACGTGCTTGTGCGCAAGCCCCAGCCCATACGCCTGGTATGCCGGCGCCCCGGCCGCATCCGGCCCCTCGTACAGCTCGACACCGGCACGCCCGGTGCCCGAGTAGCCCGACACGGCATGCAGGCTGGCAGGGTAGTCCTGCGGCAACAGGCCGGCATCGATCAACGGCTTGAGCAGGCCGATGGCCCCGGTCGGGTAGCACCCGGGGTTGCTCACCCGCTTGGCTGATGCAATGCGCTCGGCCTGCTGCGGGCTCATCTGGGCGAAACCATAGACCCACTCCGGGTGGGTACGGTGCGCGGAACTGGCGTCGATCACCCGCACCGCCGGGTTGCGGATGCTGGCCACCGCCTCGCGCGCGGCATCGTCGGGCAGGCACAGCATGGCGATGTCGCAGGCGTTGATCGCCTCGGCGCGGTGCTGCGGGCTCTTTCTGTGTTCGGCGGGCAGGGTCAGCAACTGCAGGTCGGTTCGGCCCTGCAGGCGCTGGTGGATCTGCAACCCGGTGGTGCCCTGGTCGCCATCGATGAATACAACGGGTGTGGCCATGAGTGTGCTCGCACGTGAAAAAGGTCAGGGCTTATCTTCGATGCGCGGTTAAGATAGGAAAAGTTGAATTTGACAAAGGTCAGGTTCAGTTTTACTGAAGAGGCAACATCCATGCGTGAAATCAGCCTGGACCGTTTGCGTACCCTGGTGGCGATTGCCGACCTGGGGTCGTTCGCCGAAGCCGCCCGGGTGCTCAACCTGGCGCCGCCCACGGTCAGCCTGCATGTCGCCGAGCTTGAAGCGCGGGTGGGCGGCACCCTGCTTTCGCGCACCCGCGGCAACGTGCAGCCCACGGCCATCGGCGAAACCCTGGTGGAGCGCGCCCGCCGCCTGCTGGCCGACGCGCAGCAGGCACTGGACGACGTGCAGCGCCAGGTGCTGGGCCTGGCCGGGCGCGTGCGATTGGGGGCGTCCACCGGGGCGATTGCGCAACTGATGCCCCAGGCGCTGGAAACCCTGGGCCATGCACACCCCGGCATCGATGTGCAGGTGGCGGTGCTGACCTCGCGCGAAACGCTCAATAAGCTCGCCGAGGGCTCGCTGGACATCGGCCTGGTGGCCCTGCCGCAAAGCCCGGTGAAGGGGCTGAGCATCGAGCCCTGGCGGCGCGACCCGGTCATGGCGTACCTGCCGGCACGCTGGGACTGCCCGGCGCAGGTCACGCCCGAGTGGCTGGCGACCCAGCCGCTGATTCTCAACGACAGCAGCACCGGGCTGTCACGCCTGACCTCGGAGTGGTTCAACGCGGCCGGCCAGCAGCCGGTGCCGCGCATCCAGCTCAACTACAACGATGCGATCAAGAGCCTGGTGGCTGCCGGCTACGGCGCCACCCTGCTGCCCAACGAGGGCTCCACGCCGCTGGCCGATGCGCGCATCGTGATGCGCCCATTGCAGCCGCTGCTGTGGCGCCAGCTGGGCATCGCGCACCGCAGCGGCGAGGTGGAGCGTGCCACCGGCCATGTACTGCAGGTGCTGTGGGGCTTGAGCGCGGGGTAGGGCGGGGCCGCGCAGACCTGTAGAATCCCCGCCAGGACCGCAAGGTCACCCTGTTTCCGGAGCCAGACGCCGCATGCCTGTCATCACCCTGCTGCAAACACCCCCCGACGAACCGATCAAGGGCCAGATCCTGCAGATGGTGGTCGACTACCTGACCGACATCAGCAGCGTGGCCCTGCCGCCGAGCAACCCGCTGTACAGCCTCTACCAGTACGGCATCGGCTATGAAGTGCACCTGTACCTGGAGGCCCTGAGTGGCGCGCGCGGCATCCCGGTGGAGCTGCTGGTGGCCACCGACGAGCAGGACCCCTCGCTGCTGCTGGGGTTCGTGCTGTACCTGCCGGTGCAGGACGACCCCCAGGCCTGTGCGGTGGCGTACATGGCGGTACTGGCCGGGCATCGGCGCCAGGGCATCGCCCGGGCCCTGCTGGGGCAGGTGCGCGAGCGCTACCCGCACGTGGAGCTGGCCTGCGCCGTGGGCAAGGTTGCGTATTTCGAGGCGATGGGCTTTCAGGTGCTGGGGGCACGCGGGCCGCAGGTATTGATGAACACCCGCGATCACGCCACCGAGGGGCTGCTGGCGGTGCTCGACGTGGCGCCGATCTACCGCACCCTTGAGGTCCAGCAGATTCACGCCTACCTGCTCAAGCAGCACGGCAAGCGGGCCATGGTGGACGCCGAAAAGCAGCGCGACCGTCATCTGGATCAACTCACCCGCCAGGCCAGGGCATTCGTGCAGCAGCGCCTTGGCGACACGGGCGCGCAAGCCGCTGCCAGCCTGCGGCTGGTGTGAGGGTAGGGGCGTCAACCGGTGGATTTGTGCGCAGGGCAAGGAACGCCGGCCGGCACTGCGCATCCAAGCTCGATAGCGGCGCACAGGCAGGTATTGATAATGCGTCGCATCCCGTGGTGCTACGAAAGCAACACAAAATCCCGCATCATGGGCGCAGTTTGTTCAAGGGAGAGTTACATGCACGACTTATCATCCAGGCTGCGTCTGGGCGCGTTGGCGCTGGGCATGCTTGTCACCACGCTGGCGGTGGCGAGCGACGAGACGCAACTGGTCGAGTCGATCAATGGCTATCGCAGCCAGTCGCAACGTTGTGCCGAGCAGGTGTCGCTGGAGCTGCCGCCGCTGGCCAGCGACCCGCGCCTGGTGCTCCCGGCCAACGGTGTCGGCGACTTGCAGCAGGCGCTGGTGAAGGCCTCGTACCCGATGGTCAGCGTGCAGGCCATCAGCCTGTCGGGGCCGCGCGATGCAGCGGCAGCGATGAAGGCGATCCAGGAGAGCTTCTGCAAGGTGGTGCTCGACCCGCAGTTCGTCGATGTGGGCGTGAGCCGCGAAGGGCGTGACTGGCGCATCGTGCTGGCGCGCCCACTGCTCAGTGCCAAGCTGGCGGAGTCGCAGGTGGAGGGGCAGAAGCTGCTCGATGCGATCAACAGTGCGCGGGCCCAGCCGCGCCAGTGCGGCGCCCAGGCCTATGCGGCCAGCGCGCCGCTGGCCTGGAATACCACCCTGGCAGAGGCATCACAGGGCCATACGCGGGCCATGGCCAACGGCAATTTCTTCGACCACCGCGACCGTGACGGGCGCATGCCGGGCGACCGCGCCGAGTTGCAGGGCTACAGCTATCAGCTGATCGGGGAAAACATCGCCGCCGGGCAGGACAACGTGCGCAAGGTGGTCGATGGCTGGCTGGCCAGCGCCGGGCATTGCGCCAACCTGATGAACCCGCAGTTCAAGGAGCTGGGCGCGGCCTATGCGGTGGACCCCAAGAGCGATGCGGGGATCTACTGGACGGCGATGTTCGGGACGAAGTGACAGCATCGCGGGTCAAGCCCGCTCCCACAAGGCACACCGCCATCCTTGTGGGAGCGGGCTTGACCCGCGAGAGGCCGGCGCCGACCTACACCAGTACCTTGGTCATGGGCACACACGCCAGGTCGATGCCCCGGGGAGAGTGATAGAGCGCTGTCGCTTCGCCCACATAACCACACTGTCGATAGAAGGCTGCTGCGTTCAGCGTGGCGTCCAGGTTCACCTGCGCCAGCCCCAGGTTGCGCGCCAGCGCTTCAAGAAACGCCAGCATCTGTTTGCCCAGGCCTTGCTGCATGTACCCCGGCAACACGAAGATCGCCCCGATTTCACGGGCATTCACATCCAGCATGCCGGTTGCCACCGGCTCACCTTCGATGCACCCCATGTAGAAGTGACTGGCCATGAGGCTGGCGTAGCCATCCTCGGCCGTGCCCGCCGTCCAGGCCAGCATCTGTTCTGCCGGGTAGGCCCCGATGCAGTGATGACGGACTGCCTCCCGACGTATGTCGTAGGCCACTTGGGCATCGGCGCTGGTAGCGGGTCTGATGGTGAGCATTTCACAGTCCATTGGTTCAGGAGGAGGTTGCGGTGGCACTGGCAGTATCGCTGCGGTGGCAGTTCAGGCACCAGACCACGCCACCGACCAGCAGCGCAATAGCAACCAGCTCCAGCGCACCGGGCAGCCGCTGTTCCCACAAAAAGCCGAACAGCAGCGCCGCCAGGGTTTCCACCACCAGCACCTGGCCGCTGAGCGCCAGCGGCAGCAGCCGGCTGGCCTGGTTCCAGAAGGCGCCGCCGACCACCGACGATAGCAGCGCCACGCCCGCGGCCACCAGCACGAAGTGAACCCAGGTTGCCGCGCCATGGGCCGCCACTTCAGGGCCCAGCACCGGAATCGCCAGCACCAGCGCCTGTGCGCCGGTCATCAGGCCCGTGAGCAAGGCCCAGTCGTGGGAGGACACGCCGCCGACCAGGGCCAGCCGACGGGCATTGGCCACCGCGTACCAGCTCCAGCTCACCAGCGCGCCCACGGCGCACAGCAGGCCGGCTATCACCTGGCCGCTGCTGGTGCGGGTGTCGGCGCCGCTGTGCAACGCATCGAGGCTGATCAGGGCCACGCCGGCCATCGCCAGCGTCAGCGAGGGGATCAGCCGCCGCACAGGCACCGCGTTGGCGTCATGGCGCCCCGCCAGGGTCACCAGCACCGGGATCAGACCGACGATCAACGAGGTGGTGGCGATGCCGACCAGTTGCACGCCGCTGCCCACCAGCGAGTAGTACACCAGGTTGCCCACCAGGCTCAGCCAGAACAGCGAGACCCAGTCGGCACGGGTGAGCTGCGCGCATACCCGGTGCAGGCGCGGCATCAGCAGCACCAGCGAAAACAGCCCGTAACACAGGAACCGCAGTACCGCGAACTGCACCCCGCTCAACCCTGGGGTGAGTTCGGGGCCCAGGAAGATCACGCCCCAGCACACCCCGGCCGCCACGCCGTAGCCAAGCCCCTTTACCAACGAACGATCAGCGAACATCGCACCACCCCTGCCGTGAAAGGTGCCCAGCATGCGGGTTTTGCCAGTGGTGGTATTGGCGCCGACTGCGGGGTTTTTTACCCAGGCTGTTGCTGGCGCCTGCGGTAGGCGGCGGGAGTGATGCCGCCCACCCGCTGCATGGCGCGGGTAAGGGCGGCCTGGTCGCTGAAGCCGCTGCGCAGGGCGATCTCGGCAATCGGCAGGTGGCTGTCGCCCAGCCAGCGCTGCGCCTGCTCGATCCTTACGCGGGTCAGCCAGCCCTGCGGGGTGCAGTCATGCAGCTCGCGAAAGCGCTGATGCAACTGGCTGAGGCTCATGCCCGCGACATGGGCCATGCGCTCGTTGCTCCAGGCGGCGGCTGGTCGGGCGTGTACCTGGGCAATCAGGCGGTTGAGGCCGGGGTTCGGCTGCACCGGCAGGGCGGCCAGCGACGCCAGCAGCAAGGGCGCCAGGTGCGTTGCAGTGGCCGCCAGCTGGTCACGGCCGATGAGCTCGGCATATTCGATCAGGCGCCGGGTGGCGGGCGGGATGGCGACGTAGGTGCGTTGCGCCAGCGCCGTGAACGGCTGGCCGTGCAGTGCATCGGGGGCACAGTCGAGCACCAGGAAGCGACTGCCGGGCTGCGCCAGCTGCGCGTGCTGCGAACCGGGTCGCACCAGCGCCGCCAGGGCATTGTCGATGCTGCCGCCACGGCCATCCACGTCGATTTCCATGCGCCCGCAGATGGGCAGCACCAGTTGCGTGAAGTCATGCTGGTGATGAGCGCTTTCAGCCTGATAGCTGCGAATATCGAGGTTCAAGACCAATGGTGCACTCCTGGCGTCAGACGTCGGCATGGCCGCCGTGCGCACAGGCTATCCTCGACCCTCTGAACATTCAATCGCACGTGCGCGCCCCAGCCGACAGCCGGCTGTTCGAGATGATCGCACAGTGCCACAATGCGGCTTACCAGCGCTTCACCATAGCGGGCATAGCCAATGGATCATCCCTTTTCGCACCCTGATACCACTGTGGCGCAACTGGCCCGTACCGACCGTTTGCAGTTGCTGTTCCGTCAGTCGCTGACCGCGGTCTACGGCAGCTTTCTTGGCGCTGTGATGCTGTGCTGGCTGTGCTGGGACTACATCGAGCACAACGTCGCGTTGAGCTGGATCGGCGTGCTGAGCGTGGCGACCCTGTCGCGCATCGTGCTGTTCACCGCTTACTACCGCAGCCCCGAGACCAGCCATACCCCCTCGCGCTGGGAGCGCAGATACTGGGTCACCCTGGTGTTCAGTGCCGGCGTGTGGGGCCTGGGGGCGCTGGCGGTGATGCCGCACGACAGCCTGCTGGCCCAGGCGATCGTGCTGTTGTTCGCCGTGGGCATGTCGGGCAGCGCGGTGTCCTGCTATTACGCCTACCGCTCGATGACCCTGGCCGCCATCGGCCTGGTGCTGCTGCCCTGCACGCTGTGGCTGCTGTTTCAGCCCTCGCAGCTGCAGACCGGCATGGCCCTGGCGGTGCTGGTGTTTTCCTCGTTCATGCTGCGTGCCACCGGCAAGCTCTGCGCGGCGCTGGAGAAGGCGTTATGCCTGACCCACGAGATGGAACGCGCGCACCACATCGCCAGCAGCGCGGCGCAAACCGATGAGCTGACCGGCCTGAAGAACCGCCGGGCGTTCTTCGAACATGCCCAGCAGTTGTACTCCCACAGCCAGCGCGAGCAGCGCCCGCTGTGCGCATTGATGCTGGACATCGATCACTTCAAGCGCATCAACGACACCTACGGTCATCAGGTCGGCGACGAGGTGCTGCGCCAGATCGGCGGGGTGATCAAGGCCTCGTTCCGCGACACCGACGTGTACGGTCGGCTGGGCGGCGAGGAGTTCGCGGTGCTGCTGGCCGACACCCCGATGGACACGGCGCTGGGCATCGCCGAACAGTTGGCGCAAGCCATCGCCCAATTGCAGTTCGTGCACCACAGCGACGGCCGCCAGGGCATGACGGCCAGCTTCGGCGTGGCGGTGGCCAGTGCGGCGCACAGCGACCTGCACACCTTGCTCAACAGCGCCGACCAGGCGATGTACCGTGCCAAGGCCCAGGGGCGCAATCAGGTGGTGGCGGCCGACTGACCGCCTGTGCACTGCAACTGAACGTTCGGTCGCGCCCGGCACTCACTAGAGCTGAGTGACCCAGAGGACAATGCCATGTCGGTTGACCGCAATACGCCTGAACTCAAAGCCTGGTATGCCGTGCTGGACGATCAGAGTTACCGGCTGGAATCGCCGGATGCCTACCACCAGGCCCTGGTCAGCCTGGCCCAGGCGCTGCTGGACGACGGTGCCATCGAATGGGACGACTGGCTGGCGCTCAAGGCCATGGCCGACGAGGCGAACACGCACGCCATCGAAGCGGCCGTGGAGGCCAAGGTCGACGACCCGGATACCTGATCGCCAGGGAGGTGCGGATGAAAACGCTGAAGATCGCCACATTCAACATCAACGGCCTGCGGGCACGGCTGCCCAACCTGCTGGCCTGGCTGGAGCGGGAACAGCCCGACATCGCCTGCCTGCAGGAGCTCAAGGCGGTAGACAGCGCGTTCCCTGTGGCTGACTTCGAAGCCCTCGGCTACGGCTGCCTGCACCATGGCCAGGCGTCGTGGAACGGCGTGGCGATTCTGGCCCGTGACGCGCAACCACTGGAGGTGCGCCGCGGCTTGCCGGGAAGCGAGGACGATACGCAAAGCCGGTATCTCGAAGCGGCGGTGCTGGGCATTCAGGTCGGCTGCCTGTACCTGCCCAATGGCAACCCGCAACCGGGGCCCAAGTTCGACTACAAGCTGGCCTGGTTCGAACGCCTGATCGCCCACGCCCAGGGCCTGGTGAACAGCGAGCACCCGGTGCTGCTGGCCGGCGACTTCAATGTGGTGCCCACCGACCTGGATATCTACAACCCGCGCTCCTGGCTCAAGGACGCGCTGCTGCAGCCCGAAAGCCGCGAATGCTACCAGCGCCTGCTGGCCCAGGGCTGGACGGACGCGATCCGCCACCTGTACCCGGACGAGCGGGTATACACCTTCTGGGACTATTTTCGCCAGCACTGGCAGAAGAACTCGGGGCTGCGCATCGACCACCTGCTGCTCAACCCGCCACTGGCCAGGCGCCTGAAAAACGCCGGGGTCGACGCCTGGGTGCGCAACGAAGCGCATGCCAGCGACCATGCACCCACCTGGATCGAACTCAAGGCCGCTCGATGAGCCCCTTGTTACGCATCGGCTGTGCCGGCTGGAGCCTGCCGCGCGCGTACTGGCCGGCGTTCGCCGAGCAGGGCACGCACCTGCAGCGGTATGCGTCGCGCCTGCCGGCCGTGGAAATCAACAGCTCGTTCTACCGCCCGCACCAGCCCGCCACCTATGCGCGCTGGGCTCATGCGGTACCGCCAGGCTTCGCATTCTCGGTCAAGGTGCCCAAGCAGATCACTCATGTGCAACGCCTGCATGACTGCGCCGGGTTGCTGGATGCGTTTGTGCAGCAGTGCACGCAGCTGGGCGAGCGCCTGGGATGCCTGCTGGTGCAGACCCCGCCATCGCTGGCCTGCGAGCCGCAGGTGGCGCAGGCGTTCTTCGGTGCACTGCGTGAGCGCTACGCCGGCGCCGTGGCGTTCGAGCCGCGCCATGCCTCCTGGGCCGACGCCGGGGCGCTGCTCGACCGCTGGCGCATTGCCCAGGTGGGGGCCGACCCCAGCCCCATCGGTGCCGTGCAGCCAGGTGGCTGGGCCGGCTTGCGCTATTGGCGCCTGCACGGCTCGCCACGCCTCTATCACAGCGCCTATGGGCACGAACGCCTGGCACTGCTGGCCCAGGACATACGCCAGGCCCTGCAGACCGGCGTGGAGTGCTGGTGCATCTTCGACAACACCGCCAGCGGCGCTGCGGTAGGCGATGCACTGGGCCTGCTGCAACTGCTGGAGGACACATAAGGCAATTTGCTGGCCCCGACGCCTTTTCATCCTTGGCAAACTCGCCGCCTTTCAACGGGTTAGGATGACTTCATGCGAGGTTTCGTGATGACCGTGGCCGTGTGCGCACTGGCCACCTTCTCGCTGGCGACGCACGCCAAGGCGCTGAACAAGAATGACCGCTTCGTGTGCAGCTGGGGTTCGGAGATTGCCGCCGGTGCGCAGCAGTCCAAGCTGTCCGGGGTCACGCTGTATGCCGCGCGCAAGCGTCTGCAATCGCGCAAGTTCCCCAAGCCGTGGATGCGCATGACGGCCATGGGCATTACCGAACAGACCTACAACAGCCGCTCGCGGCTCAAGCCGCCAGCCATCAAGCAGACCTACTACGAACAGTGCGCGCGCCATGCCATGGCGCAGCGCTAGGCGCCGAGCAGGCGCTCGATCCGGGCCAGTTCCCAGGTGCTGAGCAGGTAGACCGGGTCGGTGCCGTAGCGCAGGCCAGGCTCGTACACCCGGCCATCCGGGCTCTGGCAGCGCTGGCAGTGGTGCAGGTGGCCGTGTTCGACATCCAGGCTCAACTGCCAGCCGTCGATCTGCACCTGCATCACGCCACTGGCCGGTTGCGCCTGCAGGCACTGCAGGCTGGCCAGCCCCAGGGCGGCGTCACGTAGCTGCTGGCACACCTCGCGGGCGGTGAGGGTGTGGTCAGTGGGCGCGTTCATCCATACCTCCCGGAAAAAAGCGTCACTTTATGCGGTGGCGCGGGCGATGTCTTCGCCTGCCTGAGTCGCGCTATAGTCGCCGGCTTGTCGAAGCCCAATGAACGAGGTGTGGTGTGAGAGTGCTGATCGTGCTGTTGCTGGGCCTGATGCCCATCGTTGCCCAGGCGCTTGAGGTGGGCGAGCGCGTGGCCCCGTGGACCCTGCTCGACCAGTTCGAGCAGCCGTATACCCTCAACGACGACACTGCCCTGGTGCTGGTGGCGCGCAGCATGGAGGGTGGCAAGCTGGTCAAGGCGGTGCTGGAGGGGCAGCCCAAGGGCTACCTGGAGGCGCGCAAGGGTGTGTTTGTCGCCGACGTGCAGCGCATGCCGGCGCTGATCGCCAAGCTGTTCGCCATCCCGGCCATGCGCGACTACAGCTACCGCGTGCTGCTGGACCGCGAGGGGCGGGTGGCCTCGCGTTACCCGGGCGCCGAGGGCACGGTGCTGTTGCTGCAACTGGAGCACGGGCGCGTGACGGCCAAGCAGGAATTGGCCGATGCACAGGCACTGCGCGAGGCGCTGGCCGAGGTGAAGGCGCGTTGAAGATCCCCGCTGAGTTCATCGTTCACGAAACCGCGCACTGGGATCGCGGGCCAAGCCCGCTCCCACAGAAGCAGCGCAAACCTGTGGGAGCGGGCTTGACCCGCGATCGGGTGCGCAGCACCAGCAGGCAACTACGCCCCTCACTTCACCGGATGCGCCGCCACCGCCACCTTCAACGCCTCGGTCACCAGCTCGATCAGCACCGGCCTGGCACTGGCCTGCATGGCCTTGCCGATGTCTGGCTGCTTGCTCATCACCTTGTCGGCATACTTGGATTCGCGACCTTCGCTGGCCAGTGACGCCAGCTCCTTCGCCGAAAACGACTGGCTGTAGGCCTCGACCAGGTGCTGGTCCCACTGCGGCTGGTACTTGGGCAGCAGCCCCTTGATGGCCGCCGTCACGCTCTTTTCCGCTTGCTGGCTGCCGACCTGCGCAGTCAGCAGGCCGTAGGTGTTGGTGCGCATGGCCGCCGACAGCGCAATCGGCCCCAGGTTGGCCCCGGCCTGGCTCTTGACCACGAACTCGCGCGCCGCCTCTGCGGCCGGTGCCTTGGCATAGGCAGTGCCACCCAGTCCGCTCAACGCCAGTAGGGCAAGCAGGGTATACAGAACTTTCATGATCACTCCGTTCTCGACAATCCGAATCTACTGCGCCAGGTGCTCCAGCGCGATGCCCGGCCGCTCCACATGGCGGTAGCCGGTCTGGCCGGCCACTGGCACGGGCACGCCCGGTTGCGGGGCCCTGGCCTGGGTACGATAACCCAGCGGGCTGGTGCCCAGCTCTTTCTGAAACACCCGGCGCATGCGTTCTTCGCGGCCGAAGCCGACGGTTTCGGCAATGCGCTTGATCGGCTCGCGGGTGGTCTCCAGCAGGCGGCACGCCGCTTCAAGGCGCAATGTTTCCACCGCCTGGGCCGGCGTGTCACCCGTGGCCGCCACATAGGCCCGGGCAAAATGCCGCGGGCTCATGCCGAACTGCTCGGCCAGGCGCTCCACCCGCAGGTCGCCATCCAGGTTGGCGGCGATCCAGGCATGCAGCCGGGCCAGGCGCACATCCGGTGCGGTGCGCAGCGCGTTGGACTGTGCCTGCAACGAGGCACTGAGCTGCGGTTGCCCGGCCGAGCGCCACAGGAACACCGTGAAGTAGCGTGCCAGCGCCAGGGCCGCGTGGGGGCCCAGGTCCTGCTCCACCAGTGCCAGCGCCAGGTCGATGCCCGCCGTGGCGCCGCCGCAGGTCCACAGGTTGGCGTCATTCAGGTACAGCGCGTCGGGCTGGCACTGCACGCTGGGGTAGCGCGCCTGCAACTCGTCATTGAACTTCCAGTGGGTCACCACCCGACGGCCATCGAGCAGGCCCGCAGCCGCCAGCGCGAAGGTGCCCGTGCCCACCGAGCACAGCCGGCGAATCTGCCCATGGCGCCGGCGCAGCCAGTCGCACGCGCGCGGGTCTGCTTCCAGTGCGGCCACCCCCGGGCCGCCGGCCACGATCAGGGTGTCGATGTCGCGCAGCTCCAGGTCCAGCTGCGTCAGTGAACGGGTCATCACCTCGATGCCCGACACCGTGCTGATCAGGCCGCCCTCGGGCGAGGCCAGTACCAGGCGATAGGGCGGGTGCTGTGCGAACGCGCCGGCCAGCAGGCGCGGCACGGCGCCGAACACCTCCAGCGGGCCGGCCGCATTGAGCAGCAACGCATCGTCGAAACCCAGCACCACCACCGTGCGGGGCGCGGGTGGCGTGGCAGCAAAGGAGGGGTGTTTGGCATGGAGTTGCACGGGGGGCCTCGACATACTGGGTTCAACACGAAACAAGGGGACGACAATGCCGTTATTCGCTGCTGCTGCCAAGCACCTGCACGCCCGCCGCACCACCTTGCGCGCCGTGGCGCTGTGCGCCGGCATGGTGCTGGCCCAGGCCGTCAGCGCCGCACCTGCCGCGCTGCGGGTCGGCGACCAGAGCGGGCTGGTACAAACCCTGCTGCAGGCCGCCGGGGAGGCTGAGTCCCTGACCTTGCCCCTGAGCTGGCACCCGTTCCCGGCCGGCCCGGCCTTGCTCGAGGCGCTGAGTGCCGGGGCGGTGGATGTCGGGGTGGTGGGCAATGCGCCGCCGGTGTTTGCCCAGGCCGGTGGTTTCGACATCCGTATCATCGGCGTGGCCGACGGCGCTCAGAACAACAATGCGCTGCTGCTGCCACAAGGCTCGACGGTGCAACAGGTGGCCGACCTCAAGGGCCGGCGCGTGGCGGTGGCCAAGGGCTCCAGCGGCCACTACCTGCTGCTGGCCGCGCTGCGCCAGGCCGGGCTGAGCCCTCGCGAGGTGAAGATCGCCTATGCCAGCCCCATCGATGCGCAAAACGCCTTTGCCAGTGGCCACCTGGACGCCTGGGCGGTGTGGTACCCCTTTGTCGGGCAGGCCACCGCCCACGGCGCCCGGGTGCTGGTGGACGGCTCGGCCTGGCCCGAGACCGGCCTTAACTTCACGGTCGCCAGCGGCCAGGCCCTGGCCGACCCGCAGCGTACTCGACAGCTGGGCGAGCTGATGGTGCGCCTGGCCAGGGCGCAGGCCTGGGCCACCGCCCACCCGGATGCCTGGGCCCAGGCGCTGGCAGGCAGCACGCGCCTGCCCCTTGAGCTGGTGCGCGAGATGCTGGCGCACCAGCACTTGCGCTATGTGCCCATCGACCCTTCGATCATCGCCTTGCAGCAACGCCTGGCCGATGCCTTCGCCGCCGAGCGCCTGATCCCAAAACCGCTGCAGGTTGAACAGGTATTCGATAGCCGTTTCAACAGTTTGCTGCCACAACCTGACTAAACACTTCAACTCGACCTGCCATGCCGGCCTGCCGTCGGCAGGGCATCACTCACCCGGAGAAACGTCATGACTGCCCTGCACACCCCGACCCTCAAACGCCACAGGACCGGCCTGGTTGCCGTGGACCACGCCCGCAGCGCCGGGGGTTACACCCTGTTCGCACCGCAGACCGCCGACGGCAACGTGTTCCTGATCGACCTGGACGGCGAAGTGGTACACCGCTGGAAGCTGCCCCAGCGCCCCGGTCGCGACGCGGTGATACTGCCCAACGGCAACCTGGGCTACAACGGCAACCACCCCGACTCCCCCGAGCTGTTCCCAGGCTGGTCGGTGTGGCACGGCGGCGCCTTCAGTGAAGTCACCGCCCAAGGCGAGGTGGTGTGGCAGCACACCGACCTGCTGCACCACCACGATGCCCAGTGGCTGGACAACGGCCACCTGCTGTACACCACGGTCGAGCCCCTGAGCCCCGAGCTGGCCAGCCGCGTGGTGGGCGGTATTCCCGGCAGCGAGGCGGCGGGCGGGGTGATCTATGCCGATGTGGTCAAGGAGGTGGATCGCCAGGGCCAGGTGGTGTGGGAGTGGCGCAGCTGGGAGCACCTGCGCCCCGAGGACTACCCGCTGCACGACACCTTCGAGCGCTACCACTGGCCCATGACCAACGCGGTGACCCCGGGTCGCGATGGCAAGGTGATCCTCAGCCTGCGCAGCGTGTCGTCGGTGATCGCCGTGCAGCGCGGCAGCGGCGAGGTGCTGTGGCGTCTGGGCCACGATCTGGTGGCGCAGCAGCATTGCCCTAGCGAGCTGGAGGACGGCCGCATCCTGGTGTTCGACAACGGTATTTCGCGGCCCCACGTGTCGATGCCGCACTCGCGCATCCTGGAGATCGACCCGCTGACCCGGCGCATCGAATGGCAGTACGCCGATACCCCCGGCTACGCCTTCTTCACCCCGTTCATGGGCGGTGCGCAACGCCTGCACAACGGCAACACGCTGATCACCGAGGCCAACTTCGGCCGCCTGTTCGAAGTGACGCCGGCCGGCGAGGTGGTGTGGGAGTACATCAACCCGCATTTTGCCGCCTACCCCGATGCGGCCTCGCGCCGCTACCTGCCGGGCGAGAACAACGCGATCTTCCGCGCGCACCGTTACCAGCGCGACGACATTCCCTGGCTGAAAGCCTGAACACAGCGCACCAGCACCCACCCTCACGCTCACGCACACCACGCGCAGCGAGGTACCGCCATACCCCCAAAGGAATCGATGATGAAGCTGCCTTATCCACGCCCCCTGTGCCTGGCCGCACTGGGCCTGCTGTCACTGCCTGCGTCAGCCACTGAACCTACCCCCACCGACGCCCCGACCCTTGCCCCGGTGACGGTCGAGGCGCGCCGGCGCAGCGAAGAGGCGCAGCACGTGCCCACCCCCCTGAGCGTGCTGGGCGCCCAGGCCCTGGAGGCCCAGCGCCTGTATCGCCTGCAGGACCTGCAACAGGCCATGCCCAGCGTCAACGTGGCGTTCATGAACCCGCGCCAGTCGAGCCTGTCGATTCGCGGGCTGGGCAACAACCCGGCCAGTGACGGCCTGGAGGGCAGCGCCGGGATCTACCTCGACAACGTCTACCTGGGCCGCCCCGGCATGGCCGTGTTCGACCTGCTGGACATCGAGCAGATCGCCTTGCTGCGCGGCCCGCAAGGCACCCTGTTCGGCAAGAACACCACGGCCGGGGTGCTCAACATCGCCACCCGCCAGCCCACCTTCACCCCGCAGGGCAACGTGTCGACGTCGCTGGGCGAGGACGGCTACCGGCAGGTGCAGGGCGGTGTGTCGGGGCCGTTGACCGACACGCTGGCCGGGCGGGTGGCGGCCTACCGCACCGACGAGAACGGCTACGTGGAGAACCGGTTCGACGGCGACACCCTGGGCGGCGGCCGACGCCAGGGCTTTCGCGGGCAGTTGCTGTTCAAGCCGCAGGAAGACTTCAGCCTGCGCTGGATCGGCGACTACAACGAGGAGCACTCCAGCGCCGGCACGCGCTCGCTGTTCAGCACCGGGCCGACCATCAACGGGGTCAACCGCTATGAACAGCGGGCCCAGGCGGTGGGCGCGACGCTGGTCGACGGGCGCAGGGTCAACCTCGATGCCGACCAGCGTGTCACGGTGTTCCAGGGCGGCACCTCGCTGGAGGCGAACTGGGGGCTGGCCGATGGCTTCACGCTGACGTCGATCAGCGCCTACCGCTGGTGGGACTTCACCCCGCGCAACGACGACGAACTGAACGTGGACGTGATGCACAACGTAGGCCAGTCGGCCCGCGACAAGCAGTATTCGCAAGAGCTGCGCCTGGCCTCGCCGCTGGGTGAGCGGTTCGATTACGTGGTGGGCGGCTATTACTTTCGCCAGCAGATGCAGAACCGCGTGTTCACCGAGTACGGGCCGCTGGCCGACACCTGGAACGGCACCCCGCAGGGCGCATTGAACGATGTGAACAGCGTGGGCCACGGCAGCATCGACACCGACAGTTTCGCCACCTTTGCCCAGGGCACCTGGCACCTGACCCCGCGCCTGGACCTGAGCCTGGGCCTGCGCGGTACCTACGAGCGCAAGCAGGCCAGGGTGACGCGCGATGCCCCGGTGGGCGGCGCGAGCGTGACGGGTGCGGCGGCAGCGGTAAGGCAGGGGCGTGTGGGCGCCTATGATTCGGGCGACCTGAGCCTCTACAGCTTCAGCCCGTCGGCGCTGGCCAGCCTGGCCTGGCGGGTTAACGACCAGGTACTGGCGTATGGCTCGTTGTCCCACGGGGAGAAGTCCGGCGGGGTCAACCTCAGCGTGGCCAGCGCCCCGGTGGCCGGCGCCGACTCGCTGCTGATCGGTAGCGAACGGGCCAACGACGCCGAACTGGGCATCAAGACCACGCTGCTGGATCAGCGCCTGCAACTCAATGCCAACCTGTTCTGGACGATTGTGCACGGCTACCAGACCAACGCCTACGACGACGCCAACCTCACCAGCTACCTGACCAACGCCGGCAGCGTGCGCAGCCGTGGCCTTGAGCTGGACAGTACCTGGCGGGTGAGCCGTGGCCTGACGCTGAGCCTGAACGGCTCGTGGAACGATGTGCGCTACCTGTCCTACGACAACGCCCCATGCCCGGCGGAGGTGGCCTTGCGCCCCGGCGCCCCGGCCGCCTGCGACCTCAGCGGGCATAACGTGGTGGGCGCGGCCAAATGGATTGCCAACACCAGCGCCAGCTACCAGTGGGACCTGGACAACGGCCTGCAACCCTACGTGAACGGCAACTACGCCTGGCGCTCGCAGGCGGTGGGCACGGTGGACGATTCGCGCCTGGCGCAGTTGCCGGGGTATGCGCTGGTCAACCTGTCGGCGGGGGTGCGCGGCGACTGGGGCCAGGGCCAGTGGGACGTGTCGCTGTGGCTGAAGAACGCCTTCGACAAAACCTACTACACCACCCTGTGGAACTCGCCCAACGGCGCCTACACCGGGGTGCTGGGTACGCCGCGCACCCTGGGCATGAGTGCACGCTACGACTTCTGAGGCGTGGGCTTCAGGAGTACGCCTGCACCACCCAGCGTACCTTCGCCAGCGCCGCGCGCAGCGTGTCCAGGTCCACCGAGCCCAGCGCCAGCCTGAGTGCACGCGGCACGTGACTGGTGGTGGCGAAGGGCTGTGCGGTGGACACCGCCACCTGTTCGCGCATCAGGGCGGCGGCGATCTGTTCGGCGCGGGCGTCATCGGCCAGCGGTAGCCACAGAAAGTACGAAGTGGGGTGGGTGACGCAGGGCATGCCCGCCAGTACTTCGCGGGCGATGGCCTGCCTGGCCTGGGCATCGGCGCGCTTCTCGGCTTCCAGGCGCTCCACCGTGCCGTCCTCGATCCAGGCGCAGGCAATGGCGGTCATCACCCCGGGGGTGTTCCAGGTGGTGGCGCGAATGGAGCGCTCCAGCGCGGCAACCTGGTGCGGCGGCGCGGCAATGAAGCCCACGCGCAGGCCGGTGGCGACGTTCTTCGACAGGCCTGACACGTACAGCGTGCGCTCCGGTGCCAGCTGGGCCAGGGGCGGCGGCGCGTCGTCGGCCAGGAAGGCGTAGGCGGCGTCCTCGATCAGGTGCAGGTTGTGGGTGCGGGCAATCGACACCAGTTGTTCGCGCTGCTCCAGGCTCATCACCCAGCCCAGCGGGTTGTGCAGCGTGGGCATGCTGTACACCGCGCGTACCGGGCGGCTGCGGCACAGCCGCTGCAGGGCGCCGAGGTCCGGCCCGTGGGGCGTGACCGGAATCGGCAGCATCTCGAGGCGCAACGCCTCGGCCAGCACCTTGAACCCGGAGTAGGTGAGGGCGTCGACCGCGATCACGTCGCCGGGCTGCAGCAGGGCCATCAGCACCACGGCCAACCCGTGCTGGGCGCCGCTGACGATCAGTACCTGCTCTGGATTCACCTTTAGCCCGCAACCGAGCAGGTGCCGGGCGATGCAGGCGCGTTCATGGGCGCGCCCGGCATGGGGCTGGTAGCGCAGCAGCGCCTCCAGGTCGCCGCTCAGTGCCAGCTGGCGCAAGCCGCTGCGCAGCAGGTCGGCCTGGCCGGGCAATGCCGGGTAGTTGAAGTTCAGGTCGGCCATGCCGGCGGCCACCACCTGCTGGTCGACGCCCAGGTCGGGCGGCAGCGAGGTTTCGCGCACGAAGGTGCCGCGCCCGGTCTCGCCGCTCACCAGGCCCATCTGCTCGAGTTCGGCATATACCCGTGACGCGGTGACCAGGGCCAGGCCATGGGTCGCGGCCAGGTGACGGTGGGTGGGCAGGCGGGTGCCAGGGGCGAGCCTGCCGTCACGAATGTCGGCGGCGAAGGTGTCGACCAGGGCCTTGTAGCGCGAGCGAGGCATGTGCAGATGTATCCATGACGATTTTTTGATTGTGCTGATCGTCGGCCCTAGCATGGTTTTTGGCAAGCGTGCCCTTACCCCTGCAACCTGTCGAGCGTGACTTCAATGGAACAGACTCTCAAACCTCGTACCCTGGACGACACCACCCGTGGCTGGATCAACGGCCTGATCGGCGTGGTGATTTTCAGCGGCTCCTTGCCGGCCACGCGCCTGGCGGTGCTGGAATTCGACCCGGTGTTCCTCACCGTGGCGCGTGCCGCCATTGCCGGTGTACTGGCGCTGGCCTTGCTGATGCTGCTCAGGCAACCGCGCCCGACCCGGGCTCAGGTAATGCCCTTGATCGTGGTGTCGCTTGGGGTGGTGGTGGGGTTTCCGCTGCTGACCGCGCTGGCCTTGCAGTACGTGACCTCGGCGCATTCGATCGTGTTCATCGGCATGCTGCCGCTGGCCACCGCGGTGTTTGGCGTGCTGCGCGGGGGCGAGCGCCCGCGCCCGGTGTTCTGGCTGTTTTCGGTGCTGGGGTGCTTGATGGTGGTGGGCTTTGCGTTGTCGCAGGGCTTGGCGGCGTCGCCCCAGGGTGACCTGCTGATGCTGCTGGCGGTGGTGGTGTGCGGCCTGGGTTATGCCGAGGGGGCGCGGTTGTCGCGGGCGCTGGGCGGTTGGCAGGTGATCTGCTGGGCGCTGCTGGTGTCGTTGCCGGTGATGCTGGTGCTGACCTGGTACCTGGCGCCGTCGACGTTCGCGGGTATCAGCCTGCCGGCGTGGGTGAGCCTGGGGTATGTGTCGCTGTTCAGCATGCTGATCGGTTTCGTGTTCTGGTACCGCGGCCTGGCCCAGGGCGGGATTGCGGCGGTGGGGCAGTTGCAGCTGCTGCAGCCGTTCTTTGGCCTGGCCTTGGCGGCGGGGTTGCTGGGCGAGCAGGTCAGCCCGGGTATGCTGGGGGTGACGGTGGGGGTGATCCTGTGTGTGGCGGGGGCGAGGCGGTGGGCGCGGTAGACGGTTGCGCCCAGCCTGGGCTTTTGAGCCGAACTCATCTGATCCGCTTTTTGCCTCGCTAGCTGCATCTGTTTCCAGATCAGAAGGGGGCAGACAATGTGGCCTTCGACAGCCGCACCCCCTCAGTTAGGAGCTCCCATGGGCAAGATGGCAATTTTTGTATTCGGCTTTCTGGTATTGGCCTTCGCAATCGGAGCACTGGGTACCATCTCCCCCCTGTAACCCCCGCCACACCCCGCACAAAACCAGGAAGGCGCCGAGACTCCCGCGCCTTCTTTTCTATTCTGCCACCAAGCCCTTGTTCACCCGCCACGCCAGCGGCAGCGTGAGCAGCAGCGTGGCCGCCAGCACCACCACCGCCGTGGGCACCCCGGTAACGTCCCCCAGCCGCCCGAACACCACCGGTGCCAGCGCGCCGCCACCGATGGTGCCGGTGTAGAACAGCGCGAAGGCCTGCTCGTGCTTGCCGGCAGCCGCCAGCTCCGGCACCACGCCATACAGCACCGACGAGGTGCCGTTCAGCGCCAGGCCCAGCAACGGCAGCATCACCAGCGTGGCCGAATACGGCAGCACCACCGCCAGCACGATCAACAGTGCGGTCCCCGCTTCGGTGAGCGAGACGGTTTTCAGCAGGCCGATGCGTGCGCCCAGGTAGCCGCACAGCAGCTTGCCGAAGGCCCCGCCCACGAACAGCAGCGTCAGCGCCAGGCCGATACCGGCGGTGCCGGCGCCCTTGAGCCTGAGCAGAAACGGCAGGAAGGTCAGAAACCCCATGCGCACCGCGCTGTCGAGCATGCCCAGCATCAGCAGGGCACGCAGGCCGCCCGGCGAGCCGTTTCCGGTGGCCAGCTTCGGCGCCTTGCCGCCCGCCGCCAGGGCCTGGGCCCGGGAGGGGATCAGCCACCACAGCAACACCGCCGCAGCCACACCCAGCACGCCCAGCAGCGTTGCACCGGTACGCCAGCTGACGGCCACCAGCAGCACGCCCATCAGGCCCGGAATGACCGCCTTGCCGATATCGCCCGCGAAGTTGTAGTGCGACAGCGCCTGCTTGACCCCGCCGCCCGCCGCGTGGCTGTCGGTGATCATCGAGGAGGCCAGCGGGTGCTGGGTACTGGCGCCCAGCCCGCCCAGCATCAGCGCCACCAGCAGCACACCCAGGCCCGTGGCCTGGCCGGCAATCAGGTAGGCCACGCCGGCCAGCAGCGTGCCGCCCACCAGCAGGCGCTCGCGGCCAAAGCGCCGTGCCGCGCGGCTGGCCAGCAGCTGAAAGCCGGCCATCATCCCGGAATAGGCCCCGCGCAACAGGCCCACCTGGGCCAGGCTGAGACCGAACTGCGCCTGCCACAGCGGCAGCAGCACGTAGATCACGTCGGTGAGCCCGTCGTGCACCGCGTGGGCGCTGCAGCCGGCCAGCAGCGAGCGGCGGCGCACCGAGGTTTCGGTGGTGACGGTGGCGTTACGGGGTACCGTTTCTTCCATGGATGACAAACCCTTCGCGTTCGGTCAGACGCTCGTAGTATGCCCGAACCGCTGCAAAATCCGGATGCTCCAGCGGGGTTTCGAACCAGCGATTGACCGACAGGCCGATGGCGATGTCCGCCAGTGAAAAGTCCTGGCCACTGACGTAGGCGCCGGTCGATTCGAGCTGGCGGTCGAGGATCTGCAGGTTGGTGGTCCACTGCCTGCATGCCGCCGCCAGTGCCTCGGGGTCCTGATGGTCGGGGGAATGGCGCACCAGCGACAGGAAGGGGTAGGTCCAGGACTTGTTGAGGTCGGTGGCCTGCCAGTCCATCCACTGGTCCACCCGTGCGCGCACCCGGGGCTCGGCGGGGTAGAGGTGCTGCCCGTGGTACTGGTTGGCCAGGTAGCGCAGGATGCTGTTGGACTCCCACAGCACGAAGTCGCCGTCCTTGATCACCGGCACCATGGCGTTGGGGTTGAGGGCCAGGAACTGCGGGCTGAAGGTGGACCTGAAGCCCGAGCCCCAGTCCTCGCGCTCGAAGGCGATACCCAGCTCGGTGCAGGCCCATAGCACCTTGCGTACATTGATGGAGGAAGCTTTGCCGAGTATCTGCAGCATGGGAGGCCCTTGTGGTTCGGTAGGGGAGTGAGGCGCGTCAGGCGCCGGTGGTGTCGTCGAGCGAGGCCATGTCGATCACGAAGCGGTAGCGCACATCGGAGCGCTGCATGCGTTCGAACGCCTCGTTGATCTGGTCCATGCGGATCATTTCACACTCCGGCAGAATGTTCTTCTTCGCGCAGAAGTCGAGCATCTCCTGGGTTTGCGCAATCCCCCCAATCGGCGAGCCGGCCAGGCGCCGCCGGCCGAGGATGAACGGCACGGTCAGTTGTTCGTCGATCGGCCCCACCTGGCCGACGATCACCAGGGTGCCGTCCACGTCCAGCAGCGACATGTAGGGCGACACGTCATGGCGCACCGGCACCGTGTCGATGATCAGGTCGAAGCTGGAGCGCGCGGCGGCCATGGCCTTGGCGTCGGACGACACCAGCAGCTTGTCGGCGCCCAGCGCCCGCGCATCATCGAGTTTGTCGGGGGTGCGGCTGAGCACCGTGACGTCGGCACCCAGGCCCGCCGCCAGCTTCACGGCCATGTGCCCCAGCCCGCCCAGGCCGATGACCGCGACGCGGCTGCCGGGCCCGGCATTCCAGGTGCGCAGCGGCGAGTAGGTGGTGATGCCGGCGCACAGCAGCGGCGCGGCCTTGGCCAGGTCCAGGCCGTCGGGCACGCGCAGCACGAACTCCTCGCGCACTACAAGGTGCTTGGAATAGCCGCCGTAGGTGGGTTCGCGGGTGATGCGGTCCAGGCTGTTGTAGGTTTGCGTGTTGTTCTCGCGGCACAGCTGTTCCTCGCCCTTGCGGCACTGGTCGCACTGCTGGCAGGAGTCGACCATGCAGCCCACCGCCACGGCGTCACCGACCTTGTAGCGGGTGACCTGGCTGCCCACCTCGGTCACGCGCCCGACGATCTCGTGGCCGGGCACGATCGGGTAGCGGCTGAAACCCCAGTCGTCGCGGGCCTGGTGCAGGTCGGAGTGGCATACGCCGCAGTACAGGATCTGCATCGCCACGTCGTTGGGGCGCAGGGCGCGGCGTTCGAACTTGAAGGGTGCCAGCGGTGCTTCGCGGTGCTGCGCTGCATAGCCAATGGTGTACATGTTCACCTCTCGTCACGCTCGGGAATGGGGACCAGGGTTTCAATATAGCCAGCATGGCGGGCTTCGGTGGGCGGGTAGGGATATTGGCGGGAACTCTTGGCCTGGGGGGCCTATCCTAATGAATGTAGGTTCCCCCCCATCACGGAGGCATCGTCATGCGCCGTTTACTGCTGGTTTCTTCCCTTGTGCTCTGCCTGCCTTTGGGCACGGCCCTGGCCCGTGTGGATGGTCGCGATGTCGCCACCTCCGCCGGGGTTTCCGCCTCGTTGTACTCGACCTTCAAGGACGACAAGCTGGTGATTCCGGCGCGCGATGATGCTTCGACGTTCATCGCCAGCGGCGGCGAAATTCGCGGTGTGTACCTGGAGTCGATGCTGCAGCGTATCCGTCAGCAGAACCCTGGGTTGCAGGCCAGTGACGAAGACCTGGCCAAGGCGATACTGACCCAGGATGAGCTGGGGGCGGGGCAGTAAGGCGCCGCAGGCAAGGTGAGCCCATCGCGGGTCAAGCCCGCTCCCACAGGGATCTTCATGGCCTTTGTGGGAGCGGGCTTGACCCGCGATGGGTACGCCGCGATCTATCAGACCGAAGCAGGATCAACCTTGCCAGGGTCGATGCCCAGCGCTTCGATCGCGCCGGCCACCACCTCGCGCTCGATCACCCCGTCCGCCGCCAGCGCATTCAGCGCCGCCAGCACGATGAACTGGCGGTCCACCTCGAAATGCCGGCGCAGCGCCTCGCGGGTGTCCGACTGGCCGAAGCCGTCGGTACCCAAGGCCACGAAACGCCTTCCGGTCACCCACGGCCGGATCTGGTCGGCATGGATCTTCATGTAGTCCGTGGCCACCACCACCGGCCCCGCATGCCCCTGCAGCAGCGTTTCGATGTATGGCGTCTTCGGCGCCTGCAGCGGGTGCAGCAGGTTCCAGCGCTCCACCGCCTGCGCCTCGCGCCGCACCTCGGTCAGGCTGGTGGCGCTCCACACCTCGCTGCTGACGCCGAAATCACGCTGCAGAATATCCGCCGCCGCCAGCACCTCGTTCAGTATCGAACCGCTGCCCATCAACTGCACATGCCGCTCGCCCTGCGGCGGTTTTTCTACCGGCAGGCGGTACAACCCCTTGAGAATGCCTTGCTCGGCGCCTTCGGGCATGGCGGGGTGGGCGTAGTTCTCGTTGAGCACGGTGATGTAGTAGTACATGTCCTCCTGCTCGGCATACATGCGGCGCATGCCGTCCTGGATGATTACCGCCAGCTCGTAGGCATAGGTGGGGTCGTAGGAGACGCAGCACGGCACGGTGGCCGACATCACGTGGCTGTGCCCGTCGTCATGCTGCAAGCCTTCGCCCATCAACGTGGTACGCCCGCTGGTGGCGCCCAGCAGAAACCCCCGTGCGCGCGCATCGCCCGCCGCCCACAGCAGGTCGCCCACTCGCTGGAAGCCGAACATCGAATAGAAGATGTAGAACGGCAGGGTCATCACGCCATGGTTGGCGTAGGCGGTGCTGGCGGCAATCCACGACGAGGTGGCGCCGGACTCGTTGAGCCCTTCCTGCATGATCTGGCCGTCGGTGCTCTCCTTGTAGTAGCTGAGCGTGCCGGCATCCTGCGGCGTGTACAGCTGGCCCACATGGGAGTGGATGCCGATCTGGCGGAACAGCCCCTCCATGCCGAAGGTGCGTGATTCGTCGGGCACGATCGGTACGACGAGGCGGCCGACCTGCGGGTCCTTGAGCAGGGTGCCGAGAATGCGCACGAACGCCATGGTGGTGGAGATGGCACGGTCACCGGTGCCCTTGAGCTGGCTGTCGAAGGCCTCCAGGGCCGGTACCTGCAACGGCTCGACCCTGGCCTGGCGCGCCGGCACATGCCCGCCCAGGCGATCACGGGCCACCTGCAGGTAGCGCGCATCGGCGCTGTCGGGGGCGGGCTTGAGGTAGGGGATCTCGCCGAGGCGCTCATCACTCAGGTCCAGGCCGAAGCGGTCGCGGAAGGCCTTGACCGCCTCGTCGCCCATCTTCTTCAACTGGTGGTTGATGTTCTGGCCTTCGCCGGCTTCGCCCATGCCGAAGCCCTTGACGGTCTTGGCCAGGATCACCGTTGGCCGCCCCGTGTGACGCACGGCCGCCGCGTAGGCGTTGTACACCTTAACCGGGTCGTGCCCGCCGCGAGCCAGCTTCCAGATGTCGTCATCGCTCAGGTCGCTGACCATCGCCAGCAGTTCCGGGTACTTGCCGAAGAAGTGCTCGCGCACGTAGGCGCCGTTCTGCGACTTGTAGGTCTGATACTCGCCGTCCACGCACTCCATCATGCGCTGGCGCAGGATGCCGCTGCTGTCCCTGGCCAGCAGCGCATCCCAGCCGCTGCCCCACACCACCTTGATCACGTTCCAGCCGGCAGCACGGTACAGGCTCTCGAATTCCTGGATCACCTTGGCGTTGCCACGTACCGGGCCGTCCAGGCGCTGCAGGTTGCAGTTGACCACGAAGATCAGGTTGTCGAGTTTTTCGCGCCCGGCCAGCGAGATGGCCGCCAGCGACTCGGGCTGATCCATTTCGCCGTCACCGAGAAACGCCCACACCTTGCGGCCCTGGCGTGGGGTGAGGTCGCGGTCTTCGAGGTAGCGCATGAAGCGCGCCTGGTACGCCGCGGTGATCGGCCCCAGGCCCATGGATACGGTGGGAAACTGCCAGAACTCGGGCATCAGCCGCGGGTGCGGGTAGGACGACACGCCATCGCGGTCGGTCTCGCGGCGAAAGTTGTCCAGCTGCGCTTCGCTCAGGCGCCCTTCGAGGTAGGCCCGGCCATAGATACCCGGCGCCGAGTGGCCCTGGATGTACACCATGTCGCCGGCAAACTGCGCGGTGCGCCCGCGAAAGAAATGGTCGAAGCCCACGTCATACAGCACCGCCGCCGAGGCGTAGGTGGCGATATGCCCGCCCACCCCCGAATGCTTGCCGGCGCGCAGCACCATGGCCAGTGCGTTCCAGCGGATATAGGCATTCAGGCGCTGCTCGGTGGCCAGGTCGCCGGGGTAGGGCAGTTCGCGCTCGGGGCCGATGGTGTTGACGTAGGGGGTGTTGACGCGGCCACGAAAGTCGCCGTGCAGCGACACGTCCAGGTCCAGCATCTGGTCGATCAGGAAGTGCGCACGCGAGCGCCCCTCCACCTCGACAACGGTGGCCAGGGACTCAAGCCATTCCTGGGTCTGCTCGGGATCTGGGTCGTTCAACAGAGGGGGCTGCTGTTGCATCGGTAATCCTCCTGTGGGGTTGTGGCGGGCAGTGCCGGCAGGCCTGCCGGGTAGTAGTTGCATTTGCAATTGATTCTAGGCATGCGCCCCGTATGATTGCAAATGCAATAACTTTGACCCGAGGAACCCTCATGGCTGCACCCACCGCTGACCTCTGGTTCAGCTTCATTCGCGCCCACCGCAACCTGATTCGCGAAATCGAACGCCGCCTGGCCGACCAGGGCCTGCCCGTGTACGCCTGGTATGACGCGCTGTGGGGCATCGAGAGCGGCCCCGATGGCTGCCGGCGCATGCACGAGCTGGCCGATGTGATGGCCATCGAGCGTTACAACCTGACCCGACTGGTCGACCGTCTGGAGGCCGAAGGGCATGTGGTGCGCAAGAAGGTCGCGGGCGACGGGCGCGGCGCCCTGGCGTGCATCACCGACAGCGGCAAGGCGCTGCGCAAGCGCATGTGGGCGGTGTACAAGCAGGCAGTGGACGAGCTGTTTCTGAGCCAGTTCACGCCCGAGCAACAGGCGCTGTTCGCCCAGGCGCTGGAACAGTCGAGCTTCAAGGCCCGGGCGTCATTCGCCTAGGCCAAGCCGGGCCTGTGCGGCGGGTAGCGCCTGGGTGTCGAACAGGCCCTGGCCGGCCAGTGCCTGCAACGCGCTGAAGGTTATCCAGCGCCGATCCAGGCAGTTGCCCGGCGCCAGGCTGTCGGCGCCCAGTGCGGTGAAGGGCGCCGTGACATGCGGGGCAAGCTGGTCGGCGATGTGCTGGGCATAGCCGGTCACGGCGATCACCGGCGTGCTGGCCGACATCAGGCAGTACTGCAGGTAGCTCTTGCGTGGCGCGGCCTCGGGGTGCAGGCGGTTCCAGCGTGCGGCATCGTCGCTGTCACGGGCCAGGCGCGTGTAGCTGGGGCAACTCCACAACTGGCTGGCGATGCCCCAGTGCGTGTCGAGCAGCACCGCGGCGGCGCGTACCTCCCGGAGCATGGCGCCGGCGCCCAGCAGGCGTACCTGGGGGCGGGCAGCGCTGGTGGGCTGCAACGGGTACATGCCCAGGAATGCATCGCTGCAATCGTCGTGTGCCGGTTCATCGGCTGCCGGCGGCTGATCGTGCAGGGTCATGTAGTAGAAGCCGTGGCGCCCCTGTACGTACAGCTCGTCCAGCGCCGCCAGCAGGATGGCCTGGGCCTCGGCAGCGCTGGCGGGGTCGTACGGGCGGCACTGGGCGTTGGCCGACAGCCACAACGGCAGCCACGGGTGCGCGCCCTTGGGCCAGCGCGAGGCGGCCGATTCCAGGTCGTTGAACACGATGCCGCGGTGGCCGATCTGCTCGGCCAGCATCGACACGCGGGCCGAGCTCGGCGACTGGGTGAGGTAGATCAGCGGGCGTTCGCGGCTGGGCGCCTGCTGGCGAAACCAGATGCCCCAGGGGCTGACCACCTCGCTCGCGCTGTCGGCGCGGTCATTGATCACCCACAGGTTGCCCGCCACGGCCGGGTCGTGCTCGATGCGGTGCACGGTCTGCAAAATCTGCAAAAGTGGCGAGTGCGACGCTGCGCCGGTCGACGGCAGGCCGGCCTCGATGCTGCGAATGCAGGCGTGGGCGGCCAGTCGGGCAGGGGGGATGGCAGGCAGTGAATCCACGGGGCAGCTCCATGATCGGTCCTTGGCAGAAGCGCAAGGGATACTGCAATCTGATTGCAAATGCAATCAGATGCTGTCGGCACGATCAGGGTGCTGCGCTTTCAGGTATGGGGCACCGCGGCGGGTGCTGCGTTGCCGGCGTACTGGGGCTTGAGGTGGCCTTGTTCGTCCAGCAGGTAGGCGTCCATGATTTCCCGGACCACCGGCCCGGCCACGCGCCCACCGGCCTCGCCGTTCTCGATCATCACCGCGATGGCGATGCTCGGGTGGTCGGCGGGGGCAAAGCCCACGAACAACGCGTTGTCGCGGTGGCGCTCCAGGGTCTTGTCGCGGTTGTAGCGTTCCCCCTGCTTGATCGCCACCACCTGCGCGGTGCCGCTCTTGCCGGCGATGCGGTACTGCGCCCCGGCAGCGGCGGCGCGGGCGATGCCGCGCGGGGCGTGCATGACCATCTGCATGCCCTGGTTGACCTGGTCCCAGGCGTGGCGGTCATGCAGCACGATGTCGGGCATGGGGTTGGGGTCTACCGGAGGCTCGTCGCCGATGCTCATGGCCAGGTGCGGGCGGTGCCACACGCCCTTGCTGGCCAGCAGGCTGGTGGCCTGCGCCAGTTGCAGCGGGGTGACCTGCATGTAGCCCTGGCCGATGCCCAGGATCAGGGTTTCGCCGGGGTACCAGGCCTGGCGCCGGTTGGCGCGCTTCCAGGCGGGCGAGGGCATCAGGCCGGGTGACTCTTCGAACATGTCCAGCGAGACCTTCTGGCCCAGGCCGAATTCGCTCATGTAGTCGTGCAGGCGCTCGACCCCCAGCTTGTGCGCCAGGTCGTAGAAGTAGGTGTCGTTGGAACGCATGATGGCGCTGTACATGTCCACCCAGCCGTCGCCGCTGCGGTTCCAGTTGCGGTACTTGTGGTCGTAGTTGGGCAGCTCGTAGTAGCCGGGGTCGAATACCCGGCTGGCCGGGGTGATCACGCCGCTGTCGAGGCCGGCGATGGCCACCTCGGGCTTGATCGTCGAGCCCGGGGCGTACAGGCCGCGCAGCACGCGGTTGAACAGTGGCCGGTCGATGGAATCGCGCAGCTCGGCGTACTGCCTGAAGCTGATGCCCTTGACGAACAGGTTGGGGTCGAAGCTGGGGTTGCTGACCATCGCCAGCACCTCGCCGGTGGCCGGGTCCAGCGCCACCACCGAACCACGGCGATCGCCCAGGGCCTTTTCGGCGGCCAGCTGCAGGTGCGCGTCCAGGCTCAGGGTGATGTTCTTGCCGGGCACCGGATCGTGGTGGCGCAGCACGCGCATGATGCGGCCCTGGGCGTTGGTCTCGACCTCTTCGTAGCCCACCTGGCCGTGCAGCTGGGCCTCGTAGAAGTGCTCGATGCCGGTCTTGCCGATGGACTGGGTGCCACGGTATTCGGTGGCATCGAGGGTCTTGGCTTCTTTCTCGTTGATGCGCCCCACGTAGCCCACCGAGTGGGCAAAGTGCGCGCCCATGGGGTATTCACGAATGAACTGCGGCTCCACGTCCAGCCCCGGCAGACGGAACTGGTTGACCGCGATCAGGGCGATCTGCTCTTCGCTCAGGCCGAACATCAGCGTCACCGGCTCGAACGGCTTGCGGCCACGGCGCAGGTCTTTCTCGAAGCCCTGGCGGTCCTCCTCGCCCAGGCCCAGGATCTGCACCAGGCTGTCGAGCACCCTGGGCGTGTCGCCAGCACGCTCGCGGGTCATGGTGAGGTTGAAGCTGGGCTTGTTGTCGGCCAGCACCTCGCCGTTGCGGTCGTAGATCAGCCCGCGCTCGGGGGCGATGGGCAGCACGTGCACGCGGTTGTTCTGCGACACGGCGGCATGGTAGTCGTGCTGCACCACCTGCAGCACGTACAGCCGCCCCACCAGCACCGCCACCAGCACCAGTACCAGCAGCGCACACGCGATCAGCCTGCGGTTGACCAGGTGCGTTTCTTTCTCGTGGTCCTTGAGGGGGATAGGCTGGGGCATTTGCAGGCTCTTGCGGAAAACGGATACACCACCGGCCTGGGAGCAGGCAGTGAACGGGCGCGATGGCGTGAATGAACGGCGATCCTACGCAAGCTGCTGCGGTGCCTCAAGGCCGGTTGTCCGCAGGCGGGCGAGGGTGCGCCGAGGTTCCCCGGTTAGCGGGGCGCAGCGTTCATGAAGATTTTTTCATGAAGGCCGCAGCGGCCCGGTCGACAGGCTGCGCTTGCATGCGTGGCGAACTGCGAATACTGTATGGATAATCAGTATCGAGGTGGACCCCATGCAGCTCATCGCCAAGCTCGGCATCCTGGCCGATGCCGCCAAGTACGACGCCTCGTGCGCCAGCAGCGGCGCCCCCAAGCGCAGCTCGCGCGGTCGCGACGGCCTGGGCGCCACCGATGGCATGGGCATCTGCCACAGCTACACCCCCGACGGGCGCTGCGTGTCGCTGCTCAAGGTGCTGCTGACCAACTTCTGCCTGTACGACTGCCAGTACTGCGTCAACCGCCGCTCCAGCAACGTGCCGCGGGCACGCTTCACGCCTGAGGAGGTGGTGCGCCTGACCCTGGATTTCTACCGGCGCAACTGCATCAGCGGGCTGTTCCTCAGCTCGGGCATCATCCGCTCTGCCGACTACACCATGGAACAGTTGATTCGCGTGGCGCAGCTGCTGCGCGAAGAGCACAACTTTCGCGGCTACATCCACCTCAAGACCATCCCCGACGCCGACCCGCTGCTGATCGAGCAGGCCGGGCGGCTGGCCGACCGCCTCAGCGTGAACATCGAGCTGCCCACCGAAGCCAGCCTGCAGCGCCTGGCGCCGGAGAAGCAGGTGCGTACCATTCGCCAGGCCATGGGCACCATCCACCACGGCCAGCAGGCGGTGGCCGGTGAAGTCAACGCACCGCGCTTCACCCCTGCCGGGCAGAGCACCCAGATGATCGTGGGCGCCGATGCCACCGACGACCACACCATCCTGGGCAATGCCGAATCGCTGTACCACGGCTATGGCCTGCGGCGTGTGTACTACTCGGCGTTCAGCCCGATCCCCGACAGCCCCACCAGCGTACCCCTGGCCGCGCCGCCGCTGCTGCGCGAGCACCGCCTGTACCAGGCGGACTTTCTCATGCGCGGCTATGGCTACAAGGCCGGCGAACTGCTGGGCGGCGCGGGCAACCTGGCGCTGGACATCGACCCCAAGCTGGCCTGGGCCCTGGCCAACCGCGAGGTGTTTCCGCTGGATGTGAACCGTGCCGAGCCGGCGCTGCTGGCGCGCATTCCCGGCATCGGGCTGCGCAGCGTGCAACGCCTGGTGGCGCTGCGCCGTGAACGGCGCATTCGCTATGACGACCTGATCCAGCTGCGCTGCGTGCTGGACAAGGCGCGCCCGTTCATCGTCACCAGCGACTACCGCCCGCCCCAGTCGGAAACCCGCAGCGGCCTGCTGCGCGAACGCCTGCGCGAGCCGCAGGCACCGGTGCAGATGGGGTTGTGGGGATGATCGCGCTGGACTGCGACGAGCACTTCGACACCTGGCGCGACCAGGCCCGCGTGCTGCTGGGCCACGGCATCGACCCCACCGAGGTGGTGTGGGCGCACGGCCCGGTGCACGATCTGCTGGCGGTGCCGGCGGTATTGCCGCAGGGCCCCGGGCCGTTTCGCACACGGGTGCCGGCCGCCTTGCTGGATCAACTTGAGCAGGCCGCCCGCTACCGTGGCGAGCAGCGCTGGAACCTGCTGTATGAAGTGCTGTGGCGCGTGGCCCATGGCGACCGCACCGCCATGCTGGCGGGCGACCGGCTGGGCAGCGAGCTGCAGCGGCGCATCAAGCAGGTCAGCCGCGAGGCCCATCACCTGCATGCCTTCGTGCGCTTCGTGCCATTGCCGGCGGCACTGGCCGAGCAACTGCAACTGGACCTGGTGGCCTTCCATGAACCGGCCCACGACATTCTGCAAAGCGCCAGCGGCCACTTTGCCGACCGGCTAGGCCGCCAGCGCTGGCTGATCGCCACGCCACGCGATGGCATCCGCTTCGATGGCAGCACCCTGGACTACCGACGGCACTGCCCCGAGCAATGGCGCCAGTGGGCCTGCCAGGCCGACGACCCTGGCGCCGAGCTGTGGCGCACCTATTACCGGCACACCTTCAACCCTGCACGGGTCAACCCCGATGCCATGCGCCAGCACATGCCGGGGCGCTTCTGGCGTCATCTGCCCGAAGGCCCGCTGATCGCGCGGCTGGTGGGCCAGGCGCGCCAGGGCAAGCAGCGCGACGGCCAGGCGCAGGAGGTGGGGCAGCAGGGCGGCAAGCGCATCGGGCGCGGGGATTCGCCAACGCGCTGAGGGCCGCCTTTCCATATGCCACCCTGGCTGTGTATGATCGGCGCGGGCCGATGCTGCCCGCCGCTCGCTCCCGTTGGGAAAGGTGAAAGCATTGCAGTTACCCCTGACGCGATCATTCTCTTGAACGTCGAGGCCTGGCAACGCGAGCCCCACACTGCCTCGTCACCAGGAGCACATGATGATCTCGATCGAACAGGCCAAACAGATGGCCAAGCGTCTGCGTACCGCCCTGCAGGCGCAGAACCCGCCGCTGACCCACTCCGGCGCACTGGAGCTGGTGGCGCAGCAGTTGGGCTACAAGGACTGGAACACCGCCTCGGCCCTGCTTGCCCCCGCCACCCCTGCAAGCGAAGTGAGCTTCGACAAGCCTATCCCCATCCTGCGCATGTTCGACGAAGCCAAGGCGCGCGAGTTCTACCTCGACTTCCTGGGCTTCAGCGTGGAGTTCGAACACCGCTTCGAAGCCGACCTACCGCTGTACCTGGGCATCGTACGCAATGGGCTGCAACTGCACCTGTCCGAGCACCACGGCGACGCGAGCCCTGGCTCGACGGTGTTCATCCCCATGCACAACATCGAGCAATTGCGCGACGAGCTGCTTGCCAAGCGCTACGGCTATGGCCGCCCGGACATCGTCGAGCAGGGCTGGGGCAAGGTGCTTGAGGTGTACGACCCGTTCGGCAATCGCATTCGCTTCTGCCAGGGCTGACCGGCCTTTCCCCCCAGGCTGAAGATGCGCCGTTTGTTCAAGCGGAGCAGGCTGCGGCTACACGAAACTCCAGGCTCTGACCTGCCTGGAGTTTCACGATGCGAACCCTGTACGCCCCTGTATTTTTCCTTGGATTCATCGGCTCGGCCGTGTGGCTGCTGGACGAGGGCGCAAGCCTTGGCTGGTTGCCGGTTCTGCTGTTGCTGGCGATTGGCGTGTCGATGCTGTGCGAGCGGCTGTGGCCCTATCGCGAGCGTTGGAATGTAAGCCAGGGCGATGGCACCCGGGACGTGATTCACGCGGGGGTGAACGAGGCGCTCAACGCGGCCGGCATTGCCGCCATCCCCCTGATTGCCCTGGTGCTGCCCGATACCGGCCTGTGGCCGAGCGACTGGCCGCTGGCGCTGCAGCTGTTGCTGGCGTTGCCGGTGGCAGACCTGGGCATCACCCTGGTGCATTACGCCAGCCACCGCCTGCCGTTGCTGTGGCGCCTGCACGCCGTGCATCACAGCGTGACCCGAATGTACGGCTTCAACGGGCTGATGAAGCACCCGCTGCACCAGATGCTCGAAGCGCTGGGCGGCACCTTGCCCTTGCTGCTGTGCGGGTTGCCGCTGGATGTGGCGGCCTTGCTGGCGTTCAGCATATCCATCCAGCTGCTGTTGCAGCACAGCAACGTCGACATGCGCATCGGCTGGCTGCGCCATGTGTTTGCCTGGGCGCCGGTGCACCGGCTGCATCACCTCAAGTACGGCACCACGGGGGATGTGAACTTCGCGCTGTTCTTCAGCGTTTGGGACCGCCTGCTGGGTACCGCCTTGCACCTGCCGCACTATCACCTGGCGGACGACGACCTGGGTATCGGCGACTTTCCGGACTACCCGGTGGGCTACGGCGCGCAGTTGCGCCACCCCTTTCGCCGCGACCAGCCCGAGCATCCACCTGCCGTACTGCCCGATGCCCTGAGCCGTGCGCTAGTCCAGCAGCCTTAGGCGCAGGTGGCGCAGGGTACGGTCGGCACGGATGCCGAACTGCTGGCGCACGCTGCGTGACAGGTGGGCCGAGTCGGCAAAGCCTGCGCAGGTGGCTGCCTCGGTCAGGCTGCTACCGCCCAGTGCCAGCTGCAAGGCCACGCGCAGGCGTTGCCACAACACCAGGCGGCGCACCGACAGCCCCAGTTGACCGCTGAACAGGCGCTCCAGCTGGCTGAGCGACAGCGCCGCCTCACTGGCCAGCTGCGCGGCGGGCAGGGTGTTTTCATCCAGTGCACGCACCCGTTGCAAGGCGGTGGCCAGGCGCGGATGCAAAGGGCGCCGGGGCAGGGCGCGCAAGCGTTGGTTCAGGCCCTCCAGGTCTGCGCCGGCGTCTTCGCAGAGCTGGCGCAGCACCGGCAGTTCGAAAGCCAATGGCTCGGCAAACAGCGTGATCGCCGGTTGCTCGCTGAGAATCGCATGCGGCTGGCCGGAGGCAATGAGCAGCAGCGGCCCGCACTCGACCTGGCCCTGGATCGACGCCCGCACCGGGGCAGCGCAGGCGATCAGCACCTGGTGGGCATAGTGGGCGTGGGCCTGGGTTTGCCCGACCTGCCCGGCCACCAGGCAGTAGTCGGTGGCCAGCCACAGGTCGCCTTGCCAGGGTTCGTTGGGTGCGCGGTGGATAGTGGTGCTCCTGGGTGAGGCTGAAGGCGGGCGGCGAGGTTACAACGGCAAGGGCCGGTCCTGCACCACGCGCTTCATCACCAGGGTGGAGGTGAGCCGCTGCACGTTGGGCAGCGACGACAGGCTTTCATCATAGAGCCGCTGGAAGGCCGGCAGGTCCTGGGTGATCACGTGCAGCAGGTAGTCCGGCTCGCCGAACAGGCGCTGCGCATCCACCACCTGTGGCAACGCCACCAGCGCGTTCTCGAACGCCTCGACCGCCGTGCGATCGCCCTCGCGAAGGGTGACGAAGACCATGGCGGAAAAGGTCAGGCCCAGGGCAATGGGGTCCAGTTTCGCCCGATATCCCAGCAGCACCCCCGATTCTTCCAAGGCACGCACCCGCCGGTGGCAGGGGGAGAGGCTCAACCCCACCCGCTCGGCCAGTTCGGTGATCGAAAGGCGCCCGTCTTTTTGCAGTTCGGCAAGAATGTTCCGGTCGATGCGGTCCATCTGGAAGGATCTTCCCCTATTGGCCTATGTCGCGATTATCTTCGAAAGAAAATTCTAGCAAGATTTCATTATTGTTCCCTGCACCAATTTGCTTGTGGAGCAGGACGATGCAGCCAACCGTGTACACATCCCTGACGTGGGTAGCGCCATGACCCTGAGTGTTTTCGTGGCGTTCTGGGCGGTGTCGATGTTGTTCATCATCACGCCGGGTGCGGACTGGGCCTATGCGATATCGGCCGGGCTGAAGGGGCGGGTGGTATTGCCCGCCGTGGCCGGGCTGTTGTCGGGGCATCTGATCGCGACACTGATCGTCGCCGCCGGGGTGGGCACGCTGGTGGCGGGGCATCCGTTTGCGCTGTTGGTGCTGACGGTGGCCGGGGCCGGGTACCTGCTATGGTTGGGCATCGGCATGCTGCGGCACCCGACTGTGCCCCAGGCGGACCAGGTGCAGGTAGCCGGTGCGTGGCAGCGCTGGGCGGTGAAGGGCCTGTGTGTGAGCGGCCTGAACCCCAAGGTGTTCCTGCTGTTTCTGGCATTGCTGCCACAGTTCACCGACGCCACGGCGCCGTGGCCGGTACCGCTGCAGATCGTGGCGCTGGGGCTGGTGCATGCGCTCAGCTGCGGGGTGATCTACCTGCTGGTGGGCTTTGGTTCGCAGGCCGTGCTGGGCGCGCGGCCTGCGGCGGCGCTGTGGGTCAGCCGGGTGTCGGGGGCGGCGATGGTCATCATCGCGCTGGTGCTGCTGGGCGGGCAGCTACCCAGGTAGGCAGAATGTACGCGGCAATCGAACAGGGGGAGTGCCATGAAGAGCTTGAGAGCACGGGCCGTACAGGGCCTGGAGGTGGGGGCGCAACTGAGCGTGAGCCGGTGCTTCACCGATGAGGACATCCGCTGCTTTGCGCAGCTTTCGCGGGACTACAACCCCGTGCACTACGATGCCGCCTCGGCCGAACTGCGCAGGTTCAGGTCGATCATTTCCCATGGCCTGCTGACGGCCAGCCTGGTGACCGAGATCGGCGGGCAGATCGGCTGGCTGGCGACCAGCATGAGCTTCGAGTTCAAGCGGCCGGTGTATGCCGGCGATGCAATCACCTGCCACTGGCTGATCGTGGACAAGGACGAGCGCGGGCATGCGCGGGCGCAGTTGAGCATCGTCAACGCGCAGGGCGAAACCGTGCTGGAAGGCATGACCACCGGGGTGTTGCCGAACGCAGCGGCGCGTGAACGCATGGCGCAGCTGTTGGCCGAGGGCGACCCCGGCAACCTGGCTGCGGCAGGTGCCTAAGGCGCCGGCACGCGGCAGGGTTCAATTGCGAAAGTACAGCTCGTCCAGCTGGCGCCGACGGATCGCCACATACTGCTCCCACACCTTGGGGAACTCCGCCTCGCGGATGAACGGGAAGGTGAGGTACACGAATCGCCCCTTCACCTGAATGTACTGGCGTGCACGCTGGAAGGCCGGCTGCTCGGTCAATGCGATGCTCTCGTCGTAGCCGTCGTGGTAGTGACGAATATCCACCCGGTGCGGGGCAAGCATGCCGCGGGCAAAGTCGATCACCCAGCCGGTGCCCACCGAGGTGCTCAGGTAACCGTAGACGCCATCCTCCGACAGCTGCAGGCACGCCTTGGCCTGCGTGCCGTCGTCATCGTTCACCAGCACGATCTGGTCGTTGAAGTACTGGATGGATTGCCCCTGCGGCCCGTGCAGCACCAGGTTCCAGCCTTCGGCATCCATGCGGAACTCGCCCTGGTTGGCAAACTCGGCGATCCATCCGTTTGACAGCTCGATTCTGTGGTTGGTCATGGGGGTGGGGGTCCTGAGGGATAGGGCAGGCAGTTGCTTCAGCTGTGCTCGATCAGCATGACAGCAACGGTATCGGGCTCCAAGGCTTCGAACACATGGGGCTGGTTGGCCGGGTAGCGCAGGTAGTCGCCGGCATGCAACAGCACCGGTGCACTGGCCGGGCCTGCGCTGGCGGCCCCCTGGCACACGAATACATGCTCGAAAGTGCCCGCCGGGTGCGCCTGGGAATGGTGCGGCTGCCCGGGCTGGGCATGCACGCGGTACAGGTCCCGGCGTATGCCGGGCGGGCAGTCGGCGAGCAGGGTCGCCGCGTAGTCGGCGTCGTCGGCCTTGAGCGCCGCACCTTCGCCTGCGCGAATCACCGTGACCGTCTGCGCCGGCTGCTCGAAGAACCGCGTGACCTGAATGCCCAATGCCGTGGCCAGCGCCCACAGGGTCTCGATGCTGGGGTTGCCAAGGCCGGACTCCAGCTGCGACAGCGTGGATTTGGCCACGCCGGCGCGGCGCGCCAGATCGCTGACGGACATCCCCGACTGCAAGCGCTCGCGCCTGATGGCCTGGGCAAGAATCATGATCGGCGCATCGTTCGATATAATGGTCATTTGTTCGTTATGGGTTGACTGGGAGAGAGGGCGGCGGACATTATGGCACCCACTTGTTCGTTTTGATGGATTTTGTTCGATGACACAGCCTTCTGTTTTTGCCTCGACGGGACACCGCGCGCCATGAATGCACGTTCACGCGGCACCCTCGAAATGGTCACCGCCATGTGCATTTCTGGCACTGTCGGCTGGTTCGTGGTGCAGTCGGGCCAGTCGCCTTCGTCGATGGTGTTCTGGCGCTGCCTGTTCGGCGCCGCCGTGATGGCCCTGGCGTGCTGGGCGTTGGGGGTGTTTGGCACGCTGCGCCCGACGCGCGCGCAGTGGGGGTGGATGCTGCTGGGTGGCGTTGCGCTGGCCTGCAACTGGCTGCTGCTGTTCAGCGCCTACAGCCAGGCCTCCATCGCGGTGGCCACGGTGGTCTACCACACGCAACCCTTCATGCTGGTGGGGCTGGGCGTGCTGCTGTTCGGCGAGCGAATTTCGGCCAGTGGTGCTGGCTGGTTGGGCCTGGCGTTTGTCGGCATGCTGCTGATTGTGACGGCCAAGACGGGGGCGGCCGGGGAAAACTACCTGATGGGTGTGATGCTCGCGCTGGCGTCGGCCTTGCTGTACGCGATTGCGGCGATCATCGCCAAGCGCCTGCAGGGCGTGCCGCCGCACCTGATCGTGCTGGTGCAGCTGCTGGTGGGCGCGGCCATGCTCTGGCCCTGGGCGCAGGTGCCGGACATGACCGCGCAGCCCCAGGCCTGGGCCTACCTGCTGACCATTGGCGCGGTGCATACCGGGCTGATGTCGACCCTGCTGTACGGCGCCATCCAGAAACTGCCCACGGCGCTGATCGGCGCCCTGTCGTTTCTGTACCCGGCGGTGGCCATCCTGGTCGACTGGCTGGCCTTCGATCACCCCCTCAGCGCGCTGCAGGCAGCCGGGGCGCTGGCCATATTGCTGGCGGCGGCCGGCATGAACCTGGGCTGGCGCCTGGGCTCAAAGCCGGCCCTGAATACCTGAGTTAGACCACCGCGTGCCCTGGGCCGCACTGGTCGAGCGTGGCCAGGTAAACACTGGGCGGGGCGCCCAATTGACGATGGAACATGCTGGAAAAGGCGCTGGGGCTGTCGTAGCCCAGCTCCAGCGCGACCCGTGTGACCGAGGCGCCGGCCGCCAGGCGGGTGACGGCAGCCATCAGGCAGGCCTGCTGGCGCCAGGTGCCGAATGAAAGCCCGGTTTGCTGGCGGAACAGGCGGCTGAAGGTTCTTGCACTGCAATGCAGGGCACTTGCCCAGGACTCGGCGCTGGTGTCGATGCGGGGTTGGCGCAGGAAGTTGCGACATAGTTCGGCCAGCCGCGGGTCGTTTGGCAAGGGTGCGAACAGCGCCAGGCTCGGCGCGCTGCGCAGCTCGTGCAGTACCAACTGAATCAGATGCCCGTCGCGACCGTGTGTTTCATACAGTGCGGGTACGTGCGCCGTGGCCAGCAACAGGTGGTGGAGCAGGGGCGAGACCACCAGGGCCTGGCACTGCGAGGTATCACGCACCGGCTGCGCCGGCTCTATGTACAGGCTGCGGGTGCTCACCCCGCGCATCAGCACCTGGTGCGGCTTGCCGGCGGGTATCCACACCCCGCTACCGGGCGGAATCACCCAGCTGCCGTCCTGGGTTTGGACCTCCATCAGGCCACTCATGCCATACAGAAACTGTGCGCGCCGATGCACATGGGTGGGCAGCAGTGTGTCGGGCGGGTAGTCGGTACCGATGGCGAGCACCGGGCGGGCGACGGCGTCGACGCTGGCGAGCGGAATATTGAGCATGTGAAGCACCTTGGCCGGAACGCGAGGATTATTGGCCAATTCGCGAGGGCTGGCCACATGTCTGGCCGTTAACGTGTGGCTTCCCCCTTGTGTTGGAAGCGATGCATGTTCTGGTTTCTGCTGTGTGCGTTCGGTGTGGTAGCTGGTGTGACGACTGTGCTGTTCGGCTTTGGTGGCGGCTTTGTGGCGGTGCCGCTGCTGTTCACCCTTATCAGTGTGAGCCATGCGCCGGGGTCGGCCATCGGCGAGGCCGCGATGCATATCGCCGTGGCCACCTCCACGGCGGCGATGATCTTCGGCGCAGGCCTTTCGACCTTGCGCCATGCCCGTGCGCGCACCTTGCAGTGGCCGGTGGTGCGGCCGTTGCTGGGTTACGTTGCGCTGGGTGCAGTGCTGGGCGCATGGGCCGCCACGCAGGTGCAAGGGGCGTGGATACGCTGGCTGTTCATCGGCTACCTTGGCCTGACCATTCTTGATGCCGTGTTGCGCCCGGGGTTTACCGTGAGCACAAGCGATGGCATGCGCCCGCTGGGCCGTCGAGCCAGCGCCGTGATCGGTGTCGGCATGGGCGCCGTGGCGGCTTTTCTGGGAGTCGGCGGCAGCGTGATGAGCGTGCCGCTGATTCGCAGGCGTGGGGCGAGCATGGCCGTGGCGACGGCGTCGGCCAACCCGCTGTCGCTGCCGATGGCGATTGCCGGTACTGCCGCCTACGCCGTGCTTGCGTGGCGCACCGAAGTGCTGGGGCCCTGGTTTGCCGGCTATATCGACGTGCGTGCCCTGGCCGTGCTGGTGCTGGGCTCGTGGTGCGGCATTCGCCTGGCCGCGCCGTGGATCGGGCGCATGCCCGACGCGCTGCATGTGAAGTGCTACCTGGCCCTGCTGGGGGTGGTGCTGGTGGTGATGGTGGTTGCCTGACTAGCCCAGCCAGACGCTCAGCAACACCGCAGCCAGCGCGACCAGTGCCGTGTTGAGGCACACCAGCGCAAAGCCGAAGCGCACCAGTTCGCCTTCTTCACTGGTGCTGGTTCTGGCCAGGCCCAGGATCAGCATCACGATCGACAGCGAGCCCAGCGCCGCATGCCCCGCCGCGCTGTTCTGCACCGCCGCGAGCAACAGGCGGCCGTGTTCGGGCAGCATGGCGATGGCGGGCATGAAGATCGCATTGCCGCCCACGTTCGAGCCGGTCATGTAGCCGGACAACCCGCCCAGCAGGGCGACCAGCAACGAGGCGGCGGCCGGTGCCAGGCCGGTCAGCAGCTGCATCAGGACCGCCAGAAAGCCGGCCTTGACCATCAACTGCGACATGGCGAGAAAAAAGAAGATCGTCAACAGGGGCCGCTTCGCCCGGGCCAGCAGTGCGGTGCCGATGCGGGTGCCCGGCACCGGCAGGGACGGTGCGCTTCGCGCGTGAAACCCCAGGCCCACCAGCACCAGGATCAGTGCCACGCCCGGCGAGGCAAGCGGCTTCCAGGTGACCTGCGCGCCCTGGACGACCCACAGGTTCTGCCAGCCGGTGATGGCCCACAGCGCCTTGAGCGCGACGATGCTGGTGATCAGCACCAGGTAAGGCCACGCCTGGCGCGGCCATTGTCGCGCCCTGCGTGTGCCGCCGTGGTTGTGCAGGCGCCACAGCCCGTTGGCCAGTACGGCGGCTGCGCTCACCAGGCCCGCCGCCACGCCGGCTACCTCCGGCCCCAACCCGCGGCTGCTGCTGTAGAGCACCCCCACGAATACCAGCCAGCCAGCGCCCAGCACCGTCCATTCGCGCAAGGTGCGAACCTCGGCCAGGTACAGTGCCATCGCCCCGAGCGCGAGAAACACCGGTGCGCTGGTCAGTGCCGAGGTGGCTGCCAGCGCCGCAGCGTCCAGATGGGCCAGGGAAGCGCCGATCACCGATGCCAGGCCCAGCGTCCCCCACGGCATGATCGCCATGCCGGCCAACGCGATACGCAGCGCCACCCGGCGGTCGAACAGGCTGAGCAGCAGCGGCACGGTGGCGATCAACGACACGCCAAAGCCGGTCATGGCTTCGAGCAACGGGGCCAGCCCGAGCACGATGAACACCACCTGGTCGCCGCGCCCGAGCCCGAGCGAGCGTACCCACTGGCTGAATGCCAGGTTCACGCCCAGGCGCTCGATGAAGATCACGAAGGCCAGCCCCGGTACGATCACGAACGCGGTGCTGGCAAACAGCACGGCAGTGTCCTGGGCGGCCGCCACCAGGCTGCCCAGGCGCCACGTATCGGCAGCACCGACCAGCCACAGCACCATTACCAGCAGCGTACCGGCGATGGCGGCGTGCGCGGGTGGGCGGCGCAGTACCACCAGCATGGCCGTGACCAGCAGCACGGGCGACAGATGAAACAGTGCGAGCATGCGAGCAATATCCTGTGTGAGTCCCGACCAGGGCTGCGGCTGCAGGCTGGGGCTCGATAATATTTCTCGCTGTCAGATAAAGGGGCGCGGATTTCTGGTAGTTTTCGAGAAAATTTCTCGCAGGGTTTCCATGGCCATTCACGATGTAGCGGCTGAGCCGCTGGACAAGTTCGACCGCGCCATTCTTGACCTGGTGCAGCGCGACAACACCGTGCCGCTGCGGTTGGTGGCCGAGCAGGTCAACCTGTCCACGGCGGCGGTGCAGCGGCGCATCAAGCGCATGGAGGAGCGGGGCGTCATCACCGCCAATGTCGCCGTCGTCGACCCTACTGCGGTGGGTCGGCCGATCACCATCATCGTGGAGGTGATGGCCGAGCGCACCAGCCTCGATGCGCTGGAGGCCATGAAGGCGCACTTTGCGGTGCCTGAAGTGCAGCAGTGCTACTACGTCACTGGCGAGGTGGATTTCGTGCTGGTGCTGACCGTGGCCAGCATGCAGGAGTACCAGGCGTTGGCGCGGCGGTTGTTTGCCGAGAACGCCAATGTCACCTGGTTCAAGACCATTGTGGCGCTGGACCGGGTGAAGGTCGGGTTGCAGGTGCCCAGCCTGTAGGAGCGGGCCTTGCCCCGCGATCTGGCGCGCAGCGCCAGCAGAACCTGCGACGCGATCAGCCTGATACACCGCACACTTTCCAAGGTAACGATGTTGGTGCAGCATAGGCCCGCGTCGACAAAGGGACATGAGACTCGAATGAAGCTGATCGCTGCGCAAATCTCGGCCACCCCGGGGGATGTCGAAAAGAACCTCGCCCAACACATCGACGCTATCCACGCCGCCGCAAGCCAGGGAGCCGATGCGGTGGTCTTCCCCGAACTTTCGCTGACCGGCTACGAACCCGAACTGGCCGGTGGCCTGGCGATGGCGCCCACCGACAGCCGCCTCGATGCGTTCCAGGCCTTGAGCGATCGCTACACCCTGCTCATCGCCGTGGGTGCGCCAACCCAGGGGAGGGAGGGCACCCAGATCAGCATGATCGCCTTCCAGCCAGGGCTGCCACGTGCGGTGTATTCCAAGCAGCTTCTGCACGCCGATGAACTGCCTTTTTTCACGCCCGGTACCCAGCAGCAGGTGTTCCGCCAGGGCGGGCATGTTCTGGTGCCCGCGATCTGCTATGAATCCTTGCAGCCCGCCCATGCAGCCCAGGCCGCCGCGGCAGGTGCCCAGGTGTACCTGGCCAGCGTGGCCAAGTCGCAGAAGGGCGTGGACCTGGCCTGCAACCATTACCCGGCAATGGCCCGCAAGCATGGCATGACCGTGATCATGGCCAACTGCGTAGGCCCCGCCGACAACTTCATCGGTGCAGGCCAGTCCGCGGTCTGGAACCCGCATGGCAAGCGCGTCTGCACTGCCGACGCCACCCGGCAAGCCCTGGTCGCATATGACACACGCACGGGAGAAGCGGGCACTGTCAGCCTGGCTTGAATCACCATCGCCACCCCAATTCGTCGACCTTCGGAAAGCACTCATGCCCGCCTTGATTCCCCTTGACCCCGCAACACTCCCGGACATCGCCACGCTGCGCCAGCGCGCCAAGGCCCTGGCCATGCTCGATGCCATCGTCTCGCCCGAATGGGAATACCGCTATTTCAGCTACAACGCGAGCTGGTTCGACGGTGAGGAAATGGCGTCGATGCGCAATGGCTCGGGCGATGAATGGTTTGTGCACTTCGGGCCGTTCGGCGCGGCCATCAAGGGGATTGCGCATGAATCCCCGTTAGCCGGCGACAGCCGTCTCGTCGAGGCCGTACAGCAACAAGTGCCGCCGGCCTTTGCCGCCTTTCTCAACGAAGCGGCCTTCAGCATGGACTGGCTGAGCTACTGCTACTGGAGAAGCCCTGACGACGCGGCCTGGCAGAAGGTGGCAGCGCCGAACGTCACAACGGACAACCTCGACGATGGCTCGGTGGAGTTTCTGGCGCTGCTGATCGAACCGGCCAGTGGCTACGTGGAGTTTGCCCAGTGGTACTACGAACAGGCCGTGCCATTGGCGGCGGTGCAGCAACTCTACGACCACACCCCGTTGACCGCCGACCTGGTGGCCGCGCTCAACCCGCAACTGGACTTTGCCGAGGCGGTGGCCTCGGCTGTCGAAACGGGCTACCCCTGCGCCAGATAAGTGCTACCACCCCTGGGCCAGCGGCGCTGGCCCTTGCAAGGTGGGAAACAGCGGCAACACTTCCTCGGCCAATTCCTGAATGACCTCGTCAACCGGCCGCCGGGCCATCTGAATGCCCAGCGCCGCATGATTGACGCCCGCTGCCTTCCATTCGCCAAGCAACGCGATCAGCCCGTTGCGCCCGGTCTTGAGCACATACCCACCTTGCAACGGCGTGCGCGGGAAGTCGGGGTCTTCGTCCAGGTCGATCCACTCGTTGGTCATGTGCGGGCGAAACCCGCCGTTGGGGATCTGCGAGCGCCACGCCCGAACCTTTTCTGCCAGGCGAAGCGGGCCCTGCGCCGTGTGGGTGGCGTCCGGGTAGGTCAGCCAGCCATCGGCCTGCTCACCCAGCCACTGCAGGGATTGACGCGACGACCCCGTCACGATCAGCGGAATGCGCCCGGTGACCGGTTGTGGCAGTAGCTGCGTGCCGTTCGTCTGGCCCAGCGGCGAGCGGATGGTCGCAGGGCCCTGCGCCAGCAATTGCCGAAAGTAGTCCACGCTGTGGGCAAAGCGCTCACCGCGCTGGTCATGGGCCAGGCCGTAGGCCGGGAACTCCACGGCCCTGTCCCCCGACGCGATGCCCATCACCAACCGGCCGCCCGACAGGCGATCGAGGCTGGCGGCAGACTTGGCCAGGTCGATGGGGTGGCGCAAGGTGAAGATGGCGCTGCCGGTGACCAGCGCGATGTGCCGGGTATGGGCGGCCAGGTAGCCCAGGTACACGAAGGGGTCGAACACCTGGCCGGCATCGCCGAAGGCCGGGTCGAACAAGGGCACGTCGCGCACCCATACGGCAGCAAAGCCCAGGCGCTCGATCTCGCTCACATGCTGCGCCTGGGCGTGAAGCACCACCATGTCGCCCTGGTAGAAGCGCAGTGGCAGAAAGATGCCCAGTGTCAGGTGATCGGCGGCGAACATGCGCCGGTAGCCGGGGTGGTGGGCGAAGGCTTCGGCGTTCGCGCCGCAGGTGACGGCGGGTGCAGTGGGGTGGGTCATGGTGTTCATGCCTGTTCCTTGGTGTCGGGGTTCATGGGCCGGTGGCAGGGGCGGGCAGGCGAATGCCGCGTTGTACCGCAGGGCGCTGCTCTACCTGCGCGTACCATTGGCTCAACCAGGGCTGCTGGCTGAAGTCGAAGCCCACCAGCTGCGCGATATGCAGCCAGGCGAAGGTGGCTATGTCTGCAATCGAATAGGTGGCGCCACCCAGCCACGGCTGGTTTGCCAGATGCTGATCGAGGGTGACGAAGGTGGCTTCGGTGAGGGTCCTGTAACGCTGGATGGCGGCAGGGTTGGGCACGCTGTCGAAGCATTCGAAGTGCACGCGCTGGCCCAGCAACGGCCCCATGCTGGCGCTGTGAAACATCAGCCAGGTGATGCATGCCCAGCGCTCGGGAGCGTCGTGGCCAAGCAACTGGCCGCTCTTGTCCGCCAGGTACAGCAGGATGGCGGCGGACTCGAACAGGGTGATGCCCGTGGCGCGGTCGATCAGCACCGGAATGCGACCGTGCGGGTTGAGCGCAAGAAACTCGGGCCGCTGGTGCTCGCCCTCATCGATGCGCACATGGCGCAGGCTGTAGGGCAGGCCCATTTCTTCCAGGGCGATGGTGATCTTGAAGCCGTTTGGCGAACTGTCGGTGTAGAGAATCAGGTCAGGATCGGACACAGGGCACATACCTCAGGCAGACTAATGCTTGTTGCGTGGTGTGGGTGCCATGCTAGTAAGTGATTGCCTGGGACAAAAACGATTAGTCCTGCGCTTTGACGTTAGATTTTCTAAACCAAGGAATACGCCATGGGCGCCGTTCTACCCTTGCTGGCGCTGCGCGCCTTTACCGAAGCTGCACGGCTGGGCAGCCTCAAGGCGGCGGCCGAGCACATGGGCGTCACCCCCGGCGCCATCAGCCAGCAGATCCGCCAGCTGGAAGACCGCCTGGGCGTCACGCTGCTGGTGCGGGGGCGGCATGGGGTGCAGCTCAGCGATGCCGGCGCACGTCTTTTCCCCGGGTTGTCGCGGGGCTTTGGGCAGATCGAGAACGCGCTACTCGAACTTGAGTCGTTCACCCACGAGCAAACGCTTACCATCAGCACCGTGCCGTCGTTCGCGTCCACCTGGCTGGTGCCGCGCCTGGGTGACTTCAGTGCCCGGCATCCTGACATCGAAGTGCGGGTGGAGGCGTCGGCAAGGCTGGTGGATTTCCAGCGCGAGCGCATCGACATTGCGCTGCGCCATGGCCTGGGCCAGTACCCGGGGCTGGAGTCGATCCCGCTGATGGCGCCGGTGCTGCTACCGGTGGCCAGCCCTCGGCTGCTGGCCGAGGGGCCGCCGATCAACAGCCCGCAGGATTGCCTGAACTACCCGTTGCTGCACGACACCGAGCGAGCGGATTGGCCGCTGTGGCTGCAAGCGCATGGCGTGGAGGCTGACAGCCGTAGCCAGCGCGGTGCCAGTTACGATGAAGACCTGTTGCTGCTGCGCGCGGCGGCGAGCGGGCAGGGCATCGCCCTGGTGCAGGACAATCATGCCCAGGAAGATCTGCACAACGGCAGGCTGGTGGTGGCGCTGGACAGGCCGTGGCCGTCGCGATTTGCGTACTACCTGGTAACGCGCAAAGAGGCCTTGAAGCGGGCGCAGGTGCAGGCGTTCATCGAGTGGATAACGCAGCAGGCGGGCGCTGCGTGACAGGTGTGGCTCAGCCTTCGGCGGCGGGGGTCGGGGTTTCGGCGGCTTCGGCAGCCAGCTTCAGTCGGTCGGCCTTGCAGATGTATTTGGGTTTGCTTTTGGGGGCCAGCTTGGCGCTGGCCTTCTTGGCGTTGGCCTTGAGTATCTGCTTGATCTTCTTTTGGCGGTTCATGGTTCTGCTGGGCCTGTAGATGCTTGAAAGCGGTGCGATGGCGGGGAGGTTGCAGGTGTTCTGCAGAGCCTTGCCGGTACTGCCGGTTGGGGCGAGTTTACTAAAGGTTGCGCTGCAAGCGTGAGCGTTGTGCGTGGGGGGCTTTGAGGGCGCGTTCGCAGGCTTTGTTGGCGCTGCGCGGCAGATCGCGGGGCAAGGCCCGCTCCTACGGCCTGGCGGCCAGAGGCGGAGTCTGCCCGCAGGGCGTAGGAGCCGGCGTTGCCGGCGAACGAGCGCGAAGCGGTCGCAACGCCTGAGTTCGCGGTGTATCAGGCAGACCGCGTGTGCAGGTTCTACTGGCGCTACGCACCAGATCGCGGTCAAGGCCCGCTCCCACGGCCTGGCGGCCAGAGGCAGCGTCTGCCCGCAGGCGTAGGAGCCGGCGTTGCCGGCGAACGAGCGCGAAGCGGTCGCAACGCCTGAGTACGCGGTGTATCAGGCAAACTGCATGTGCAGGTTTTGCTGGCGCTGCGCGCCAGATCGCGGGTCAAGCCCGCTCCCACGGCCTGGCGGCCAGAAGCGGAGTCTGCCCGCAGGCCGTAGGAGCCGGCGTTGCCGGCGAACGAGCGCAAAGCGGTCGCAACGCCTGAGTGCACGGTGTGTCAGGCGACCCGCATGTGCAGGTTTTGCTGGCGCTGCGCGCCAGATCGCGGATCAAGCCCGCTCCCACGGCCTGGCGGCCAGAGGCGGAGTCTGCCCGCAGGGCGTAGGAGCCGGCGTTGCCGGCGAACGAGCGCGAAGCGGTCGTAAAGCCTGAATGCACGGTGTATCAGGCAAACCGCATGTGCAGGTTTTACTGGCGCTGCGCGCCAGATCGCGGGTCAAGCCCGCTCCCACGGCCTGGCGGCCCGAAACAGATCATCGAGCCATGCATAATCCGCTTCTGCCCGCAGGGCGTGGGAGCGGGCTTGACCCGCGAATCGAGCGCGAAGCGGTCGCAGCGCCTGAATGCACGGTGCATCAGTCAATCTGCATATGCCGGCAATCACGCTGACCCCGGCGCATCATCAGAAGCTGTACTTCGCCGTAACCATCAAGTTGCGCGGGTCGCCAAACACGTCATATGGGCTCCACGTGGAGTTGCTGGCGATGCCCTGGTAGTACTTCTTGTCGAACACGTTGTTGATGTTCAACTGCGTATCCAGATGCTTGTTGACCTGGTAACCCGCCATCAACCCGACCAGCGCATACGCCTCCTGCTCGACATGGTAGTTGCCGAACACATTGCTGCCCTTGTTGAAGGTCGCGCTCTGGCTATAGAGGTTGGCCCCCACACGCCACTGCTTCAGATCACCCTGCAACTGGTACGTGGTACTGGCCTTGAACATATGACGCGGCAGGTCGGTGTCGAACAGCCGGCCTTCCTTGGCCTTGTCGGCATCCTTCTCGTACTTGGCCTGGGCGAACGTATAGCCGGCGCCCACTTGCCAGTTGGGCGTCAGCGCACCATTGATCTCGAACTCGATGCCCTGGCTGCGCACCTTGCCAGCCGCTTCATAGCACCCGTAGCTACCCACCGGGATGACCTTGCACAGGCTTGCATCCGCCACCTCGGCAGCGCGGTTGAGCTGGTCGATCTGGAACAGCGAAGCACTGGCATTCAGCGCGCCGCCAAAATACTCACCCTTGATACCTACTTCGTAGTTTTCACCGGTAATAGGCTCGATGCCTTTGCCTTGGCCGTCCTTCTCGGTCTGCGGCTGAAAGATATCGGTGTAGCTGGCATACACCGAATGGTTGTCGTCCAGGTCATAGATAACCCCGGCATAACGGGTGACGTTGCGCACCACCTTGGTCTTGCCCGAGGTGTAGTACTGATCGTTGATCTGGTCATAGATGGCCGTGGCGTCGTACCAGTCCAGGCGCGCACCGAGTATCACCTTCAGCGGGTCGGCCAGGTTCCAGCGCGTGGTGAGGTAGAGGCCTTCCTGATCGACCTTGTCGTCGATGGAGTAGATGTCCGGCACGTTCGGTCTGGCAAGGCCACCCGGGTTGAAGCGGTTGATGTCCGGCACATCGACGAACACCGTGCCGCCGGTGGCTTCGGTCTTGAGCTGGCGCTTGCTGGCGCCGACCACCAGTTCATGCTCGCGCCCCAGCAGTGTGAACGGGCCTGTGGCATAGACATCGTAGGTGGACTGATCGAAGTCGCGGTTCTGGTTGAAGATGCGCTGGCGGTAGGTGGCGTCGTTGTTGCGCTCCAGCACGCCGCCCATCATCTTGAATTCGGACCAGTTTTTCGACGCGCCCAGGTGAAGGCGCCAGTCGTTGTCGAAGCGCTGGTCGAGCTCGACGAACACCGTCTTGTTCTCGACGTCCTGGTGCGACCAGCTGTAGCCGAAGGTCTTGGAGCGAGAAAAGCCCATGTGGCTGCCATCGGGGTTCACCGGCAGGCCGCCCCAGTTGATGTTGTTATTGTCGTTCTGGTCGGACGCCCCCACGGTCAGGGTGGTGCTGTCGGTGAGGTCGAACTCGCTGATGCCGTAGAACACCCCGCGCTCGCGCCCGGCGTAATCCTGATAGCTGCCCTTGTCGTTGTACGCGCCGACGATGCGGCCACGCACGCTGGCGCTGTCGTTCAGCGGGCCGGACACATCCAGCTCGCTGCGGTAGTTGTCCCAGCTGCCGGCGCTGCCGGTCACGCTGGCCTGGAACGCCTGGGTAGGGCGCTTGCGCACCATGTTGATGGCGGCCGACGGGTTGCCGGCCCCTTGCATCATGCCGGTGGCGCCGCGCACCACTTCGACGCGGTCATAGGGGGCCAGGTCGGCGGTGGCCACCCAGTCGGCGTTGTAGGTGGTGGGTAGGCCGTCGAACATCAGGTTGGTGATGGGGAAGCCGCGGGCGAAGAACTCGCTGTTGGCCGGGCGCGCGGCCGACAGGCGCAGCCCGGGCGTGGCCTGCACCACGTCGTCGAGGCTGCGCATGCCCTGGTCGTCCATGCGCTGGCGGGTAATCACCGTGACCGACTGCGGTGTTTCGCGCAGCGACAGCGGCAGCTTGGTGGCGGTCTGCATGGCGCCGGTGGTGTACGAACCGCTGTGCTCGGTGGTCGAGCCCAGGCCCAGGCCGCTGATGGTGGTGGCGCCCAGTTCCAGGGCATCTGCGCTTTGGCTACGGGCAATCAGCAGGTAATTGCCGCTGGCGGTGCGGGTAACCGTGAGGCCGCTGCCGGCCAGCAGGCGTTCGAGGCCATCCTGCACGGCATAGTCCCCACGCAGTGCCGGGGCGCGCTTGCCCTGCACCAGCGCCGGGTCGAACGGCAGGCTGATGCCGGCCACCTGGGCAAAGCTGTTGAGCGACTCTTCCAGCGGGCCGGCCGCCAGCTCGTAGTGGTGGCTGCTTGCCTCGGCGGCCTGCGCGGCCGCACTGGCCAGCGACACGCTGGTGGCACCGGCCAGCAACATACTGCGCAGGGTCAGTGCCAGCACGCTGCGCTGCAAAGGCCGGGTGGGGATAAAAGCAGAAGACATGGACGGCGTGCTCCTTTCGAATGACGAGGTGTATTGCCTGTCTGTCGAAGAGGGCGGCAAAACCCGTAAAAGTTTTTGAGATTTCTTCTCATCAGCCTTACCGGGCGACGATACGGGTCCATAACGGGGTAAAGCGTTCCACCCGCACCGGCAGCGAATCGCTCAGGGCGCTGAGGGCCTGGTCGATGTCATCGAGCTGGAACACGCCCGACACCTCCAGGTGCGCGATGGCCGGGTCGCAGCGCAGCCAGCCGTGGCGATAGCGCGCCAGTTCTGCGGTCAGCTCGCGCAGTTGCATGCGCTTGGCCACCAGTTGCCCGCGCGCCCAGGCGCTGGCATTGAGGGGGCTGGTTTCGACCCGCTGGCTGCCGTTTGCATCGATCAGGTATTGCTCCCCGGCGGCAACCATCACCGGCTGGCCCTTGCCCTGAATCGCCACCACCCCATCCTCGACCCGCAACCGCGTGCCGCTGGCTTCATCACGCACCGCAAAGGCCGTACCGATGGCCTGCAACTGTGTATGCCGCGTGCTGACCCAGAAGCTGCGACGCCCGCCCGCCGTGGCGGCGTCCTTGCCGGTGTCGATAAAGATTTCGCCGCGCCGCAGCACGATCAACCGGCGCTGGGCGGTGAACTGCACGTCCACTGCACTGGCTGTGTTCAGTTGCAGGCGGGTGCCGTCATCCAGCAAAAACTGACGGCGCTCGCCCACCTCGGTGGCGTAGTCCGCGCCCCAGGGCACCAGCGCGCTGTCACGCATCGACCAGCCGGTAACGCCGCTGGCCAGCAGCCCCACGCCCAGCAGCTTGAGCGCCTGGCGCCGGCTGTGACGACCGCCTTGCAGGCGTTGCAGGGTGTCCCGCGCCACCGAGCCGGGCAGTGCGGCCAGGCCCTGGAAGGTGGCATCGCTTTTCTGCAGCGCTTGCCAGGCCACCTCATGCAGCGCGTGCGCCTGACGCCAGCGTTGGCAGGCTTCCAGCAGTTGCGGGTTGGCGCCGTCGGACTCGATGCGCACCAGCCAGCCGATGGCCTGGTCTAGCACGTTGTCGGGCAGTTCGGGCAATGGCGGGCGGCTCATCGCTGGGCCAGGTAGCAATGGCGAATGGCGCTGGCCATGTACTTCTCCACCGAACTCAGGCTTACCGCCAGGCGCTCGGCGATCTCCTTGTAGCTCAGGCCCTCCAGGCGCGACAGCAGAAAGGCCATGCGCACCTTGGGCGGCAGGCCGTTGAGCAGGGCGTCCACACGGGCCAGGGTTTCCAGCAGTATCAGCTGCGACTCGGGCGACGGCACCTCGGCTTCGGGCAGGTGTGCGATGGCCTCCAGATACGCCCGCTCGACCCGCTGGCGGCGCACGCGATCCACCAGCAGCCCGTGGGCCACGGTGCTCAACCAGGCACGCGGCTGACGCAACTGCTGCAGCTGCTCCGGCTTGCCGAGGATGTGCACGAAGATGTCCTGGGCCAGGTCCGCCGCGTGGTCGCCGTGGCGCATGCGCTTGCGCAACCAGCCCAGCAACCAGGCGTGATGGTTGATGTACAGCGCACGAACATCGGCGTGAGGGGTGGGGGAAGTGGATGGCGACGACACGGAAAACCTCAGCATGATAGCCAGGTGCATTTGAGAATTTGTCGCATCCTAGTGCCAGTGGGCCGTGGACAGCAAGGGGAGAGTGCGTGATGTTGGGGGGCAGGTGGGGTTTTGGTGGGCGGAGCGAGCTCGGTAGGCCGCGTGTGCGGCCCGTGTGTTGCGTCGTTACTCGGGTGTCGCGTTTGCTTCCATGCCGTCCAGCACGGTGTCGATCAGTACGGTGCTCATTTCCAGCGATTGCTGTGCGGCGATCAGCAGCGTCTTGAACTGCTCGTCGGCACGTTCGCAGGCTTGGGCGGTGGTGTCCTTGGCGCATTGGATCTGGAGCGACAGGTGAACCAGGGCGTCTTCCAGCTCGATGCCTTCGCAGACGGAAAACAGGGGCGGGTGATTGCCGTTGCAACAGCCGAAGGCGGTGTAGATACGTTTGCGGGGTTGAGTAGTAAGCGGGGGATTGGAGACGGTTTTGACCATTGTGCAGCTCCCTTTTTGAGTGGAACCGCCATCTGATGTTCAGGTGGCGCAGTAGCGCCTTTTGCATTAGCGGGCCGCGACGCCCGGTCGCTGAATTGACAGCGACGTCGCAAGATTAGCGGGGTTGGGGTGGGGATTCAAGGCGTTCTACAGCGGTATGCG
>NZ_QLAD01000012.1:113349-114250 GCF_024355235.1 Pseudomonas sp. S12(2018)
GCTATCCAGGAGCACATAGCCGAGTGCCTTTCCTGGGAGCATCGATCATGAGTGCAACATCCTTCAGCGTACAACTCCAAAACGAAATGGAGGGTAAGATCAATTATTTCCACTACCAAAAGTTCGGCGACCCCGCCTCGGGTACAAAATCCGCATTAACATCGACCCAAACTACTTATGACTTCAATCTCTACCCCGGCGGAAAGTTTATAGCGACGACCGCCGAGTCCTACCAAACGCAGCTTGAAGATCCAAAACTTCTTCGATTCAAATTTACAAATAATTCAGGTTTTCCTGTCGGGTTGCTCCGCGTATACGGTGAACCCCCTTATCCCGACTGGGTAATAGCCGCGCTGGAGGACATTCCGGGGGACGAAAGTGAGGAAGACGTTCAATCTCAGCGCGAGTTAATAATCGATAGATACAACCAAATGGTTGGGGGGGTGAATACAGGACCGAAGCGGTTTCCAGGGGGGGTACTACGGCGCTGGATCGACTACGAACCTCGCCGTGGCGACCCCTCTAAATGGTACGCATGGCTGCTACGTCCAGGAAGGTCAACTAGTGTGGCGGTAATCGAAGGAAGCGTATGGGCGGTGAGCGAAGCAAAAAACGAAGACTGACCTTTTCCCCTGGCAGCGCAACGGGGAGCTTGGGTGCTGTACAGAACTCAAGTGACCCTAGTTCAGCTCTCGCGTCGTCAGCATTTTTAAGTAGTGCATGCGTTGAACAGAGGAGGGTGATTGCCGTTGCAACACCCTCCCTTTTTGAGTGGAGCTGCCATCTGATGTTCGGGTGGCGCAGTAGCAGTGCGCGAGGACCGTTCGCTGGATTGCCTGCGAGCTCGCAAGGTTAGCGGGTTGGGCGCGGGGCTTCTACACGCTCTACACCTGTATGCGCA
>NZ_QLAD01000012.1:114853-117906 GCF_024355235.1 Pseudomonas sp. S12(2018)
CTATCTAGGAACACAAAGCCGCGTGGCTATCCTGGGAGCATCGATCATGAGTGCAAAAATCTCCAGCGCAACATCCTACAGCGTACAACTCCAAAACGAAATGGAGGGTAAAATCAATTATTTTCACTACCAAAAATTCAACGACCCCACCACGGGTACAAAATCCCCATTGAATTCGCCCCAAACCATTTATGACTTCGTTCTCTACCCCGGCGGAAGGTTTATAGCGACGACCGCCGATTCCTTAACTGCGCCACCTGAAGATCCAAAAAATCTTCTATTCAAATTGACAAATAATTCAGATTTTGACTTCTGTCTGATTGAGCTGAATTCTACCGACGCTTCCATTAAGAAATGGCTCAACTCAGACAATCCTACGGAGCAACCCGTCTACAAGGCAAAGTATAGACAGAGGCCAGTGTTGTCCAAACAGTCTGTGACGTTGGACTTCCCCAATGGAGGCCACTGGTATGTGGGCGAGATGCCAGATCGGAAACGCACATAGCCGCGCAATGGGGAGCTTGGCTTTGTAGAAAACTGAAGTGACGATAAATGCAGCGCTCGAGCTGTCAGCACCTGCCACATAAGTTCCAAACATTGGAGGTAGGCAACGCAAGTCAATGGGAAGTAGGTGACGTGCTGGATGGGGCGCTCTAGGCACTGTACGAAAAGTACTGTCTTAACTGTCGCCAGCACGTTCACCCGGGCCCCTGGCGTCAACCTGGGCTACATCGGCGGTCGCGCCGAGCAGGTGGTGTTCGTGCGCGGCTTCGACCGCCTGCCGGTGCCGGTGTATATCCGCGGCATCTACATCGTTATGTGACACATCCCACACAACTCCAGGAAGTTTCTCCATATCTGAGAATTCCTTGCCCTCGTACCCTTTGCCTTCATGGACCACCCAGGGCGCTTCGCCCCTGCCTAGGAAGGCTATTCCCGATGTCTGCTTCCCCCACAGCGTCCGCGCCCAGCGAGCGTGAGATCCAGATTGCGATTGCCCCACTCGAAACCCTGCTCAGTGAAGACCTCGGCGCTGCCGCCGCCTCTGTCGACCACTGGCTGCGCGAGATCACCTACGGCCTCGTGAACCTGCAACTGCTGCGCCAGGCCGGCGAAAATGTGCCGGTGCTCTGTAATGCCCTGGCCGGTGTGGATGTACTGATCGACATCCTCACGCTGCTGGAAAGCCCGTCCCCCGACCCGCTCGACTGGGTCAGCCTGGGCATCAACCTGATCGGCGTAGTGCCGTTTCCCCCAGGCCTGGCCAAGGCGCGCATGGTGCTGCGCCCGGTGCTGCAATTGACCCGCCAGACCCTGCGCCGTCGCCCGGGGGCGAACATCGGCGCGGTGATCCTGGAGATCATCGACGGCCACCTGCATGCCAACATCCGCGGCGCCCTGGAACACTACGTACGCGAGGCGCTGGCCCAGTTGCCGGCCATGCTCGGTGAGGCCGCCGACACCGCGCGCCTGTTGTTCACCACGCTGGCCAGGACCATAGAAGCCGCTGCCCGGGGCCAACTCGACGCCGCAGCCAGCCACCAGTTGTCACGCACCCAGATGACCCAGGCGGCGCTGTACGACTCGCTGCTGAGCACTGACGCCTGGCGCCTGGCGCTGTCGGCCTTGGCCAATGCCTCCGAGGGCAACCTCAAGGCGGCCTACAACCATGTCGCCAGCCACTTCGGTGAGGCGCTGGAAAGCCTGCTGCGCCCGCTGGTGCACACACTCGACGGGTTGGCTGCGTCGGTGCCGGATCGCCTCGAAGCCCTGGGCGCCCCTGGCATGCAAAACAGCATTGCCTGGCTGCTGAGCCGCCTGCTGGAAACCGTACTGGCACACCCCGCCAGGCGCGGCGTTGCCACCAGCATTCGCCCCGGGGTCACCCAGCAGGCGCGGCACATGCACAGTGAAGGCCCGACCGAGGTGGTCAGCCGCCAGGTCAGGGCCAAAAAGGCCCCCAATACCGACAAGAATGGTATCTGTCCCTGTACCGGCCACAGCATCGGCCATGTGCTCGGCGACGAGACCGTCGTTCATCAGGACTTCGCGTTGTCCGGCCCGTTCCCGGTGGATTGGGCCCGGGTCTACAACTCGCGGCTCGACGCGCTGGATAGCGGCACCATAGGCGCACGCTGGATCACCGAGTTCACCACCTGCATCGATGTGGTCGACAAGGGGCTGGTGCTGCATGACAGCGATGGACGCAGCCACGACTTCCCGTGGCTCGAGGTCGACACCTGGCACCACGACCCCATCGAATACCTGACCCTCAAGCGCACCAGTGCACATCAGCTGACCCTGGTGCGGGGCCAGGAGCGGTTCGAAACCTATGCCCAGGTCGGCGAGCGCTTTTACCTGACCCACATTCGCCTGCGCAGCGGTGCCGGTGCCATGCTGCATTACGAGCATCGCCACAACGGCCAGCCGGTGCTGTCCGATATCAACACCTACCAGGACGACAACCCGAGCAAGTTGCACCTGCAACTGGGCACCCTGCTGAATGAGCAGGGGCATATCCAGGGCGTGTGGCAGGTGGTCGATGGCAAGCCGCTGCGCCAACTGTGCGCCTATCACTACGACGGCGCGGGTGACCTGGTAGCGGCTCAGGATGAAAACGGTGCCGCCTGGCACTATGAGTATCAGCATCATCTGATCACCCGTTACACCGACCGCACCGGCCGTGGCCTCAACCTCGAGTGGGATGGCACAGGCCCGCACGCCAAGGCGATTCATGAATGGGCGGATGACGGCAGCTTCGAGACCCGTCTGGCGTGGGACCCGAACATCCGCCTGACCTACGTCACCGACGCCCACGGCCAGGAAACCTGGTACTACTACGACGCCCTTGGCTATACCTACCGCGTCGTACATCCCGATGGCCGCGAGCAATGGCTGTTCCGTGATGCACGCAAGAACATCATCCGCCACGTGCACCCCGACGGTAGCCAGGACCGCTACAGCTTTGATGAGCGCAGCAACCTGCTGCAGCACATCCGTCCCGACCACAGCACGCTGCATTACGCCTACGACGACCATGACCAGCTGATTAA
>NZ_QLAD01000013.1:0-47611 GCF_024355235.1 Pseudomonas sp. S12(2018)
ATCCAACTCATTGATATTCAAGGAGTTTTTCGTTCCTGCTACGCTGGAAGTGGGGCGAAGTATAAAGACTTCTGGAAACCCGTCAAGCGCTATTCGCAATAAATCTGTCACATCGGTCAAAAACGCTGAAAAACAAAAGAGGGAGGCCTTGCGGCCTCCCTCCTTTCAGCCCGCCCTCAAAGGCTTGGGAATGCGAACTGCGATGCTTCATGGCTGGCGCGCTGCGGCCAACGCTGGGTGATCGCCTTGCGCCGGGTATAGAAGCGCACGCCATCCGGGCCGTAGGCATGCAGGTCGCCAAACAGCGAGCGCTTCCAGCCACCGAAGCTGTGATAGGCCACCGGCACCGGCAACGGAACGTTGACCCCCACCATGCCCACTTCGATCTCGTCGCAGAACAGACGCGCCGCTTCCCCATCACGGGTGAAGATGCAGGTACCGTTGCCGTATTCATGATCGTTGATCAACTGCATGGCCTGCTCGAGGCTATTCACCCGTACCACACACAGCACCGGGCCGAAGATCTCTTCCTTATAGATACGCATCTCGGGGCTGACCCGATCGAACAGCGTACCGCCCACGAAGTAACCTTGCTCATGCCCCGCAACACTGTAGCCGCGGCCGTCCACCACCAATTCGGCACCGGCGGCCAGGCCGTCATCGATATAGCCAACCACCTTGTCGCGCGCAGCCGCAGTCACCAACGGCCCCATGTCCAGACCGCAACTGGTACCGGCACCGATCTTCAGCGCCTTGATCTGCGGCACCAGCTTGGCCACCAGTGCATCGGCCACCTGGTCACCCACGCACACCGCTACCGAGATTGCCATGCAGCGTTCACCGCACGAACCGTACGCCGCGCCCATCAGTGCGCTGACCGCGTTGTCCAGGTCGGCATCGGGCATCAGCACCGCGTGGTTCTTCGCACCACCCAGCGCCTGCACACGCTTGCCACGACGAGTGCCCTCGGCATAGATGTACTCGGCAATCGGCGTGGAGCCCACAAAGCTCAGCGCCTTGACCTCTGGGGCTTCGATCAGCGCGTCCACCGCCACCTTGTCGCCATGCACCACGTTCAGCACGCCCTTGGGCAAGCCGGCTTCCAGCAACAGCTGGGCAATGAACAGCGACGAGCTCGGATCGCGCTCGGACGGTTTGAGAATGAAGCAGTTGCCACAGGCAATCGCCAGCGGGTACATCCACAGCGGCACCATGGCCGGGAAGTTGAACGGGGTGATCCCCGCAACGATGCCCAGCGGCTGGAAGTCGGACCATGCATCGATGTTCGGGCCCACGTTGCGGCTGTATTCGCCTTTGAGCACTTCGGGGGCAGCGCAGGCGAACTCGACGTTCTCGATACCGCGCTTGAGTTCACCCGCCGCATCCTCGAGGGTCTTGCCATGCTCTTCGCTGATCATCTGCGCAATGCGCGACTCGTTCTGCTCAAGCAGTTGCTTGAAGCGAAACATCACCTGGGCCCGCTTGGCCGGCGGGGTATTGCGCCAGGCCGGGAATGCCGACTTGGCCGAATCGATGGCCTGCTGCACGGTTTCCCGGCTGGCCAGCGCCACCTTGCGTACCGCCTGGCCGGTGGACGGGTTGAACACATCGGCGGTGCGCTCACCGCTGGAAACCATTTCACCGTGGATCAGATGCTGAACAATGCTCATGCAGAACTCCAGAAAGGGGGTTCAGGCGCGGCACCGCGCGCCTGCTTATATAAAGAGAAGGATCAGCCGACCTGGTTGATCGCTTCGCCCACCGCATCGAACAGGCGATCCAGTTCTTGCGGGGTGGTGTTGAAAGTCGGGCCGAACTGCAGGGTGTCGCCGCCGTAGCGAACATAGAAGCCGGCGTTCCACAGCTTCATGGCGATCTCGAACGGACGCACGATGGCATCCCCGTCCCGCGCGGCAATCTGGATGGCACCGGCCAGGCCGTAGTTGCGAATGTCGACGATGTTCTTCGCGCCCTTGACTCCGTGCAGCACACGTTTGAAATGCGGTGCCAGGTCGGCAGCCGACTGCACCAGGTTCTCCTTCTCCAGCAGGTCGAGTGCAGCCAGGCCGGCAGCGCAGGCAACCGGGTGCGCGGAGTAGGTGTAGCCGTGCGGGAATTCGACCGCGTATTCCGGGGTCGGCTGGTTCATGAAGGTCTGGTAGATCTCGCTACTGGCGATCACCGCGCCCATCGGGATGGCGCCGTTGGTAACCTGCTTGGCGATACACATCAGGTCGGGCGTCACACCAAAGGCGTCGGCACCGAACATGGCACCCATACGGCCAAAACCGGTGATCACTTCGTCGAAGATCAGCAGAATGTTGTGCTGGTCGCAGATCTCGCGCAGGCGCTTGAGGTAGCCCTTGGGCGGTGGCAGTACACCGGCGGAGCCGGCCAGCGGCTCGACGATCAGTGCCGCGATGTTCGACGCATCGTGCAGCTCGATCAGCTTGAGCATCTCGTCGGCCAGGGCGATACCGCCCTCCTCCGGCATCCCCTTGCTGAATGCGTTGCCCGGCAGCAGGGTGTGCGGGATATGGTCCACATCCAGCAACTGGCCGAACATCTTGCGGTTGCCGTTGACGCCGCCCAGGCTGGTGCCGGCGATGTTCACGCCGTGGTAGCCACGGGCACGGCCGATCAGCTTGGTCTTGGTCGCCTGGCCTTTGAGGCGCCAGTAGGCACGCACCATCTTCAGCGCGGTATCGGCGCATTCGGAACCGGAGTTGGTATAGAAGACGTGGTTCAGGTTGCCCGGGGTCAGGTCGGTGATCTTCTCGGCCAGCTGGAACGACAGCGGGTGGCCGAACTGGAAGGCCGGCGAATAATCCAGCACACCCAGCTGACGCGACACCGCTTCCTGAATCTGCTTGCGGGTATGCCCGGCGCCGCAGGTCCACAGCCCCGACAGCGCATCATAGATCTTGCGCCCCTTGTCATCCGTCAGGTAGCTGCCTTCAGCGGCGACGATCAGGCGCGGGTCGCGCTGAAAGTTGCGGTTGGCGGTATAGGGCATCCAGTGCGCATCCAGCTTGAGCTGGCTGGCAAGGCCGAGGGGAGCGTTTTCAGGCAGATTCATGGGACAAACCTCGCAAGGCAATGAGCAACATGAGGGAGGCAAACGTTGTTGCAGCTAAGTTGTCACGGGGATAAAGTCTGAAAAAGCCTACTTTTCTAATCTTCAGTTAGCTGGACACTAAACTATGAGCCGTCGCCCGGAGCCGCTTGCGCAGGTCAGTGATTTCGACATCCGCCTGTTGAAAATCTACCGCAGCGTGGTGGAATGCGGCGGCTTCTCCGCAGCCGAGAACGTGCTGGGCATCGGCCGCTCGGCCATCAGCCAGCAGATGAGCGACCTGGAGCAACGCCTGGGCCTGCGCCTGTGTCAGCGTGGCCGTGCCGGGTTCTCGCTGACCGAAGAGGGCCGCGAGGTGTACCAGAGCGCACTGCAACTGCTCGGCGCGCTGGAAAGCTTTCGCACCGAAGTCAACGGCCTGCACCAGCACTTGCGCGGCGAGCTGAACATCGGCCTCACCGACAACCTGGTGACCCTGCCGCACATGCGCATCACCCATGCCCTGGCGCAGCTCAAGGACCGGGGGCCGGAGGTACGCATCCAGATCCGCATGATCGCTCCCAGCCAGGTCGAACAGGGCGTGCTCGACGGCAGCCTGCACGTCGGCGTGGTCCCCCAGACCAGCCCGCTGTCGGGGCTCGAGTACCAGCCACTGTACAGTGAGCGCTCACTGCTCTATTGCGCGGTCGGGCACCCGCTGTTCTATGCCGATGACCGCCAGCTGGACGACGACCGCCTCAACAGCCAGGACGCGATCGCCCCCACCTTCCGCCTCCCGGCCGAGATCCAGGCCCAGTATCAGGACCTGCACTGCACCGCCAGCGCCTCGGACCGCGAAGGCATGGCGTTCCTGATTCTTACCGGGCGCTACATCGGCTACCTGCCCGACCACTACGCCAACGCCTGGGTACAGCAGGGGCGCCTGCGCGCCCTCAAACCCGACGAACGCTTCTATGACCTGAGCCTGTGCTGGGTTACCCGCAAGGGACGGCGCCCGCACCTGGTGCTCGAGAGCTTCCTGGACAGCCTGGCGGCCACCCGCTGATGCGGTTTATCGGCTTTTTCGCCGATGAGCGCTTGCCCGCCTGCCACGGCTGGGTTATCAGTGCATGTGCCACACTACCCCGCTCTGTCCGGAATCGCCCATGACCTTCGAAGTCCCCGCACACCGCCTCCAGGCTGCCAGGCCTGCCGGCCGTATCCGCCAGAAGAACGAGCAGGCCATCATCCAGGCTGCCGAAGACGAGTTCGCCCGTCACGGCTTCAAGGGCACCAGCATGAACACCATCGCGCTGAACGCCGGGCTGCCCAAGGCCAACCTGCACTATTACTTCACCAACAAGCTGGGCCTGTACGTGGCGGTGCTGAGCAACATCATCGAGTTGTGGGACAGCACCTTCAACACCCTGAGTGCCGACGACGACCCGGCCGAGGCGCTGAGCCGCTACATTCGCGCCAAGATGGAATTCTCGCGGCGCAACCCGCAGGCCTCGCGGATCTTCGCCATGGAGATCATCAGCGGCGGCCAGTGCCTGACCGACTACTTCAGCCAGGACTACCGCGACTGGTTCAAGGGCCGGGCCGCCGTGTTCGAAAGCTGGATGAATGCCGGCAAGATGGACCGCCTCGACCCGGTACACCTGATCTTCCTGCTCTGGGGCAGCACCCAGCACTATGCCGACTTTTCCACACAGATCTGCCAGGTAACCGGCCGCAGCCGCCTGACCAAGCAGGACATGGAAGACGCCAGCAACAACCTTATCCACATCATCCTCAAAGGCTGTGGCCTGACCCCACCGAACTGAACCCTGCTTATGCCTTTTACCCTGTTGGACACTTGCGAGTTTCGCGAAGAGATCCGCAAGAGCCGCTTCATCACCCTGGCCGGCCCCATCAGCAGCCCGGCCGAGGCCCAGGCCTTCATCGAACGGCACAGCGACCTGGCCGCCACCCACAACTGCTGGGCCTGGAAACTGGGGGCGCAGTACCGCAGCAGCGACGACGGCGAACCCGGCGGTACGGCCGGGCGCCCGATCCTGGCGGCCATCGAGGCGCAGGACTGCGACCAGGTAGTGGTGCTGGTGATTCGCTGGTACGGCGGCATTCAGCTGGGCACCGGTGGCCTGGCCCGGGCCTATGGCGGTGGCGCCAACAAGTGCCTGCAACAGGCCGAAAAGCGCCTGCTGGTAAGCCGTGTCGAGCTGCACTGCAGTTGCGCATTCAGCGAACTGGCCCTGCTCAAGCTACGCGTCGCCGAAGCCGACGGCCTGGTGATGGACGAGCAGTTCACCGCCAACGGTGTCGACCTGTTGCTGGCGCTTGGCGAGGAGCAGATCGAACCGGTGCAACGACAACTGGCCGACCTGAGCCGCGGGCGCATTCTGCTCGAACGGCGCTGACACTTGCCCACATCCACTGTGGGCCCGGCTGTGGATAACCTCTTAGCACTCGGCTGCAGCCCTTCTGGATCAAGGCTCGCAGAGAAACGATCATATTTTGATCAAGATTTGATGACAGGCCATCAAGCGGCGTCGAATCAGTGACTTATCCCCAGCCAGGTGTCCTTTAGGGCCGGCTCCATGGCCACAAAACCGTGCCTGGCGCTTGCACACAAATACTGTGGAGCAAGCTGTGGATAAACCGTGAGCGCCTGCGCCAAAGGCCTGCCGGCCAATGCTCAGCGTCGATTGATCATTTTATGAGCAGCCTCCAGGCCATGCTACGCTGCGTATCCTCTGCCCACCTGTACGGAGTTATCCCATGACCGCCCCCAAAACCGCACTGATCATTGGCGCATCCCGTGGCCTGGGCCTTGGCCTTGTGCAGCGCCTGCGCGAGCAGGGCTGGAACGTGACCGCCACCGTTCGGGACCCTGCCAGGGCCCCTGCGCTGGCCGCGGTGCCCGGCGTACAGGTCGAGACCCTGGAAATGAACAGCACCGATCAGCTCGATGCACTGCAGGCGCGCCTCAAGGGTCAGACCTTCGACCTGCTGTTCGTCAATGCGGGGGTCAAGGGCCCTGATGACCAGAACCCGGAGCGGGTACAACTGGCGGATATCGGCGAACTGTTCATGACCAACAGCGTCGCGCCGATTCGCGTGGCGCAGCGCTTGAGCCCGCAGCTCAACGACAAGGGTGGGGTGATCGCCTTCATGAGCTCGGTGCTGGGCAGCGTGAGCATCCCCGACGCGCCCGACCTGGCCCTGTACAAGGCCAGCAAGGCGGCGCTCAATTCCATGATCAACAGCTTCGTCGTGCAGCTGGGCGACACCGGCCTGACCGTGCTGGCCATGCACCCGGGCTGGGTCCAGACCGACATGGGCGGCGAAGGCGCTGAAATCGACGTGCCTACCAGCACGGGCGGGATGGTTGAACAGGTCACCCTCAACAGCGGCAAGGGTGGCCTGCATTTCATCAACTACAAGGGCGAAAAACTGATCTGGTGATCTGACGCGCGGTGGGTGTAGACTCGGCCCTTCGCCCACCGCGGCGGACCTGGATCAGCAGACAGGGCAACACTGAGCTGGCTAACCTGAACCCACTTTCAGAGGAGCCGGCACCATGCCTGCGACCCGTATCTGGTTGAAAAACCCGCTTGCCATCTTTACCGCCAACACCCTCGACGCCCGTGGCGGCCTGGTGCTCGAAGGCGGCATCATCCGCGAAGTCCTCGGCCTCGGCCAAACCCCCGCCACACCTTGCCAGCAGACCTTCGATGCCCGTGAGCACGTGGTACTGCCAGGCCTGATCAACACCCACCACCACTTCTACCAGACCCTTACCCGTGCCTGGGCTCCGGTGGTCAACCAGCCGCTGTTCCCCTGGCTCAAGACGCTGTACCCGGTGTGGGCCCGGCTCACCCCGGCCAAGCTGGAGCTGGCGACCCAGGTAGCCCTGGCCGAACTGCTGCTGTCGGGCTGCACCACCGCTGCCGACCACCACTACCTGTTCCCCGACGGCCTGGAAAACGCCATCGACGTACAAGTGGAGAGTGTGCGCAAACTCGGCATGCGCGCCATGCTCACCCGCGGTTCCATGAGCCTGGGTGAAGCCGATGGTGGCCTGCCACCGCAGCAGACGGTGCAGCAGGGCGAGGTGATCCTGGCCGACAGCCAACGACTTATCCACAGTTACCACGAGCGTGACGCGGGCGCGCAGATCCAGATCGCCCTGGCCCCCTGCTCACCGTTCTCGGTCACGCCCGAAATCATGCGCGCCAGCGCGACCCTGGCCCAAGAGCTGGACGTGCGCCTGCACACGCACCTGGCCGAAACCCTCGACGAGGAAGACTTCTGCCTGCAGCGCTTTGGCCTGCGTACCGTCGACTATCTGGACAGTGTCGGCTGGCTCGGCCCGCGCACCTGGCTGGCCCACGGCATCCACTTCAACCCCGACGAGATTGCCCGCCTGGGCGCCGCCGGCACCGGCATCTGCCATTGCCCCAGCTCCAACATGCGCCTGGCATCGGGCATCTGCCCCACCGTGGAACTGACCGACGCGGGTGCGCCAGTGGGCCTGGGTGTGGATGGCTCGGCCTCCAACGATGCGTCCAACATGATCCTCGAAACCCGCCAGGCCCTGTACCTGCAGCGCCTGCGCTACGGTGCCGAGGCCATTACCCCCGAGCGCGTGCTGGGCTGGGCCACACGAGGTTCGGCGCAACTGCTGGGGCGCGACGACATCGACGAGCTGGCCGTGGGCAAGCAGGCCGATCTGGCCCTGTTCAAGCTGGATGAACTGCGTTTTTCCGGCAGCCATGATCCGCTCTCCGCTCTGCTGCTGTGCGGTGCCGACCGAGCCGACCGGGTGATGGTCGGCGGCCGGTGGCGAGTGATCGATGGCCAGATCGAAGGGCTGGACGTGAAGGGCCTGATCGCCGATCACCGCCAGGCCGCCGCGCAACTGATCGCCGGCTAGGCAGCTACAGGCCCAGCAGCGCCAGCATGATGAACGTGGCGAACAGCACGAAGTGGGTCATACCCTCGATCGCGTTGGTTTCGCCATCGTTCAGGTTGATGGCGCTGACGATCAGCGTGATGAAGATCATCACCGTCTGCACCGGGGTCATGGCCATCTGGAACGGCTGACCGGTGTACAGGGCCATGGCCTCCATCAGCGGCACGGTGAGGATCACCGTCGACAGCGAGGCCCCCAGGGCGATGTTGACCACCGATTGCATGCGGTTGGCCAGCGCCGCGCGCAATGCGGTGAGAATCTCCGGCGCGGCAGAGATGGCCGCCACCACGATTGCCGTCAGTACCGGCGGTGCTCCGCTGCCCTCCAGGCCATAGTCCAGGGTCTTGGACATGACTTCGGCCAGCAGGCCGATCACCACCACCCCCGAAATCAGAATCGCGATCGATCGCGCCTTGTGGCCGCCCGGCGTACCTGCCACCGGGTCGCGGCGTTTCTTCTGCGGGTAGCTGTAGCTGAAAAAGTAGCTGTGCGGCCCCACCTGCATGCGCAGAAACAGCGTATACAGCACCACCATCGCGCCGATGGTGAAGGCCGAATACAGATGCCACTGGGCTTCGGGAATGAACTCGGGCACCACCATCGACACGCCCATCGCGGTCATGATCATCACGCTGTAGGTGCGTGCCGAATCGTCGTTGTAGCTCTGCTCGCCGTGCTTGAGCCCGCCCATCAACGCGGCCAGGCCCAGGATCCCGTTGATATCGAGCATCACCGCCGAGTAGATGGTGTCGCGCACCAGCGTCGGCGAGGCCTCATTGCTCATCATGATGGCCAGGATCACCACCTCCACCAAGACCGCCGAGAGGGTCAGGATCATGGTGCCGTAGGGGTCGCCGACCTTTTCCGCCAGCAGCTCGGCATGCTGTGCAACCCGCATCGAGGCGCACACGATCGCCCCCACCAGCGCGAACCCGGCCAACAACGCCACGCCATGGCCGTGCCCCAGCAACAACGGCTCCAATGGCCAGGCCAACAGGGCGGTCACCACGGCCAGCAGCAAGAGCTTTTCCTGGGTCAGTAGCTTGAGCATCGGCGGCCTTGAACAGAAGGGGTGTGGCTAGAGACTGTAGCTGCTGTGGAAGGTTTCCTGCTGCCGGACCATCCGGCCAGGTTTCGCGCCGCCCCTCGTCAACCGCTGTAGAATGGCGCGCAACCGCTCCTTGATGAGAACACGCTATGTACGACTGGCTTAACGCGCTGCCCAAGGCAGAATTGCACCTGCACCTAGAGGGATCGCTCGAGCCCGAACTGCTGTTCGCTCTGGCCGAACGCAATGGCATCGCCCTGCCCTGGAACGATGTGGAGGCCCTGCGCGCGGCCTATGCGTTCAACAACCTGCAGGAGTTCCTCGACCTGTACTACCAGGGCGCCGACGTGCTGCGCACCGAGCAGGACTTCTACGATCTTACCTGGGCCTACCTGCTGCGCTGCAAGGCACAGAACGTGATCCACACCGAACCGTTCTTCGACCCCCAGACCCATACCGACCGGGGCATCCCATTCGAGGTGGTACTGGCCGGCATCAGCGCAGCCCTCAAGGATGGCCAGCGCAAGCTGGGCATCAGCAGTGGCCTGATCCTGAGCTTCCTGCGCCACCTGAGCGAAGACGAGGCCCACGCCACCCTCGATCAGGCCCTGCCCTTTCGCGATGCCTTCATCGCCGTGGGGCTGGACAGCTCGGAGCAAGGCTACCCGCCCAGCAAGTTCCAGCGCGTGTTCGACCGCGCCCGTAGCGAAGGCTTCCTGACGGTCGCGCACGCCGGCGAGGAAGGCCCGCCCGAGTACATCTGGGAAGCCCTGGACCTGCTCAAGATCCAGCGTATCGACCACGGCGTGCGCGCCATCGAGGACGAGCGCCTGATGCAGCGCATCATCGACGAACAGATCCCGCTGACCGTCTGCCCTCTGTCCAACACCAAGCTGTGCGTGTTCGACCACATGCGCGAACACAACATCCTCGAGATGCTCGAACGTGGCGTGAAGGTCACGGTGAACTCGGACGACCCAGCCTATTTCGGTGGCTACGTGACCGAGAACTTCCATGCCCTGCATACCCACCTCGGCATGACCCAGGACCAGGCCAGGCGTCTGGCGCAGAACAGCCTGGATGCGCGCCTGCTCAAGCCCTGACCTCTGCGCGGGCAGGTCGACCCATCACCGGTGGGTCGGCCTTGCCCGCCACCTGCGGCTACTCCCCCACCGCCAACGGCATGGGCGACTGTGCAATCAGCGGGATTTCACGCAACCCGGCGGGGGTGACGTGCAAGGCGCGCGAGTCACCGTTCATGCGCACCCAGCCCGACTGCACGAAAAGCCTGAGCAGGCTGCTGCCCAGGGCCCCGCCCAGGTGCGGGCGCTGCTCGCTCCACTCGCTGCAGCAACTGCACGCGCTGCAGGCTCTGCCCTCGCGCAGTGCCAATGCCTCGACGAAGATGCCAAAGTCGGCAAAGTGCAGGCGCCCCAGCGAGCTGACCTCCAACTGGCGGTCGCAAAGCTCCAGCCACTTGGCTTCCTGCAAGCGCTGGTAAAGGTCGGCCGCCAGCTCACCGCCCAGGTGGTCACGGCACAAGCGTGCGCGGCGCATCGCCAGCGGGATCCCCGGCGCCTCCCGGCTGACACGCACGCCCTGACGAAAATGCTCGCGCACCGGCACACTGGCCAGCGCCTCCACAGCGGCGCCCACCTCCGGGGCTGCCAGCCGAAAATACCGTTTGCGCCCGCGCGCCTCTATCTTCAGCAGCCCCCCTGCCAGCAGGCGCCCAAGGTGAGCGCAGGTGGAAGAAGGTGTCAGGCCGGTCATCCTGGCCAACTCGTCGGAGGGGCGGGCCAGACCGTCGATCAAGGCCCACAGCATGGCGCTGCGCTTGGGGTCAGCCAGCAGGCTGGCGATCACACTGATACTTGCTACAGGTTTCATATCTGCACTCCCTGCGGATTCCGAAGACGTAACTTGCCCGCCCCTGCAATGGAAACGTCTCTTGCTGGTAACGACTGCGGGGGCAAGTATATGCCGGCCTGTAAGCACTTAAACGGCCTCTATCTCCGGCAAAATTGCCCGTTTTGGGCAACCATGTGGCCTTCTGCAAAGGTCACTTTCGGGTGACGGGCCTTCCGCCCCTGGCACCACAGCCGCATGGGGGCGGCTTTCCCTGCAGAGCGAGGGTTGCGCTCAAGGGCCGATGAGCGCGCAACACCCTACATCCAAGGTAAACAAGTCATTCAACCTAAAATGAAATGTATGACCCTGATCCAGCGCCCGACAGGCGGCCCTGCCTAGCCGGTCATCGCCAGCAGCGGCTCCAGCAGGTGCCGGCATCTGGCCTTGAGTTCGTCGCGCAGCAACTGCACCGGCTTGCCAAGCTGCGCCCGGTGGGTGCACAGCAGATTCAGCGGCGCAGCTTCACCCCGCACCCCGGGCAGCAGCACTTCGAGGCGCCCGGCCTTCACATCGGCTGCCACATCCAGCCAGGACTTGTAGGCAATGCCCACACCTGCCACGGCCCAGCGCCGTACCACGTCGGCGTCGTCGCAAAAGCGGTCGCCACGCACCAGCACCGTCTGTGTCGCGGCCCCGTCACTGAAGCGCCACTGGTCATGCACACGGCCACCCAACTGGTACAGCAGGCAGTTGTGCTCGGCCAGCTGTGCAACCGTCGCCGGTTGGCCATGGCGCGCCAGATAATCAGGTGCGGCGCACAGCACCCGGCGGTTGTCGGGGCACAGGGGCAGCGCCACCAGGCTCGAGTCTTCGGGGGTGCCGTAGCGCAGCGCCACATCCACCGGCTGGCGAAACAGGTCGGCATTGCGATCGCCCAGCAGCAGGCGCACGTTCAGCAACGGGTGCGCCTGCTGCAACTGGTCCAGCCAGGGCAACAGCACATTGCGTCCGAAATCCGACGGTGCCGACAACTGCAGCACGCCGCTCACCTCGGCCTGGCCCTGAGCCAACGCCCGCCGCCCCTCCTCAAGGCTGGCCAAGGCTACCCGGGCGTGGTTGAGGAACCCCTCGCCTTCAGCGGTCAGGCGCAGACTGCGCGTCGAACGGGCCAGCAGCCGCACCTTCAATTGCGCCTCAAGGCGCTTGAGCGCTGCGCTCGCCACTGCCGGCGAAAGGTCGAGCTGGCGCGCAGCGGCCGACAGGCTGCCCAGTTCCGCGGCGCGCACGAACAGTTGCAGATCATCGGTACGCAGCACTTGTCGGCCTCATTATCAAAAACAAATTGAAAGTATCTGCCGTTTTATCGGGTTTTAACCCCAAGTGAAAGCACTGATGATGGCGGCACTCCCCCCTCAAGGACCTCTTCATGAAAGCCATTGCCTACTATCAATCGTTGCCGATCGCCGACCCCGCCGCGCTGCAGGACATCGAGCTGCCCGCCCCGCAGCCTGGCCCGCGCGACCTGCTGGTGCAGGTGCACGCCATCTCGGTCAACCCGGTCGACACCAAGGTGCGCCAGAACGTGCAACCCGAGGCCGGCGTGGCCAAGGTGCTGGGGTGGGACGTTGCCGGTGTGGTCAAGGCGGTGGGCAGCGAGGTCAGCCTGTTCCAGCCTGGCGACAAGGTCTACTACGCAGGCTCCATCGCCCGCGCCGGGGGCAACAGCGAGCTGCACGTGGTCGACGAGCGCATCGTCGGGCACATGCCCCGAACCCTGGGTTTCGCCGAAGCCGCCGCATTGCCGCTGACCGCCATTACCGCCTGGGAGCTGCTGTTCGAACGCCTGCAGATCGCCGAAGGCAAGGCCGACCTGGGCCAGAGCCTGCTGATCGTCGGTGGCGCCGGCGGCGTCGGCTCGATCCTGACTCAACTGGCCAGCCAACTGACCGGGCTCAAGGTCATCGCCAGCGCTTCACGCCCCGAAACCCAGGCCTGGGTAAGGGAGCTGGGCGCCGATGTGGTAGTCGATCACCGTCAGCCCCTGGCCCAGGGCCTGAAGGCGCAGGGTATCGATAGCGTTACCCACGTTGCCAGCCTGACGCAGACCGACCAGCACCTGGACCAGCTGGTCGAGGCACTCGCCCCGCAGGGCAAGCTGGCGCTGATCGACGACCCCAAGCAGTTGGACGTGACCAAGCTCAAGCGCAAGAGCCTGTCGCTGCACTGGGAATTCATGTACACCCGCTCGCTGTTCGAAACCGCCGACATGCAGGCGCAGCACACGCTGCTCAACCGCGTGGCCGAGCTGATCGACGCAGGCACCCTCAAGACCACCCTGGGCGAGCATTTCGGCCCGATCAATGCAGCCAACCTGCGCCGGGCCCATGCGCTGCTCGAAAGCGGTGCAGCCAAGGGCAAGATCGTGCTGGAAGGGTTCTGAGCCCCTCCGGGCCCCGGCATGACCGTCAGTCAGTACACTGACGCCGGTCATGCCGGGGCCCGGTCGCGGCGCTACAATGCTGCTGCATTTACCCAACCACACAGGTAGGCAGCGATGAAGATTATCGTCAGTGCATCAGCCCGCAAACCCGGGTGCCCGTGGCAGGTTCAGCTCGACCAGCATGTGGTCAGCTTTCGCAGTGAGGCCGAGGCTCGCGCCTTTGTCGACACCCTGCAACAACGCTTGCGGGCCCCGCACCCGCTCAAGCAGGTCGGCTGAGCTGCAGGCGTCGGGTCAACATAGCCACGCCCACTGCCGCCGTACCGCACAGGCTGATGACCAGCGCCATCGGCAGCGCGCTGCCGTCATGCAGCACTCCCACCAGGGCAGCCGCACCCGCCGCCACGCTGAACTGCACGCACCCCAGCAACGCCGATGCACTGCCGGCGCGGGCACCCTGCCCGCTCATGGCGCAGGCCGAGGCGTTGGGGATGATGCAGCCAAGGCTGGCAATGCACACGAACAGCGGCACCAGCAACGGCCACAGCGCCTGCGTATGCAGCGCGCTGATTCCCAGCAGCACCAGCCCGGCCGCCAGGTATACCCACACCGTGCGGGCCAGCAAAAAGGCAGGCCCACGCTTGGCCAGCAATCGCGCATTCACCTGCGCCACCAGGATGAAGCCCGCCGCATTGCTGCCGAACAGCCAGCCGTAATGTTCGGCCGGTACGCCATAAAGCTTGATGAACACGAAGGGCGACCCGGCGATATAGGCGAACATGCCGGCAATCGCGATGCCGCCGGTCAGTGCATGCCCCATGAACACGCGGTCCTTGAGCAGGCGCCCGTATTGGCGCAACGCCCCCGACAGCGGCTGGCGTGGTTGGTTGGAAGGCAGGCTCTCCGGCAGGCCCAGGGCAACGGCCAGCGTACAGCCGGCGCTGAACAGGGTGAGCACGAGGAAGATCGACTGCCAGCCATACAGGTTGACCAGCACCCCGCCCAGCATCGGGGCAAGGATCGGCGCCAGGCCCATCACCAGCATCAGTTGCGAGAACACCTTGGCCGAAGCCACTGCATCACACTTGTCGCTGACGATGGCCCGCGACAGCACCATGCCTGCGCAACCACCCAGGGCCTGTACAAAACGCGCGGCGATCAGGGCGTCCAGGCTCGGTGCAAAGGCACAGGCCAGCGACGCCAGGGTAAACAGGGTCACCCCGACCAGCAGCGGAATGCGTCGACCGAAGCGGTCGGCCACCGGGCCATAGGCCAGCTGCCCCAGCGACAGGCCCAGGAAATAGGCCGCCAGGGTGGTCTGGATGTGTTTTTCGTCGGTCGCAAAGGCCAGGGCCATTGCCGGGAAGCCGGGCAAGTAGAAATCGATCGCCAACGGCCCGAACGCACTGAGTGCGCCGAGAATCAGGATGGTGCGCAGGTTCATCGGGAATCCATAGCAGGCTAAGCAAGTGCCTTAGTCTAACCGGGCTGCCATGGATAAGCCGCGAATCTTTTGCCGAATTCGCTGGCACGTGTGCCCCTTGTTGGAGCCGGCCTTGCCGGCGATCGAGCGCGCAGCGCTCGCACACCGGAATGCACAGTGCAGCAGACACACCGCCCATGCAGGGTCGGTAGCCGCTTCGCGCCGGTTCGCCAGCAAGGCTGGCTCCTACAGGCGAAGCGGCTACCGGCTTGTTCAGGCCACAAGCTCGGCCTTGTAACCCTCATCGACAATCGCCTGCACGATCTGCGGCGCCTGCAGCGAACTGTCGACGCGCACCTGCTTGCTGGCCAGGTCCACCTCAACGATGGCCTGTGCATCCTGGCTCTGTACCGCACGGGTCACGGCCTTCACACAGTGGCCACAGGTCATGCCTTGAACAGTGAATACTTGCATGGGAACTACCTCCTTGGGATTTGAGCGCAGTCTCAAGCTTGCCATCGGGACAAGGTCAAGTGCATGCCGAACTGGAAATCCGCGCCAAGCTCGGCCAAGCTGCGCCCTTGTCGAACGATCAGCAGGAGATTCATTCATGGGCAGGGCAGCATTGGGCCTTATCGGTTTGCTCGGGTTGTGCAGCATCGTGCCCCTGGCCAGCGCCGAAGGGCCGTCGGACTACAGCGTGTTGATCATTTCCCGCGAGCGTCTGGAGGTCGCCACGTCCTGCGAGATCGGCATCTATCTCAACGACCAGCTGTCGGCGCGACTGTTCCAGGAACACTCCACCTCGTTCAACCTGCCGGGCGGCCCGGTGAACGTGCGCCTGCGCCTGCTTCCCGGGCAGGCACCGGGCTGCAACAACGGCATCGAGAACCAGCGCAGCACGCGAATCAACGTACTGGCGGGCCAGGTCAACAAGTACCGCATCGTCATGGACAACAATGGCCTCAGCCTGAAGAAGGCCGCTCTGGGCTATTGACCTTGCCAATGGGGTAAGGTTGATGCTTGGCGCCTGTCCAAGGAGGAGAGCCCCATGTCCGCATCAACCACCTTCGATCTGCCGATTCAAGGCATGACCTGCGCCAGCTGCGCCGGTCGTGTCGAGCGCGCCCTGCGCAAAGTCGCCGGCGCCGAACACGTCAGCGTCAACCTCGCTACCGAACACGCCCGGGTGCAAGCCCCTGCCGACGCCCTGCCGGCACTGGTCGACGCCGTCAGCCAGGCCGGTTACAGCGTGCCCGCCCAGAGCCTCGAACTGCAGATTGGCGGCATGACCTGCGCCAGCTGTGCCGGGCGCGTGGAGCGGGCCTTGAACAAGGTGCCCGGCGTACAGCGGGTCAGCGTCAACCTGGCCAACGAGCGCGCGCACATCGAGCTGCTGGGGCAGGTCGACAGCGCGCTGCTGATCGACGCGGTGACCCAGGCAGGTTACACGGCCAGCCTGCCGCAAGCGGGCAAGGCCGACCAGGCCGACGCCGAGCGACGCCTGCGCAAGGAGCGCTGGTCGGTCGGCCTGGCCATACTGCTGGCCCTGCCGCTGGTGCTGCCGATGCTGCTGCAGCCCTTCGGCATCCACTGGATGCTGCCGGCCTGGGCACAGTTCGTACTGGCCACCCCCGTGCAGTTCATCCTGGGCGCACGCTTCTATGTCGCGGCCTGGAAGGCGGTACGCGCCGGGGCCGGCAACATGGACCTGCTGGTAGCCCTGGGCACCAGCGCCGGTTACGGCCTGAGCCTGTACGAATGGGCGCGGGCCACCGCAGGCAGCATGCCGCACCTGTATTTCGAAGCCTCGGCGGTGGTCATCGCCCTGGTGCTGCTGGGCAAGTACCTGGAAAGCCGCGCCAAGCGCCAGACCGCCAGTGCCATCCGCGCCCTCGAAGCCCTGCGCCCTGAGCGCGCCCTGCAGGTGATCGACGGCCAGGAGCGGGACGTACCCATCAGCGCCCTGCGCCTGCATGACCTGGTACGCGTGCTGCCCGGCGAACGCTTCCCGGTGGACGGTGAGGTGATCGAGGGCCAGAGCCATGCCGACGAAGCCCTGATCAGCGGCGAAAGCCTGCCCGTGCCCAAGCAGCCGGGCGACCGCGTGACCGGCGGCGCCATCAACGGCGAAGGCCGCCTGCTGGTAAGTGTGCTGGCCCTGGGTACTGAAACCGTGCTGGCGCGCATCATCCGCCTGGTCGAAGACGCCCAGGCCGCCAAGGCCCCCATCCAGAAACTGGTCGACCGGGTCAGCCAGGTGTTCGTGCCAGCCGTGCTGGTGCTGGCCCTGGCAACCCTGGTCGGCTGGTGGCTGGCCGGCGCGCCAATCGAAACCGCGCTGATCAATGCCGTGGCCGTGCTGGTCATCGCCTGCCCCTGTGCCCTGGGCCTGGCCACACCCACCGCGATCATGGCCGGTACCGGCGTGGCCGCGCGCCACGGCATCCTGATCAAGGACGCCGAAGCGCTGGAGCGTGCCCATGCAGTCAACCGCGTGGTGTTCGACAAGACCGGCACCCTCACTTCCGGCAGCCCGCGCATCGTTCACAGCAAGGCCCAGGGCATCGAGGCAGGCGAACTGCTGCAACTGGCCGGCGCCCTGCAACGCGGCAGCGAACACCCGCTGGCCAAGGCGGTACTGGATGCCTGCCAGGAGCAGGGCCTGACCGTACCCGACATCGACGACAGCCAATCGCTGACCGGCCGCGGCATCGCCGGCCACCTCAATGGCCGCGACCTGGCCCTGGGCAACCGTCGCCTGCTGGAAGAAAGCGGCCTGCAACCGGGTGAACTCGCCACCAGCGCCCAGGCCTGGGAGGCCGAGGGGCGCACCTTGTCGTGGCTGATCGAGCGCGGTGCGCAACCACGGGTGCTGGGCCTGTTCGCCTTCGGCGACAGCCTCAAGCCTGGCGCAGACGCCGCCGTACGCCAGCTGAGCCAACAGGGCATCAGCAGCCACCTGCTGACCGGCGACAACCGCGGTAGCGCCAAGGTGGTGGCCCAGGCCCTTGGCATCAATGACGTGTACGCCGAGGTGCTGCCGGCCGACAAGGCCGCCACTGTTCTCGAACTGAAGAAATCGGGTGTGGTAGCGATGGTGGGTGACGGTATCAACGACGCGCCGGCCCTGGCCGCCGCCGACATCGGCATCGCCATGGGTGGCGGCACCGACGTGGCCATGCAGGCCGCCGGCATCACCCTGATGCGCGGCGACCCGCGCCTGGTACCGGCCGCCCTGGAGATCAGCCGCAAGACCTACGCCAAGATCCGCCAGAACCTGTTCTGGGCCTTCATCTATAACCTGATCGGTATTCCGCTGGCGGCCTTCGGCCTGCTCAACCCGGTGCTGGCCGGTGCGGCCATGGCCCTGTCGAGCGTCAGCGTGGTCAGCAACGCCTTGCTGCTCAAAACCTGGAAACCGCAAACGCCGCCACAGGACGATGCCCCATGAACATCGGACAAGCCGCCAAACGTACCGGCCTGAGCGCCAAGATGATCCGCTACTACGAGTCCATCGGCCTGCTCAAGCCGGCCTCGCGCAGCGACAGTGGCTACCGCCTCTACCAGCAGGACGACCTGCACGCGCTGGCATTCATCAAGCGCTCGCGAGACCTGGGGTTTTCATTGGAGGAAGTGGCCAAACTGCTGACCTTGTGGCAGGACCGCCAGCGCGCCAGCGCCGACGTGAAAGCCCTGGCCAACGAGCATATAGCCGACCTGAACCGGCGCATCGACGAGCTGGTGAGCCTGCGCGATACGCTGAGCGAGCTGGTCGCCCACTGCCAGGGGGACGATCGCCCCGACTGCCCGATCCTCAAGGACCTGGCAGCCGGCAGCTGCTGTCACTAGCGCATTACTGCATCCATGGCGGTGGCGGTTCCTCGGCCTTGGCCGGGCCGTTCTCCGCCTCGGCGCGTGCAGCCTGCCGGCGCGCCTCGTCCAGGCGCGCCGCTTCGATCTCGCGCATCACCCCGTCGACATCGGCGCTGTGCTCGTCCTCCGCGAACTGCCCGCTCAGCGGGCTTTCCGGAGTCAGCTCGCCGGCCTCGTACAACGCCCACATTTCCTTGGCGTAGCGGGTGGCCTTGAGCTCCGGGGCAAACTGGCCGAAGTACCCGGCCATGTTCCCCACGTCGCGCTCGAGCATGCTGAACGCATGGTTGTTGCCGGCCGCATCCACCGCCTGGGGCAGGTCGATGATCACCGGGCCGTCAGGGCCGAGCAGCACGTTGAATTCCGACAGGTCGCCATGCACCAGGCCGGTGCACAGCATCAGCACGATCTGGCGGATCACGAAGTCGTGGTACTCGCGGGCCTGATCGGCCTCCAGGTGCACGTCGTTCAGGCGTGGCGCCGCATCGCCATGGGCATCGGACACCAGCTCCATCAACAGCACGCCATCGAGAAAGTCGAACGGCTTGGGTACCCGCACGCCGGCACTGGCCAGGCGAAACAGGGCTGCCACCTCGGCATTCTGCCAGGCCTCCTCGGCCTCCTTGCGCCCATACTTGGAGCCCTTGGCCATGGCCCGCGCCTGGCGGCTGTTGCGCACCTTGCGGCCCTCCTGGTATTCGGCGGCCTGACGGAAGCTGCGCTTGTTGGCCTCTTTGTAGACCTTGGCGCAGCGCAGCTCGGTACCGCACCGCACCACGTACACCGCGGCTTCCTTGCCACTCATCAGGGGTCGGATGACTTCATCGACCAGCCCGTCTTCTATCAGTGGTTCTATGCGTTTTGGAGTCTTCATCGGCTTTTGTTCTGGGTCCTGTTTTGCCAAACACACGGGTATCACGGGTTGCCGGCCATCGTCTCACAGCCATGAGCCAGATGCGCGCTCACGATACAACAAGGCCCTCAAAGGAAGTGGACCCGATAATGTCCAAATAATTTAATCCCGCCTGCACCGAGTGCCCCCTGGCTTCCCGGACATGGCAGACACTCACTGCCTGAACAGTTCCCCCGGCGTTGCCCCGAACAAGCCCTTGAACGCCACGATGAACGCCGACGTCGACTCATAGCCGCAACCCAGCGCCGCCTGGGTCACACTCTGCCCCTGCTCCAGCGCCTGCAGCGACGACAGCAGGCGCATGCGCTGGCGCCAGCCGCGAAAGCTCAGCCCCGTCTCGCGCTGAAACAAACGCATCAGGGTCTTCTGCGAACGCCCCAGGCGCTCGGCCCAATAGGCCAGGCCGGCGTCCCGCTCCGGGTGCGCCAGCAATGCATTGCACACCTCGAGCAGGCGCGGGTGCTGCGGCAGCGGCAACGAAAAACCCACCTCCGGCAGCCCCTGCAACTGCTCCAGCAGCACCTGCACCAGATGGGCCTCGGGGCTCTCGCCTTCGGCGTAATCCACCGGGAACAGGCAGAACTGCTTGATCAGCTCACGGGCCAGCGGCGTCACCTCCAGCACCCGGCAGCGCGGCCCGGCCCACGCCGCATCGGCCTGACGCACATACAGGCTGCGCATTTCGGCACGAGTCGAGGTAATCACCTCATGCTCCACCCCGGCCGGTATCCACACGCCCCACTGCGGCGGTGCAAAAAAACTGCCCTCGGCGGTGTACACCCCCAGCACCCCGCTGATCGCATAGGAAAACTGTATCCAGTCGTGTCGATGACGCGGCGTCCACGAGCCGGCCCCCAGGCTTTCGGCACGCGCATACAGTGGCCGCGGCAGGGCATCGAGCAGTGGGATTGGGCGTGGCAGCAGATTTTGTCCGTTACTCGGCATCGCTTGGCCTTGTGTCGCGAGACGGAAGAATGGCCACAGGTTAGCCTGCCGCTTCGTTATTACAAGATGATTCGCAGGCCCGCCTATGCAAGCTCACCTCAAGCGCGTGGTAACCGACTGGTTTCTGTGCGGCATGTTTCTCGCCACCTTCCTCGCCTGGCTGTTCCCGCACTTCGGTGCCAGCGGCGGCTCGATGCACGCCGAATACGTGATCAACATCGGCGTGTTCGTGGTGTTCTTCCTGCACGGCATCAACCTGTCCAGCGAACAGATCCGCCATGGCCTGAAGAACTGGCGCCTGCACCTGATGGTGCAGGGCTTCACCTTCGTGGTGTTCCCGCTGCTGTGGTGGCTGGGCAACAGCGTGCTGGGCAGCCATGTGCCGGCGCTGCTGATGCTGGGCTTTCTGTACCTGTGCGCCCTGCCCTCGACCATCTCCTCGTCGGTGGCGCTGACCGGCAGCGCCGGCGGCAACGTGCCCGCCGCGATCCTCAACGCCAGCCTCTCCAGCGTGCTGGGCATCTTCCTGACCCCGTGGCTGGTGAGCCTGGTGGTGGGCAACGGCAGCGATGGCATCGACCTGGGCGCCACCCTGCTCGACCTGTGCGCCATGCTCCTGCTGCCGCTGGTGCTGGGGCAGTTGCTGCGCCCGTGGCTGGGCCGCTTCTTTGCCCGCCACAAGCGCTACACCAACGTGATGGACAAGGTGGTGATCCTGCTACTGGTGTACGCGGCGTTCTGCAACTCGATGATCTCGGGGCTGTGGCAGCAGCAGGGTGGCTCGGTACTGCTCACCGCCGTTCTGGGCAGCGCGTTGCTGCTGGCGCTGATCCTGTGGCTGACCACCCGCAGCGCGCGGCTGCTCAGGTTCAGCCCGGCCGACGAGATCGCCGCAGTGTTCTGCGCCAGCAAGAAATCCCTGGCCGCCGGCGCACCGATGGCCGCATTGATCTTCGGCGCCCATCCCGGGCTGGGACTGATTCTGCTGCCGATCATGATCTATCACCCGCTGCAGTTGATCGTGTGCTCGATCATGGCCGAACACTACGCCAACCGCCCGGCGCCCCTGGCCAAGGAGGCACCGCTGGTCAGCGCTCGATGATCGCGGTCACGCCCTGCCCGCCCGCGGCGCAGATCGAAATCAGCCCGCGGCCCTGGCCGGCCTCGTCCAGCAGCTTGGCCAGGTTGGCCAGAATGCGCCCGCCGGTGGCGGCGAACGGGTGCCCTGCTGCCAGCGAACTGCCCTTGACGTTGAGCCTGTCGCGGTCGATGGCACCCAACGGCTCGCTCAGGCCCAGCCGGCTCTGGCAGTAGTCGGCGTCTTCCCAGGCCTTCAGCGTGCACAGCACCTGGGCGGCGAAGGCTTCGTGGATCTCGTAGAAGTCGAAGTCCTGCAGGGTCAGGCCGTTGCGCTCCAGCAGTCGAGGTACCGCATAGGCCGGCGCCATCAGCAGCCCCTCCTGGCCTTTGACGAAATCCACCGCAGCATTCTGACCATCGAGAAAATACGCCTTGATCGGCAGCCCGCGCTCGCGGGCCCACTCTTCGCTGGCCAGCAGTACCACCGAAGCGCCATCGGTCAGTGGCGTGGAGTTGCCCGCCGTCAGCGTGCCCTTGGCGCTGCGCTCGAACACCGGCTTGAGGCTGGCAAGTTTCTCCAGGGTCAGGTCCGGGCGCAGGTTGTGATCGCGGGTCAGGCCCAGAAAGGGCGTGAGCAGGTCGTCCTGCCAGCCTTCGGCAAACGCCCGGGCCAGGTTCTGGTGGCTGCGCAAGGCCAGCTCGTCCTGCTCGGCACGCCCTATCTGCCAGGTCTGCGCCATCAGCTCGCAGTGCTCGCCCATCGACAGCCCGGTACGCGGCTCGCCATTGCGCGGCAGCTCGGGCTTGAGGTGCCAGGGCCTCAGTTGCAGGAACACCTTGAGCTTGTCGCCCGTGGTCTTGGCCCGATTGGCCTGCAGCAGCAACTTGCGCAGCCCCTCGTTGACCGCAATCGGCGCATCGGAGGTGGTGTCCACACCGCCGGCAATGCCGCTGTCGATCTGCCCCAGGGCGATCTTGTTGGCCACCATCAGCGCGGTTTCCAGCCCCGTGGCGCAGGCCTGCTGCAGGTCATAGGCCGGGGTCTGCGGCGACAGCCGCGAGCCCAGCACGCATTCGCGGGTCAGGTTCATGTCGCGCGAGTGCTTGAGCACCGCGCCCGCCGCCACTTCGCCCAGTTGCAGGCCATGCAGGCCGAAACGCTCCACCAGCCCTTCGATTGCCGCAGTCAGCATCGCCTGGTTGCTGGCCGTGGCGTAGGGCCCGTTGGAGCGGGCGAACGGGATTCGATTGCCGCCGATGATCGCGACCCGACGTAAAGCGCGCATGCACAGACTTCCTTATTCCGAGACGGGATAGACCCGCTATAGCGTAGGTGTTTTTTCGCCAGTCGAACGACCGAAGGCGAAACATGGTCCACACTTTGGTGCTTAATTTCCGGGAGACGTTCACATGAGCGACCGCTATATCGACTTCGCCAACTCTTCATTCGGTCGGCGCGTGGCCGGTGCCGTCGGCCTGCCCACCCCCGCCCGCCTGGAGCGCTGGGAAGCCGGCAGGCTGCGCCCGGTCGAAGGCGCCCTGCTGCTCGGCGGCGGGCCGCTGGTGACGAACGTGGCCGCCTTTGCCAGGCGCCTGACCGACGAGGTCTACAGCTATGCCGATGAAAGCCTCGAACTGCCGGCCTGGGTCGCGGGCCTGGGGCCCAAGCTCAAGGCCGTGGTGTTCGACGCCAGCCACCTGACCGACAGCGACCAGCTCAAGCAACTGCGCGAGTTCTTCCAGCCGCTGCTGCGCAGCCTGGCTGCCAGTGCGCACATCGTGATCCTGGGGCGCGCGCCCGAATCGCTGGACGACCCGCTGGCCAGCGTGGCGCAGCGGGCCCTGGAAGGTTTCAGCCGTTCGCTGGCCAAGGAACTGCGCAACGGCGCCACCCTGCAACTGCTGTATGTGGACCCGGCCGCGCAGGAACAGCTCGAAGGCGCGCTGCGCTTCTTCCTCTCGCCCAAGAGCGCCTTCATCAGCGGCCAGGTGCTGCGCCTGACCGCCTGCGCCACCCAGGTACAGGACTGGTCGCGCCCGCTGGCTGGGCGCAAGGCGCTGGTCACCGGTGCGGCCCGCGGCATCGGCGCCGCCATCGCCGAAACCCTGGCCCGTGACGGCGCCGAGGTGGTGCTGCTCGACGTGCCCCAGGCCAAGGCCGACCTCGACGCCCTGGCCGCGCGCCTGGGTGGGCGCAGCGTGGCGCTGGACATCTGCGCCAGCGATGCATCGGCGCACCTGCTCGAAGCGCTCCCCGAGGGCATCGACATCGTCGTGCACAACGCCGGCATCACCCGCGACAAGACCCTGGCCAACATGACCCCCGAACACTGGGACGCCGTGCTCGCGGTCAACCTCAAGGCCCCCCAGGTGCTGACCCAGGCGCTGCTCGACGGCGGCGCGCTGCACGACAACGCACGCATCGTGCTGCTGGCCTCGATCAGCGGTATCGCCGGCAACCGCGGGCAGGCCAACTATGCCGCCAGCAAGGCCGGCCTGATCGGCCTGGCCCAGGCCTGGGCGCCGCTGCTGGCCAAGCGGGGTGCCAGCATCAATGCCGTGGCCCCCGGCTTCATCGAAACACGCATGACGGCGGCAATCCCCTTCGCCCTGCGCGAAGCCGGGCGACGCATGAGTTCCCTGGGCCAGGGCGGCCTGCCGCAGGACGTTGCCGAAGCCGTGGCCTGGCTGGGACAGCCCGGCAGTGGCGCGGTCAACGGCCAGGTGCTGCGCGTATGCGGCCAGGCCGTGATGGGGGCATGAGCATGGACCGACACTGGCACGATCTGCACCGCACGCAAGGGCTGAGCGGGCTGTACCTGAAGGCTGCGCGCAAGCGCAGCATCACCGGCGACAGCCTGCCCGCCAGCGGCCTGCACTGCGCCATCGGCGTGAATCCACAGCGCCTGCAGGCCTACCGCAAGCTCTGCCACTTCGGCGACGACAGCCACCTGCCGCCGACCTTCCCCCATGTGATGGCGTTCGCCCTGCAATTGCAACTGCTGACCGCCGACGACTTCCCGTTCCCGCTGCTGGGCCTGGTGCACCTGAACAACCGCATCCGCGTGGTGCGCCCGCTGGGTGGCATCGGCACGCTGCGCTTCAGCGTGTTCGTCGACAACCTGCAGCCCCACGCCAAGGGCGCGACCTTCGACCTGATGACCGAAGCCGAAGACAGCCTGGGGCTGCTCTGGCACGAGCGCAGCCGCATGCTGTGTCGCGGCGTCAAGCTCGAAGGCGAGCCACCCGCCGTCGACACCCCTGAACCGCTGCCTCTGGGCGAGCTGACCCGCTGGTATGCCGACAGCGACATCGGCCGGCGCTACGCCAAGGTCTGCGGCGACTACAACCCCATCCACCTGAGTGCGCTCAGCGCTCGCCTGTTCGGGTTTCCCCAGGCCATCGCCCATGGCATGTGGAGCAAGGCCATGGCGCTGGCCGCGCTGCGCGGGCACCTGCCGCTCAGCGGCTACGAGGTGGACGTGGCCTTTCACAAGCCTGTGCGCCTGCCCAGCGAAGTGGTGCTGGAGGGCAGCGCAGTCGCACCCGACGGCCAGTTCCGCCTGGTGGGCCACGGCGACCTGGTGCACATGGCCGGCAGTTGGTACACGCTGCACGAATCTTCTAGACCTGCCTGACGGACCGGGCGATAACGGTTTTCTTTGCCGGTAGCACACGATGAACAGCAACTGGATAGACCTGCGCCAGGAGCCCGATACCGGCATCGAGACCCTGCGCGCGCATTTTCGCGGGCATGCCTATGATCCGCATTGGCACGACAGCTACCTGGTGGGCGTGACCGAACAGGGCGTCCAGCAGTTCACCTGTCGCCGCGCCCGCCACCAGAGCACACCGGGCAAGGTGTTTCTGCTCGAGCCCGGCGAGTTGCACGACGGCGATGCGCTCAGCCCCGAGGGCTTCACCTACCGCATGCTCTACCTGGACCCGCAATGGCTGGAGCGCGAGCTGCGCGGCTTTACCGAGCATGCCCCGCCCGCCAGCCAACCCGGTTTTGCCCACACCCTGGCCAGCGACCCGCGCCTGGCAGCGGCCACCGCTTGCGCCTTCCAGTCGCTGCACGAACCGGAGCTGCGCATGGTGCGCCAGGCGGCACTGGACCAGTTGCTGGAGCACCTGAGCGGGCATCTGCAATGGCGCCGCCGGCTCGACCCCGACCCGCGCCTGCCGCTGGTGGCGCAGCGGGCACGCGACTACCTGCATGCACACCTGCACCACGACATCGGCCTCGAGCAACTGGCCGCAGCGTGCAACATCGACCGCTTTCGTCTGAGCCGCGCCTTCAAGGCCGCGTTCGGCCTGGCGCCCCACGCCTACCTGGTGCAACTGCGCCTGGCCCATGCACGCCGGCTGCTGGCGGCAGGGTCGAGCCCGGCACAGGTGGCGCCAGCGCTGGGCTTTGCCGACCAGAGCCACCTGGGGCGCTGGTTCCTGCGCGCCTATGGCATGACCCCGGCACAGTACCGCAGGCGCTGCACAAAGCTTCCAGACTGACGCGCGCCAACACGCGAGCATGCAAGCCCCTCTACCAAGGAGCCTGCCCATGCTGGCCTTCATGCTGTTTGCCTTCGTTGCGTCCATCACCCCCGGGCCGACCAATTTCCTGGTACTGAGCAACAGCGCCAGCCATGGCCTGCGCGCTGCATTGCCAATCATCCTGGGGGCCGGTGCAGGGGCCGCGCTGATCGTCTGGCTGGTGGGCAGTGGCATGGGCGAGGCACTGTTCCGGGCCCCGGCAGTGCAGCCGCTGCTCAACGGGCTGGGCGTGGCCTGGCTGACCTGGCTGGCCTGGAAGATCTTTCGCAGCCCAGTGCAGGTGCAGCAATCGGGCGCGACGTCGGCCAGGCTCGGCCTGTGGGGCGCGGCGGCGTTGCAGGTGATCAACCCCAAGACGTGGATGATGGCGCTGGCGGTGGCCAGCGTGTTCATCGATGCCGCAGCCAGCGACCGCCTGCTGCAGGTGACGCACCTGAGCCTGGTGTTCTTCGTGATCGCGCTGCCCTGCCTGGGTGGCTGGGCCTTGCTCGGCAGCGGGGCGCGGCGCCTGAGCGGTTCGCCGGTGGTGCTGCGCCGGGTCAACCAGGGGCTGGCGCTGCTGTTGCTGGTGTCGGCCTGGGCCAGCCTCTGGCAGTGAGGCCCCATGCACCTGACACAGGGCTTGCAGGAGCCGGCGTTGCCGGCGAACAGGCCAGCACAATCCCCTGAAAAACCCGCCGACCCGCGCTAAGCTACGCCGCACGAGGAGAGCCCCCACCCATGAACCTGCAAGAACTCACCACCCGCCTGCACACCATCCGCGACAACAACGACTGGCGCGGCTTCCACAGCCCCAAGAACCTGGCCATGGCCGCCAGCGTGGAAATGGCCGAGCTGGTGGAGATCTTCCAGTGGCTCAGCGAGGACCAGTCGCGCCAGCTGTCCCCCGAGCAGCTCGAACACGCCGGCCAGGAAGTCGGCGACGTGGTGCTCTACCTGTTGCTGCTGTGCAGCGAACTGGGCCTGGACATGGACAAGGTGGTGCGCAGCAAGCTGGCCGACAGCGAACGGCGCTTCGCCCGATGAAAGACCGCCACTTCGACGCACTGGCGACCCGCTTCGCCGAAAAGATCTACGGCGGCGCCAAGGGCGCCATCCGCCTCGCGGTGCTCCAGGCCGACCTCGCCGAAGCACTGCCCGACCGCCCCCTGCGCGTGCTCGACATCGGCGCGGGCCTGGGCCACATGGCCCTGTGGCTGGCCGAACGTGGCCACCAGGTGACCCTGGCCGAACCCGCCGCGCCTATGCTCGAGGGCGCCCGCGAACGCTTCGCCGCCGCCGGCCAGCCAGCCACTTTCATCCAGGCGCCCTGGCAGGAACTGCTTGGCCAGCTCACCGAACCCTACGACCTGGTGCTGTGCCACGCCGTGCTCGAATGGCTGGCCGAACCCGAGACCATCCTGCCGGTGCTGCACCAGCTCACCCGCACCGACGGCCTGCTGTCGCTGGCCTTCTACAACCGCGACGCACTGGTGTACCGCAACCTGCTCAAGGGCCATTTCCGCAAACTGCGCAGGGCCAGCCTGGCCGGTGAAAAGCAGAGCCTGACCCCGCAAAAACCACTTGATCCGCGCGAACTCCGGGCGCACCTTGAAGGTCTGTGGGATATACACAGCGAGAGCGGTGTACGGGTGTTCCACGACTACATGCCCGTCGAGTTCCAGGCCAAGGCAGAACTGCTCGACCTGCTCGAAATGGAACTGGCGCACCGCCGCCACCCGGCCTTTGCCGGCCTGGGCCGCTACCTGCACTGGATGTGCCACCCACGCTGAGTACCGAGCCGTGTCTGCCGGGAGACTGCCATGCCGTACCGTTTGATCCTGGGCCTGCTGTGCCTGGCCCTGGCCGCCTGCCAGGGCAGCAACCCGTATGTGGCCAGCTCCCGACCGCTGCCGCCGGCCCCGCCCCAGGCGGCCACCACCTTCGACGCCAGCGCCTACCCGGCACCAGCCCGTGACTATGGCCGTTACCGCAGCTGGTCATGGCGCAACGGCCAGCTCCCGGCCGGCAGCGCCTCCAGCGACCCGGCCGAGCTTGCCGACGCAGTCAGCGCCGCCCTCGACCAGCGCGGCCTGCGGCCTGCGCGCAACACCCGCAGCGACCTGCTGGTCAGTGCCGACCTGCGCATGGAACGGCGCCTGCGCCAGGTGCGCGACGATTACTACCCCTATGACAACTACGGCTACGGGGGCATCGGCTACAACCGCTACGGCGGCTATCGCAACGGCTATGGTGTGTATGGCAGCGTGCCGATCATACGCACCTACCAGGTCGACGTGATGGTGGTGCGCCTGGACCTGTTCGATGCCGGCAGCGGCCAGCCGGTCTGGAGCGCCAGCGCAGAAACCACCAGCCAGGGCTCACCGAGCGAGCGCGCCCGCGCCCTGCGCGATGCCGTGCACAAGGCCCTGGATGGCTACCCCCCAAGCTGAAGGCAACCGGAGAATCATCATGCTGCGCCGTCTCGCTCTACTCCCCCTGTTCGCTCTGCTGGCGCTGCTCGGCGCCTGCCAGAGCAACAACGTCACCCAGGACTTCGATGCCAGCCGCGACTTTGCGGCCTACCGCAGCTGGAGCTGGCAGGAGCCGGCCCTGCAATATCGCCCGGACGACCCGCGAATCAAGAGCGACCTCACCGAGCAGCGCATCCGTCAGGCCGTCAGCGAACAGCTCGACCAGCGTGGCCTGCGCCCGGCCCAGGGCAACGCCAGGGGTGACCTCAAGGTGCAGACCTACCTGATCGTCGAAAACCGCCAGCAGCAGATCACCACCAACTACGGCGGTGCCTGGGGCGGTTACTGGGGTGGCTACTGGGGCGGCCCGGCCTACAACGAGACCCGCAGCGTCGACTACAAGGTCGCCACCATCCAGGTCGACCTGTTCGACAGCCGCGACGGCAAGCTGGTATGGCGCGGCAGCGCCGAGCAGATCATGAACAACTACCCGCCCGGCCCCACCGAGCGCAACACCGCGATCCAGAATACCGTGGCCAAGGTACTGGCCAACTACCCGCCCCACTGAGCCGGCGATGGCCGGTCGCCACCTCAAGGCGACTGGCCATTATCTTGACTACACTTCTTTGACGCATGCGTTCGCGCACGGCCTGGTGCCGGCAAAGGAGTGCTCGTGGCTACCCGATTCCCAACCCGGCAGCGTGGCGCGATCGGCCTGATGGCCGCCCTGACACTGGCCCTGGCGCTGGTGTTCGCCCTGTTGGTGATCGATAGCGGGCGGCTCTATCTGGAACAGCGTTCGCTGCAGCGGGTGGTCGACATGGCCGCCCTCGAAGCGGCTGGGCAAAGTGCGGTGTGCACCGGCAGCGGCCCGCAGGCGGCGACCGTGGCCCAGGCCAGCGCCGCACGCAACGGCTTCGCGCCCGGCGCCAAGCATACCCTGGCCACCACCTGCGGCACCTTGCAGACCGGTGCCGGCAGCCGGCGCACCTATACCGTCAACCCGAGCAAGAGCGAAGCGGTCCGGGTCAGTGCCAGCAGCGCCGTGGCCACCAGCATTGCCGCCGGTGTACAGGCCCTGCTGAGCGGCGACGCCGTGCCGGCCACCACCACCCTGCACGCCAGTGCGGTGGCCTCGCTGCCCAAGCCACCGCAGGCGATGCTGCGTCTGCAAACCACGCTGGCCGTGGTCGACTCGCGAAAATCCGCTCTGCTCAATGCACTGCTCGACCCGCTGGGCGGCAAGGCGACCCTCGATGCCGTCGGTTGGCAAGGCATCGCCAACGTCGACATCAACCTGCTTGCCTACATCGACCAGTTGGCCGTGAATGTTGGCGTCGGCGTCGGCCACTACGACGAGCTCCTGGCCAAGAACCTCAAGGCCACGGACCTGATCAAGGCAGCCATCTACGTGGCACAACGAGGTGGCGCCACGACCAAAGTCATCGCCGATCTGGGCAAGGTGCTGGCCGCCGCCAATATCGAAACCGACCTCCAGCTGGGTAGCATCCTCGATATTCAGAGCGGCACAGTCGCCTCAGGGCTGGATGCCAGCGTGCAACTGCTCCAATTGCTGCAGGCCGTGATCCTGCTGGCCAACAAGCAAAGTGCAGCGGTGGTTGATCTGCCCCTGAGCGTACTTGGCCTACTCACCGGCTCGATCAAACTGAAGGTCGTCGAGCCGCCGCAGTTCTCTGCAGTCGGCAACCCGGTCAAGGCCAAGGCCGCGCCACTGGGCAGCGACCAGATCATGGTCAAGACTGCGCAGATACGCGCCATGGTGTCGATCAACATGGGGCTGCTGAGCGGCATCGGTGGCCTGGTTGGCGCCATTTCCACGATTGCCTCGCCCCTGACCTCTGCAGTCAGCAACCTGCTGGGGCTCAACCTCAAGGGCACCATCACCGCACTGCTGTGCGTAGTGGGGCCATGCGAGGCAGGCGACATCGTGCCCTTCGGCTCACCCACCATCGACATCAGCCTGGAGGTCGCGCAGGCACGCAGCTACGTGACCGACTACAGCTGCGGGGCCAGCAAGAGCCTGACTGCACGCACCGACAGCGCCGCACTCGACCTCAAGCTGGGCAAGATCGTGCCGGCCAGCAACTTCAACAGCAGCCCAACCGTGTATCCCCTGCCACTGATCGATATCGGCACACGCACCTGCAGCCTGCTGCTGATATGTGGTCCGCACAAGGAATTCACCGGGGGTGGCGTCGGCATAAAGATCGACACTGCGCTGCTCAAGAGCAGTAACGTCGACCTTCTGTTCAGCGCAGTCAACAGCACCACACCGCCCGATATCGGCAAACCGCCCGCGTACAACACGAGCCAGGCGACCAACATCCTGCAGAGCCTCACCACGACGGTCGACGGCATCGAGCTGCAGGTCTACCGCCCCCAGAACGGCAACCTGCTGGGCAGCCTGTTGGTAGTCGCCGACGAACTGCTGACAAGCGTGAGAAAGCTGCTGGATCCGGTCATCGAAAACCTGCTCAGCCCCCTGCTGGACCCGATCCTCAACAGCCTGCTCAAGGGTCTGGGCATCGACCTCAACCATGTCGAGGTCGGTGCCAATCTCACCTGCGGCAGCAACCGCGCTCAGCTGATGCTCTGAACCGGCAGCTCGATCACGAAACACGCACCCTCGGCGCCATTGTGTGCGCTGAGCAACCCGCCCATGCCCTCGATGATTCCGCCACTCACCGACAGGCCCAGCCCGGTACCCACGCCGCTGGGCTTGGTGGTGAAGAACGGCTCGAAAATCCGCTCCAGCAGCCGCGGGTCAATGCCGCCGGCATTGTCGCGCACCTGCAGGCGCACCCCACCCGCCACCGGCTCGGCCTCCACCGTGATCCAGGGGCGCAACTGCGGGTCGGCCTCACGCCGGCCCAGCAAGGCGTCGCGGGCATTCACCACCAGGTTGATCAGCACCTGCTCCAGCTGATCGGCATGGCCGCGCACATGGCAGCCGCTCAGCGCCGGGCCCAGGTTCAGCGCCACACCCTTGCCGGCCAGGCCGTCGGCCAGCAACGACACGGCACCCTCAACCGCTTGCCAGGGCTCGAACAGTTGCTGTTCGACCTCCGAACGCCGCCCGAACACGCGCATGTGGTCCACCACCTTCGAGGCCCGCAGCACCTGCGCATCGATGCGCCTGAGCTTGTCCTGCAGGTATTCCACCTGCACGTCGCCGTTCTCCAGGCGCTTGAGCGCGTTGACCACCGCCATGCGCATCACGTTCAACGGCTGATTGATCTCGTGGGCGAGGCCGGTGGCCATTTCGCCCAGGGTGGCCATCTTCGCGCTCTGCAACAGCTGCTGCTGGCTGCGCCGCAGCGCCGTGTTGTCGCGCCCCACCGCCTGTACCTCCAGCAGACGGCCCTGCTCATCGAACAGGCCGCGGTCGGACCACACCCACCAGGCATGTTCGCGCCCCGGCAGCTCCAGGCAGATTTCGGCACTGCTCACCGGCTGCTGCGGGGTCAGGCCGGCCAGGCGCTGCACGAACGCCTCGCGCTGGGCCGGCGACATCCACTGCCCCAGGTCGCTCCCAGGCAACTGGTCAGGTAGGCACTCCAGGTAGTCGGCCAGCGGGCGGTTGCCGAACAACACAGTCAGGTCGGGCCGGTAGCGGCAGATCATCGCCGGCGAGTCCTCCACCAGCACCCGGTAACGTTCCTCGCTCTCGCGCACCCGCTGGGCGGCCAGGGTCGCCTCGGTCACGTCGAGCCAGATACCCACGGCTTCCACCGGCAGGCCCAGGTCGTCACGCAGCAGGCGCGCTTCATCCAGCACCCAGTGGTAGATGCCCTGCGCATCGCGCAGGCGGTAGCGGCTGCGCACCTGGCCCTGGCGCAGCAGGTCGCGGGTACGTTGCAGCCACAGCGCCTGGTCGTCGGGGTGTACCCAGTGCGCCGGTTGCAGGTCGGCAGCGGGCGTCCAGCCAAGCAGCGGCTGCAGGCTGGCACTGAAGAATTCGGCCTGCAGCGCGCCGGCGTCATAGCGCTGGATATAGATCACTGCCGGCGAGCTGGCGATCAGGTTGTCCAGCCGTGCGTGCGCGGCACTGGCCTGCTGCTCCTGGGCCTTGATATCGCTGATGTCGAGCATGAAACCCTGCAGACGTCGCTGCTGCCCCTGCCCGTGCACATCGCCACAGATGCGGTACCAGCGCAGCGACGCGGCCTGCAGGCGCACGCACAGTTGCAGGCTGCAGCCCTCGCGCTGCAGCGCCTCGAACGCCAGTTGCGCCGCCTCCCGGTCGGCCGGGTGCAGCAGCGCCCACCAGGCCGGCAGCGCCAGTTGCGCACTCACGCCGAAACTGGCCGCCAGCCCCGGTGCCAGGTGCAGGTAGGGCTCGTGCAGCGACCACTCCCACCAGCCCGCACCGAGCAACCCCTGTACATTGTTCAGGCGCTGCTGGCTGGCCTGCAGCCGGTCGCCCGCCAGGCGCGCCAGCAGCGGCTCGGCCATGGCATCGAGCAGCAGGGGGGCCGCCTCGGGCCGGGCCTGCCCGCCCTCGTCCGCGCACAGCAGCCAGGCCTGGGCCTGATGCTGCTGCGCATGGCCCACCACATACAGTGCGTGAGTCGGGCAGAGCACCTGCAAGGCCGGAAACTCGGCGCTGCACAGCACGCGCCCCGACGGCAGGCGGTCGAGTACCGCGCTCAGGCGTGCATCGTCGGCCCAGGGCACGCTCGATGCATCCCGCGCGAAGGTCTGCCAGCCGCCGGGGGTGCGCAGCAGCAGCGCCGCCCAGCCCATGCGCCAGTGCCAGGCCAGGCGCTGCAACTGCTCGGCGGCCACCTGGGGCAGGCGCTCCAGGCTGCAATCGCGCAGTGCTGCGCCCACCTGGCGGGCCAGTTGCTGCTGGCGCCGGGCATCCTGGCCCTGCTGACGCTGCTGCAGCAGATCGCCCACATCGAACAACTGCAACAGCCAGTCCTCGCCCTGGGCCAGCAACCAGCCGCGGGTGTGCAGGGTGCTGCCATTGGCGGTTCTGAAGTCCAGGTCCAGCGGTTGTGCCTGCCAGTCGGCGGGCTCGCCCTCGAGCACCAGCAGGCTGTGCGCCTGCACGTAGTCCTGCACCCGCGCAGCAGCCTGCGCGGGCAGCGCCAGGGCACTGCGCAGCGGGCCGCCCAGGCGCAGCACGCGGCCCTTGTCATCGAGCCACAGCTGCAGGCCCACCGCCGCCGGTACCGGGGCCTGCGGTGCGGCCACCGCGGCGGCCGGGCGCCCGCGCCAGCGATCGAACAGGCCGTGGCCACCGCTCAAAGCTGAAGGCTCGCGGTGGCGCCAAGGGTTGCCGGCAGGCGTGGCACCTCGCCCACCACCGGCAGGTCGAGCACCGGCAGCACCGTCGTGAGCCGGGCCTTGGCGTAGTTGATGCGCACGGTCAGCAGGTTGGTGTTGCTCAGGGTCACGACCGCGTCGGTGCCGGGCTGGAACTTCAGCGTTCCCGGCATCCACGCCAACTGCTGGGCCAGTACCTCGCGGGCCAGTGCCGGCACATCGGTGCGGTAGGTGGCGCTGGTCGGGTCCAGCGCCATGCAGCGACGCACCGCCTCGCTGCTGGCCTGGTGGAACGACTGCAGCATCAGCAGTGGCAGGGCGTAGCTGACCACCCCGTAGAACACCGCGAAGAACACCACGAACACGGCGGCGAATTCGATCGCCGCCGCACCTTTTTGCCGTCTTGCAAGGCCTGCTTTCATGATCGCGTCTACCCTGACAATGACACCCGCAATCAAGCATAGAATCAATCACGACCAAGGGATGGCATTTCGCCTATGCAAAGCATCGTCCTGCTGCTGTGGCTCGCATTGTGTGCCGAACAGGATGCCCGAGAAAGGCAGATCAACAACACCTTGACCCTTGGCGCCGCAGCCTGCGCCCTGGCCTATCTCTTCATCACCGGGCACACCTGGATCGGCGCCGATGCCAGCGAGGGTGGCTGGGCGCTGCTGATCGTGATGCTGCTGACCCTGCCCGGCTACATGCTCGGGCGCCTGGGCGCCGCCGATGTGAAACTGCTGGGTGCGCTGGCGCTTGCCACTGATCGGATGTACCTACTGGGCACCTTCATCGGTGCCGGGGTGGCGGTGGTGATCTGGTTGCTCAGCCGCCGCTGGCTGTGGTCCCTTCTGAGTCAGAAGGTTAAGCAACGCTTCAGGCAGGTGATCGAAGAAGCGTCAAAAAAACAGCCCTTCGCCCCCTTCGTGCTGGCCGGCTTTTTATTGGCTGCGGTATGGATCCATTGATCGAACAACCCGTCTAACCTGCTGTACATACGTTGTACATAGCCGCCAACTGCGTCTATTTTTCTAGTCACTGCCCCTCGATACCACAAGCGTCATGGCCGTACCAGGAAGGGCACGTCAGCAGGGAGTTGCGTGTGAACAAGCCAGTGAGTCCATTCAAGGTGTTGATCGTCGACGACCAGCAGTTGATCGTCGAAGAGCTGTGTGAATTCATCGAGGGCAGCGGGTACCGGTGCGTACCGTGCCACAGCAGCCAGCAGGCCATCGAGCGGTTTACCGAAGACCCGGCAATCGGCCTGGTGCTGTGCGACCTGCACATGCCCGAGCGTGACGGCATCGAGCTGGTCAAGGCGCTCAAGGCCATTGCCGGCAAGCAGCGGATCTTCGAGGCGATCATGCTCACCGGGCGGGCCGAGAAGCAGGATGTGATCAAGGCGCTGCGCGAAGGGTTCGCCGACTACTACCAGAAGCCGGTGGACCTCCCCGAATTGCTCGAAGGGCTCAAGCGCCAGGAGACCGCGTTGCTGGAGCGCCAGAAGAACTTCCAGCACCTGGGCCACCTCAACCAGAAGCTGCAGTACCTGGCCGAATCCATCGACGACCTCTACCAGGACCTGGGCAAGGCCCGCGAGCAGGTGGTGGGCACGGGCCTGGGTGGCGAGGATGCAACGGCAGCCGAGAGCATGCCGGCGATCTTCGACCAGCTGTCACCGCGCCAGCTGGACGTCGCGCGGCTGGTGGGCAAGGGCCAGACCAACTATCAGATCGCCTGCGAGCTGGGCATTACCGAGAACACGGTGAAGCTGTATGTGTCGCAGGTGCTGCGCCTGACCCACATGCACAACCGCACCCAGCTGGCCCTGGCGCTGGCGCCCAACCCCTCGGCGCTGCGTCAGCGCATCACGGCGCATTGATCGAATTCTTGTGGGAGCGGAGTCACCCGCTCCCACGGGTTTTCGCTCTGTGCAAGGACTGCTTCTGGCCAAAGGCCGTGGGAGCTGGCTTGCCAGCGAATCGAGCGCGAAGCGGTCGCTAAGCTCGAGTGCACGGTATATCAGGCAGACCGGGGCGCAGGCCTGGCTGCCGCTGTGCGCCAGATCGCGGATGAATCCGCTCAGATATAGGGCTGCTCCCACCGCTGGTGCAATGCGCTCTCACTTGTCGCTATTGCTGGTCTTCTCCCACCGGAAGAAATCCGGAATCACGTATTTGTAGGTATCCAGCCAGCGTTGCATGCTCTGGTCGCGCTCCTTGGGCGTGGCGCTCTGCGGGGTCTTGGAGGCCTGCGCGCCGCTGGCCTGCACCTGCAACCACGCCTCGGTGGCCGACTGTGCCCTGGACGAAGGCCCGGGCTCGATCGCCTGGGCCAGGCCCGGCAGCACTACCAGCATCACCAGTATCCGACTGTTCATGACGACCTCTGCACGGCAGCCACACTGCCAGGTTTGAGTTGTTGGGCGCGCGCCTGCGCTTCGTTGAATTGCGCCGCACTCAGGCCCAGCCGGCTCACCAGGTCGGCCGCCTGCTGCCACTTGTCCTGGTACAGCAGCAAGGTCACCAGGTTGACCGCCGCCAGACGGTCGCTGTCCTTGAGTTCGATTGCGGTCAGAAACTCGAAGCGCGCCTGCTCCAGCTTGCCCTGGTTCAGGTACACCACCCCCAGGTCGTTGCGGATCTTCTCGTCGGTGGGGGCCAGTTGCATGGCCCGTTGCAGATGCTGCAGCGCCTGCGCGTTGTCGCCGCGGGCCGCCGCCATCTGCCCCAGCCCATGCTCACCCTCGGCCGCCAGGCACCCGCCAAGCAGGCTGCGGTACAGCGGCTCGGCCTCGCTGCGTCCAAGCAGGCGCAGCACCTTGGCCTTGCGCACCCGCACCTGGGCCAGATCGGCCGGCAGCGCCTCCAGGTGCGCAAGGCTGGCATGCGGGCGCCCGTCGGCAAGCATCTCGTCGGCCATGTTCAGCGACAGCTCCTGGCTCGAATCGGGCTTGGCACAACTGGCCGTCGAGCCCGGCATGGCCAGCCACGGCGCCGAGCCATCCGTGGCGCAACCACCGAGCAACAACAACCCCAGCGCCGCGATGCATGCCTTCATTGCGTCCACTCCTCTCAAGCCCCGAATGCCCTGGCCAGGGCGGTGAAGCCCGGGCCGGCGAGTACGATCAGCAACGCCGGGAACAGAAACAGCATCATCACTGCCGACATCTTTCCCGACATCTTCGAAATCCGTTCCTGCAAGGTGGTCAGGCGCCGGTCATCGAGCAGTTGCTTGAGTGCCAGCAGCGACTTCATCGCCCCGCCCCCCTGGGTCAGCAACTGGCGCAGGATGATGCAGGTGTCGCTGAACGCCTCCACCCCCAGCAACTGCGCGCTCTTCTCCAGCTCCGGCGCCAGCGCCAACCCCGAATCGACCCGCGCCAGCAACAGCCGCAACTCCTCGCTCAACACCGGCAGCAGGCGCTGCCCCTCCAGGCTCAGCAGGCGCAGGCTCTGCTCCACCGCCAGGCCCGACTCGAACATGATGCGCAGCAGCGGTATGAAGGTCGACACCTCCTGCGCCACCTGGCGCTGACGGCGTGCCGCCAGCAGCGCCAGCAACCGCTTGGGCAGCAGGTAGCCCAACCCCAGCCCCATCAGCGGGAACAACCAGGGCGAACGGCTCTCGCGAAAGAACACCTCCTGCACCAGCACCGCCGCCCCCATCAGGCATAGCGGCAAGCCCACTTGGCAGGCCGCGAACAGCGAGCGCTGGCGCGAACGCCGCCAACCCACCCGGTCGAGCAACTGGCGGGTCTCGCCGTCCAGGTTCAGCGAACGTTGCCCCAGCCGGCTGTCGCCCATGCGCTGCAACCAGCCGCGCAGTGCCGGCTCGTCCGGCGCACGCCCCTGCAGGCGTTGCTCCACCAGGCGCTGGCTGCGCCGCTGACGCAGCCACTGTCCCAGCAGCAGGGCGAACGCGCCAAACAACAACACCGCACTGAGCAACAAGGCCATCTCAGATACTCCGCAACATGCGCCACAGCGCCAGACACCCCAGCGCCTGCAGCACGAAGGCACTGAACAGCAGGCGCTGGCCGACACTGTCATGCCACATGGTCAGCAGGTAATTGGGGTTGCTGAACATGAAGTAGCCGGCCACGCTGACCGGCAGCACCGCCAACACCACGGCGGTGATGCGGGTTTCACCGGTCATCGCGCGCAGCTGCCGCGCGCCCTGCTCGCGCTCGCGAATCACCTTGATCAGGTTCTCCAGCAACTCGCTGGCATTGCCGCCATAGCGGTGGTTGATGCGCAGGCCCAGGGCGAACAGGCGCAGCTCTTCGCGCGCATACAGTTCGGCCAGATCCGACATCGCATCGTCCAGGCTCACCCCCAACTGCACGTTGCGCTTGACTCGCTGCATGGCCCCCAGCAACGGCTCGCGCGAGGCATCGATGGCCCCCAGCACCGCATCGCTCAGCGTGCGCCCGGCCTTCAGGCTGCGCACGCAATGGTCGAGCAGCACCGGCAACTGTTCGATAAGGCGGCGTACCCGGTGCTGGTAGCGCCAGGCCAGGAACAGGCGCAACAGCAACGGCCCCGCCAGCAGCACCAGCAGCAGGCCAGGCCAGCCGCCGTACAGCCCGGCGCACACGGCCAGCAGCAGCCAGCCTGCCACCCACGCCATCAGCCGATCATTGCGGCGGTCGAAACCTGCACGCAACAGCATCAGCTCGAGCCAGTCGGGGCCACGTGGCCCGCTGTTGTCGGCGGCCTGCTGGCGCTGGCCCAGGCGCTGCAGAATGCGCTCGTTGCCCGAGCGGTGCAGGCTGATATAGAACAGGCGCATCGAGATGCCGAACATGACCAGGCTCACCAGCCACAACCACACCGCGCCGCTCACGGCCCGGGCTCCGCATCGTTGAGGTCACGGCGCAGCTTGTCGCTGGCCGGGTTGACCGCCTCGCGCAGGAAGGTGTCGCCGCCGCGCCGGTCGAGGCGAAACAGCGTGTTGGTGACATACACGTCGTCGCGCACCCCCACCACCTCCAGCACCTCGCTCACGCAGCGACGGCCATCGGGCAGGCGAGCCAGCTGGATCACCACGTCGAGCGCGGCGCAGATCATCTGGCGCAAGGTCTTCTCGGCCACCTGGCGACCGGTCAGGCCCACCAGGGTCTCCAGGCGCAGCAGCGCGTCCTGCGCGTTGTTGGCGTGCACCGTGCTCATCGAACCGTCGTGGCCGGTGTTCATCGCGGTCAGTACATCGAGCACCTCGACCCCGCGGATCTCGCCCAGGATGATGCGGTCCGGACGCATGCGCAGGGCGTTGCGAATGAGCTCGCTGGCCTTGATCTCGCCATGCCCCTCGGCATTGGGCGGGCGGGTTTCCAGGCGTACCACGTGCGGGTGATCCAGCTGCAGCTCGGCCACGTCCTCGATGGTCACCAGGCGTTCACGGGGGCTGATCAACTGGCTGAGGATGTTCAGCAAGGTGGTCTTGCCGGTGCCGGTGCCGCCGCTGACCAGGATGTTGCAGCGCTTGCCCACGGCTCGTTGCAGAAAGTCGAGGATCGCCTGGTCGATGGCGCGGGTGGCCAGCAGGTCGGCGCTCTTGAGCATGTCCTTGCGAAACTTGCGGATCGACAGGCACGGCCCGTCCAGCGCCACCGGCGGGATGATCGCATTCACCCGGCTGCCGTCGGGCATGCGCGCATCGACCATCGGCGACGACTCGTCCAGGCGCCGCCCCAACGGCGCGAGGATGCGCTGCATCACACGCTCCACGTGATGCGCGTCGATAAAGCGCAGGTCGGTCTGCTGCAGCACGCCCGCGCGCTCGATGAACACCCGGTGCGGGCCGTTGACCAGGATCTCGGTGACGCCCGCATCGCGCAGCAGTACCTCAAGCGGGCCGAAGCCGGTGAGCTCGTCGACGATCTCCTCGGCCAGGCGCTCCATCTCGTAGCGCGACACGGCCAGGTGCTGACGCGCGATGTAGTCGCCCACCTGCTCCACCACGAACTGCGCCAGCGCCGGGCGGGCGCCCTCCAGCAGGTTGAGGCCGGTATCCTCGATGGCATCGATGATGTGCCGGTGCAAGGCCCGCTTGAGCCCCTGCGGGTCGCTGCCCGGGTTTTGCCGCGGGCCGCCGAACAGCTCGTCGCCGCTCATCTACTTGTGCCCCCACAGTCGCTTCATCCAGTTGCCCGCCTTCGGTTGCAGGCTTTCCGAACGTCGTGCCAGCCGCTCGCCCAAGGCCTTGAGCGCCTGGGTCAAGGACTCGCGCGGGGCCACCTCGAACAGCGACAACCCCTGGTTCTTGGCGTTCAGGCGCACCTCGGGGCTGTAGGGCAGCACCACCAGCACCGGCAGGCCATAGCGCTTGCCCAGCGCGTCGGAGTCGGGCGCCACGCTGCGCAGGTAGCGGTCCACCAGCAGGCTCGCGTGTTCCAGTTTCATGCCCTTTTCGCGCCACAGGGTCAGCACCTCCAGGTTGCGCCGGCAGTCCAGCACGTTCTGGTCGGTGTACCAGATCAGCTTGTCGCAATGGCTGACGAAGGTGCGCAAGGGCTCGCTGTCGGGCTGCCCGGCCAGGTTCACCACGATGTGCTGGAAGTGCTGGCGCAGCGCGCTGAGCAGCATGTACAGCTCGGCCGCGCTGGTGCGCTCCAGTGCCTCGTCGCTGTCGGTATAGGCCAGCAGGCGCAGGCCCGAGGGTTCGCGGGCGAACGCGCTGTCGATCAGGGTGGCATCCAGGCGGCGCAGGTGGCGCAGCGCATCACCGAAATGAAACGAGGCCTCCAGCCCCAGCAGCGCCAGGCTGTCGCCACGGGGCAGGCCCAGGTCCAGCAACAGGGTCTGCTGACCACTGCCCTGCACAACCCGCGCCAGGTGACTGGTGAGCAGGGCGCCGTCGCTGGCGCACTGGGTGCCGTACAGCACCGTCAGGCCGCCCAGGTGCGGGTTGCTGGTCACCGGTGGCAGGCGCTTGCTCAGGCGGCGCACCAACCCGGCCACTTCGCTTGAGCGCGAGCCGTAGGCGACGAAGTCCCGCGCACCGGCGCGCATCGCATTGAGCACCAGCTGGTTGTCCATGCCATCGCCCAGGGCAACGATTGCCAGCATCGGCTTGGCCTCCAGCACCCCTTCGATCAGCGCGCACTGGCTCACCACCTGCTCGCGGTCCAGGCCCACGAACACCAGGTTGGCGAAGGTCACATCCACCAGTGCGAGCAGTTCGTCGAGGCTGCCGCTGCCGGCCCCCACCACCTGGCCCAGCGGCGCCAGGGCGGTTTTCAGCCACTGCAGGTCACCGTCGTCACGGGTGATCGCAAGGAAGGTCTGGCTCAGGCTCTGGCTCATTGGCTCAATCCACTGCGCTGTTCGAAATTGCCGTTCTCGAGAAAGAACAGACGCCCCCAGCTCGGGTCGTAGGTGCGCAGGCGCTCGCCGGGCAACTCGGGCAACTTGGCATTGGCCGCCAGCGGCTGCACCAGGCGCGGGGTCACGATCATCAGCAGTTCGGTCTCCTCACGGCTGATCGACGACTGGCGAAAGAACGCGCCCAGGATCGGCACGTCGCCCAGGCCCGGAAACTTGTCCACCGCCGAGCGCGCACTGCTGCTGATCAGGCCGCTGATGATGAAGCTCTCGCCATCGGCCAGCGACACGCTGGTGTCGGTGCGCCGCACCGTCAGGCCCGGCACGGTGACGCCGGCGATGCGCACTGCGTTGTTGTAGTCCAGCTCGCTGACCTCCGGCGCCACCTTGAGGGTGATGCGGTCGCGGCTGACCACCGTGGGTGACAACGCCAGGCGAATGCCGAACTCCTTGTACTCGATGGTCACCGTGTCGCTGCCGGTGCTGGGCACCGGAATGGGGATTTCGCCGCCGGCCAGAAAGCTCGCGGTCAGGCCGCTGAGTACCACCAGGCTGGGGCGCGCCAGGGTGTAGGCGAAGCCGCTGCTCTCCAGCGCATCGATGGCCGCCAGGAAGCGGCTGCTGCCGCCGCCCCACACGATATTGAACACATCGTTGTTCAGCGGGATGCTCGGGCGCACCTTGACCAGCCCGCCAACGCCGCCACCATCGGGGCTGGTCACCGCACCCGGCACGTAGCCCGGCGACACCGTGGTGTTGGGCACGCTGCCCGGCGAACCGAACAGCGAGTTGTTGGAGCCCTTGAAGAACAGCCGCGTACCGGCCTCCTTGAGCTTGGTGCGGCTGACCTCGACAAAGCGGATATCGGCCTGCACCTGGCTCGGCAGCAAGGGGTCGAGGCTGGGCGGCAAGGCGCTGTCGGCCATCTCGGCAGTGGCCCGGCCCTTGATGAACAGCATGCTCTGGCGCGGCACGCTGGCGCATGCGGTCCACAGCATCAGGCTGGTGGCACCGGGGCCCACGGCGCTGACCACCACGCCGCGCTCGCCACTGGCCTGCACATCGGCGATGTTGGGGTCGCCAACCGCCGCCCGGGTGATCGGCACCGGCAGGCGGATCTCCTGCTGCAGGCCCTGGTCCAGCTCGATGCTGGCCGGCACCGGGCTCAGCCCGGCACAACCCGACGGCGCCGCCAGGGCATGGGCAGCCGGCCCCCCCAGCAACAACAGGGTCAGGATGGAACGCTTGAACATCAGCTCGGAACGACTGCTCATCAACGGGCATCCTTGCTTCGATCAGGGGGTGGGCGTTGAAGCCTGGGGGCCTCGAATGATCTGCATCTGGTGCCTGGGCACCTGGCCTGCAACCGGGGTTGCGGCCGGGGTCATGGCCAGTTGACTGAAGCGAAAGAGGTCGCGGTTGGCGTTGTCCAGTTGCGGTGCAGCGGCCTGCGGGTCGGCCCAGTAGCTGGCCAGGCGTTTCTCTTCGGCGCTGCGTACCGCCAGGCGCAGGCTGCCTGCCTGGGCGGCCAGCAACAGGCGGCTGGCCAGGGCTTCAGGTACCGCCAGCACCACGGTGCGCGCCATGGCGCGACGCTGTTCCTGGGCCGCCTTGGCATCGGTGTCGGCCTCCGGCGGGCGGCCATCGTTGGCCAGCCCCAGTTGCTCGCCCACGCTGAGCAGGCGCAAGGCTGGCACGGCCACCTGGGCCGAGGCCTGCGGGTTGAGGTTGTCTTCGCGCAGGTACAGCAGCACATCCACGTAGTCGCCGGGGCGCAGTTGTCCGGCGGCGCCGACCACTTCGTCCACCGCCACCGCCAGGGCGCGCTCGCCGGGGTGGATCATGCGCGCCAGCGGCCCACCGGCCTCGAAACTGCTCTCCTCCAGCCAGGTACCTGCAGGCAGGGCCCGCCAGCTGGTGCGGCCCAGCACCTGCTCGGGGCGCTGGAAGCTGCCGGCCGGGGCCACCAGCAGGCGCTCGACACTCAGATCCTCGGCTGTCAGCACGGTGTAGGCGGGTACGTCGCGGCGCAGCACCAGCACGGGCTTGCGCAATGCGTCGGTGCCAGCCTCCGTGGCCTGGTCCACCGGCTGAGCCGGGCCGGCCGGCCCTGGCGCCCCCGCTTGCGGGGGCTCCGGTGCCTCGGATGCACGGCTGAGCACCAGCCCCCAGTAACCTGCCAGCACGGCACCGATCAGGAACAGCACGGCAAAGATCATGGTGATGCGACTGCTCATGTCGGCGCTCCCTCTGCCTGAACATCCCTTCGGCCGCGCGGTGTGCGAACTGGCCCGCAAACATGAAGTTGCAAGTAACTATTTCGCTATTTGACGGTAGCGCAGCTAGGACAAAACGCCATTACCCGTCAGTTTTTTTTCGGTCCGAAACCCGACACCCCCTGAAAACAACAGCTTATTGGCGCCAGCGTTGACACCCTTACTTTGGTATTAATGCCTTCTTACATTTGCCGGTTTCGAACCGCTTGACGATGCTGTGATGGCAAAGGGGAATCACCGTTTCCGGGCCCCATTACCCGCGCCTGTGGCGCAAGGAGAAGTACCATGGTCCTTTCCCGCATCCTCAAGCACTGCAAGCTGTTCTTCCATCGCAAGGACGGCGCGTCCGGTATCGAATATGCCATCGTGGCCGCCATGGTGGCCGTGGTGATCATCGGGGTCTCGACCGATGTGGGGGGCGGGGTGAAAAAGGTCTTCGACGACATCGTCGCCGCCCTGCCCTCAGCCTGATGACAGGAACTGAACATGCCGGCTTCCCACTCACGTCAACAGCTGCTGCTGGTGGATGACGAAGAAGACGCACTGCTGGAGCTGGCCGAGCTGCTGGAGGGCGAGGGCTTCTGTTGTCACACGGCAACCTCGGTCAAGCTCGCCCTGCAGCAGTTGACGCGACATCCCGACATTGCCCTGGTGATCACCGACCTGAACATGCCGGAAGAGAGCGGCATCTCGCTGATCAGGCGCCTGCGCGAGCACACGGCGCGTCAGCACCTGCCGGTGATCGTCACCTCGGGGCATGCCGACATGGATGCGGTCAGCGATCTGCTGCGCCTGCAGGTACTCGACCTGTTCCGCAAGCCGATCTACCACCTGCGCCTGCTGGAAACCCTGGACAACCTGTTCCCCAAGCCCCGCCTGCAACTGGTTCAGTAACGCCTGGCCGCCACGCGGCCATCGCGGGTCAAGCCCGCTCCCACAGGTAGTGCGCGTACCTTGTGGGAGCGGGCTTGACCCGCGATCGGTCGTCACAGCTGGTAACTGAAACTCAACGTGTACCGTGGCCGCCGATTGAAGCTGTCCAGCGCGATATCCGACATCGGCTTGGCCGCCTCCAGCGAGATGTTGTAGTAGCGCGCATCGCCAAAGCGCAGCCCCAGCGCCGCCGACGACAATCGTGAATCACGCACCGCCAGCTCGTTGAACCAGGTACGCGCGGCGTCCACCACCACGTACGGCTGCAGTACCTTGAGCCAGCTGCCATCGCGCTTGAAACTGTAGTTGACCTCGTATGCCGCACCCCAGCCCTTGTCGCCGGAAGCCTGATCGCTGGGGTAGCCGCGGCCGAAGTTCTGCCCGCCGAACACCGCGCGCTCGCTGTCGGGCAGGCTGTCGTCGGTCCAGTACAGCGCCGCCGATGCCACCCCCTGCCAGTTCTGCAAGAACCGGTCACTCTGCACCCCCGACAGGCGCAGGCGCAAAAAGTCCAGGTCGTAGTCGCTGTCGGTCTTGGCACCGAAGTGATCGAGGCCCTGGTACACACCGGCACTGAGGATGCGCAGCTGCTGCGCGTCCGACTTGCTCCAGTCTGCCTCGAAGGCAAAAGCGCGCACATCGGTGCGGGTACTGACCTTCAATGGCAGGCCGACCACCCGGTAGTCGGTGCTGTCGTTCACCGCATAGAAGCGCGCTGCCACGTTCAGCCATTCGTTGCTCGAGGCGATCAGCGCCTGGCTCAGGCCAATGGAGTAACGGTCGTTCTCGCGGTGCTGCTTGAGGTCTATGCCGTTCTCCAGGCGCACCCGCGCCGCCGGGTTGCTGCGGTAGGTCGAGGCCGAAAGATTGAGCTGGGTGCCTTCGGCGTCCACGTACTGCGAGTAGTCGAGACGGTAGTAGCGTTCGTCATCCTGCCCCGGCGGGAACAGCGCGCTGAAGCTCAACTGCTCGGCCACCGCGGTCTGGGCGTTGCTGTTCAGGCCGAGCAGCGCCTGGGTGTCGTCGCGGCTGCCGTCGGTGAGGCTCAAGGTACTGGTGAACGGCTTGCGCGAGGCCTGCGCGATCAGCCGCGTGGCGCCGTCGGTGGTGCCCGGCGGCGGCACCTGGGCCTGCAAGGTCAGGCCCGGCACCCGGCTCATCAGCGCGGTGTAGCGTTCGAAGGTCTTGCGGGTGAGCGGGCGCTCGGCCTTGAGCTTGCCCACCAGCTTGTCGAGGTAGGCCGACACCGGCCCCACATCGCCCTGCAGTTCGTAATCACGTATGTAGCCTTCCACCAGCACCACGCGCAGACGGCCTTCGGCGAAGTCCTGCGGCGGCAGGTAGGCATACGACAACAGGTAGCCATCCTGCTGGTAGCGCTGGGTGAGGCGGCGGGTGGCCTCGATCAGCTCGCCCAGGGTCACCTCGCGGTCGAGCAGGCCCTGGTAGTTGTCGCGCAGTTCGCTGAGCGGGTAGATGGTGCCGCCTTCGATGCGCACCCGCTGCACGCGCACCCGCGTGCCCATCAGCAGCGGCTGTGGCTGCTGGCCGGCATCCGGTGCGGGCAGGTTCAGTTGGGGAGTGACGGGGCGAAAGGCATCGGCGGGCAGGTTGGGCGCTGGCAGCTTGCGCTCGGTCTCGTTGCTGTTGAGGAAGCTCGGCAGGGGCTCGGCATGCAGCGAAGCCACCCAGGACAGACCCAATAACGCGACGAACATCGATCGCATAGGACACTCCATGATCCTGAAAAATACGAGGGAACCAAAGACGGTTCCCTCGTCAGCCTCAAGCGTAGGTGTTGCCCGTAAAATCGTCTAATCGATGATGGCCATTTAGTTACTTGTTACCCCCGAGGCCGCCTTTCAGGCCCGTGGTCAGGCCATTGAGCAGACCGCCCACGCCGCCGCCCCCTTGCCCGTTGCCGTTGACCAGGGTACCGACCTGGCCCACGGTGCCGCCCACGGCATTGACCGTCGCCCCCAACTGGGTGGTGACCGGGTTGTTGCCGGCCGCGGCAATCTGATTGCCCACCCCGCTGACTGCGCTGCCCACCTGGGTGACCAGGCCGTTGACCGGCGCACCGATGCCGGTTGCCGCGCCTACCTGCTGGGTAACGCTGGTCACACCGCTCACCACCGGGGTGAGGCCAGCGCCCACGCTGTTGCCCAACGCAGCGGTGGGCACCCCGGCCGGCACGCTGGCCACGCCATTGCCGCCCAGTACCGGCCCCAGCGAGGCCACGGTCTGGCCCATCTTGTTGACCGTGCTGCCTGCGGCGTCGAGCAGGCCGTTGCTGCTGCCGGCGCCGAGCCCGCTGCCCAGGCCCGCCACGGCGCCACCGGCGGTTTCCAGCAGCCCCGCACCGGGGGCGCTGCCACCGCTGCCGGTGCCGGTGTTGACCAGGCCACCGCTGGTGCCGACCGCCGTGCCGACATGGCTTACCAGCCCGCCGACGGCGGTGGTCAGCGGGTTGCCGTTGCCGGCACTGGCGACCTTGTCGCCCACCCCGTCGACTGCGCTGCCAACCTTGTTCAACAGGCCGCTGACCGGTGCACCCACCCCGGTGGCATCACCCACCTTGCCGGTGGCGCCTTCCACCAGCGACACCACCTTGACCACCTGGTTGCTCAATTGCTGGTTCAGGTTGCCCAGCTTGCCGGTGGTGCTCTGGGTGCTGAGGGTATCGCCAAGCATCACCACCACGTCGCCGACCTTGTCCACCACACCGTTGACCACGGGTATCTGTTCGATCAACTGGCTGCTGGCCACCGACTTGACCCCGCCGCCGATATCCGACACCCCGTTGCCCACGCCCTTGACCGTCTCGCCCAGGGCATTGCCGCCAGTGCCAAGCGTACCCAGGCCCTTGCCCAGGCCATCGCCGATGCTGGTGACGGCGTTGCCGGTGGCCGTCACCAGGTCGCCGGCACCGGTGCTGCCCACTACCGGTACGCCGCTGACGGCGTTGCCCACGCCGGACACGCCCGTGCCCACGCCCGACACGCCGCTGCCAACCTGGGCCACCACCTGGCCGACGACCGTGGTCGAGGTCGTGCCACCACCGTTGTTGCCGCCACCACCATTGTTGCCACCGCCGCCATTGTTACCGCCACCGCCGTTGTTGCCACCGCCGCCATCCGTACCGCCACCGCCGGTGCCACCA
>NZ_QLAD01000013.1:47636-90608 GCF_024355235.1 Pseudomonas sp. S12(2018)
ACCTGTGCCGCCACCACCGTCAGTACCGCCGCCGGTACCGCCACCACCACTGCCGCCATCGGTACCCGAATCGGGTGTGGAACTGCTTACGTGACTCTTGTGACCGCCACCGCCGCTGCTGCAACCGGCCAGGCTCACGGTCAAGATCAACATCACTGCCGTACTTGCTTTGATCCACGCTTGAGTTTTCATGGCGACTCCCTGCTACTGCTGCCGCTGCTTTTATAGGTGTGAAGCACCGGGTTTCCGGCCACTCCACGTCCGTTGCAGCTATCTGAGCGCGCAGGCGCAAGGGGAACAATTCTGAGCTTGGTATTAACCCGATATATACAGTCGCAGCACCAGCAAAAGCCCTTTTTCTTCAGGCACTTGAAAGCAAGGGGAAGGTGCTTTGGCAGCCCTTCCCCTTTCGCGTTATATCCATCTTACGGGTGCGCGGTCAGTCGTTGACCTGGAACTCGACCCGCGCGGTCTGCCCGCTGGCATCCAGCACGCTGAGCTCGTAGCGCCCCACCTCCTCCAGGTTCACGGCCAGCGCCGCCTGGGCTGTGGTCTCGCCCAGGGGTGCGCCGTTGAGGAACCACCAGCGCTGGCCTTCGCCACCCAGCGCCGAAACGCTCAGGTGCAGGGCATCGCGGCTGGTGGCGGGACGACGCAACTGGTCGCCCGGGCGTATCCCCACCACCGACAACGGCGCGGCACTGGCCGGTACCTGCGGCGGGCAGTTCGGGTCGATGGCCGGCAAACGCGCCTCGCGCCGCTCCAGGCGCGGCAACCACGGGTCCAGTGGTGCCGGCCACAGCGCGATGTCGCGCGGCGCGGCCCCCGCACAGGCTGCATCCACCCGCAGGCCCCGGGCATTCACCCACACCTTCTCCAGCAGGCCGACACCCAGGGGCTGGTCCTGCGCGAGCAGGGTCGGCGGCGTGGTGTTGTCCAGGGTCCAGGCAAAGCGCTGGCGCCGGCAGTTGGGGTCGGTGCGTGCCATCGGCTGGCCCAGCGGCCAGCAGATCGCGGCCACCCCGACGTTGCCCGGCACTGCCGGCACCGGGGCGGCAATGCCGCGCTGGCTGTCGCGGTTGCTCAGCACGTCATGCACCTGCAGCATCAGCGGCGCGGCCGAGGCCAGGCCGAACTGCCCCGGCACCGGGGTGCCGTCGGGGCGGCCGATCCAGATGCCGATCAGGTAGCGCGGCCCCACGCCGATCGACCAGGCATCGCGAAAGCCGTAGCTGGTGCCGGTCTTCCAGGCCAGCTGCGGGCGCTGCACCAGTTCGGCGTGCGGGTCGCGGTCGGGACGCGCCTGGCCACTGAGGATGCGCCGGATGATCCACGCCGAGCCCGGCGACAGCAGCCGGCGCTCGACCAGCGGCGCATCCGGTTGCAGGCGCAGCGGCGCGCTCATGCCGTCGCGGGCGAACGCACTGTAGCCACTGACCAGGTCTTCGAGGCGGCTGCCGGCGCCGCCCAGGATCAGCGACAGGTTCGGCTCGGCCGCCGTCGGCAGGCTCAGCGGCATGCCGCCCATGCGCATCTGCGCGGCAAAGCGCTTGGGCCCGTAGGCTTCGAGCAACTGCACCGCCGGCAGGTTGAGCGACAACGCCAATGCCGAGCTGGCCGCCACCGGGCCACTGAAACCCATCGAGAAATTGCCGGGGCGATAGTCGCCATAGCGGCGTGGCACATCCTGCAGCAACGACTCCGAATGGATCAGGCCGTCATCCATGGCCATGCCGTACAGGAACGGCTTGAGGGTCGAGCCCGGCGAACGCAGGGCAGTGATCATGTCGACGTGGCCGAAACGGCGCTCATCGCCAAGGTCCACCGACCCCAGGTAGGCGCGCACTGCCATGGTCTGCGACTCCACCACCAGGATCGCCGCCGAAGTGCGCTCGGGCAGGCGTGCGCGCCAGCCCAGCAGCAGGTCTTCCAGGCGCCGTTGCAGCGCAGCGTCGAGGGTGGTGTGGATCAGCGGCGGGCTGTCGGCACGGTTCAGCCGGCGAGCCAGCAGCGGAGCCAACGCCGGCTCCTGGCGTGGTGCCAGCAGCAGCGGTTCTTCCTGCGCTTCGGCGATGCGCTGCTGCGGCCACACCTGGTACTCGCCCAGGCGTTGCAGCACCTTGTCCCGGGCCAGGCGCGCGCGCTCCGGGTGGCGGTCGGGGCGCAGACGGCTGGGCGCCTGGGGCAGAACCGCCAGCAGCGCGGCCTCGGCCGGGGTCAGTTGCAAGGGCGACTTGCCCAGGTACGCCCAGCTGGCTGCCGCCACACCCTGCAGGGTGCCGCCGAACGGTGCGCGGTTGAGGTACAGCTCCAGGATCTGGCGTTTGGACAGGTGCCATTCCAGCTGCGCGGTGCGCCACACCTGGCGCAATTTGCCCGGCAGCGTGCGCGAGTGCGGGTCGAGCAGGCGCGCCACCTGCATCGACAGCGTGCTGCCGCCCGACAGCACGCGCCCGCCCGTGAGGTTCTGCCAGGCGGCACGGCCCAGGGCCAGCGGGTTGACCCCGGGGTGCCGGTAGAACCAGCGGTCCTCGTAAGTGAGCAAGGCTTCGAGGTAGTAAGGCGACACCTGATCGAGGGTGACCGGGTAGCGCCACACGCCCTCGGCATCGGCAAAGCGCCACAGCGGCGTGCCGTCTTCGGCCAGCACCACCCGCGCCAGATCGTCGGCCGGCATCGGCAATGGCCACAGGCGATCAGCCAGCCACAGCAACAGCACGCAGACAAAGGCGGCGCACAGCAGCCGGGCGATGCGCGAGCGGGGTCGGGCTAAGCTGAACATCAGGCGCGGACACCTTTTTGCATGGGTGAGGAACCGAGCCGGCAGGATGATGGCCAAAGCTCTGGGCACGGCGACTGCGCCGTAGCGTCGATCAGGAAGCGATTATGCATGTAGAAGGTTTTTTCGAATGGCTGGGGCAAGCGCTTGGCGCGGTGATCCGCTTCGTGGTGGATGCCCTGAGCGGGTTGTTCAATCTGCTGGCCAATGCCGGCGGCAACTTCATCGACGGCCTGGCACGCACACTGGGCATGGACACCTCGCTGGTCAGCATCCTGATGCTGGTGATCGGCCTGCTGTTGCTGTACTCGGCGGTGCGCGCGTTCATGCGCGCCTCGATCATCATGGGGATCATCTGGCTGATGCTGGGGTTGTGGGTGTTGAGCTGGGTGGTGCGGTGACAGCATCGCGGGTCAAGCCCGCTCCCACAGGGATTACTGCGACCCTTGTGGGAGCGGGCTTGACCCGCGATGGGGCCTGACTAGCGCCCCAGAATCACCATGTCACCCGGGCTTTCGCCCACCGCCTGCCAGTTGGGCCGGTACATCGACTCCACCTGCACCGGCGGCACGCGGTAGGTGCCCGGCGTGACCGCACGGGCCAGGTACAGCAGGTGCGTCACGCCGTACGGGTCGACGTTCATCGCCGCCACGTAGCGGTCATCGCGAAACTCCTGGTGCACCACGTTGGCGTTCTGCATTGCTTCACGCCATTCCTTCACTGCACTGCTGGCGTTGTCCAGGCTGGCGGCACTTTGCGCCAGGTTCTGGTTTTCCAGCTCCAGGCCCGCCGGCAGCAGGTCGACGATCAGCGCGTCCGGCACCCGCTCGTTGGCGCGGATACCAATGTGCACCAGCACCAGGTCGCCACTCTTGAGCGACTTGATGTTCAGTGCCCGGCCATTCATGCCCAGGTACTCGCGGTAGATGCTCATGTTGGTGCCCACCGCACGGGGTGCGAAGCGCGGGTAACCCGACACGGTCAACTGCTGGTACACGGTCTTGTCGCTGGTGTTGGTCACGGTCAGCGGCGAGGCCAGCAACGGCCCCTCCAGCTTGAGCCCGGCCTGGGTCGGGCCCAGGTCGCGCAGCTCGCCCGCGCTGTCCAGGCGTGCACTCCAGCGGCCTTCAGGCTGCTTGAGCATGCCACGCCCGGCCATGAACAGCGCATTGCGTTCCTGGGTGGACAGGTACGAGCTGCTGGCCATCTTGTCCGACAGCTCGAACAGGCGCTGGTCGAGCTGGTCGGTGGCCAGCTTGTTCTCTTCGAGCAGGGCCAGGATCAGCGCCTCGTCACGTACCGGGCTGCCATAGTCGCTCAGCCACACGTCCTGACGCTTGACCGCCAGGCCCGCCTGCAGGGCCTGCGCCGAGCGCGGCTTGTCGCCCATCTTGTCCAGTGCGATCGACAGCTGTACCAGCGGCAGGCCCGAGCGTGCATCGGCGCGGCGCTCGAACAGGCTGCGCAGGGCACCCAGCGGGGCCTGCTGGGTACGCGCCAGCACCAGCGCCGCATACGCCTGTACTGCGAAGCGGCTGTGCTCGGCGTTGCTGGTGTAGTACGGCTCGATCAGGTTGCGTTCCTGCAGGTAGCGCAGCAGGCGTTCGTTGGCCTTTTTCAGCGCCTCGGGCGGCACCGCGTAGCCTTGCTCGCGAGCACGCTGCAGGAAGTCGGTGACGTAGGCGGTCAGCCAGTACTCCTCGCTGTCGTCCGCGCTCCACAGGCCGAAGCTGCCGTTGTAGCGCTGCATGCCGAGCAGGTGCTCGATGCCCATCTCGATCTTGCGCTGGCGCACCTTGGGCTCTTCACCCTTGATGCCCAGGCGCTTGAGCGTCTCGGCATCGGCGTACAGCGACGGGTACAGCCCGCTGGTGGTCTGCTCCAGGCAGCCATAGGGGTAGGCCTCGAGGGCACGGATCTGCTCGGCGATGTTCAGCGGCGGGCGGCTCGACAGCGACAGCATCGCCTCCAGGCCCTGGGGTTCGAACGCGGCCAGGTCCTCGGCGGGCAAGGTCCATGGCTGGTCCTTGAGCGCGGCGCGGTAGTGCCTGAGCTGCGCCGGGTAGGCCGGGCGAATGCCCAGGGTCCACTCGCGGGTGAAGGCGGTGTTCGGTTCGCCAGGCAGCACCAGGCCGCTGACCTGCACCTTGACCTTGCCCTGGCCCAGGCCACCCACGGCCTGCACGCCCAGCAGCGAGGTCACGCGCTGGCCGTCACGCAGGCTCAGTGGCTGCTCGGACGGGGTCAGCAGGTTCAACTGGCCCTCGGTGGTCACCTTGACCGTGAACTTCTGCGCCTTACCCGACAGGTTGGACAGGTCCAGCGCCAGCTCGGTACGGTCGCCGCCGGCCAGAAAACGCGGGGCCGACAGTTCGGCGATCAGCGGCGCGGCGACCACGGTCTTGGCCTCGGCCATGCCGAAGCGCTCGTCGGTCCAGGCCTGGGCCATCACCCGAAGCTCGCCGTTGAAGTCGGGGATGTCCACCGTCGCCTGACCTTCGCCCTTGGCGTCCAGGGTCACCGGGGCGCTCTGCAGGGCCACGATGGTCACGCTGGTGCTGGGACGCTTGCCGCCCTTGGCCATGGCCGCGTCACCGCCGAATGCCAGGCTGGCCAGGCGGCCCTGCCCGGCTTCGATCAGCTGGCCGTAGATATCCAGCTGGTCGGCGCCGTAGGCCTTGCGGCCGAACATGCCGGTGAACGGGTCGGGGGTGGCGTAGCTGGTGATGTTGAGAATGCCCACGTCCACCGCGGCCAGCAGCACCTGCACCTGCTTGGGGATGCTGCCATCGGCATTGCGCGCCTGCACCTTGACGGTGAGCGGCTGCTTGGGACGCATCTTTTCCGGGGCCTTGAGGGTCAGCGCCAGCTTGCGTTCGGCGCGATCCAGCGGCAGGTGCAGCACGCCCACGGCACGTTTTGGCGTGGCATTGGCCTTGCGCTCGCCGGGGCGGATCACCAGGGCGCTGACGTACAGGTCGTGGCGGGCCCATTTGGGGTCGAGCTTGACCGCGTAGGTCTTGCCCTCGGCAGGCACGTCGATTTCTTCCCACCACAGCGGGCCGTCATTGCCCTCGACGATCAGGTAACCCTTGCCGGCAGCCGGCGGGGTCACGGTGATCTGCGCGGTGGCGCCATCGGCGTAGGCCGGCTTGTCCAGCGCCAGCTTGACCTGGTCGGGGCGCACGGCGCCGCCGTCGGTGTTGTCCTGGGCACGCCAGCCAGCCCAGAAGCGCACGCTGCTGGTCACGCCGGTGCTCGGGTCTTCGACCTCGACACGGTACGGGCCCCATTCCACCGGGAAGCTCAGCTTGGCAGTGCTGCCGGCCTTGATGCTGACCGGCTGCTCGGACTGCAGCAGGAATTTCTCGTTGTAGTTGTAATCCCAGCCGTCACTGGAGGAATAGTTCCAGTAGTAGTCGCGGCGCTCCTGAATCAGGCGCACCTTGAGGTTGTCGGCGGCCAGCTTGTGGCCGTCACGGTCGGCCATCAGCAGTTCGAACTCGACCGGGGTGTTGCCGTCGACCTCTTCGCCGTCGAACAGCCCACGCAGGCCGGGCATGCGCTCGGCCGGCCAGATCGGCTGCTCCAGGCGCCGGGTGATCGGCCGGCCACCGGACTCCTGCAGGCTGGCCTGCACGCTCAGTTGCAGCGGCGAATGCGCCTCGGACCAGCGACTTTCGATCTGCAGCGTGGCATCGCCCGACGCGTCCAGGGTGGTTTCGTCCAGTTCCAGGTCGTGGCTCAGGTCTTCCTCGGTGATCGAGCCGAACTGGTAGCCCGGCAAGGCCGGCACCGCTTCGCGCAGCGGGCGCACGTAGGCCTGGCCGCTGAGGCGGTTGCCCGAGGCCGGGGCGCCGTAGAGGTAGCGGCCATTGACATGGATTTCAGCGGTTTCACCCGGGCTCAGCGGGGTCGCGCTGCCCTTGAGTTCCAGGGCCAGGCGCTCGGGCATGAAGTCTTCGACAAGGAACTCGAACACCTGCTTCTTGCCGCCGCCCAGGTCGAACACCAGTTGCCAGCGCCCGGTCGGGGCTTCGCTGGCCAGTTGCAACTGGTACTGGTAGAAACCATTGGCATCGGCCTCCCACACGAACTTGCGGCTGACCTGTTCATCCGGACGACGCACCTCGACACTGACCGGCTGGGCTTTCACCGGCTTGCCGTCCTGGTCGCGCAGCAGGCCGTTGAGCAGCACGGTTTCACCCGGGCGATAGAGGTCGCGCGGGCCGAACACGAAAAACTGCAGCGGGTTGGCCTGCGGCCCGGTCAGCGCGAATTCGGAGAGGTCGAGCGCGGCGCTGTTCAGGCGCAGCAAGGTGGTGTGCACGCCCTGCTTGGCCAGCAGTACGTCGGCCTTGGGCGGCATCGGCAATTGCGCATGGCCATCGCCGTCGGTCTTGGCCTGGGCCAGCAGCTTGCCTTCGCGGTCGAGCAGTTCGAGGTTGACCCCGTCCAGGGCCTTGCCGCCGTCCAGCGCCTGGGTGAACACGTCCAGGCGGTTGGTGTAGCGATGCGCCGACAGCCCGATGTCACTCAGGGTGAACAGGGTGGCCGGCTGCGAATAGTTGTAGCGGCCCGAGGCGCGCATCACCGCCAGGTACACCCCAGGTTCCTGCAACGGCTTGATCCCGGCAATCGGTAGCAACAGGGTTTCGCGGGTGTTGCGCACCGGGTTCAGGTCGAAGCGGCCGGCATACACCAGGTCGGCCTTGCTCAACAGCTCTTCGGAGTTGTAGTACTCGAGCGAGGTGTTGCGGCCCCAGCTGGCCAGGAAGCTGGACATCGACTCGGGCTTGATGCGGAAGAACTCGACGTCCACCTTGTCGATGTTCAGCGCGATCACCGGCAGGCCTTCGGCCAGGCGCGTGGGCAGCAGCGAGCCGCGGCTGGCGAAGCCCACGGTGGGCTGCATGTCGCGGGTTTCGAGGCGGCTGACGTATTCGCTGGGGAGCTTCTTGCCGTTCACCCCGAGCAGGCCGGCATCCACGGTCAGCACCAGCTTGCGCTGCGGCTCCAGGTGACGCAGGCGCAGCTCCATCTGGTTTTCGCTGAGCTCCCACGCGCCGTCGAGCTTGCCCCGGGTGGTGTCCACCAGGTGCACGCGCTCGGCAAGGTTCTGGTCCTTGTCCAGCGGCACCGAGAAGGTCACCGACAAGGCGCTGGCACCGTCGACCTGCACTTCGGAAACGTCTACCACCGTCAGCTCGCGACCGGCGTAGCGCTCGCCCAGGCTCGCCTGGGTGGGCGCCGGGGTCGCCGCCGGGGCCGGTGCAGCTGCGGGCGCGGCCGGTTCGGCGGGGGCCGGCGCCGGGGCTACCGGGGCGGCCTGTTCCGTTGGCGCGGGGGCCGGGGCCGGTTTATCAGTAGACGAGTCGCAAGCACTGAGCAGCGCCATGGCGCACGCCAGCCACAATCCTTTGTTGAGCATGGAGGGTAACTCTTCCGGTAGCAGGGTCTGAGACGAGCACTATATAGCAAGCTCGCGGGCATCGCTGATCGAGGCGCCCGGCGTGAGACAGCGTTCACCAGTTTTAGTGCCGGGGGCGGCTACAATGCCGGTTCTCAAGGAGCCTGCATGTCCCGACTACTCAGCGACTGGCGCGACCGCCCGACCCACCACAGGGTCTGGGCGCTGGCCGCGCCGATGATTCTTTCCAACATTTCCGTGCCCATGGTGGCGCTGGTGGACAGCGCCGTGATCGGCCACCTGCCCCACGCGCACCAGCTCGGCGCCGTGGCGGTGGGCGCCAGCCTGTATACCTTCCTGGCGTTTCTGATGGGCTTCCTGCGCATGGGCTCCACCGGCTTTGCCGCCCAGGCGGCCGGACGCGCCGACGGCGCCGCGCTGCGCCAGGTGCTGGTGCAGGGGCTGCTGCTGGCGTTGCTGTTCGCCGTGCTGCTAGGGGCACTGGCGATTCCCTTCAGCCACCTGGCACTGGGCCTGATGCAACCGAGTGCCGCGCTGCAGGAAAACACCCTGGCGTTCTTCCACACGCGCTTGCTCGGCCTGCCGGCAGCGCTGGCCAGCTTTGCCCTGGTGGGGTGGTTTCTGGGTACGCAGAACGCCCGTGCCCCGCTGGCGATCCTGCTGACCACCAACCTGCTCAACATCGTGCTCAACCTGTGGTTCGTGCTGGGGCTGGACTGGGGTGTGCTGGGCTCGGCGCGGGCGTCGGTGATCGCCGAATGGTCGGCCGCACTGCTCGGCCTGGCGCTCACGCGCCCGGCCCTGCGCGCCTACCCCGGGCAGGTGGCCTGGGCGCTGCTCAGGCGCTGGCAGAGCTGGCGCCCGCTGCTGAGCGTGAACCGCGACATCTTCATTCGCAGCCTGGCGTTGCAGGGGGTGTTCTTCCTGATCACCGTGCAGGGTGCGCGCCTGGGCGAAGCGACGGTGGCGGCCAATGCGCTGCTGCTCAACGGCCTGCTGCTGACCGCGTATGCACTGGACGGCCTGGCGCATGCGGTGGAGGCACTGTGCGGGCATGCGATCGGCGCCGGGGACCGCGGCGCATTGCGCCGTTCGATGACGGTGGCGTGTGGCTGGTCGTTGATCGTCAGCCTGGGGTTTGCCGGGGTGTTCCTGCTGGGCGGGCACTGGTTCATCCAGTTGCAGACGGATATCCCCAGCGTGCGCGAGACGGCGTTCGAGTACCTGCCATACCTGGCGCTGTTGCCACTGGTGGCGGTGTGGAGCTACCTGCTCGACGGGTTGTTCATCGGCGCGACAAGGGCACGGGAGATGCGCAACGGCATGCTGCTGAGCGTGGCGATAGCACTGCCGTTCGCCTATGCGGCCAGCGGGCTGGGCAACCACGGGCTGTGGCTGGGCTTTCTGCTGTTCATGGGGCTGCGGGCGGTGACGCTGGGGGTGATGGGGTGGCGGTTGCAGCGGCGTGACGGGTGGTTTGTGGTGTAAGTGCCGGCCCTATCGCGGGTCAAGCCCGCTCCCACAGGTACTGCATCAGCTTCAAGGATGATGAAAAACCTGTGGGAGCGGGCTTGACCCGCGATTACGGTCAGGAGGACAGGTAGGACGAGCGGGTCAGCCCAAGGCGCAAGGCATCCAGGAACTGGGTACGCTCACGCGCCGTGATCTTCGCGCTGGCGCATTTGTCGCGGTAGTGGGTCATCAGCTCTTCGGGCGACAGGTGCACGTAGCGCAGCATGTCCTCGATGGTGTCGTGGGTCTCGATGCCGGCGTGGTACACGCTGCCGTTGGGGTTCTGGTAGATGTTCACCGAGTCGGTGTCACCGAACAGGTTGTGCATGTCCCCGAGGATTTCCTGGTACGCGCCCACCAGGAAGATCCCCAGCAGGTAGTCCTCGCCCTCGTTGATGGCGTGTACCGGCAGGCTGGTCTCGATGCTCTGCTCGTCGACGTACTGGTTGATCTTGCCGTCCGAGTCGCAGGTCAGGTCCTGCAGCACCGCACGGCGCAGCGGCTCTTCGCCCAGGCGATGCAGCGGCAGGATCGGCAACACCTGGCCGATGGCCCAGGTGTCGGGCAGGCTCTGGAACACCGAGAAGTTGCAGATGTACTTGTCGGCCAGCTTGTCGTTGAGTTCGTCCAGCACCTGGCGGTGCGAGCGCTGGCGCGCCTTGAGCGAGTTGTGCAACCGGCGGCACACGGCAAAGTAGCACTGCTCGGCCAGGGCCTTCTGCGCGAGGGTGATCTTGCCGTCGGCGTATTGCGCGGCCACGTCGCTCATGTAGTGGGTGGCACGCCAGTAGGTCTCGGTGACCATCTCGATGTCGGTCGGGCCCAGCAGGTCGGCCAGCCACTGCACGGTTTCGGGCAGGCTCTGCTTGTCCTCGATCTCGGGTACTTCGTCGTTGTGCTTCTCGACGTCGGTTACCTGCACCACCAGCATCGCGTGGTGCGCGGTCAGCGCGCGGCCGCTCTCGGAGAAGATGTGCGGGTGCGGCAGGCCCTGCGCGTCGCAGAACTCCTTGAGCATGCCCACCACCACGCCGGCGTAGTCGTCCATGTCGTAGTTGATCGAGCTGGCATTGCGCGAGTGGGTGCCGTCGTAGTCCACGCCCAGGCCGCCGCCCACGTCGATGTGGTCCACTGGCAGGCCCAGCGCACGCAGCTCGCCGTAGTAGCGGATGGCTTCCTTGAAGCCGTGCTGGTAGTCCGCCAGGTTGGCGATCTGCGAGCCCATGTGAAAGTGCAGCAGGCGAATGCCCTGGTCCAGGCCGGCATCGCGAAAGCGCTGCACTACCGAAATCAGCTGCGCAGCCGACAGGCCGAACTTGGACTTCTCGCCGCCGGTATCGGCCCACTTGCTCGAAGCCAGCGACGACAGGCGCACGCGCAGGCCGACCTGCGGCTTGACCTTGAGGTCGGCGGCTTCCTCGATCACCAGTGCCACTTCGGATTCTTTCTCGATCACGATGAACACGTTGTGACCCAGTTTCTGCCCCATCAGCGCCAGGCGGATGAACTCGCGGTCCTTGTAGCCGTTGCAGACGATGGTGCCGCCCTTGGGCGCCAGCGCCAGCACCGCCAGCAACTCGGGCTTGGAACCGGCCTCAAGGCCGATGGACACGTTCTGCGTGGCGATGATGTTCTCCACCACCGCTTCCTGCTGGTTGACCTTGATCGGGTACAGCGCGGTGTACTGGCTCTGGTACTCCAGGCGCGCGATGTTGGCGTCGAATGCGCCGGTCAGCTGGCGCACGCGGTGTTGCAGGATGTCGGGGAAACGTACCAGCAGCGGCAGCGACAGGCCGCTCTGGCGCAGCTCGTCGACCTGCTCGTACAGGTCGATCGGCGCACTGTCCGGCCCGTTGGGGCGTACTTCGACGCGCCCGGCCTCGTTGATCGCGAAGTAACCCGCGCCCCAATGGCGAATGCCGTAAACACTGCGGCTGTCGGCCACGGTCCATTGGCTGCCATCGTCTTTGCGTGTGCGTCGTACGGACATCGAAGTCCCCTATAAAGAAAGTCGTGAACACCGGCCAGGGCGTGCTGGCCAGTGTAGAAAATGAAGATGACGATTCTCCCTGTTCAGGCATAGACCCCTGCCCAGGGAACGAGTTTAGAAGTGCTGCAGGAAAAACCTCGCAGCGGCCATCAGCCGCCGGACTTTTTCGCCTTGAAGCCTTGCTTGATCAGCTCGGCCAGCAACAACTCGACGTGGTCGCCCTGGATCTCGATGACGCCGTCTTTCAACGCGCCGCCCGTACCACAACGCCGCTTGAGCGTGGTGGCCAGTTCCTTGAGTTGATCCAGGGGGAGCGGTACGCCACTGATGGTGGTCACCGTCTTGCCGCCACGGCCTTTGCTTTCACGACGCACACGGGCAATGCCGTCGCCTTCGGGGATGAGTGTCTGCTTGCAGATGCAGGCATCGACGGGTTTGCTGCAGTCCGGGCAATGCCGGCCTGCATCGGTGGAGAACACCAGGCCACCGAGGGCGGCGAATGATGCGGCTTTCTTGGCCACTTTTGATCCTCTGCGTTGAGGACAAAAACTGGTCGATGCCCCGGGGCGAGGTACCGACCGCGAAGCCCCACTCTGGCAGGGGCAGCGCACCTGCCGCGGCAAGCCGTGGCAGGGTGAAAAGGCCGCGCAGTGTAACCACAATTGCGCCGAATGCTAAGTGCAAAACTGCGCCATTTTGCTTGGCTTTCGCGACGTCAGCCGCGCCGCGCCACGAAACGGTTCAGCGCCGCCAGCGAGTCGGGGCAATAGGGGGTAGTCAGGCTGTCGTCCAGGGCTGCCTGCAAGGGCATGAAGCGGGCCTGGCTGACCTCCTCGGGCTGCAGGCGCAAAGGCCCGTCCCAGACCGCCGAGAACACCGCGCACCAGAGCCGGTTGCCAGGCTGGTCGAAGAAGAAGCGCTCGTGGAAGCTCAGCGACACGCCGCTCACCCCCAGCTCCTCGGCCAGCTCGCGCGCGGCGCAGCGCTCGTAGCTTTCGTGCTCGTCGACCATGCCGCCGGCGGCCACATCCCAGTAGCCGGGGTAGATCGCCTTGCTCAGGGTACGCTGGTGCACGCACAGCTCGCCGGCACTGTTGAACAGCAGGATGTAGGTGCCCCGCCCGATCAGCCCCTGCTCGCGCAGCTCGGCCCGCGGCTTGGCGCCGAGCAGGTTGTCCTGCTCGTCGACCCAGGCGATGCGCTCGGCATCCGAGGCGGCGCGGTGCGCCGCCTCGCTCTGGCTGAACAGCATCAGCCCTGGGACAGCAGCTGGCGCAGGTCGATCACTGCGGCGTTGGCACGGGAAATGTAGTTGGCCATCACCAGCGAGTGGTTGGCCCACATGCCGAAGCCGCTGCCGTTGAGTACCATCGGGCTCCACAGCGGCTCCTGCGAGGCTTCCAGCTCACGGATGATCTGGCGCACGCTGACGGTGGCGTTCTTCTTGGCCAGCACGTCGGCGAAGTCGACCTCGATGGCGCGCAGCAGGTGCGACAGCGCCCAGGCCTGGCCACGGGCTTCATAGAACACGTTGTCGATCTGCAGCCACGGCGTCTCGACCACTTCCTCGTCCAGCTGCGGCACCTGGCCCGGCACCACCGATTCGGTCTTGAGGGTGGTGTTGAGCTTGACCCGGCCCACGCTGGCCGACAGGCGCTGGGACAGCGAGCCCAGGCGCGTGGCCACGTCGCCCAGCCAGTTGTTGAGGTTGTCGGCACGGGTATAGAACAGCGCGCCCTGCTGGTCTGGCGAAGCCAGGCGCTTCTGGTAGCGGTTCAGCGAATTGATGCCTTCCTGGTACTCCGACTCGCTCGACGGCAGGATCCAGCTCTTGTTGTCGAAGTTGAAGCGCGGCTCGGCCTTGGCAAGATCGGCGTCTTCGGCCGACTGCGACTGCGAACGGGCGAAGTCCTTGCGCAGGGCACGGCTGAGGTCACGTACCTGCACCAGCACGCCATATTCCCAGCTGGGCATGTTGTCCATCCACAGGCCCGGCGGGAAGCGGTCGTTGGAGATGTAGCCGCCTGGCTTGTCGAGCAGGGTGGCAACCACGGTCTTGAGGGTTTCGACGGTGGTGTAGCCGACGACCATCTGCTGGCCATTGCGCTCGGCGGCGGCCTGGGCGTTCTGCTGCACCGGGAACAGGTCGGGCTCCTGGCTCCAGTACCAGCCCAGGGCGATGGTCACCAGCAGGTACAGACCGATCAGGGTGCCCAGCGCCCGGCTGAACAACAGCCCGCCAAAGTAGCTGCGGGTGCCCGAGCCACGGGCGTCCACCCGCTCGCGTGCCTCGGCTTTGCCTGTACGGTTTTTCCAGTCCAGCATGGCGTTGTCCTTTCTGTCAGGTCGTGTCCAGGGTTCGACCGCGCGGCCCCCGCTTCGTGCCCACGCCGGCCAGCATTGTGTGCCAGCGTGCGCGGCCGGGGCGCCAGCCAAGCCTGCACTATAAATCAAGCGCGCCGCTTCGCATAAGTGACTAACGGGTCAGGAAAGGAATTTAGCGCCACCCCAGTTAATTGATGCAGCACACTCGATTGCCGGAAAAGTGGTGCTAGCATAGAGCCATCACTCGAATTGCCTCACCCCTTACAAGTAGTCAGGACATGACCGAGCCAGAAGACCCGAATCGTGCGCGCCTCAAGCAACACTTTGCCCAGCGGGTCATTCACCAGGCCCGGCAAATTCTCGAGATCTGGCAGCGCCTGCAGCGCAGCGAGTGGACCAGTTGCGACCTGAGCGAGCTGGGCGAGGCCAACCTGCGCCTGCAGCGCTACGCCGAACGCTTCGAGCAGCCCGAGCACAGCCTGCTGGCCGATGCCATCGGCCAGACCCTGGCGGCGGTGGAGGCCAACAGCGCGCGCCTGAGCAGCAGCCTGATCAACGAACTCAACCGCCTGATGCAGCGCCTGTCGCGTACCGGGCTGCGCCAGGGCGACCAGCTCGAGCGCACCCCGCTGCCGCCGCTGCGCAAGCCCATCTACGTGATGCTGCAGGACCACGAGCGCGCCGAGCGCCTGGCCAAGCAGCTGGAGTTCTTCGGCCTGGGGGTCGAGCCGCTGTACAGCCCCGAGGCGTTCCAGGCCTCGATGGCCGAGCGCCTGCCGGCGGCGATCGTCATGGATGTCGACTTCGGCGGCCAGGGCCAGGGCCTGCAGCTGGCTGCCCAGGCCCAGCAGGGCCTGGAGCAGCGCGTGCCGCTGCTGTTCTTCAGCCTGCACGAAACCGACACCCCCACCCGGCTTGCCGCGGTACGCGCCGGCGGCCAGGAATTTCTCACCGGTACCCTGGAGGCCTCCAGCCTGCTGGAAAAGGTCGAGCTGCTCACCAGCGTGACCCAGTACGAACCGTTCAAGGTGCTGGTGATCGACGACTCGCGGGCCCAGGCACTGCACACCGAGCGTCTGCTCAACAATGCCGGCATCGTCACCCGCACCCTCACCGATCCGATCCAGACCATGGCCGAGCTGGCCGACTTTCAGCCCGACCTGATCATCCTCGACATGTACATGCCCGCCTGCACCGGCACCGAGCTGGCCAAGGTGATCCGCCACAACGACCGCTATGTGAGCGTGCCGATCATCTACCTGTCGGCCGAGGACGACCTGGACAAGCAGCTCGATGCCATGAGCGAGGGTGGCGACGACTTCCTCACCAAGCCGATCCGTTCGCGCCACCTGATCACCACCGTGCGCAACCGTGCGGCCAGGGCGCGCAACCTCAAGGCGCGCATGGTGCGCGACAGCCTCACCGGGCTGTACAACCACACGCACATCCTGCAACTGCTCGAAGACTGCAGCTTCCGGGCGCGGCGCGAAGACCGCCCGCTGAGCTTTGCCATGCTCGACATCGACCACTTCAAGAAGGTCAACGACAGCCACGGCCACCCCATGGGCGACCGGGTGATCAAGAGCCTGGCGCTGTTTCTCAAGCAGCGCCTGCGCAAGACCGACTTCATCGGCCGTTATGGCGGCGAAGAGTTCGCCATCGTGATGCCCAACACCGACCTGCACGCGGCGCACAAGGTACTGGACGAGATTCGCCGGCGCTTTGCCGAGATCCACTACCCGGCGCAGCCGCGTGACCTGTCGTGCACCTTCAGTGCCGGGGTGGTGCAACTGAGCGACGGGCTGGATGCGCTGAGCATGGCCACCGCAGCGGACGAGGCGCTGTACCTGGCCAAGGGTGCGGGGCGCAACTGCGTACAGCGGGTCGAGGCCTGAGCCTTTTCGCCAGCAACCAGGCCCGTGTAGGAGCCGGCGTTGCCGGCGAAAGGGCCACCATATAGCCACTTTATTTCGCAACACCCCTGCCATCGTCATAACCACGTCATAAAAACGCAATAACTTCAGGCACTTGCCATCCCGCCGTTGGTAGAGCCCGCTCATGCGCCTGAAGTTGCTGACCAATCTGAACACCCTGCTGCTGGTAACCGTGTGCCTGGCCCTGGGGGCGACCCTGTGGTGGTCGCAACGTGCCCTGGAACAGCCCTACCTGTTGATGGAGCGTTACCTGGCGCTGTCCCAGCAGTTCCAGAACCAGGTGGCCCGCAACACCCAGGATTACCTGAACAGTGGCGATGCCCTGCGCCACGCCACTGCCCTGCAGAGCACCCAGGACCTGCAACAGGAACTGGCCCAGCTGCCCGATGAGCTGGCCGCGCAACTGCGCCCCAGCCTCGACACCCTGCAGGCATTCACCGCCAATGAGCTGCTGGCCGCCGGCAAGCTCGCTGGCGACCCCCAGGCCCTGTTGCTGCAGGCCGAACGCGAACTGGGCGCCAACCTCGAACAGCTCGCCCGCTACGCCCACGACAGCGGCCACCCCGAGGCGGCGCACTACCAGTCGGCACTGCTGGAAGCCAGCCTGCACCTGGGCCGCCTGTCGCTGGCGCGTGACAAGCTGGTGAGCAGCGGGCGCAGCGAGCTGGCCGACGAGGTGGAGCGCGAACTGCAACTGATCATCACCCAGGCCAAAGCCCTCGACGCCCTGCCATTGCTGGGCGTGACCGCGGCGGTGGAATCCGGCGCCGACGACTTCGCCGCGATGATGGGCCTGCAGAGCGAGGCCACCACCAGCGCCGAAGACGTCGGCGTGGCCCTCAAGCGCGAGCTGGGCAGTTTGCTGGCGCGCTACCCGGCAGAACTGCAGCGCACCCGCGCGCAGATCGAGCGCCGTACCGAACTGGCCACCACCACCCAGGCGCGCATGGCCGCCGTGCAGCAGGCCATCGCCGACCTGGAACCGGGGGTGCGCGCGCAGCATGGGCAGATCCAGGGCGAAGTGCGGGTGATCCAGGGCCTGATGATCGGGTTGATCCTGCTGATCGCCCTGCTCATCGACACCTTGCAGCGGCGCCTGGCGCGGGTGCTGGGCAACCTGGCGCCGGCGCTCTCGCAGTGGGCCGGCGGCGACTTCAGCCAGGCCATTGCGCTGGGGCGCAGCAACCGCGAAATGCACGACATCCAGGACTCGCTCAACCGCCTGCGTGCCTACCTGGTAGACCTGGTGGGCACCATCCGCAGCAACGCCGAGCAGGTGGCCGGCAGCAGCCACGCCCTGGCCGGCATGAGCAGCGCGCTGCACGACGGCGCCGAGCGCCAGGCTGGCGACACCGCGCAGATCCGCGATGCGCTGGGCGAACTGGAGGCCACCATCACCCAGGTGGCCGGCGATGCCAGCCAGGCCGCCGACGCCAGCCGCCACGCGGGGCTGGCGGTGGAACAGGGCCAGGCGGTGATCGGCCAGAGCCTGAGCGGGCTGCGCCTGCTGGTGGACGAGGTGCAGGGCAATGCACAGATGATCGAGGGCCTGGCCCAGGAGTCGGCGACCATTGGCGGCGTGCTCACGGTGATCCGCTCGATTGCCGAACAGACCAACCTGCTGGCCCTGAATGCGGCCATCGAGGCGGCAAGGGCCGGCGAGATGGGCCGCGGCTTTGCCGTGGTGGCCGAGGAGGTGCGTTCGCTGGCCCAGCGCACCACCGGAGCCACCGGCGAAATCCAGACCCTGATCGCGCGCCTGCAGCAGGCGGCACGCGATTCGGTGGAAGGCATGCGCGCGCAACTGGAGCACGCCGAGGCCACTGCCCAGCAGGCGCAGTCTGCCGATGGAGCGCTGGACGAGATTGTCGCGGCGATCCAGACCATTGCGCAGACCGCCGTACGCATCGCCGACGTGACCGCGCAGCAGAGCGGTGCGGTGAGCGAGATTCGCGACCATAGCGAACGGATCCACGAACTGGGCGCGGACAACCTGGAGCGCATTGGCGAGGGGCGCGAGCAGGGTGAGCATCTGCTGCGCCTGGGCGGGGAGCTGAACACCGCCGTGCAGGCGTTCCGGGTCTGATCCAGGGGACTCTCGCGGGTCAAGCCCGCTCCCACAGGTATGCATCCTGATTGAGCCAGATGCATTGTCTGTGGGAGCGGGCTTGACCCGCGATGGGTTCAACTCGATTGCTCCTGCTCAAACTCCGTTATCATTGCCCCCACGTTCCCCCCAGCGAGACCGCTCATGCGTCGCCTGCTTTGCCTCCTGCTTCTGGTCCTGGCCCTGCCCGCCATGGGCGCCGGGCTGCTCGACAACCGCCCCAGCGCCACCCTCGGCGCACCGGGCCTGAACAACAGCGCCGACTTCCTGCCCGTGCGCGAAGCCTTCAAGCTCAACCTGATCCAGGGCGACGCCCAGGCCATCAAGCTGCGCTTCGTCACCACCGAGGGTTACTACCTCTATCGCCACCGCTTCCAGTTCCGTACCGAACCTGCCGACATCGCCCTGGGCACCGCGCAGCTACCTGCCGGCGAGGCCAAGCACGACGAGTACTTCGGCGACGTCGAGGTGTACCACGGCATCCTCGACATCGACCTGCCACGCACTGCCGACCAGCGCCCCTTCACCCTGGTGGTGAGCTATCAGGGCTGCGCCGACAAGGGCCTGTGCTACCCGCCGGAAACCGAGCGCCTGAGCATCGACGGCGTCGGCGCCGCGTCCACCGCCGCCGCCCCGGCCAGCAACGCCTGGGGCTGGAAGGAAATGCTGCTGTTCTTTCTTGCCGGCGTCGGCCTGACCTTCACCCCGTGCGTGCTGCCGATGCTGCCGATCCTTTCCGGGGTGGTGCTGCGTGGCCAGGTCGGCGGCGGTCGCGGCCTGGCCCTGTCGCTGGCCTACGTGCTGCCGATGGCCGCCTGCTTCGCCCTGCTCGGCGCGCTGATGGGCCTGTTCGGCGCCCAGCTCAACTTGCAGGCACGCCTGCAATCGGCCTGGGTGCTGGTGCCCTTCGCGGCATTCTTCGTGGTATTCGCCCTGGCCATGTTCGGCCTGTTCGAACTGAAGCTGCCGCAGTTCATCAGCAGCCGCCTGGACCGCGTGGCCGGGCAGACCAAGGGCGGCTCGCTGCTGGGCGCCGCCGTACTCGGGGTGGTTTCCAGCCTGCTGGTCTCGCCCTGCGTGTCGGCGCCACTGGCCGGTGCGCTGCTATATATAAGCGCCAGCGGCGATGCCATCGGCGGGGCGCTGAAACTCTTCGCGCTGGGCCTGGGCATGGGCGCGCCGCTGCTGCTAGTGGCCACCGGCGGTGCGGCCTGGCTGCCCAAAAGCGGGCCGTGGCTGGTCACGGTGAAGAACGCCATCGGCGTGCTGCTGCTGGGCCTGGCCATCGGCCTGCTCAGCCGCGTGCTGCCCGGCCCGCTCACCCTGCTGCTGATCGGCCTGCTGGCAGCCGGCGTGGCGCTGTTCCTCGGCGCCCTGGAGTTCGGCGTGAAGACCACCGGCCAGCGCCTGGCGCAGCTGCTCGGCCTGTTGCTGCTGGCCTACGCGCTGGCCTGCTGGTACGGCGCCTTCAGTGGCCAGGCCGACCCGCTGCGGCCACTCCCCGCCCCCGCCAGCCCCCCCTCGGCCGCACCGGTCAGCGCCTGGCAGACGGTGAACACCCCCGCCGCCCTGGATGGCCTGCTGGCCGAAGCCAGGGCGGCCGGGCAACCGCTGCTGCTGGACTGGTACGCCGACTGGTGCATCAGTTGCAAGGTGATCGAGCATGACGTACTCGGCGATCCGGCCGTGCAGGCGCAACTGCAGGGCTACCGCCTGGTACGGTTCGACATCACCCAAAGCAACACCGAGCAACGCGCGCTGCTGGACCGCTACCAGCTGTTCGGCCCGCCGGGCTTCCTGGTGTTTGCCGCGAACGGCAGCGAAAAAACCGACAGCAGGGTGATAGGCGAGGTAAAAGCCGGCGAATTTGCCGAACACCTGGCGCGCATTCGCAGCGAAGTGGGTCTATAACTGCTGGGGCCGCTTGAAAAGCGCCACGGATGACCGAAATTGGCAAGATAGTCATAAATTTCGCGCGAATCTCGGTCATCGTGCTGGCTATTGCAGGTAACTGGACAGTGCTCGGCAGTTTGCGGCATAGTCGCCGCGCTACGTTTTTGCCCGACAATAAAAGGAACCGCAGATGGCAACGCTACTGGTGCTGCATGGCCCCAACCTGAACCTGCTAGGCACCCGCGAACCGGGCGTCTACGGGGCCGTGACCCTGGCCCAGATCAACCAGGACCTGGAGCAGCGTGCACGCGCCGCCGGCCACCATCTGCAATACCTGCAAAGCAATGCCGAGTACGAACTGATCGATCGCATCCACGCCGCACGCAACGAAGGGGTGGACTTCATCCTGATCAATCCGGCGGCTTTCACGCACACAAGCGTCGCATTACGTGACGCATTGCTGGCGGTGAGCATCCCATTCATCGAAGTGCATCTGTCCAACGTGCACAAGCGCGAGCCGTTTCGCCACCACTCCTACTTTTCAGACGTCGCCGTAGGGGTGATCTGCGGCCTGGGCGCCACCGGCTATCGCCTGGCCCTGGAGTCCGCCCTGGAACACCTGGCAGCGCACGCCAAACCCTGAATAACCGAAGCCTGGCCGCAGGCCGGGCCGTGTACGAACGTTAACATTCACGTTTATACGACCCTGACCGACCCTTGGGAGTTGATGATTAATGGATATCCGTAAAGTCAAGAAACTGATCGAACTGCTGGAAGAGTCTGGCATCGACGAGCTGGAGATCAAGGAAGGCGAAGAGTCCGTCCGTATCAGCCGCCACAGCAAGACCCCGGCCCAGCAGTACTACGCGCCAGCCCCCATGGCTGCCGCACCGGCCGCCGCCCCTGTGGCCGCCGCTGCCCCGGCTGCCGCCGAAGCGCCAGCCGCGCCGAAGCTCAACGGCACCGTGGCCCGCTCGCCAATGGTCGGTACCTTCTACCGCAAAGCCTCGCCTACCTCGCCTGCCTTCGTCGAAGTCGGCCAGACCGTGAAGAAAGGCGACACCCTGTGCATCGTCGAAGCCATGAAAATGATGAACCACATCGAAGCTGAAACCAGCGGTGTGATCGAATCCATTCTGGTAGAAGACGGCCAGCCGGTTGAGTACGACCAGCCGCTGTTCACCATCGTTTGAACCGCGGAGAACCAACGATGCCAGCCAAGTTGGAAAAAGTCCTGATCGCCAACCGCGGGGAAATTGCCCTGCGGATCCTGCGCGCCTGCAAAGAGATGGGCATCAAGACCGTCGCCGTGCACTCCACCGCCGACCGCGAGCTGATGCACCTGGGCCTGGCCGACGAATCGGTATGCATTGGCCCGGCTTCGGCCACCCACTCCTACCTGCACATCCCGGCGATCATCGCAGCCGCTGAAGTGACCGGCGCCACCGCCATTCACCCAGGCTACGGTTTCCTCGCGGAAAACGCCGATTTCGCCGAGCAGGTCGAGAACTCCGGCTTCGCCTTCATCGGCCCCAAGGCCGACACCATCCGCCTGATGGGCGACAAGGTGTCGGCCAAGGACGCGATGATCAAGGCCGGCGTACCGACCGTTCCGGGTTCCGACGGCCCGCTGCCGGAAGACGAGGAAGAAGCCCTGCGCATCGGCCGTGAAGTCGGCTACCCGGTGATCATCAAGGCCGCCGGTGGCGGTGGTGGTCGCGGCATGCGCGTGGTGCACAAGGAAGAGGACCTGATCGCCTCGGCCAAGCTGACCCGCAGCGAAGCCGGCGCCGCCTTCGGCAACCCGATGGTGTACCTGGAGAAGTTCCTGACCAACCCGCGTCACGTGGAAGTCCAGGTACTGTCCGACGGCCAGGGCAACGCCGTGCACCTGGGTGACCGCGACTGCTCGCTGCAGCGCCGCCACCAGAAGGTACTGGAAGAAGCGCCAGCCCCGGGTATCGACGAAAAGGCCCGCCAGGAAGTCTTCGCCCGCTGCGTCAAGGCGTGCATCGACATCGGCTACCGTGGTGCCGGCACCTTCGAGTTCCTCTACGAGAACGGCGCGTTCTACTTCATCGAAATGAACACCCGTGTTCAGGTGGAGCACCCGGTTTCGGAGATGGTCACCGGTATCGACATCGTCAAGGAGATGCTCAGCATCGCCGCTGGCAACAAGCTGTCGTTCACCCAGGATGACGTGGTGATTCGCGGTCACTCGCTGGAGTGCCGGATCAACGCCGAAGACCCGAAGAAGTTCATTCCGAGCCCGGGTACCGTCAAGCATTTCCACGCACCGGGCGGCAACGGCGTTCGCGTCGATTCGCACCTGTACAGTGGCTATGCGGTACCGCCGAACTACGACTCGCTGATCGGCAAGCTGATCACCTACGGCAAGGACCGTGACGAAGCCATGGCGCGCATGCGCAATGCGCTGGACGAGATCGTCGTCGACGGCATCAAGACCAACATCCCGCTGCACCGCGAACTGGTGCGCGATGAAGGTTTCTGCAAAGGTGGCGTGAACATTCACTACCTGGAACACAAGCTCGCCAACGACGAGTGATGCAGGTGTGATGTGAAAAAGACCCCGGCCTGGTGCCGGGGTCTTTTTTTTGGACTGCGGTACGCCCATCGCGGGTCAAGCCCGCTCCCACAGGAACGCCATTGATCTCAGGATCACCGCTGTACCGGTGGGAGCGGGCTTGACCCGCGATGAATGCGCCGCCTAGTCCCGCCCCATGCGCGGCATCTCGATGCCATGCGCATGCACCCGCCGGTACAAGGTGGCCCGCGAAATACCCAGCGCCTTGGCCGCCTCCCCCGGTTTCCAGCGATGGCGTACCAGCGCCTCCAGCAGCACCTGGCGCTGCGGGCTCATGCTGGCCTGCACCTCGCCCTGCACCTGCGCCCCGCGCACATCCGCCGGCAGGTCCTGCAACTGCAGCGTGCCAGCGGCACACACCGCGCAGGCGTAACGCAGCACCTGGCGCAACTGGCGCAGGTTACCCGGCCAGCGATACCCCAGCAGGCACTCCAGCGCTGCCTCGCTCAAGCCCACGTCCACCCCGCAACCGGCTGCCTCCTCGGCCAGCAAGCGGTTGATCAAGGCCAGCCGGTCACTGCGCTCGCGCAGCGGCGGCAGCTCGAAGCGCGCATTGGCCAGGCGAAAGTACAGGTCTTCGCGAAAGCGCCCGTCGGCCACCCGCGCCGCCAGGTCGCGGTGCGTGGCGCAGATCACCTGGATATCCACACGCTCGCGCCTGGCCGCACCCAGCGGCGCCACCTCGCCTTCGGCCAGCACCCGCAGCAGGCGGGTCTGCAAGGCCAGCGGCATGTCGCCGATCTCGTCGAGAAACAGCGTGCCGCCATCGGCCTGCTGCAGCAGCCCGCGCATGCCCTTGCTGGAGGCCCCGGTAAACGCCCCGGCCACATAGCCGAACAGCTCGCTCTCGATCAGGCTCTCGGGAATCGCCGCGCAGTTGAGCGCCACGAACGGCTTGCCGGCCCGCGCGCTGCGTTCATGCAGCTGGCGCGCGAACACCTCCTTGCCCGCACCGGTCTCGCCCACCACCAGCACCGCCAGGTTGCAGTTCTTGACCCGCACCGCCAGGCGCAGGCTTTCCTCCACCCGTGCATCCACCCCGCCCGGCACCGGCACCACCCGCGCCGGACGCTGTGGCGAGCTGACCCGCACATGCAGCGCATCGCCATCGGCGCTCCAGCTCAGGCGCTGGGCCGACTCGTCGGTCACCGCGCGCAACTGGTCCAGGTCGAACAGCTGGCCGATATGCGCCGGCAGCTCGCCGTAGCGCGAGAGCAATGCCGAGCGCGCCAGGCTGTTGAGCGCCTGCAGGCGTCCGTCGGCATCCCAGGCCAGCAGAAAGTCCGGCTGGCTGTCCACATACCCCGGCGCGCTGTGCGCCCGCAGCACCCAATGCGCCTGGGCGTTGTGCATGAAAAACGCGTTCTCGATCTCCCGCGCGGTCTGCACCACCAGTTGGCGGATCAGGTGCTGGCTGCGCCGGTCGTCCGGCGACTGCAGTGCCGACACGTCGACCACCCCCAGCAGCTTGCCCTGCGGGTCGAACACCGGCGCCGCCGAGCAGGTCAGGCCGATGAACGCGGCGCGAAAGTGATCGCGCTTGTGCACCGTGACCGGCACCTGGCTGGTCAGTACCGCCGCCACCCCGCAGGTGCCCTCCTCGCCTTCCGACCAGCAGGTGCCCAGGTACAGGCCGGCCTTGCGGCAGTCGTTGCGCAGCGCGGCGTCGACGCGATAGTCGATGGTGCGACCCTGCGCGTCGGTCAGCAGCACGCAGTAGTCGGCACCGCGCACCCGCTCGTGCAGGCGCGCCACCGCATCGCTGGCAATGCGCATGAACAGCTCGGCGCGTTCGCGGCATTCGTTGAGCAGGGTTTGCGACAGGATGCGCGGCCCTTGCTGCGAGGAAGGGTCGAGGCGGTGCTGCTCCATCGAGCGGCGCCAGGAGTCGAGGATCAACGGCGGTACCGGCGCCTGGGGCTGGCGGTCGGCATTCTTGAGCACACGGCTGACACAGTCGACGTGGGCTCTGGAGTTCGCGGCAAGCATGGGGCCTCCGGTTCTCGTGTTCTTGTCGTTATGCGGCCCATTAAGCGCCGTTTGCCAGGCCCCGACAAGCACCGCCTGGGCAAGCGGCGCCGTGAGACGCAGCGTCTCGGCGTCTCGCCGCGGCGCTGCCCGCACTGCAACGCAGCGTCTTGCCGACGCCCCGCGAGTACGCCCCTGCAATGCTGCGCAAAGGCTCTGGGTCAAGCCTTTCACCCAACCTGGCACCACCCTTGCTCCAACCCTGGTACACAAGAACCAGAGGTGCGCCATGAGCCATCCCGCCCCCACCGTGGGCATCATCGTCAACCCGGCCTCGGGCCGCGACCTGCGCAGGCTTACCGCCAGCGCCGGCCTGTACTCCAGCACCGACAAGGCCTCGGCCGTGCAACGCTTGCTGGCCGCCTTCGCCGCCACCGGCATCCAGCGCGTGCTGCTGCCGCCGGACATGACCGGCATCGCCGCCGCCGTGCTCAAGGCCAGCAACGGCCCACAGGCCGCCGGCCAGCGCTGGCCGCAACTGGACATCCTCGACATGCCGCTGCGCCAGACCGTGGAGGACACCCGCCTGGCCGCGCGCCAGATGCTCGCCCGCGGGGTCGCACTGATCGCCGTGCTCGGCGGCGACGGCACCCACAAGGCGGTGGCCGCCGAGGTCGGCGACATTCCGCTGCTGACCCTTTCCACCGGTACCAACAACGCCTTCCCCGAATTGCGCGAGGCCACCAGCGCCGGGCTGGCCGGCGGGCTGTTCGCCGCCGGGCGCATCCCGGCCCAGGTGGGCCTGCGCCGCAACAAGCGCCTGCTGGTGCGCGACCCGGCGCGGGAGCTGTGCGAATGGGCGCTGGTGGAAGTCGCGGTGTCGCCGCAGCGCTTCATCGGCGCCCGCGCCCTGAGCCGCGCCGAAGACCTTGCCGAAGTCTTCGCCACCTTCGCCGAACCCCACGCCATCGGCCTCTCGGCGCTGTGCGGGCTGTGGTGCCCGGTGTCGCGCCACGCCGCCGAAGGGGCCTGGGTGCGTCTTAACGGCCAGGCCGAACAGGCGCTGCTGGCGCCGCTGGCCCCCGGCCTGGTGCAAGGCTGCGGCATCACGGCCGCCGGCCCGCTGGCACCGGGCGTCGCCTACTCCCTGAGCCTGTCCAGCGGCACCCTGGCGCTGGACGGCGAGCGCGAGATCGAGTTCAGCGAGCACGACCGCCCCACCGTCACCCTCGACGCCCACGGCCCCCTGAGCATCGACGTGGAGGCCGTACTGGCCTTCGCCGCCCGCCATCGCCTGCTGGCGGTAGGCCGCGAACACCCGCAACACCCTGCGCACCCTCAGTGCTGAGACAACCCTGGAGAACAACAAGATGTCCACTCACCTGAACACCGAGCAACTCCTGCATGCCTACCGGGTCATGCGCACCATCCGCGCCTTCGAAGAGCGCCTGCACATCGAGTTCGCCACCGGCGAGATCCCAGGCTTCGTGCACCTGTATGCCGGCGAAGAGGCGTCGGCCGCCGGGGTCATGGCGCACCTGCGCGACAGCGACTGCATCGCCTCCAACCACCGCGGCCACGGCCACTGCATCGCCAAGGGCGTGGACGTGCACGGCATGATGGCCGAGATCTACGGCAAGAAGACCGGCGTGTGCGGCGGCAAGGGCGGCTCGATGCATATCGCCGACCTGGAAAAGGGCATGCTCGGCGCCAACGGCATCGTCGGCGCCGGCGCGCCCCTGGTGGCCGGCGCTGCCCTGGCGGCCAAGCTCAAGGGCACCGATGACGTGGCCGTGGTGTTCTTCGGCGACGGCGGCTCCAACGAGGGTGCGGTGTTCGAGGCCATGAACCTGGCCGCGATCATGAACCTGCCGTGCATCTTCGTGGCCGAGAACAACGGCTACGCCGAGGCCACCGCCTCCAACTGGTCGGTGGCGTGCGACCACATCGCCGACCGCGCCGCCGGCTTCGGCATGCCCGGGGTGACCATCGACGGCTACGACTTCTTTGCCGTGCACGAGGCGGCCGGCGCCGCCATCGAGCGTGCCCGCAGCGGCCAGGGCCCGTCGCTGGTGGAGGTCAAGCTGACCCGCTACTACGGCCACTTCGAAGGCGACGCGCAAACCTACCGCGCCCCGGACGAGGTGAAGAACCTGCGCGAAACCCGCGACTGCCTGATGCAGTTCCGCCAGCGCACCACCCGCGCCGGGCTGCTCGGCGACGCCCAGCTGGACCTAGTGGATGCCCAGGTCGAGGACCTGATCGAAGACGCCGTGCGCCGCGCCAAGTCCGACCCCAAGCCCCAGCCTGCCGACCTGCTCAGCGACGTGTACGTCGCCTACCCCTGAGCACGCTGCCCTTACAACAAGAACAATCGGAGAATCATCATGGCGAGAAAAATCAGCTACCAGCAGGCCATCAACGAAGCCCTGGCCCAGGAAATGCGCCGCGACCCCACGGTGTTCATCATTGGCGAGGACGTCGCCGGCGGTGCCGGTGCACCGGGCGAGAATGACGCCTGGGGCGGTGTGCTCGGCGTCACCAAGGGCCTTTACGGGCAGTTCCCCGGCCGCGTGCTGGACGCGCCGCTATCGGAAATCGGCTATGTGGGCGCAGCGGTCGGCGCCGCCACCCAGGGCCTGCGCCCGGTGTGCGAACTGATGTTCGTCGACTTTGCCGGCTGCTGCCTGGACCAGATCCTCAACCAGGCAGCCAAGTTTCGCTACATGTACGGCGGCAAGGCGGTCACCCCGCTGGTGATGCGCACCATGGTCGGCGCCGGCCTGCGCGCCGCCGCCCAGCACTCGCAGATGCTCACCTCGCTGTGGACCCACATCCCGGGCCTGAAGGTGGTGTGCCCGTCGTCGCCGTATGACGCCAAGGGCCTGCTGATCCAAGCGATCCGCGACAACGACCCGGTGATCTTCTGCGAGCACAAGCTGCTCTACAGCCTGCAGGGCGAAGTGCCGGAAGAGGTCTACACCGTGCCGTTCGGCGAGGCCAACTTCTTGCGTGACGGCGACGACATCACCCTGGTGACCTACGGGCGCATGGTCCACCTGGCCATGGAGGCGGCGGCCAACCTGGCGCGCCAGGGCATCGACTGCGAGGTGCTCGACCTGCGCACCACCAGCCCGATGGATGAAGACAGCATTCTCGAAAGCGTGGAAAAGACCGGCCGCCTGGTGGTGATCGACGAAGCCAACCCGCGCTGCTCGATGGCCACCGACATCAGTGCGCTGGTGGCGCAGAAAGCCTTCGGCGCACTCAAGGGCCCGATCGAGATGGTCACTGCGCCGCACACCCCGGTGCCGTTCTCCGACGCGCTGGAAGACCTCTACATCCCCACCGCCGCCAAGATCGAGGCTGCCGTGCACACAGTGATGAAAGAGAGGAACGCGGCATGAGCCAGATCCATACCCTGACCATGCCCAAGTGGGGCCTGTCGATGACCGAGGGGCGCATCGACACCTGGCTCAAGCAGGAAGGCGAGCACATCAGCAAGGGCGACGAGGTGCTGGACGTGGAGACCGACAAGATCTCCAGCAGCGTCGAGGCCCCGTTCAGCGGCGTGCTGCGCCGTCAGATCGCCAGGCCCGACGAGACCCTGGCAGTGGGGGCGCTGCTGGCCGTGGTGGTCGAGGGCGAGGCCAGCGACGCGCAGATCGATGCGGTGGTGCAGCGCTTTCAGGCCGAGTTCGTGCCCGGTGACAGCGCCGAGCAGGACAGCGGCCCGGCGCCGCAGAAAGTCGAGCTGGACGGGCACCGGGTGCGCTACTTCGACCTCGGCGAAGGCGGTACGCCGCTGGTGTTGATCCACGGCTTCTGCGGCGACCTGAACAACTGGATGTTCAACCACCCGGCGCTGGCCGCCGAGCGCCGGGTGATCGCCCTCGACCTGCCCGGGCATGGCGAGTCGGGCAAGCACCTGCAACGCGGCGACCTGGATGAGCTGAGCCAGAGCGTGCTGGCCCTGCTCGATCACCTGGACCTGGGGCGCGTGCACCTGGCCGGGCACTCCATGGGTGGTGCGGTGGCCTTGAACCTGGCGCGGCTGGCACCTGCGCGGGTGCAGTCGCTGAGCCTGATCGCCAGCGCCGGGCTGGGGCGCGAGATCAATGGCGGCTACCTGCAGGGCATCGTTGCGGCGGCCAACCGCAACGCCCTGAAGCCGCAGATGACGCAGCTGTTCTCCGACCCCGGGCTGGTGACCCGGCAGATGCTCGAGGACATGCTCAGGTTCAAGCGCCTGGAGGGGGTGGACGAGGCCCTGCGACAACTGGCCGACGCACTGGCCAGCGACGGCGTGCAACGTCACGATCTGCGCCCGGTGGTGGCGCAGCAGCCGACGCTGGTGCTGTGGGGCAGCGATGACGCGATCATCCCGGCCACCCATGTGGACGGCCTGCCAGCCGAGGTGGCGATACTGCCGGGCCAGGGGCACATGGTGCAGTTGGAAGCGGCCGAGCAGGTCAATGCGCGGCTGCTGGCGTTTTTGCGCGGGCACTGACCAGCACCGGTTTGTGTCTCGAGGGCTGCTCTGCAGCCCGATCGCGGGTCAAGCCCGCTCCCACAGGGATCACTGCCGTCTCTGTGGGAGCGGGCTTGACCCGCGATCACGCCAGTACAGACACTGCAGCGCCCCCGATACAAACCCCTCGCACTCAAGTAAACTGGCGCGCTTCGCGCAGTCCCCAGCGGCTGCCCTCCACGAATTACCCAAAGGTGCCCGCCATGCCCTGGCTGCAAGTACGTCTGGCCATCAGCCCGGAACAAGCCGAAACCTACGAAGATGCCCTGCTCGAAGTCGGCGCCGTCTCCGTCACCTTCATGGACGCCGAAGACCAGCCGATCTTCGAACCGGACCTCAACACCACCCCGCTGTGGTCGCACACCCACCTGCTGGCCCTGTTCGAAGCCGACGCCGAACCCGAGGCAGTGTTTGCCCACCTGCAACTGCTGACCGGGGCCGCCCTGCCCGAGCACCAGGCCGAAGTGATCGAAGACCAGGACTGGGAACGCAGCTGGATGGACAACTTCCAGCCCATGCGCTTCGGCCAGCGCCTGTGGATCGTGCCCAGCTGGCACGCCGCCCCCGAGCCGGACGCCGTCAACCTGCTGCTCGACCCGGGCCTGGCGTTCGGCACGGGCACCCACCCGACCACCGCCCTGTGCCTGGAATGGCTCGACGGCCAGGACCTGAACGGCACTGAAGTACTCGACTTCGGCTGCGGCTCGGGCATCCTCGCCATCGCCGCGCTGCTGCTGGGCGCACGCAAGGCGGTGGGCACCGACATCGACGTGCAGGCCATCGAGGCCTCGCGCGACAATGCCGGGCGCAACGGCATCGCCGACGCGCTGTTCGACCTGTACCTGCCCCAGGACATGCCGGCCATGCAGGCCGACGTGCTGGTAGCCAACATCCTCGCCGGCCCGCTGGTCTCGCTGGCCCCGCAGCTGTCCGGCCTGGTACGCCCCGGCGGCCTGCTGGCGCTGTCGGGCATCCTCGCCGAACAGGGCGATGAAGTGGCCGCCGCCTACGCCAAGGACTTCGACCTGGACCCGATCGCCGTGCGCGATGGCTGGGTACGCATCAGTGGTCGCCGGCGCTAACTGCGCCTAGACTACAACTCTGCACAACCCGGACCGCCGCATGACCGACAGTTTCGTCACCCAGTGCCCGCATTGCCAGACCAGCTTTCGCGTCAGCCACACTCAATTGAGTGTGGCCCGCGGGGTAGTGCGCTGCGGCAATTGCCTGCAGGTATTCAACGCCGCCAAGCAGCTGCTGGAGCAGAGTGCAGCGCAACAGGCGCTGCAGGTGGCCCCCGCGCTGCCGCCGGCAATGCCGTTGCCTGCGCCGGTGGCCGAACCCGAACATGCACCGCAGCCAGCGCCGCCGGCCGCCGCGCCGATCAGCCAGCGCGAATGGACGGCCAGCGCGCTGGACGTCGACCTCGACCAACTGGACCTCGACCAGGAACTCGCCCGCCTGGAGCAACGCGAAATCCAGCCGATCAGCGAGTTCAAGCGCAGCCAGGCCGAAGACTTCGACCTGGCGCCACGCCGCGAGGACAGCCTCAGCGCCCAGCGCGACGGCCCGGACGACACCTCGTACACCGACAGCCTGTTCAGCAGCCCCGCCGACGAACGCGAAACCCAGGCAACGCCGCAGCCGCCGCTGGTCGACGAACCCGTCCCGGCTGTCGTGGCGCTGCCGGGCGAGCGCACCGAACCCTCGCTGTCGCTGGACCTGGACGGCCTGGATGACGAGCCCCCGCTGCGCGAGCAGCCCCTCCACGACCCCGACGTGGTGGCCGAGCACCTGTCGGCACGCGACCCGGGCGATGAGCCCGACGCGCCGGACCCGGCGCTCGACGACGCCCCGAATACCCGCCACGAACCCGACCTTGGCCCGATGGCCGCACGCTCGCCGCGCAAGCCGGCGCTGGTCGACATCGTCGACGACCCGCTGCAGCTCGACTGGCAGAAGCCGCGCAGCCACTGGGGCCGGCGCCTGCTGTGGGCGTTGCTGACTCTGTTGGCTGGCGCGGCACTGGCTGGCCAGTACATTGCCTATCACTTCGACGAACTGGCCCGCCAGGACCAGTACCGCCCCTGGTTCCAGCAGCTGTGCCCGCAACTGGGCTGCGAAGTGCCTTCCAAGGTCGACATCGCCCGCATCAAGAGCAGCAACCTGGTGGTCCGCAGCCACCCGGACTTTGCCGGCGCGTTGATCGTGGACGCGATCATCTACAATCGTGCGCCCTTCTCGCAGCCATTCCCGCTGCTGGAGCTGCGGTTTGCCGACCTCAACGGCCAACTGATCGCCAGCCGTCGCTTCAAGCCCGGCGAGTACCTGAGCGGCGAGCTGGCCGGCAAGGCCGAAATGCCCAGCCAGACCCCGATCCACATCGCCCTGGACATCCTCGATCCGGGCCCGAAGGCGGTCAACTACAGCCTGAGCTTCCGCTCGCCGGAGTAAACCCAGCGACCAGCGGCAAGCTTCAGGCGGCAAGAGAAAAGCGCGGTATCACGCCACTCCTGCTTTTGGCTGGGGCTTGAAGCTTGTCGCTTGCCGCTCAAACTGTTCATATTTTATCCAGATCGACCTTTATCCGGTCACCGAGAGCGGGTATCATGCCCACCCTTTTTCGAACTCTAAGATCGGCCCCCACAACAGGGAACTCCTATGTCGGCGGTACGCATCGGCCCATACACACTGCAGAACGCCCTGATCCTTGCCCCGATGGCCGGGGTCACGGACCAGCCTTTTCGTCAGCTGTGCCGACGAATGGGCGCAGGCCTGGTGGTGTCCGAAATGGTCAGCAGCGACATGAGCCTGTGGAACAGCCGCAAGTCGCGCCTGCGCATGATTCACGATGGCGATCCCGAGCCCCGCTCGGTGCAGATCGCCGGCGGTGACGCGCAGATGCTCGCGGCCGCAGCCCGGGCCAATGTCGAGGCCGGCGCGCAGATCATCGATATCAACATGGGCTGCCCGGCAAAAAAAGTCTGCAACAAAGCTGCAGGCTCTGCTTTATTGAAGGATGAAGTGCTGGTCAACGAGATCCTCCAGGCGGTGGTCGCCGCCGTGGACGTACCCGTTACCCTCAAGATCCGCACCGGCTGGGACCGGGACAACAAGAATGGCCTGACCGTGGCGAAGATCGCCGAGCAGGCAGGCATTCAGGCACTGGCCGTACATGGCCGCACCCGTGCCGACCTGTACACCGGCGACGCCGAGTACGACACCATCGCCGCCATCAAGCAGGCGGTGTCGATACCGGTATTTGCCAATGGCGACATCACGTCGCCGCAAAAGGCCCGACAGGTGCTCGACGCCACCGGCGCCGACGGCCTGCTGATCGGCCGCGCCGCCCAGGGGCGGCCGTGGATCTTTCGCGAGGTCGAGCACTACCTGCGCACCGGCGAGCTGTTGCCGGCACCGCAGTTGGCTGAAGTGGAACGAATTCTGCTGGAGCACCTGGCCGCGCTGCACGCCTTCTATGGCGATGTGATGGGTGTGCGTATCGCCCGCAAGCATGTGGGCTGGTACCTGGCAACGTTACCGGGCGCCAGGGAGTTTCGCGCCCGCTTCAATGGTTTGGAAGAAACACACGCGCAGTGCGCCGACGTTCGCGAGTTTTTCCGCGAACGTGAACAGAGCCTTGAGACAGAGGACGGACAAGGGGTGGCCGCATGACGATGATGACCGAGACTTTAGTGAGTGGAACAACGCCCGTGAGCGACAACGTCAACCTGAAACAGCACCTGAACACCCCGAGCGAAGAGGGCCAGACCCTTCGCGGGAGCGTGGAGAAGGCGCTGCACAACTACTTTGCGCACCTCGAGGGCGCTGCTGTCACGGACGTGTACAACCTGGTGCTCTCTGAAGTCGAGGCACCCTTGCTCGAAAGCGTGATGAACTACGTCAAGGGCAACCAGACCAAGGCCAGCGAGCTGCTGGGGCTCAACCGGGGCACCTTGCGCAAGAAGCTCAAGCAGTACGATCTGCTGTAACAACGAATCCACACCAGAAAAGGCGGCTCCCATTCGATGAGGTCGCCTTTTTTGCTGACTCCACCGCGTTATGGAATCTGAAATGACCGACCAGACTACCCGCCTGCCGATCCGCCGCGCCTTGATCAGCGTTTCCGACAAGACCGGAATCCTCGAATTCGCCCGTGAGCTGCAACAGCTCGGCGTCGAGATCCTGTCCACCGGTGGCACCTTCAAGTTGCTCCAGGACAATGGCGTCGCCGCGGTGGAAGTTGCCGACTACACCGGCTTTGCCGAAATGATGGACGGCCGGGTCAAGACCCTGCACCCCAAGATCCACGGTGGCATCCTCGGCCGTCGCGGTACCGATGACGCCATCATGGCCGAGCACGGGATCAAGCCGATCGACCTGGTCGCCGTCAACCTGTACCCCTTCGAAGCCACCATCTCCAAGCCGGGCTGCGACCTGCCGACCGCCATCGAGAACATCGACATCGGCGGCCCGACCATGGTTCGCTCGGCGGCCAAGAACCACAAGGACGTGGCCATCGTGGTCAACGCCAGCGACTACGGCCAGGTACTCGAGAGCCTCAAGGCCGGTGGCCTGACCTACGCCCAGCGCTTCGACCTGATGCTCAAGGCGTTCGAGCACACCGCCGCCTACGACGGCATGATCGCCAACTACATGGGCACCGTGAACCAGTCGGCCGACACCCTGAGCACCGAAGACCGCAGCCAGTTCCCGCGCACCTTCAACAGCCAGTTCATCAAGGCCCAGGAAATGCGCTACGGCGAGAACCCGCACCAGAGCGCGGCGTTCTACGTCGAGGCCAAGCCGAGCGAGGCCGGCATCGCCACCGCCACCCAGCTGCAGGGCAAGGAGCTGTCGTACAACAACGTGGCCGACACCGACGCCGCGCTGGAATGCGTCAAGAGCTTCGTCAAGCCGGCCTGCGTGATCGTCAAGCACGCCAACCCGTGCGGCGTGGCCGTCAGCCCGGACGCCGAGGGCGGCATCCGCCAGGCCTACGAGCTGGCCTACGCCACCGATACCGAATCAGCCTTCGGCGGCATCATCGCGTTCAACCGCGAGCTGGATGCCGAAACCGCCAAGGCCATCGTCGAGCGTCAGTTCGTCGAAGTGATCATCGCCCCGAGCGTGAGCGAAGAAGCCCGCGCCGTGGTGGCCGCCAAGGCCAACGTGCGCCTGCTGGCGTGCGGCCAGTGGTCGGCCGAGCGTGCCGCTGCCTGGGACTACAAGCGCGTCACCGGCGGCCTGCTGGTACAGAGCCGCGACATCGGCATGATCACCGAGGGCGACCTGAAGGTGGTGACCAAGCGTGCGCCGACCGAGCAGGAAATCCACGACCTGATCTTCGCCTGGAAAGTGGCCAAGTACGTCAAGTCCAACGCCATCGTCTACGCCAAGAACCGCCAGACCATCGGTGTCGGCGCCGGCCAGATGAGCCGCGTGAACTCGGCGCGCATTGCCGCGATCAAGGCCGAGCATGCCGGCCTGCAGGTACAGGGTGCGGTCATGGCCTCGGATGCGTTCTTCCCGTTCCGCGACGGTATCGACAATGCGGCCAAGGTGGGTATCACTGCGGTGATCCAGCCGGGCGGTTCGATGCGTGATGCCGAGGTGATTGCCGCGGCCGACGAAGCCGGCATTGCCATGGTCTTCACCGGCATGCGCCACTTCCGTCACTGACCAACAGAAAAGGTGCAGACATATCCCTGTGGGAGCGGGCTTGACCCGCGATGCGAGCGACGCGGTACTTCCTGATCGCGTGGCCCCCATCGCGGGTCAAGCCCGCTCCCACAGGACCTCGCTCTTGCAATGACCTGCACAGAACAGCACTCATCCGAATTAGCGTCATCGAGGTTTTGACATGAACGTTTTGATCATCGGTAGCGGCGGCCGCGAACACGCCCTTGCCTGGAAAGTTGCCCAGGACCCTCGCGTCGAGACTGTCTTCGTCGCCCCCGGCAACGCCGGCACCGCCACCGAAGCCAAGTGCAAGAACGTCGACATCGACGTCACCGCCCTGGACCAACTGGCCGACTTCGCCGAGAAGAACGTCGCCCTGACCATCGTCGGCCCCGAGGGCCCGTTGGTGGCCGGCGTGGTCGACCTGTTCCGCAGCCGCGGCCTGGACTGCTTCGGCCCCACCAAGGGCGCGGCGCAGCTGGAAGGCTCCAAGGCCTTCACCAAGGACTTTCTGGCCCGTCACAAGATCCCGACCGCCGACTACCAGAACTTCACCGAAGTGGAGCCGGCCCTGGCCTACCTGCGCGAAAAAGGCGCACCGATCGTGATCAAGGCCGACGGCCTGGCCGCGGGCAAGGGCGTGATCGTCGCCATGACCCTGGCTGAAGCCGAGGACGCGGTACGCGACATGCTCGCCGGCAATGCCTTCGGCGACGCCGGTTCGCGCGTGGTCATCGAAGAGTTCCTCGACGGCGAGGAAGCCAGCTTCATCGTCATGGTCGACGGGCAGAACGTGCTGCCGATGGCCACCAGCCAGGACCACAAGCGCGTCGGCAACGCCGACACCGGCCCCAACACCGGCGGTATGGGCGCCTACTCGCCAGCCCCGGTGGTCACCGCCGAGGTCCACCAGCGCGTGATGGACCAGGTGATCTGGCCGACCGTCAACGGCATGGCAGCCGAAGGCAACGTGTACACCGGCTTCCTGTATGCCGGGCTGATGATCGACAAGGCCGGCAACCCCAAGGTCATCGAGTTCAACTGCCGCTTCGGCGACCCGGAAACCCAGCCGGTGATGCTGCGCCTGGAATCGAGCCTGGTGCTGCTGATCGAAGCGGCGTTCGCCAAGGCCCTGAACAAGGTCGAAGCGCAGTGGAACCCGCAGCCGAGCCTGGGCGTTGTACTGGCCGCCGGCGGCTACCCGGGCGACTACGCCAAGGGCGCACCGATCAGCGGCCTGGACGCCGCAGCCAAGCTCACCGGCAAGGTGTTCCATGCCGGTACCGCCCTCAAGGACGGCCAGGTGGTCACCAGCGGTGGTCGCGTACTGTGTGCCACTGCCCTGGGTGAGACCGTCGAAGCCGCGCAGCAGCAGGCCTACCGCCTGGCCGCCGAAATCGAGTGGGACGGCAGTTTCTACCGCACCGACATCGGCTACCGCGCCATCGCCCGTGAACGTGGCGAGCACCAGGAGTAAGCTGACACGGCAAGGCTCCAAAGGGGCCTTGCCTTCGGCTTGGCACGCCGCGCATAGTTGCAAACCGGCATTTGGCTAGGAAGGGATATCTCGTGCGTTGGCTCAGGATTGCCATTGGACTCACCGTCAGCCTGCTGACTCTGCTCTGCCTGTTCCCGGCCACGGCCGATTCGGGCAGTGGGTGGTCGGTATTGCTCGACGATCAGGCCAACCTGCAACTGAGCGACATCCGTTCCGAGCGTTACCGTAACCAGTTCAGTCCCATCGAGCTCAACCAGCTCGATGCCGCCGAGCCCCAGCAGGCGCTCTGGCTGCATTACCACCTGCCCCCACACCAGCCCGAACAGGTACTGCGCCTGTTCGCCCCGGACCTGTCGCACCTGAACCTGTATGTGGTCGACGGCGCCCGGCTGATCGAGCAGTCCCACAACGGCCGCCCGGACACCAACGGCCCGGTGAGCCTGACCACCAACGATCACCTGCTGGCGGTGCCGAGCAGCGACCAGGCCCAGGACCTCTACCTGCGGCTGGTCTCCGAGCACCAGCTGCGGCCCGGCATCAGCCTGATGCCCGCCGTGAGCGCCGCCGCCGACCAGCGCCAGCCACTGCTGTTCGGGTTGCTGTTCGGCTGCATGGGCATGCTGATCCTGCACAACCTGGTGCGCTTCGGCTATTCGCGCTCCACCAGCAGCCTGTGGCTGGCCGGCTACCACAGCCTGATGCTGCTCAGCGCGCTGATCCTGCTCAACCTGAGCGGGCCGTGGAACCTCTGGCAGACCTCGCAGACCCCGGCCGCCTACCTCACTGCCCTGCTCGCCAGCCTCTGCGGGCTGGCCTTCACCCTGCGCTTCTTCGCCCCCCTGCAGCAGCCGCGCCTGGCCCGCCTGCTGCAAGGCGAGATCCTGCTGATCGCCATCGGCGGCCTGTTGCTGCTGTTCGTCGACACCTTGCCGTTGAACCTGGCCACCTACGCGCTGGTGGCCCTGGCCAGCCTGAGCATGCTGATCACGGCCGTTTGCCACTGGGTGCGCGGCTTCGCCCCGGCGCGCCTGTTCAGCCTGGCCATGCTGGTGTTCAACCTGGGCTGCCTGGTGGTGCTGCCGGCGCTGCTGGGCCTTACCCGCACCCCCACCGAATGGCTGCTGTTCATCCTGCTGGGGTTCACCGCCTTCACCGGCCTTCTGCTTAACATGGCCCTGGGCGAGCGCCTGCGCAGCATCAGCGAGGCGCGCTTCAGCGCCAGCCGCGAGCTGGCCGCCAGCACCGCCGAAATCAACGCCAAGGCAGAGTTTCTGGCACGCATCAGCCACGAGATCCGCACCCCGATGAACGGTGTGCTGGGCATGACCGAACTGCTGCTGGGCACCCCGCTGTCGGTCAAGCAGCGCGACTATGTGCAGACCATCCACAGTGCCGGCAACGAGCTGCTGACCCTGATCAACGAGATCCTCGACATCTCCAAGCTGGAGTCCGGCCAGATCGAGCTGGATGACGTGCAGTTCGACCTCAACGCCCTGATCGAGGACTGCCTGAGCATCTTCAGGGCCAAGGCCGAACAGCAGAACATCGAACTGATCAGCTTCACCCAGCCGCAGGTGCCGCGGGTCATCAGCGGTGACCCCACGCGCCTGCGCCAGGCCCTGCTGAGCCTGCTGGAAAACGCCCTGAAAAAGACCGAGCAGGGCGAGATCCTGCTGGTGGTGGCACTGGACCAGCGCGGCAGCAGCCCGCGCCTGCGCCTGGCCGTGCAGGACAGCGGCGAACCGATCCCGCCCAGCGAGCGCGAGGCACTGCTGCAGGCCGAGTTGCACAGCGAGCACGTGCTGTCGAGCAACAAGCTCGGTGGCCTGCTGGGCCTGGTGATCGCCAAGCAACTGATCGCCCTGATGCAGGGCGAGTTCGGCATCAAGACCAGCCACAACCAGGGCAACACCCTGTGGATGACCCTGCCGCTGGACCCGCAGCGCCTCGAACAGCCCGCCGCCGACCTCGACGGCCCGCTGCGCGATGCCCGGGTGCTGGTGGTGGACGACAACGACACCTGCCGCAAGGTGCTGGTGCAGCAGTGCAGCGCCTGGGGCATGAACGTGAGCGCCGTGCCCTCGGGCAAGGAAGCCCTGGCCCTGCTGCGCACCAAGGCGCACCTGCGCGACTACTTCGATGCCGTGCTGCTCGACCAGAACATGCCCGGCATGACCGGCATGCAACTGGCCGCCAAGATCAAGGAAGATCCGAGCCTGAACCACGACATCCTGATCATCATGCTCACCGGCATCACCAATGCGCCGAGCAAGGTCATCGCCCGCAACGCCGGGGTCAAGCGCATCCTGGCCAAGCCCGTGGCCGGCTACACCCTCAAGACCACCCTGGCCGAAGAACTGGCCCAGCGCAGCAAGGGCCAGATGCTCGGCATGCAGCCGCCCAGCCTGGCCACCCCGCTGGACGTGCCCGCCGACTTCCGCATCCTGGTGGCCGAAGACAACAACATCTCCACCAAGGTGATCCGCGGCATGCTCGGCAAGCTCAACCTGGAGCCCGACACCGCCAGCAACGGCGAGGAAGCCCTGCAGGCCATGAAGGCGCAGCGCTACGACCTGGTGCTGATGGACTGCGAGATGCCGGTGCTGGACGGCTTCTCGGCCACCCAGCAGCTGCGCGCCTGGGAGGCGGTCAGCCTGCGCCCGCGCACGCCGGTGGTGGCGCTGACCGCGCACATCCTGGCCGAGCACAAGGAGCGCGCACGCCAGGCCGGCATGGACGGGCACATGGCCAAGCCGGTGGAGCTGTCGCAACTGCGCGAACTGATCGAATACTGGGTGGCCCACCGCAAGCCCCACGAGCAGCCCGACAACGCGCCCGTCCCCCACTGATACACTTGCCCAACGCCCCCTTTGCCGCGAGCCCACGCCATGCTCCATGAGTTGTTCAGCGTCTACCTGAAGATGCTCGTGCTCTACAGCCCGTTCTTCGTCCTGTCCTGCTTCATCAGCCTGACCCGCGGCCACTCCAGCAAGGAGCGCAAGCAGCTGGCCTGGCGCGTGGCGCTGGCGGTACTGATCGCCAGCGTGCTGCTGTACCTGTTCGGGCGGGCAATCTTCGGCATCTTCGGCATCACCCCCGACGCGTTTCGCATCGGCGCCGGCAGCGTGCTGTTCATCTCGGCGCTGGGCATGGCCCAGGGCAAGTCGGCGGTCAACACCGACAACGTGCAGCAGGACGTGACCATCGTGCCGTTGACCATCCCGCTGACCGTCGGCCCCGGCACCATCGGTGCGCTGCTGGTGATGGGCGTCAGCCAGCCGCACTGGGACGACAAGCTGCTGGCCATCGTGAGTATCGCCCTGGCCAGCTTCACCGTTGGCCTGGTGCTGTTTCTGTCGCACCGCATCGAACGGCTGCTTGGCGACCAGGGCCTGCAGATCGTCAGCCGGCTGATGGGCCTGTTCGTGTGCGCCCTGGCGGCGCAGATCATCTTCACCGGGATCAAGGGCTACCTGGTGCTCTAGCCCCTACCGGTCCTGGAAGAAACCTTCCGAGAGTGCCCGGGTCTGGGCCAGTACGAACGTGCGATGGCTCGCGTACGCCTGGCGATCGAACAGGTAGCAGCCACCATGGGGCGTCAGGGTCACGTAGCGCCGGTAGGTATCGGTCAGAAAGCCGTGTTCGACGTCCACTTCAAAGCGCATCACCAGCCCGCAGAAACACAGCATGGGCTGGTTGCGTCGATCGGTGAAACAGGGCGTGACCTTGCAGTGCATGGCCTTCTCCACGTCGCGCCTGGGCATGGCCGAAGACTCGAAGTGGCGCCGGGCCTTGGTCTCCAGGTCGAGGTCGCGCAGCGACTGGCTGATCACCTGGTGAAACAGCACCTCGGCGTCCCGCTGTACCACCGTGACCTCGAAGGCACGCACCTGCGCCAGGTCGTGGGCAGCCGTGGACACCGACGACAGAAAGCTGATCAGGCGGCAACCATGCCGCAGCAGGCAGGCATGGTGGAACTCATTCCAGGCCTGCGGCGAGGCATGCTGACCAACCGCTTTGCTGGCGTACATCTCGGCGTACACCATCAGGTCCATCATGTCCTGCATGTCGGCAGGGTCCATGCCCTCACCGAACGACACCCGGTTGTCGCCGATCACCTGCGAACGTTCAGTGGAGGTCATGGATGCCCCCTTGCAGCGAGCAGTCGGCCTTGGCCTTGGCCTGCGGCACCACCCGCCTGAGCACAACGGCATCGTCCTCCAGGGCTGCCACCGTCATGTCGCGCAGTCGCGCATAGCGCGCAACCGACAACTGCTTGTGGCTGTAGAAGAACAGCGCGTCGCCCGGGCTGTCGACCCCGCAGAACGTCTGGTGCAGAAAGTCCTGCTGAAGCGGCACCACCAGCGCCAGGCTCACAAACAGGCTGAACACCTGGTCTGGCGCAGTACACGCACTGAGCTGGAAGTTGATCGCCGTGCGCTGGCTGGCCTGGCTGTGCGCGAGCACCTGGGCACGAAACAGCTGGCGCGCCGGGTGCTCGTAGGCCAGTTCGCAAATCTGCTCCAGCATGCCGGTCATCTGCCGCACGATGGCCGCAGGCAACTTCTTCTTCAGGTGCCTGGTCACCAGCGCGACGATGCTCAGGTCATCCAGGCCGGCGAACCTGGACACATCGGACTGCACGGTCTGGGTGCTCCACATGAGCTGGCCCAGGCCGTCCACATTGCGCTTGAACCAGGCCCGGGGGTTGGCGGTGACCAGGCCGTCCTGGTTGGCCGACACCTGCGCCAGCAAGTGGGAGTTCAATACATCATCCCTGTCCGGTGCGCTCAACCCGCCGGGAAATGAAATCAGCTGCGCACCATTGACCCATGTCTCGTACTGCATTGCCATGCCTCGACTCCTTGAGGATAGCGGCACCGGCGCCTTGACACCGGTGCCGGTAGAATTACTTCTTCTTGATTTTCCTGAAGAAGTTATCCGAGGAAATACCCATGTAGTCGTGGATGTCGTCTTTGTTGCGCTGATAGACACGTTCGTTCCAGTTGACCATGGTGGCCACCTGAGTGATGTCCATGGTTTCGTTGTCCCACTTCCAGAACAGTGCGCCGCCCTTGTCGGTACGCTTGTTGTATTCAAGCCCGATGAACAGTGTCACGGCTTCGCCGTTATCCGTTTCAAGGCACGGCAGAATGCGGCAGCTGTCCTTGCTCGCGCCGGTGCTGTTGTTGTTGAACAGGGTGATCATGTCCTCGTCGCCCTTGAGCTTGTCGAGGGCCCTGGAAACCAGCGGGATCATGGCGGCTGCGTTGCCACCGGCCACCGAGGCGACGATTTCCAATACAACGCTGTCCATGGTGATGTCGCGCTTGCTGGTGTTGTAGCTCTGACGGTCCGAACTGGTCATGAACCAGCCGGCGTGCAGCATGGCCTCCCGGTAGGCTGCCAGCCATTGCAGGGGCTGCTCCTGGATACTGCCCGAGGTGTTGGCCACCATCTCGGCGAACAGGGTGGCGTCCTTGGCCATCTGGCGCTTGTCCGCCGACAGCTTGTCGGCAAAGGTCAGAATCGTCGGGCCTTCGCTGGTCATCAGTGCCACTTCGCCCGTTTCGTCATCGAGCCCTTCACTGGCCAGCAGCCCGCGCATGGACAGCGGCGAATGCTGAAGATCCGGTACTTCCAGGTTGCTGAAGAATTCAGCGCTTTTTTCCGCGCAGGGAAACACAGTCGAGTTATCCATAACATCATCCTTGTTCAGTTTTGGTTTGCCGCGGCACAGCCAGGCCACTGCAAACTATCACCGGGCCTGCATGAAAAAAGGTGCGCCCGTTTCCAGGCGCACCTTTCTTTCCCTACGAGACCCTGTGGCTATCCAGGGCGGCCGGCGCCATACCAACGCGGCGTGTACACCCACTCGCCACCGTCGGCACGCGCGAAGGCGCAGGTGGTGGACGACCCCACCAGCACCATGGTGCGCATGTCCACCTGCTCTGGCGTCAGCTCGCCCAGGGTCAGGGTGCGCAGGGTCTGGCCGGGGCGGCCGATGTCACGGCCCAGCACCACCGGGGTGGCTGGCGTTCGGTGCTGGCGCACGATCTCCAGGGCACGCCCCAGCTGCCAGGGCCGCGAGCGCGAGATCGGGTTGTAGAAGGCCAGCGCCAGGTCGGCCTGGCAGGCGAGGTCCAGGCGTTTCTCGATGATGTCCCAGGGCTTGAGGTTGTCCGACAGCGACAGCACGCAGAAGTCATGCCCCAGCGGCGCACCGGCCTGCGCGGCGGTGGCCAGCGAGGCCGAGACGCCCGGCAGCATCTGCAGCTCGACGCTGTGCCACTGCGGGTCCGTCGACTCGTGCAAGGCTTCGAGCACCGCCGCTGCCATGGCGAACACGCCCGGGTCGCCCGACGATACCACCACCACCGAGCGGCCTTGCGCGGCCAGCTCGAAGGCATGCCGTGCGCGCTGCATTTCTTCGCGGTTGTCGGTGCAGTGCAGCACCTGATCGGCGCGGAACGGGCCGGCCATACGCACATAGGTTTCATAACCCAGCACGTCATTGGCGCGTGCCAGCTCGGCCTTGACCGCCGGCACCATCAGGTCGGCGGCGCCCGGGCCCAGGCCGATCACCGCCAGGCGGCCACGGGCGCGCCCGATCCGTTGCGGGTCGATCGGCTGGCCGGCCACCGCAATCGCCACGCCCTCGCCTGCGCACTGCGGCGCCAGCAACTGCGGCCAGGCCTGCGCGGCCAGCTCGGCAAC
>NZ_QLAD01000014.1:0-4184 GCF_024355235.1 Pseudomonas sp. S12(2018)
TGCGTCAAGGGTTTATTTCAAAATAACCTCGGCACATAGGTCAGCATGAGCATTTCAAGACTGAAGCGTCTTTTTCAGGTAGTAGCGCTGATAACCAGGCGGGCAATCCTCCAGCATCCCCATGATGTGGTATCCCTGCTTCTGGTAGAAGTCAGGGGCCTGGAAACTATAGGTATAAAGAAACAAACCGGTGCAGCCCCGCGCCCGCGCCTCCTCTTCGGCTCGCATCAGCAGTTCGCTGCCCAACCCATGACCGCGTGCGGCATCGCTCAACCAGAAGTAGTCGATATAGAGCCAACCCATTGCGAAATGACCGAACAGCCCACCTCTCACCTGGCCCCCGCCATCGCGGGCATACAGCTGGAAATCTTCATAGGTGTAAGGGCCGATCTGTTCGATGTTGAAGCGGCGCAGCCCTTCACGCACCACTGCCATGGCATCGGCGTCAGCGCCCAGGGTGAATCGGTAAGGGGCATCTGTCATAAGCTCTCCTGTGCGGCATTGGACTACATGAGTACGCTGCGAGCCTGCAGGCGCCGGCTCGCAGCGGATGTTAAATCGGAATTCGGGTTCACAGGTAGAAGGAGGCTCGCCAGGGGGCAGCACGAACGTCAGCCAAGGTAGCGAATCATGCGCAGAAACGAGGAGGGATGGATGGAGCAGAAGAAGAGAAGGTAAAGCGCAGGAAGCAGCCAGCCCTCGAACGAAGGATGGTGTCCCAGGCAGGGTTCGAACCTGCAACCTTCCCCTTAGGAGGGGGATGCTCTATCCAATTGAGCTACTGAGACATGCGTCTGGCGTACATGGCCCGCCATACGGAACGGCGAGCATGTTACCCAGCGAGCCAGGATTTGTCATGTCGTCTCTGCGCTTTTTACCAGTAGGTGGTTTCCAGCCTCAGGCACGTACGCCTGCCTCCTGCAAAACCATCAGCAGGCGGCGCACTGCATCGTCAAGACTGGTCGAGTTGTCCACCCGCCGGACCCGATCATCAACCTGTGTCATGGACTGTTGGTTGCGCGCCATTCGCTGCTCGATCTCGTGCTGCCCCTCCCTGCCCCGTTGAAGCAATCGCCCGCGCAATACCTGCGGATTCACACAAAGCAATATGGGCAACAGGTCCGGGTACTTCGCCTGCGCCACCGGCAGGTGCGCGCGCGACCCGTTGACCATCACGTGCCAGCCTTCGGCAAGCCACGCATCTATATAAGCAGGAACCCCATAAGCCAACCCATTGGCGCGCCACTGCAGGGCAAATTCGCCACGGTCAGCCATCTGCTCGAACTGCTGGACCGATACGGCGACTGCGTCCTCCCCCACCGCCTCGGCGGAGCGAGTGATGACACGCTTAGGAATGCGCACCTGGTTTGCCAGCAGAAGCTCACGCGCCGCATCCAGAAGACTGTCCTTGCCGGCACCGGACGGCCCCATCAAATAGATCACCCTGCCCGCCCCCGCCAAGGGAACGTCGCTTGCGTCATACTGCATAGCCACTATGCTCAGAGAAAGAAAAGCTCGCGCATTTTAGGCGCATTGCACGGTCTTTGCGCCTTTGCCGGTGATGAAAAGTCGAGCCGCCGAGGTGGCCAGGCCGAGCGCCAAATGAAAACTTTTCAAACCAGTGCGCATTTCTGATAATTGGTACTGGCATAACGCCTTTACCCAGTTCAATATTTGTCACAGAATTGACGCCAAGGAACTGGCGACACTGAGGCATGATGAAGACCTCATTCGTACTCCAGGTTGAACATTTTGTCTTAACGATGGTCGTAACACTCATCGTGCGGCCGATTTCGAGAACCGCTTCCCCCTGAACTAAACCGGTCAATTATATGCGCCCAATGAAACAGGCTATCTACTCAAGCCGCACCGCTGACAAATTTGTCGTCCGCCTGCCAGACGGAATGCGTGAGCGCATTGCCGAGGTTGCGCGTAACCACCACCGCAGCATGAACTCCGAGATCATTGCACGCCTGGAGCAGAGCCTTATTCAGGAAGGTGCACTGGGCGACGAGCTGAGCATGCGCCTGGACAGCCCAGAGCTGTCACTGCACGAACGTGAACTGCTGCAACGCTTCCGCCAGCTGTCCCATCGCCAGCAAAATGCTCTGGTCGCACTGATCGCCCATGACGTCGAGATGGCCGCAGACGCTTCCTGATTCCACCCACGCACAAAAAAGCCAGCTTTCGCTGGCTTTTTTTATGCCTTGCCTTTTTACAGCAAGAAGATCGTAGCAAGGCCCAGGAAGATGAAGAACCCGCCACTGTCGGTCATGGCAGTGATCATCACACTTGCGCCCATCGCAGGATCGCGACCCATTCGAGCAAGCGTCATCGGGATAAGAACGCCCATCAGGGCCGCCAACAGCAGGTTCAGGGTCATCGCCGCAGTCATCACTACCCCCAGCGACCAGCTGCCATAGAGCAGGTAGGCCACAACGCCGATCACGCCCCCCCACACCAGGCCATTGATCAAGGCCACCGCAAGCTCCTTGCGCATCAATCGCGCAGTATTGCCCGGGCTGACCTGATCGAGCGCCATGGCACGTACGATCATGGTAATGGTCTGGTTGCCGGAGTTGCCCCCGATACCGGCCACGATGGGCATCAGTGCAGCCAACGCCACCAGCTTCTCGATCGACCCCTCGAACAGGCCGATCACTCGCGAAGCGACAAAGGCCGTGATCAGGTTGATTGCCAGCCATGCCCAACGATTGCGAAGCGAACGCCAGACCGAGGCGAAGATGTCTTCCTCCTCACGCAGACCCGCCATATTGAGGACTTCGTTCTCGCTTTCCTCACGGATCAGGTCGACCATTTCGTCGATGGTCAAACGGCCGATCAGGCGATCGCTCTTGTCCACCACCGGTGCCGAAATCAGGTCATAGCGCTCAAAGGCCTGTGCCGCATCGTAGGCGTCTTCATCGGGATGAAAACTCACCGGGTCACTGGCCATGACCTCGGCAACCTGCTTGTCGGGGTCGTTCACCAGCAGCCGCTTGATGGGCAGCACACCCTTGAGCTTGCCGTCGTAATCGACCACGAACAGTTTGTCGGTATGGCTTGGCAGTTCCTTGAGCCGGCGCAGGTAACGCAACACCACCTCAAGGCTGACGTCCTCGCGGATGGTCACCATCTCGAAGTCCATCAAGGCACCGACCTGGTCCTCGTCATAGCTCAACGCGGAGCGTACGCGCTCACGCTGCTGGGCATCGAGGGTTTCCATCAGCTCATGCACGACGTCGCGCGGCAGCTCCGGCGCAAGGTCGGCCAGCTCGTCGGCGTCCATCTCCTTGGCAGCGGCAAGCAGCTCGTGATCGTCCATGTCGGCGATCAGGGTTTCCCGAACCGAATCGGATACCTCGAGCAGGATGTCACCATCACGCTCGGCCTTGACCAGTTGCCAGACCGTCAGACGATCATCCAGCGGCAGGGCTTCGAGAATGTAGGCAACGTCAGCGGAGTGCAGATCATCGAGCTTGCGTTGCAGCTCGACCAGATTCTGGCGGTGTACGAGATTTTCGACCCGATCGTTATGGTGCCCTTCCTGACGATGTGTCAGGTCTTCGACCACTCGTTGGCGCTGCAGCAATTCGACCACCTGGGCCAGGCGATCCTGCAGGCTTTCTTGCGATTTTTTTACTTCACTTTCGGTCATACGCGTACTCCACTCCCAGCAGCGGAGCACGCCAGGAGAATCAATCAGTCAGATCGTGATTGGCAAAACAAGCTATTGAGTAACTACTGGGTAAGTCCATGGTGGTATTCCACAAGCCCCGGCGGAGCTGACGGGCGCAATCATACACGGCTTGGGCTGCTCGGGCTGAAAATATTGGCCAGAACAATCGCTTGCGAGATAAAGCTGTGACAACGTCCAGCTCTGACAGTGCGACGGCTGGCACACCCCAAAGAACACATTGAAGACGCAAAAGTTAGCAGGGGCCGGTAAACGCATCGATGACAGTTTATTCATCGCGCCTTACGGAAAAGTGAAAAGCCGAAAAGCAGAAGGCCCGCTTAAAAGCGGGCCTTCTGTTGTATGGTGCACTCGACAGGATTCGAACCTGTGACCGCTCGGTTCGTAGCCGAGTACTCTATCCAGCTGAGCTACGAGTGCAGGGTTGGCGCTTGATAGACCAGATCACCTCTGGTTGAAGCTGAAACAACTTCCAGACTGGAAACTG
>NZ_QLAD01000014.1:5000-58902 GCF_024355235.1 Pseudomonas sp. S12(2018)
TTTGTTGCCGCGCATTATAGACCGCTTAATCGATTTGCCAACCACTTTTTCGTTTAATTTCAACTACTTAGCGATTCAAGCAAGATTACAGCGCCCTACATGAATAATGGCGGAGAAGGGGGGATTCGAACCCCCGATACCCTTGTGAGGTATACTCCCTTAGCAGGGGAGCGCCTTCGGCCACTCGGCCACCTCTCCGCAACACGGGGCGTATAATAACCAGAGCCTTCCCCGTTTGCAAACCCTTTTTTGAAAAAATATCGATAAAAATTAATGGGTTGGTTCTTCGTCCTTCTCTTTCTTGATCCGCAGGTAGATTTCCTCACGGTGCACGGCCACTTCCTTGGGCGCGTTCACCCCAATCCGTACCTGGTTTCCTTTGACGCCGAGCACGGTCACGGTGATTTCGCCGTCGCCAATTATCAGGCTCTCTGCGCACCGACGAGTCAGAATCAACATACCTTTCTCCTCACGCAATTCAGTTCAGGGATAACAGTCTGCAAAAAAAAGGGCTTCAACCCGCCGCCAGAACAGCGGCGGACCTACGCCTGAACGTTGATCGACACCCGACAACCCACAGGTTTCTTGTGCCGTTCAAAAACACGAAGGGCGCGGCCAGGCCGCGCCCCAGTGAGCACAACGCTTACTCGCCCTGACGGGAAGGCGCGTCGAGTTCGAAAGCGGTGTGCAAGGCACGCACAGCCAGTTCCAGGTACTTCTCTTCGATAACCACCGACACCTTGATTTCCGAAGTGGAGATCATCTGGATGTTGATGCTCTCCTTGGCCAGCGATTCGAACATGCGGCTGGCAACGCCCGCATGCGAGCGCATGCCCACACCCACGATCGATACCTTGGCGATCTTGGTATCACCCACCACTTCGCGGGCATTGAGCTTCAGGGCGGTTTCACCCAGTACCTTCTGCGCCTTTTCGTAATCGTTGCGGTGTACGGTGAAGGTGAAGTCGGTAGTGTTATCGTGCGAAACGTTCTGCACGATCATGTCGACTTCGATATTGGCTGCACTGATGGGGCCCAGAATCCCGAATGCCACGCCCGGGGTATCCGGCACACCGCGAATGGTCAGCTTGGCTTCATCGCGATTGAAGGCGATGCCGGAAATGATCGGCTGTTCCATGGATTCCTCTTCATCAATAGTAATGAGGGTACCCGGACCCTCCTGAAAACTGTGCAGTACACGCAGCGGTACGTTGTACTTGCCGGCAAACTCCACGGCCCGAATCTGCAGCACCTTGGACCCGAGGCTGGCCATTTCCAGCATCTCTTCGAAAGTGATCTTGTCCAGCCGCTGCGCCTGGGACACCACGCGCGGATCGGTGGTATAGACACCATCGACGTCGGTGTAGATCTGGCACTCGTCAGCCTTCAATGCAGCCGCCAAGGCCACGCCGGTGGTATCGGAACCGCCACGCCCCAGCGTGGTGATGCTGCCGTGCTCGTCAACGCCCTGGAAACCGGCTACCACGACCACGCGACCTGCCTTGAGGTCGGCACGAATCTTCTGATCATCGATCTGCAGGATGCGCGCCTTGTTGTGCGCACTGTCGGTGAGAATACGCACCTGGTTGCCGGTGTAGGACACCGCAGGCACACCCCGCTTGATCAGCGCCATGGCCAGCAACGCGATGGTCACCTGCTCGCCGGTGGACACGATCACGTCCAGCTCGCGCGGAACCGGCTGATCGCTGATTTGCCTCGCCAGCTCGATCAGACGATTGGTTTCCCCGCTCATTGCCGACAGCACGACCACCAGGTCGTCGCCAGCCTCGCGGAACTTCTTCACCTTGTCGGCAACCTGTTCGATGCGCTCGACCGTGCCCACCGAGGTGCCGCCAAATTTCTGTACGATCAACGCCATTTCAAAGCCGCCTCAGCCCGTGAAGGGCACCCAATAAACACAATTACCCAACGCCAGGGCCCGCCATCGGATGGCGGGCCACCGGGCGCTTCAGACACCCTGTTCTACGAATGGCACGGTCAGAGCCAGTGCACCGTCCAGCGCTGCGGCATCCACGCCACCGCCTTGCGCCATGTCCGGACGACCACCGCCTTTGCCGCCCACCGCTGCAGCGGCTTGCTTCATCAGATCACCGGCTTTGAGTTGGCCGGTCAGGTCCTTGGTCACGCCTGCGACCAGTACGACCTTTTCTTCGTGGACACTGCCGAGCAGGATCACTGCGCGGCCGAGTTTGTTCTTCAACTGGTCGACCAGGGCCAGCAAGGCTTTGCCGTCCTGCCCGTCCAGACGTGCGGCCAGCACTTTGACGCCCTTGACGTCGACTGCGCTGGCAGACAGGTCATCGCCGGCAGCACTGGCGGCCTTGGCCTGCAGTTGCTCCAGTTGCTTTTCCAGCTGACGGTTGCGCTCGAGCACCGCCGACAGCTTGTCGACCAGGTTCTCGCGGCTGCCCTTGACCAGCTGGGCAGCTTCCTTGAGCTGCTCTTCGGCAGCGTTCAGGTAGGCCAGTGCGGCGGCGCCAGTGACCGCTTCGATACGACGCACCCCGGAGGCCACACCGCCTTCGCTGATGATCTTGAGCAGACCGATATCGCCGGTGCGCTTGGCATGGATGCCGCCGCACAGCTCGACGGAGAAATCACCGCCCATGCTCAGCACGCGCACGCTGTCGCCATACTTCTCGCCGAACAGCGCCATGGCGCCCTTCTGCTTGGCAGTCTCGATGTCGGTCTCTTCGGTCATGACCTCGGTGTTGTTGCGCACTTCGCGGTTGACGATGTCTTCCAGCGCCTTGAGCTGCTCTGGCTTGACCGCCTCGAAATGGCTGAAGTCAAAACGCAGGCGCTGGCTGTCGACCAGCGAGCCTTTCTGTTGTACGTGCTCGCCCAGCACCTGACGCAATGCCGCGTGCAGCAGGTGGGTGGCCGAGTGATTGAGCGAGGTGGCATGACGAACCTGCGCATCGACCCGGGTTTCAACCTGGGCACCGACGCTCAGCTTGCCGCTGGCAACCACACCGTGGTGCAGGAAGGCACCGCCGGTCTTGGTGGTGTCACGGACATCGAAGCGGACGGCACCGGCCTGCAGGTACCCGCAGTCACCCACCTGGCCGCCGGACTCGGCGTAGAACGGCGTGCGATCGAGGATCACCACACCCTCCTCGCCTTCACCCAGCTGCTCGACGGCCTTGCCGTCCTTGTACAGTGCAACGACGCTGGCAGCGCCTTCGGTGGTGGCATAACCGGTGAATTCGGTGGCCACATCGACCTTGACCAGGGTGTTGTAGTCCAGGCCGAAGGCGCTGGCCGAACGCGCGCGCTCACGCTGCGCCTCCATCTCGCGCTCGAAACCGACTTCGTCGATGGTCAGGCTGCGCTCACGGGCGATGTCGGCCGTCAGGTCCATCGGGAAACCGTAGGTGTCATACAGCTTGAACACCACGTCACCGGGCACCACGCTGCCCTTGAGTTCGGCCAGGTCCTGCTCGAGGATCTTCAGGCCCTGCTCCAGGGTCTTGGCAAACTGCTCTTCCTCGGCCTTGAGCACGCGCTCGATGTTGGCCTGCTGCTGCTTGAGTTCCGGGAACGCCTCGCCCATCTCGGCAACCAGCGCCGCAACGATCTTGTAGAAGAAGCTGCCGGTGGCACCGAGCTTGTTGCCGTGACGGCAGGCGCGACGAATGATGCGACGCAGCACGTAGCCACGGCCTTCGTTGGAAGGCAGCACGCCATCAGCAATCAGGAAGCTGCACGAACGAATGTGGTCCGACACTACCTTGAGCGACGACTGGTCTTCGTTGCTGCAGCCGATGGCGGCAGCCGACGCGCTCAGCAGGTTCTTGAACAGGTCGATTTCATAGTTCGAATGCACATGCTGCATCACCGCACTGATGCGCTCCAGGCCCATGCCGGTGTCCACCGACGGTGCAGGCAGCGGGTGCAGCACGCCGTCGGCAGTGCGGTTGAACTGCATGAAGACGTTGTTCCAGATCTCGATGTAACGGTCACCGTCTTCTTCCGGCGAGCCTGGCGGGCCACCCCAGATGTCGGCGCCGTGGTCATAGAAGATCTCGGTGCAGGGACCGCACGGGCCGGTATCGCCCATGGTCCAGAAGTTGTCCGAGGCGTAGGGCGCGCCCTTGTTGTCGCCAATGCGCACCATGCGCTCGGCCGGCACACCGATGTGCTGGGTCCAGATGTCGTAGGCCTCGTCATCGGTGGCATACACGGTGACCCAGAGCTTTTCCTTGGGCAGTTGCAGCACGCCGGTGAGGAAGGTCCAGGCGTAGGTGATGGCGTCACGCTTGAAATAGTCGCCGAAACTGAAGTTGCCCAGCATTTCGAAGAACGTATGGTGACGCGCGGTATACCCGACGTTTTCCAGGTCGCTGTTCTTGCCGCCGGCGCGCACGCACTTCTGGCTGCTGGTGGCGCGGGTGTACGCGCGCTTTTCCTGGCCAAGGAAGCAGTCCTTGAACTGGTTCATCCCCGCGTTGGTGAACAGCAGGGTCGGGTCGTTGCCCGGGATCAAGGAGCTGGAGGCAACTCGGGTATGGCCCTGCTCTTCGAAGAAGCGAAGGAAGGCTTCACGGATTTCTGCGCTTTTCATAGGTTCTTCCACGGAAACGGCGGCCTGCGTCAAATTGACGAAACGACGGCAAAGGGCCGCATTATATCGAGCCTTAACACGAGGTGCAGTGAGTTTATACATCGCCAACCGCCATTTGAGGATGAAATGACCTTCATCCGGCGCGGTTTGCTTAGCAGGCTATACGTTCTGCCGACATCTATGCTACAACGTGTGCGTCGCCAGCCACTGGCGGCACGTTCTCAGGGCGGGGTGCAATTCCCCACCGGCGGTAATTGCGCCCATTGCGCATAGCCCGCGAGCGCTTGCAGGCAACCCTGCAAGGTCAGCAGACCCGGTGTGATTCCGGGGCCGACGGTCATAGTCCGGATAAAGAGAGAGCGGGATAGGCACGCGAGTGCCTGCGTCTGCACATCTGCGCAACGACAATCCCCTTCGATCCACTGCCCTGTTTCTCATACAAACAGGAGTTCGTTTCAATGCAAGCTACCCCAATCGACAGCAAAGGCCATCACAACGATCGCATCGCCTTCGTCCAGGCCTGCTGGCACAAGGATATTGTTGACCAGAGCCGCAAGGGTTTCGTCGAAGAGATGGCCAAGCAAGGCTATCAGCTGAGCGATATCGACTTCTATGAAGTCGGCGGTGCCTTCGAAATCCCGCTGCACGCCAAGCTGCTGGCCCGCAGCGGCCGTTACGCCGGCATCGTGGCTGCAGGCCTGGTGGTGGACGGCGGCCTGTACCGCCATGAATTCGTCGCCCAGTCGGTGATCAGCGGCCTGATGCAGGTGCAGCTGGAAACCGAAGTGCCAGTGTTCTCGGTGGTACTGACCCCGCATCACTTCCATGCCGGCGACGAGCACCAGAAGTTCTTCTTCGATCACTTCGTGCACAAGGGCGCCGAAGCGGCAGTGACCTGCGCCGACACCCTGCTCAAGCTGCGCTCGCTGCGCCGCAATGAAGTACCGCAGAAGATGGCGGGCTGATTGCACTGCCCCTTTCGCCGGCAGGGCCGGCTGCTACGGGATGCGCGACACCTGTAGCAGCCGGCCTTGCCGGCGAAGGTGTTTCATCTTCAGACCAACTGCTCATCCGACGCAGGCACGATCAGCATCCCCGCACGCAGCCCGTTCTTCACCTTGGGGTTCGGGAAAATGATCCGCGCGCCCTCCTCCTCGACAACCCAGCGCGTCTCGGCCAGGTCCTCGGCCAGCAGATACCCTCTGGAAAGCTCGGAAAAGTTCTCGATATCCGCCGGCAGGTGCAGGTGGAAGCTGTCGCTGTGCTTGATGATCTCGCGCGCGACGCTGAACAGTTGCAGCCCGCCGATCCCTTCATCTTCAGCCGGCTCGTTACCCTCGATGATCGCCCTGAGCCGCGCTTCGAGCTTACCGAGCTTGATCTCGCCGTTCTGGCCGAACGGCCGCGCCTTGCCCAGCTCGAGGGTGAACGCTTCGGCCCCCAGGGTTTCGTAGGTGAATGCGGTAAAGGTGATCGAAGGCTTGCTCTGCAGCAGCACAGCCTGCATGCCGGCGGCGCGCAAGCGAGCCAGTTCCCGACGCGAGTGCTGACGGCCTTCCTTGTAGGGATACAGCGCAAACTGCTCGATCTTGGAGCCGCGAATGGCGGTGTGCAGGTCATAGTGGAGGCGGGTACGGCCCTCTTTATAGAAAAAAAAGGCCGTTGCCAGACGCTCCAGCGCACAGGCACGCAATGCCTCGACACCACTGGACTGCTCATGACGCCGGTTGAACAGACGGTTGACGTCGTGCTCGATATACCGCGCGCCCGTGCGCATCGCCTCGGGGTTGCCGAACAGGAACAGCACACGCGCCCGCGGCTTGATCTCCCCCCTGGCAATGCCATGCAGGAGTTCGTCGAGCAACTCGATCGGTGCAGTCTCGTTGCCATGAATACCCGCAGACAGCAGCAGGTCCATGCCATCGTCACGCCCCTCGGGCGGGGTCACTTCAAGCGCCCCCTCGTCGAGCCAGCGCATGCGCACGCCTTCGACTGTCAGCTGGGTCTTCTCTGCCGGTTCACGACCGGCAAGGGTCAGTTCAAGCAGTTTGCCGAGGGCGAGCATGGGCGGTGTTCCTTAGTGGTGATGCCCGCAATCGGGGCCATGGACGTGGTCGTCATCTTCGCCAGCATCGGCCGGCTCCATTTCCAGCTGCAGGCTCACCAGGTTGGTGGCCAGCGGGCGCAGCAGCAGGTTGGCATACTCGGCGTCGCCTTCTTCAACGTCGACACCGATCAGCAGCTGGCCGCGGCCATCCTGCTGAATCCACACTTCCTTGCCTTGCCACAGCACGGCAAAACGGGTGCAGGAAGTTTCCAGCTGGGTGCCATCTTCATCTTCGAGGATCAGCTGCAGGGCGTCGGACATAATCGAGTTCTCTTTCAAGGTTGGAGTTGGAACGGATACACCGAACCCAGCTTGAGGATCTGGGTCAGCTCATCCAGTGCCGTGCGACATTCCAGCAACAGCTGCGGGTCAGCCAGGTCTCGTTCGCTCAGGCTGTCGCGGTAGTGCCTGTCGACCCATTGGGTCAGGGTGTCGTACAGCGGCGCGGTCATGATAACCCCTGGGTTGACGGCCGCCAGTTCCGTTTCGTTGAGCGCCACGCGCAAACGCAGGCACGCGGGGCCGCCGCCATTCTGCATGCTCTGCTTGAGGTCGAAGACCTTGACCTCGGTCACCGGCCCGCCCTGGCCGGTCAAGGCCGACAGATAGGCCCAGACCCGCTCGTTGTTGCGGCATTCCTCCGGCACGATCAGCAGCATCGAACCGTCTTCACGGGACAGCAACTGACTGTTGAACAGATACGAACGCACGGCGTCCTCGACCGTCACCTGGGCCCGCGGCACGCAGATGGCCTTGAACTTGCCGCCACATCCGGCCAGTTTAGCCTGCAGCTCGGCCAGCACCGCTTCGGTGTCGAGGAAGGCGTCCTCGTGATAGAACAGCACCTCGCCGTTGCCCACCGCGATCACATCGTTGTGAAACACGCCCTGGTCGATCACGGCAGGGTTCTGCTGAGCATAGACCACGCCGTCGGCACTCAGGCCATGCAGCCGGGCAACCGCCTGGGAAGCCTCCAGGGTCTGGCGGGCCGGGTATTTGTGCGGCGCCGGGTAGCGCGCATCGAATGCACTGCGCCCGAACACGAAGAACTCCACGCCCGGTTCGCCATAGGCACGGCAGAAGCGCGTGTGGTTGGCAGCACCTTCGTCACCGAACTGCGCCACCGCCGGCAACGCGGCATGGTGGGCAAAGTGCTGCGTATTGGCGAACATCGCGCCCAGCACACGACTGGTGGTCGGGTGCTCGATACTGCGGTGGTACTTGCAGTTCAGGTTGGCCGCCGTGAAGTGCACGCGTCCATCGGCCGTATCGGCGCTCGGACTGACCGTGGCGGCGTTGGCCACCCACATGCTGGACGCAGAGCAACTGGCGACCAGCAACGGCATCGCCTCCCTGGCCGCCCGCTCGATGACCTGCGCATCGCTGCCGCCAAAGCCCAGGCGACGCAGCGCAGCCACATCCGGACGCTCCTGCGGGGCCAGTACGCCCTGCACAAAGCCCATCTCCATCAGCGCCTTCATCTTCGCCAGGCCCTGGCGCGCCGCTTCACGCGGGTTGGATGCCTGCTGGCTGTTGCTCTGCGAAGCAACGTTGCCGTAGGACAGCCCGCCGTAGTTGTGCGTCGGCCCCACCAGGCCATCAAAATTCACTTCAAATGATTTCATCGGCTAAGGCTCCGTGAAGCTGTTGTTATAGGGTGACGCCGGGCGTCAGCGTGGCGGGCAGCACAAGGCTGGATGCCTCCAGCGACGCCACCGGGTAGGCGCAGTAGTCGGCCGCGTAATAGGCGCTCGCCCGATGATTGCCACTGGCCCCGACACCACCGAACGGTGCGCTGCTGGCGGCACCGGTCAGTTGCTTGTTCCAGTTGACGATACCGGCGCGGCTTTCCAGCCAGAACTGCTGGTAGCGCGCCTCGGAATCGGACAACAGCCCTGCGGCCAGGCCGTACTGGGTGTTGTTGGCTTCGCGGATCGCGGCATCGAAATCGCTGTAGCGGATAACCTGCAGCAGCGGCCCGAAGAACTCCTCGTCCGGGCGCTCGGCCACCGAGGTCACGTCGATGATGCCCGGGGTCAGCAACGCCGCATCGGCCTGTGGCTGGGTCATCGGCAGCAGCGACTGTGCGCCGCTGGCCAGCAACTGGGCCTGGGCATCGAGCAGCGCGCGGGCTGCCCCCAGGGAGATCACCGAGCCCATGAACGGCGCCGGCTGTTGATCGAACGCGCCCACCGAAATGTTCCGGCTGACGGCCACCAGCCGCGCCAGCAGGGTGTCGCCCCATTCGCCTTGGGGTACCAGCAGGCGGCGTGCACAGGTGCAGCGCTGGCCGGCGGAAATGAAGGCCGACTGGATGATGGTGTATACCGCAGCGTCCAGGTCCTGCACCTGATCGACCACCAGGGGGTTGTTGCCCCCCATCTCCAGGGCCAGGATCTTGTCCGGGCGCCCCGAAAACTGCTGGTGCAGCAGGTTGCCGGTGCGGCTGGAGCCGGTGAAGAACAGGCCGTCGATGCCGGGGTTGGCCGCCAGGGCCACCCCGGTTTCCCGCGCCCCCTGCACCAGGTTGAGCACGCCAGCCGGCAGCCCGGCCTCGATCCAGCACTTGAGCGTCAGCTCGGCCACTTTCGGCGTGAGCTCGCTGGGCTTGAACACCACGCTGTTACCGGCCAGCAGCGCCGGCACGATATGCCCGTTGGGCAGGTGGCCCGGGAAGTTGTACGGGCCGAACACCGCCACCACACCGTGGGGCTTGTGCCGCAGTACCGCCGTGGCGTCAGCCAGCGGGCCGCTCTTCTCGCCGGTACGTTCGCGGTAGCTCTGCACCGAAATGGCCACCTTGTTGACCATGCTGGTCACTTCGGTGGTGGCCTCCCACAGCGGCTTGCCGGTTTCTTCGCCGATGCAGCGGGCCAGTTCATCGGCGTGGGCCTTGAGGCTCGCGGCAAAGGCTTCGAGCACGCTGATACGCGCCTCCAGCGGCTGGCGAGCCCAGCCAGCAAAGGCTTGACGCGCAGCCTGTACCGCGGCCTCGACCTGCCCCGCGTCGGCGCCCTGGCCCTGCCAGATCACCTGTTGGCTGACCGGGTTCAGCGACTGCAGGGCCTCGCCCTGGCCGGCCTGCCATGTACCGGCAATGTAGTGCGTGGTCATTATTTGGCCTCCCGTGCTGCGGACAGTGGCACCGCACGTACCTGGTCACCGGCGCTCAGGCGCAGGCGCTTGGCCGTCAGCGGGTCGACCACCAGGGTGCCCGCAGCCAAGCGCGCGGGCGCTGCGGTGATACGGCAGTCCTCGCGCTTGCGGTTGTGGATGATGAAAGGGGTGGCATCGTCGCCCGGCGTGCCGATCGCCAGCACCAGGGCCTGGCTGTCGTGCACCGCGCGAATCTTGCTGGTCTGGCACTCGACCGCCGGGCCCGCGTCGAAGATGTCGACGTAGCCCTGATAGCTGAAGCCTTCGCTCTGCAGCATGGCCAGCGCCGGTTCGGTATCGGTGTGCACGCGCCCGATCACATTGCGCGCCGCCTCGGACAGAAAGCAGGTGTACAGCGGGAACTTGGGCATCAGCTCGGCGATGAACGCCTTGTTGCCGACCCCGGTCAGGTAGTCGGCCTGGCTGAACTCCATCTTGAAGAAGTGTCGGCCCAGGCTCTCCCAGAAGGGCGAACGGCCCTGCTCGTCGGACATGCCGCGCATTTCGGCAATGATCTTGTTGCCGAACAGTTCGCTGAATTCGGCAATGAACAGCAGGCGAGCCTTGGCCAGCAGACGACCATTGAGGCCACTGCGGTAGTCGCTGCGCAGAAACAGGGAGCACAACTCGGAGTTGCCGGTCAGGTCGTTGGCCAGAAACAGCGTGGGGATCTCGCGGTAGATGTCCAGTTCCTGGGACGCGCTGACGGTCAGGCCCACCCGGTAGTTGTACCAGGGTTCACGCAGCCCAACGGCACCGGCGATGGCCGAAATGCCCACCACTTCACCTTCGTCGTTCTCGAGCACGAACAGGTAGTCGGCATCGCCACGCTCGGCTTCGCCGCGGAAGGTCTTCTCGGCCCAGCCCACCCGGTGGGCCAGGCGCTCTTCGTTGGCCGGCAGAGTGGTCAGGCCGGTGGTGCCGGTGCTGCGCGCCAGCTCGATCAGCGCCGGTAGGTCGCTGCTGCGTACGGGACGAACAATCATGCTATCTCCTCGGGCAGGTGCCTGCTGGCCCCTGCGAAACTCGACCTGGGGTAGCCAGGCAATCAGACCGCGACCAGGCGCACGCTGGCGCCCTCACCCACTCCCAGCGCCTCGGCGGCGGCCAGGTCCAGCTGCACCGGCTTGCCAGGGGCCCAGTCCAGCTCCAGCATCACGGCGCGGTAATCCTGCAACTGGCCGTTGGATACCAGGTACGGGCGCCCGCCCTTGACGGCCTGCTCCTGCAGCTTGACCGGCACCAGCCGGCTCTGGGCGATGGAGCGGATGCCGGACACTCGCGCATGCAGGGTCGGCCCACCGTCGAAGATGTCGATGTAGTGATCGGTCTCGAAGCCTTCGCGCATCAGGATGTCGAAGGTGATCTGCGCGCGCGGGTGCACCTGGCCCATGGCCTCCTGCGCGGCATCCGGCAGCAGGGGCACATAGATGGGGTAATGCGGCATCAGCTCGGCAAGGAAGGTACGGCTCTTGAGCCCGCACAGGCGCTCGGCGGCAGCGTAGTTGAGGTCGAAGAAGTTGCGCCCGATGGCATCCCAGAACGGCGAGTCGCCGTGCTCGTCGCTGTAGCCGACGATCTCGGTCACCACCGAATCGGCAAACCGCTCCGGGTGCGCTGCCATGAACAGCAGCCGGCCGCGGGAGTTGAGCTCGGCCCAGCCGGTGCCCACCAGTTCGGGCAGCACGTAGAAGCTGGTCAGCAGGCTGTTGCCGGTCAGGTCGTGACACTGCGACAGCACATGGATCTTGTTGTGGATCTTCAGCTCGCGCGAGGCGTGCACGAAGGTCTCGTTGCGAAAACTGTAGAACGGCTCGGAATAGCCGGCCGAGGCCACGATGGCCGAACAGCCGACCAGCTTGCCGGTCTCGCTGTCTTCGAGCACGAAGAAGTAGCTCTCCTCGCCATTGAAGCTGACTTCGGCGGCAAAGGAGGTTTCGGACGCGGCGATCTTGTCGCCCAGGCGACCGGCATCATCCGGCAGGGACGTGACACCGATGGGACTGTCCGCGGCCAGACGCTGCACTTCACCCAGGTCAGCCATTTGCGCGGGGCGCATCACCAGCATGGTGTCACTCCTTTAGGGAAAATCGGGCCGACAGCTGCCGGCGCAGAAGAAGCGGCACGTGCCACGGGCACGGGCCACCAGAATCGGTTCGCTGGCCACCGGGGCCAGCGAAGGACCGCAGGCCGGTATCAGGCCTTGGTCAGTGCAGCGGCAGCGCGTTCGAAGCGGTCCAGGCCTTCATCGATGTCGGCATCTTCCACCACCAGGCTGGGGGCGAAACGCACCACGTCCGGGCCGGCCTGCAAAACCATCAGGCCTTCTTTCTCGGCAGCATTGAACACGTCCTTGGCCTTGCCCTTCCAGGCATCGGACAACACGCAACCGATCAGCAGGCCCAGGCCGCGGACCTGGGTGAACAGGCCGTACTGCTGGCCGATCTTCTCCAGGCGCGCCTTGAAGCGCTCGTGCTTGGCCTTGACGCCCGCCAGCACTTCGGGGGTGTTGACCACATCCAGCACCGCAGAGGCCACGGCGCAGCCCAACGGGTTGCCGCCATAGGTGGTGCCGTGGGTGCCCACGGCCAGGTGCTTGGCCAGCGCTTCGGTGGTCAGCATCGCGGCAATCGGGAAGCCGCCGCCCAGGCTCTTGGCGCTGGTCAGGATGTCGGGGGTCACGCCGTAGTGCATGTAGGCGAACAGCTCGCCGGTACGGCCGACGCCGGTCTGCACTTCGTCGAAGATCAGCAGTGCGTTGTGCTTGTCGCACAGCTCGCGCGCGCCTTGCAGATAGGCCTTGTCGGCCGGCACCACGCCGCTCTCGCCCTGGATCGGCTCGATCACCACCGCGCAGGTCTTGTCGCTGATCTGCGCCTTGAGCGCTTCGAGGTCGTTGTACGGCACATGGCTGATGCCGGTGATCTTAGGGCCGAAGCCGTCGGAGTACTTGGGCTGGCCACCGACGCTCACGGTGAACAGGGTGCGACCGTGGAAGCTGTTCACGGTAGCAATGATCTCGTGCTTTTCAGGGCCGAAGCGGTCGTGGGCGACACGACGGGCCAGCTTGAAGGCGGCCTCGTTGGCCTCGGCGCCGGAGTTGCAGAAGAACGCACGCTCGGCAAAGGTGGCGTCGACCAGCTTGTGGGCCAGGCGCAGGGCTGGCTCGTTGGTGAACACGTTGGACACGTGCCACAGCTTGTTGGCCTGCTCGGTCAGCGCACCGACCAGTGCCGGGTGGGCGTGCCCCAGGACGTTTACGGCGATGCCGCCAGCGAAATCGATCAGCTCGCGCCCCGCCTGGTCCCATACACGGGAGCCCTGGCCACGCACGGGGATGAAAGCGGCCGGCGCATAGTTGGGGACCATTACCTGGTCGAAATCGGCGCGTTGCACCGGAGCTTGCTCAACGGACATCGGAGTCTCCTGAAGAGGAACGCCTGCCTGGAACTGGCGAGCGATGGGGGGATTGTAAGGACTGATGAACGCCCGGCCTTGCCGCCAAGCGACAACTTCTTATAGCGCCAAACCCTGTTTTGCCAAGGCTTTCGGCAATGCGACAAATAGGGTCGCAAAGGCGCAGTTTAAACGGTGCGCGGTGCTGGCGGGGAGATTGTGTCACGCACGGATTTGCGGGGGCTTCTTCGCTGGCAAGCCAGCGCCCTCGGGCCGGTGCAGCCCCCTTCGACGCTGCGGGCGCTGGTTTGCCGCCGAAGGTCGCGCTGCGCTACCGAATCAGCCGCGCTCGGCAGGCGCCGACGACAACTCGAACGGGCTGTTGCTGCGGCGCTGGTTGCGGTCTTCGCGTGGCGTTGCGCCAAAGAAGTTGCGGTACGCGCTGGAAAAATGCGGCCCCGACGAGAACCCGCACGACAGGCCGATCTGGATGATCGACTTGCTGGTCTGCATCAGCATCTGGCGCGCCTTGTTCAAGCGCAGCTCCAGGTAATACTGGCTGGGCACCCGATTGAGGTACTGCTTGAAGATCCGCTCCAGCTGCCGGCGCGATACGCACACATGCTGGGCAATCTCGTCGGTGGTCAACGGCTCTTCGATATTGGCCTCCATCAGCAGCACCGCCTGGGTCAGCTTCGGATGGCTGGAGCCCAGGCGATTCTGCAGCGGGATGCGCTGACGCTCGCCCCCCTCGCGAATGCGCTCGACCACCAGCTCTTCGGAAACCGCACCGGCAAGCTCGGCGCCATGGTCACGGGCCAGCACGGCCAGCAGCAGGTCCAGTACCGACATGCCACCACAGGCGGTCAGCCGATCGCGATCCCAGTCGAACAGGTGGCTGGTGGCGATGACCTTGGGGAAGCGCTCGGCGAAGTCATCCTGCCAGCGCCAGTGCACCGCGGCGCGATAACCATCCAGCAGGCCCAGCTGGGCCAGCGGATACACACCTGCCGAAAGACCGCCCACCACGCACCCCGAGCGCACCAGTTGCTTGAGCGCGCTGCCCAGCGCCGCGCCTACCGCCTGCGGCGGCTCATCGGCCAGCAGAAACAGCTTCTGGCAACCTTCCAGCCGCCCCACCCAGGCTTCGCCAGGCAAGCGCCAGGCGCCCTCCGGCGCAGGTTCGGCCTGCAGGAACAGCAACTCGTAGACCACTTCGGGGTGCACCTTCTGGGCCACCCGCAAGACCTCTTCGGCCAGCGCCAGGGTCAAGGCCTTGGTGCTGGGCCAGAGGAGAAAACCGATTCGCTGGGTGGTCATTGGGTAAGGTCCGAAACCTGAGAGGAGTCTGGGAGAAAAGCCTCGATCGAGGCGCAGCATGCCCTATTCTGGTGCAAAGCGGCAGCCTCGAACTGTAGCACGGTCGATTATTTCAGGCTGCCGGACAGGAACTGCTGCAACCGCTCGGACTGCGGGTTGACCAGCACTTCACGCGGGTTGCCGCTCTCTTCGACCACACCCTTGTGCAGGAACACCAGCTGGTTGGACACCTCGCGGGCGAAGCCCATCTCGTGGGTCACCACCACCATGGTGCGGCCTTCCTGGGCCAGCGCCTGCATCACCTTGAGCACATCGCCCACCAGCTCCGGGTCCAGCGCCGAGGTCGGCTCGTCGAACAGCATCACTTCAGGCTCCATCGCCAGTGCACGGGCAATCGCCACACGCTGCTGCTCACCACCGGACATATGGCCCGGGTAGGCATCCTTGCGATGGGACACACCGACCTTGGCCAGGTAGTGCTCGGCCTTTTCCAGCGCGTCCTTGCGGCTCATGCCCAGCACGTGAACCGGTGCCTCGATGATGTTCTCCAGCGCAGTCATGTGCGACCACAGGTTGAAGTGCTGGAACACCATCGACAGGCGCGAGCGCATGCGCTGCAACTGCTTGGGGTCGGCCGCCTTCAGCGCGCCGTCCTTGTTCGCCACCAGCTTCAACTCTTCGTTGTTGAGCAGGATCTTGCCGGCATGCGGCTGCTCGAGCAGGTTGATGCAGCGCAGGAAGGTGCTCTTGCCCGAGCCGCTGGAGCCGATGATGCTGATCACATCGCCCGCCTTGGCCGCCAGGGACACACCCTTGAGCACTTCGTGACTGCCATAGCGTTTGTGCAGGTCTTGGACTTCGAGTTTGTACATGCTGTCGGTTCTCACAAAGCGTCAGTCCCGGGCCTGCGCCCGGGGCGAAAAAGTTGCCGCCGGGCTCAGCCCTTGCGCGGCGCCAGGTAGCCGAGCCAGCGGCGTTCAGCCAGCTTGAACAGGCGCACCAGAATGAAGGTCAGGCACAGGTAGAACACACCGGCGGTGATGTACGCCTCGAACGGCAGGTAGTACTGGGCATTGACCGTGCGCGCCGCACCGGTGATGTCGATCAGGGTCACGATCGACGCCAGGCTGGTGGTCTGCAGCATCATGATCACTTCATTGCTGTACTGCGGCAGCGCCCGGCGCAGGGCCGAGGGCAGCAGGATGCGGCGGTACATCTTGACCCGCGACATGCCCATCGCCTTGGCCGCTTCGATCTCGCCGTGGGGCGTGGCCTTGAGGCTGCCGGCGATAATCTCGGCGGTGTAGGCACTGGTATTGATGGCAAAGGCCAGGCACGCACAGAAGGTCGCACTGGACAGCCACGGCCACAGGAAGCTCTCGCGCACCGCCTCGAACTGGGCCAGCCCGTAATAGATCAGAAACAGCTGCACCAGCATCGGCGTGCCACGAATCACGTAGGTGTAGAGCCAGGCGCTCATGTTCACCAGCGGCTGCTTGGACACCCGCATCAGGCCCAGCGGCACTGCCACCAGCAGGCCGAACAGCAACGACAGCGCCAGCAGCTTGAGCGTGGTCAGCATGCCGCTCAGGTACAGCGGCATGGCTTCCCAGATGACGTTGTAATCGAAAATCATAGATCAGCCGCCTTTACGCCAACCGAGTAGCGTTTCTCGAGGTAACGCAGGGCCAGCAACGAGACGCTGGTGATCACCAGGTACAACGCCGCGACCGCCAGGAAGAACGTGAACGGCTCGCGGGTCGCGTCCGCCGCCTGCTTGGCCTTGAACATCATGTCTTGCAGGCCCACCACCGAAATCAGTGCGGTGGCCTTGGTCAGTACCAGCCAGTTGTTGGTGAAGCCAGGGATCGCCAGGCGAATCATCTGCGGCACCAGCACCCGGAAGAAGATCTGCAGGCCGCTCATGCCATAGGCCATGCCGGCTTCGGCCTGCCCCTTGGGGATGGCCATGAAAGCGCCGCGGAAGGTTTCGGACAGGTATGCACCAAAGATGAAGCCCAGGGTACCGATACCCGCCATCAGCGGATTGAGGTCGATGTAATCGTCGAAACCGAGCAAGGGTGCGACGCGGTTGAGCAGGTCCTGACCGCCGTAGAAGATCAGCAGGATCAGCACCAGATCGGGGATCCCGCGGATCACCGTGGCGTACAGGTCGCCCAGCCAGGCCAGCCAGCGCACCGGCGACAGCCGCAGCGCCACGCCGATCAGGCCCAGTACGATGGCCAGGGCCATGGACGACAAGGCGAGCTGTAGCGTCAGCCATGCTCCATCGAGGATGACTGCCCCGTAGCCTTTCAACATGTTGAGGTCCTCGACCTTAGGGATGAAAAAATGGTGCAAACCTCAGCGCTTCTGCTGCTTGCACCATTGAACAGGTGAAACGTCGACGGATTACTGCGCGTCAGGGCCGTAGATGTCGAAGTTGAAGTACTTGTCCTGGATCTTCTTGTACTCGCCATTGGCACGGATGCCGTCGATGGCGGTGTTGATCTTGTCCTTCAGGGCGTCGCCCTTGCGCACGGCGATACCGATACCGTCACCGAAGTACTTGGCGTCGGTGAAGGACGGGCCTACGAATGCATAGCCCTTGCCGGCGTCGGTCTTGAGGAAGCCGTCTTCGAGCAGGGTCGCATCGGCCACGGTGCCATCCAGACGACCGGCGGCAACGTCCAGGTAGATTTCGTTCTGGGTGCCGTAGGGAACGATGGTGGCGCCTTTGGGGGCCAGCACTTCCTTGGCGAAACGGTCGTGGATCGAGCCACGCTGAACGCCGATCTTCTTGCCCTTGAGTTCGTCCAGGCTGTCGCTGACGGTGGTACCGTCCTTCATCACCAGGCGGGCCGGCGTGAGGTAGTAGCGCTTGGTGAAGTCCACGGACTTCTTGCGATCATCGGTGATCGACATGGACGACAGGATGGCGTCGATCTTGCGCACCTTGAGCGCCGGGATCAGGCCGTCGAATTCCTGCTCGACCCAAACGCACTTGACCTTCATCTCTGCACACAGCGCGTTGCCGATGTCGTAGTCGAAGCCCACGATGCTGCCGTCCGGCGCCTTGGAAGCGAACGGTGGGTAGGCGGCCTCGATGCCGATCTTCAGTGGTTTTTCATCAGCCAGCGATGCCAGGGAAAACACGGACAGCGCCAGGGCGCCAAGCAGTGCGAGTTTCTTCATCTGGGAACTCCATCGGTAAAGGGCAATACGTGACAGGCCGATTGGCCGTCGACGTTGCGAATGGGTACAACGCGAGCTGCGCAGGGCTCGACGAAACAGGGTCGAGGCATCACGAGCGAGTGATTGGCATTTTAGCGACAGCTCCGAACCCGATATTTCTTCAATGCGACAACTAGTTACAGAAGCGCCGGAAGTCAGGGCCGGAGATATTGACAGCTTTCGCGGAATATGCAAAAGCGAGAGACAAATAACCTATCAATCAAGCAATAACCGCGCCCATTATTGGCAAAGCCTTGTAATCCGGCAAGTGCAGCGTGGCAGCCATGCAAAATTGGCGTGGTGGATGCGCCCGGATCGGGCGGCGGCGTTTCCCAATGCCCCGTTTGTGTGCGAAACCGGTGACAGAAAAGGTTACCGATGAAAGTCGGCGTAACAGGCATGAAAAAGCCCCGCAGTGCGGGGCTTTGTGCTGACAGCCAACCGGCCCTATCGCCGGCAGGCCGACCCCTACAAGGGCCGGCCTGCCGGCGATGACTCAGGCCGACGCCAGGTTCATCGACTTGTGCGTGTCGATCAGGTGCTGCACCACACCCGGGTCGGCCAGCGTCGAGATGTCGCCCAGGCCGTCGTACTCGGCCGTGGCGATCTTGCGCAGAATACGGCGCATGATCTTGCCCGAGCGGGTTTTAGGCAGCCCTGGTGCCCACTGGATCACGTCTGGCGAAGCGATCGGCCCGATCTCCTTGCGCACCCAGTTCTTCAGCTCCAGACGCAATGCTTCGCTCGGCTCCTCGCCACCGTTGAGCGTGACGTAGACATAGATGCCCTGCCCCTTCAGATCATGCGGCACACCGACGACCGCCGCCTCGGCGACCTTCGGGTGCGCAACCATGGCGCTCTCGATCTCGGCGGTCCCCATGCGGTGGCCCGAGACGTTGAGTACGTCGTCGACCCGGCCGGTGATCCAGTAGTAGCCGTCTTCGTCGCGGCGCGCGCCGTCACCGGTGAAGTACATGCCGCGGAAGGTCTTGAAGTAGGTGTCGACGAAACGGTCGTGATCGCCGTACAGCGAACGCGACTGGCCCGGCCACGAATCGAGGATCACCAGGTTGCCCTCGGCGGCGCCGTCGATCAGGTTGCCCAGGTTGTCCACCAGCGCCGGCACCACGCCGAAGAACGGACGGGTGGCCGAGCCCGGCTTGAGCGCAGTGGCGCCCGGCAGCGGGCTGATCAGGATGCCGCCGGTCTCGGTCTGCCACCAGGTGTCGACGATCGGGCAACGCTCCTTGCCCACGGTGGTGTGGTACCAGTTCCAGGCTTCAGGGTTGATCGGCTCGCCCACCGAGCCCAGCAGGCGCAGGCTCGAACCGTCGGCATCCTTCATGGCCGCCTGACCTTCGGCCATCATCGCGCGAATGGCGGTGGGCGCAGTGTAGAGGATGTTGACCTTGTGCTTGTCGACGATCTTCGCCACACGGGTGATGTCCGGGTAGTTCGGCACGCCTTCGAACAGCAGGGTGGTGGCGCCGTTGGCCAGCGGGCCATAGACGATGTAGCTGTGACCGGTTACCCAGCCCACGTCGGCGGTGCACCAGTACACGTCACCAGGGCGATAGTCGAACACGCGCTCATGGGTCAGCGAGGCGTACACCAGGTAGCCGCCAGTGGTGTGCAGCACGCCCTTGGGCTTGCCGGTGGAGCCGGAGGTATAGAGGATGAACAGCGCTTCTTCGGCGCCCATCTCTTTCGGCGCGCAGTGGGCAGAAGCCACTTTCATCAGGTCTTCGTACCAGATGTCGCGGTGCTGGTGCCAGGCAATGTCGCCACCGGTGCGCTTGCACACGATGATCTTCTGCACGCTGGCGGTTTCCGGGTTGGTCAGCGCCAGGTCAACGTTGGCCTTGAGTGCGGTACGACGCCCGCCACGCAGCCCTTCGTCGGCGGTGATCACGACCTTGGACTTGCAGTCGATGATGCGCCCGGCCAGCGCCTCGGGCGAGAAGCCGCCGAACACCACCGAGTGGATCGCGCCGATACGCGCGCACGCCAGCATGGCGACCACGGCTTCGGGAATCATCGGCATGTAGATGGTCACCACGTCGCCGCGGTGCACGTCCTGGCCACGCAGGGCGTTGGCGAACTTGCAGACCTGCTCGTGCAGTTCGCGATAGGTGATGTTGCGGTGCTCGGAAGGGTCGTCGCCTTCCCAGATGATCGCCAGCTGATCGCCACGCTCGGCCAGGTGACGGTCCAGGCAGTTGTAGGAAACGTTCAGAGTGCCGTCGGCAAACCACTTGATGTCGACATGGTGGTCGTCGAACGAGGTCTGCTTGACCTTGGTGAAGGGCTTGATCCACTCGAGGCGCTGAGCTTGCTCGCGCCAGAAGCCGTCAGGGTTGATCACCGACTGCTGGTACATGGCCTTGTAGGTCGCCTCGTCGGTCAGCGTGTTGGCCGCAACCTCGGGACGCACGGGATACAGGGGAGCCGCACTCATCTTTGTTACCTCGGTGTAATAGTTGTTTTTGTATGACCTCGTTTTAACTGTACCAGAGCGCCAAGGGCCATTCGACGTTGGTAGTAACGGGACCTGCATTTGGTCCAACACTGCGCGTCGACCGCTCTGGCACGGGCGTTCCAGCGCGGCAACAGATAGAAAAATAAATCCCGAGGTGAAATTTCAACTGATTGTTACAGTTTCCGCCAACAGTGTTTATCAAAACGGGCTCTGTTTCGGGGCCCGCCACACTCCTAGAATTCACCTCGCCAGCAACGGCAACGCGAATTAACTGGTAACAGCCCCCACGAAGGCATGTTAATCCCGCGATAACCCTGAAAGTTTCAACTTGCTGCACACGCCGCGCCACAAGCGCAGCGTGACCCCTTACGACCTTAGACAGGTAACTTGAAGATGAAAGCTTTACTGGTATTGGCACTCGGTAGTTTTTGCGCATCGGCCATGGCGGCTGAAGTTGCAGATGTTTCCGCCGAGCAGATTCCGGTTGAACAATACAGTTACTCGCAACATCTGGACATCGCCAAAGTCATTTCCATGACCGAAGTCCCGAACGTCTGCGAAGTGGTTCCGGCCCGCATGACCTACGAGGACTCCCAAGGCCAGAAGCACATTCTCGAATACCGCGTCATGGGTAACGGGTGCTCCAACGGCTGATAGAGCACACTGACGGTAGTTGCGCCTCGGGCCTTGTGTCGACGAGGCGCACCCTCGCTGCAAACAGTAACTTCCCCGCCTTTCAAGTCACTCCACAACTTTGCCGATTGCGTAATCACGCAACTTGTTGGCAATGGTGGTATGCGAAACGCCCAGGCGTTTACCCAGTGCTCTGCTACTGGGGAATTCACCCTGCAAACTTTCAAGTACGGCTTTTTCGAAACGACCGACTATTTGCGACAAGTCACCTTCCAGGGAAAACTCGCCCAAAGGTTGGCGCGCGCCATAATCGGGCAGGCGAATATGCTCGGCCTTGACCACCCCGCCGTCGCACAATGAAACCGCCTGGAACAGTACGTTCTCCAGTTGCCGCACGTTGCCCGGCCAATGGTATTGGCTCAGGCGCTCCATCGCCGCCGGAGCCAGGCTCGGCAACGGGCAGCCAATCTGACGGCTGGCCTGGTCGAGAAAATGCTCCACCAGCGGCGCCAGGCCGTCCAGGCATTCGCGCAGCGGTGGAATGTGCAGCGACAGCACGTTGAGGCGGTGATACAGGTCCTGGCGAAACTCGCCGCGGGCGCACAACTCCGACAAGTCCACCTGGGTCGCGCAGATCACCCGCACATCCAGGTACACCTCCTCGTCACTGCCCACCCGGCGAAAGCAACCGTCCTGCAGAAAGCGCAACAGCTTCACCTGCAGGCGCGGGCTCATCTCACCCACGCCGTCGAGAAACAGCGTGCCGCCCGCGGTCAGTTCCAGCAGGCCAAGCTTGCCCTCGGCGCGGGCGCCTTCGAACGCCCCCGGCCCGTAGCCGAACAGCTCGGTCTCGGCCATCGACTCGGGCAGCCCGGCACAGTTGAGCGCCATCAGCGGCGCCTGCCCACGCGGACTGGCCAGGTGGCAGGCACGGGCCAGCAACTCCTTGCCGGTACCGGTCTCGCCCTCGATCAGCAGTGGCGCATCCAGCGGCGCCATGCGACGTGCCTCGCGCACCACCGCCGCCATCACCCTGGAACTCTGGAAAATGCTGTCGAAGCCACGCAGCTCCTGCTTGCGCACGTTGTAGATGCGTTCGCCGATGCGGTCAGCCCGGTGCAGGGTCAGCACGGCCCCTGCCAGCGCCTCGCTGTCATCGTGCTCGGACTGCAGCGGTGCGATATCGGCCAGGAACACATCGCCTTTGATCTTCACCCGCAAGCCGTTGATGCGTGACTTGTTGGCCCGCACCAACTCCGGCAGGTCGAAATCCTCGGCATACCGCGACAATGCAATGCCCGGCACTTCGTCCACCCGTACCCCGAGCAACTGCGCCGCCGAACGGTTGGCCGCGACGATCGAGCCCCCCATGTCGATCGACAGCACGGGAAAATCCAGCGCACCCAGCAAGGCATTGAGCTCCATGTGCCGGCGCTCGCTGGGCATCAGGCCCACCCGTTTGACCCCGAACACGCCGGTAATGGCTTCGAACTTGGGGCGCAGCGCCTGGAACTGCAGGTTGATCAGGTTCGGGCAGTGCAGGTAGATGGCATTGCCATGCTCGCCCCCCACCTCGCCGCGGGCCACGTTGATCCCGTACTCGACCAGCAGGTTGAGCATGTCGCGCAAGATACCGATGCGGTTCTGGCAGTGCACTTTGATACGCATGAAAGGTCCTACAAACAAGAAGACGAGGCCAACTATCTGCACAACGGCATGAATTCTCGTAAAGAATACGTTACAAAAATGCGGATTCACAGCTACCAGCACCTGCGTTTTCTCGGCACTTCGGCACCACCGTAAAATCTGCGTTACAAAAATACGGTTGAACCGCCCGCCGGGCACAAGGCAACGGGATGCAAACACCAGGGTGAGGGGGTATTCCTAGGGCATGGCGAAAGCCACCCTATAACAATAAAGGCCCTCATCAGGAGAGCAGCATGAAACAGACGCACTACGTGGCCCGCGAGCCCGATGCGCAGGGTTTTATCGATTACCCGCCGCAGGAACATGCGGTGTGGAATACCCTGATCACCCGCCAGCTGAAGGTGATCGAGGGGCGCGCGTGCCAGGAGTACCTGGACGGCATCGAACAACTGAACCTGCCTCATGACCGCATTCCGCAACTGAGCGAGATCAACCAGGTACTGGGCGCCACCACCGGCTGGCAAGTTGCCCGCGTGCCGGCCCTGATCCCCTTCCAGACCTTCTTCGAACTGCTGGCCAGCAAGCGCTTTCCGGTGGCCACCTTCATTCGCACCGAAGAAGAACTCGACTATCTGCAAGAGCCCGACATCTTTCACGAGATCTTCGGCCACTGCCCGCTGCTGACCAACCCCTGGTTTGCCGAATTCACCCACACATACGGCAAACTCGGCCTGGCCGCGACCAAGGAACAGCGCGTCTACCTGGCCCGCCTGTACTGGATGACCATCGAGTTCGGCCTGGTGGACACCCCGCAGGGCCGCAGGATCTACGGCGGCGGCATCCTCTCCTCGCCCAAGGAGACCGTCTACAGCCTGTCCGACGAACCGGAACACCAGGCCTTCGATCCGCTCGAGGCCATGCGCACGCCGTATCGCATCGATATCCTGCAGCCGGTGTACTTCGCCCTGCCGCAGCTCAAGCGCTTGTTCGACCTGGCCCACGAAGACATCATGGGCATGGTTCAACGCGCCATGCAGCTGGGCCTGCACGCCCCCAAATTCCCCCCCAAGGTGGCCGCTTGAGCCACCCTGTACACCTATAACAACCACTTGCGGAAGAATCACCTATGAACGCCTTGAACCAAGCCCATTGCGAAGCCTGCCGTGCCGACGCCCCACAGGTCAGCGACGAAGAACTGCCGGTACTGATCAAGCAGATCCCGGATTGGAACATCGAAGTGCGCGACGGCATCATGCAGCTGGAAAAAGTGTTCCTGTTCAAGAATTTCAAACATGCCCTGGCGTTCACCAACGCAGTGGGCGAAATCTCCGAAGCCGAAGGCCATCACCCTGGCCTGCTGACCGAGTGGGGCAAGGTCACCGTGACCTGGTGGAGCCACTCGATCAAGGGCCTGCACCGCAACGACTTCATCATGGCCGCGCGCACCGATGAGGTCGCCAGCACCGCAGAAGGTCGCAAGTAATGCACTTCGGCGCCATCGCGCGCGTGCCGGGCGACCCGATTCTGGGGCTGATGGAGGCGTACGCCAGGGACACCAACCCCGACAGGTTCGACCTGGGGGTTGGCGTGTTCAAGGACGCCCAGGGCCTTACCCCGGTGCCCAGGGCGGTCAAGCTGGCCGAACAGCGCCTGCTCGACGGCCAGACCAGCAAGAGTTACGTAGGCGGTCACGGGGATGCAGCCTTCGGACAACTGATCGCGCAACTGGTACTCGGTGACGACGCGCCACTGCTCGCAGCCCGGCGCGCAGGCGCCACGCAAACCCCGGGCGGCACCGGCGCACTGCGACTGGCGGCGGAGTTCATCCGCCAGTGCCTGCCAGGGCGTGGCATCTGGCTGAGCGACCCGACCTGGCCGATCCACGAAACGCTGTTCGCCAGTGCCGGCCTGAAGGTCAGCCACTACCCCTATGTGGGCGCAGACAACCGCCTGAACGTGACCGGCATGCTCGCGGCACTGGAATCGGTGCCCACGGGCGACGTGGTGCTGCTGCACGCCTGCTGCCACAACCCCACCGGCTTCGACCTGTCGCAGCAGGACTGGCAGGCGGTGCTGGAAGTGGTCAAGCGCCGCGAACTGCTGCCGCTGATCGACTTCGCCTACCAGGGCTTCGGCGACGGGCTGGAGCAGGATGCCTGGGCCGTGAGGCTGTTTGCCCAGGCCCTGCCGGAGCTGCTGGTGACCAGTTCGTGCTCGAAGAACTTCGGCCTGTACCGCGAGCGCACCGGTGCGCTGCTGGTATGCGCCGACAGCGCCGAAAAGCTGCAGGATGTGCGCAGTCAGCTGGCATCGATTGCACGCAACCTGTGGTCGACGCCGCCAGACCATGGCGCGGCGGTGGTGGCGACGATTCTTGGCGATCCGGCGCTCAAGCGCCTGTGGGCCGACGAAGTCGACGCCATGCGCCAGCGCATCGCCATGCTGCGGGTCGGCCTGGTCGAGGCGCTGCAGCCCCATGGGCTGAGCGAGCGGTTCGCGCATATCGCCGCGCAACGCGGAATGTTCTCCTACACCGGCCTCTCACCGCAGCAAGTGACGCAACTGCGCGAGAAGCACAGTGTGTACATGGTCGGTACCGGTCGGGCGAACATCGCCGGGGCGGATGCGGCCAGGCTGCAGGTGCTGGCGGCGGCCATCGCGGACGTCTGTCGCTGAACCCTTCGTCGGCAAGGCCGGCTCCTACAGGGACGACGTCGATCCGTGTAGGCGCTGGCCGTGCCGGCGAAGCCGCTGAAGGCCACCAATCAGCAGGAAAATTCATACTGTCATCCAGACTCCTGTATCCTGCCCAGGCTTTATCGAAGCCAAGCGCGCCTTGCGCAGCCTTTCCACCTTATAAACTTGCGAGGAACGACGAGATGCATGAAATCCCGAATCTTCCCTTCCCAAGCCTGAACCAAGCCGAGCAGCCTGCTGCTCCTCTCAGCGCCGAACCTGCCCACGTGGCAGATTCCGATGGCGACGAAACCCCGAGCGCCGAACAGGAATAAACCGCGCACTACCCGGCGTGTGAAAACCACTACGACAGGGGACGACCCCGGCAACGGGTTTTCACACCGCCAAGAACCCTCCCCGCGCTCCACAGGTCTATGATAGGCACTCCAGCCCGTCACCTCCCGGACCTTCCATGCCTGTCACACCGCGCCCCCTGGCGGTCACCCTGCAAGTCGTCTCCATCGTGCTGTTCACCTTCATCGGCTACCTCAACATCGGCATTCCCCTGGCCGTGCTGCCCGGCTTCGTGCACGACACCCTGGGGTTCGGCGCCGTGGTCGCCGGCCTGGTGATCAGCGTGCAATACCTCGCCACCCTGCTCAGCCGCCCCTATGCCAGCCGCCTCATCGACAATCAGGGCTGCAAGCGTGCGGTGATGTACGGCCTGGCCGGCTGCGGCCTGAGCGGCGTGTTCATGTTGCTGGCCGCCTGGCTGCAGGCCACGCCCTGGATGAGCCTGACCAGCCTGCTGGTGGGGCGCCTGGTGCTGGGCAGCGCCGAAAGCCTGGTGGGTTCGGGCGCCATCGGCTGGGGCATCGGGCGGGTGGGCGCGCAGCACACCGCCAAGGTGATCTCCTGGAACGGCATCGCCAGCTACGGCGCGCTGGCCATCGGCGCACCGCTGGGGGTGGTGCTGGTACAGCAGCTGGGGCTGTGGAGCATGGGCGTGAGCATCCTGCTGCTGTGCGCGGCAGGCCTGGCGCTGGCCTGGCCCAAGCAGGCGGCGCCGATCGTCAGTGGCGTGCGCATGCCGTTTCTGCATGTGCTGGGGCGGGTGTTCGGGCATGGCTCGGGGCTAGCGCTGGGCTCGATCGGCTTTGGCACCATCGCCACCTTCATTACCCTGTACTACGCCAGCCAGTCCTGGCACAACGCCGCCTTGTGCCTGAGCCTGTTCGGCGCCAGCTTCATCAGCGCACGCCTGCTGTTCGGCAACCTGATCAACCGTCTGGGCGGCTACCGTGTCGCCATTGCCTGCCTGAGCGTGGAGACGATCGGCCTGTTGCTACTGTGGCTGGCCCCCAGCGCCGAACTGGCACTGGCCGGTGCGGCACTGAGCGGCTTCGGCTTTTCGCTGGTATTCCCGGCGCTGGGGGTAGAGGCGGTCAATCTGGTGCCGGCAGCCAACCGCGGTGCCGCGGTGGGGGCCTACTCACTGTTCATCGACCTGTCGCTGGGTATCACTGGACCACTGGCGGGGGCCGTGGCGGCAGGTTTCGGCTTTGCCTCGATCTTTCTGTTTGCGGCAATCGCCGCCTTGTGCGGCCTGCTGCTCAGCCTTTACCTGTACCGCCAGGCACGACTGAACCCGGTACGCCACACGCTTCAGTAGTCGATCTTGCCGCGCCCGGCCTTGATCGCCCCGCGCTTGCTCTTTGACTCCAGGCGACGGGTCTTGGAGCCCAGGGTCGGGCGCGTAGGCCGCCGCGCCTTCTCGACCTTCACCGCCGCCAGAATCAGTTCGCGCAAGCGCTCCAGGGCGTCGGCCCGGTTCTGCTCCTGGGTACGGTATTGCTGGGCCTTGAGCACGATCACCCCGTCGCTGGTGATCCGGCTGTCACGCAGGCCCAGCAACCGCTCCTTGTGAAACGGCGGCAGTGACGAGGCATTGATGTCAAAGCGCAGGTGCACGGCGCTGGAGACCTTGTTGACGTTCTGCCCACCGGCGCCCTGGGCGCGAATGGCGTTCAATTCGATCTCGTCATCGGGAATGTGCACGGCGTTGGAAATGATCAGCATGGGCCTGGCTTTGCGCGAATTGGCCTTCAGGATACCCGCCCTGGTGCACAAAACCAAAAAGCCCGGCACAAGGCCGGGCTTTCGTTGCAGCATCCTGCGCTTACTTGAGGGCGGCGCTCGGCACTGCAGGGGCGCCGTTGGCGCTGCGCTTGCTCTTGAGCCAGTAGAAGCCCCACATCACCACCAGCCATACCGGAATCGCGTACACCGATACACGGATGCCCGGCATCAGCAGCATGATGCCCAGGATGAACACCACGAACGCCAGGCAGAGGTAGTTGCCGTAGGGGTAGATCAGCGCGCGGAACAGCGACTTCTGACCGGTACGGTCCATGTGCTGGCGGAACTTGAGGTGCGAGTAGCTGATCATCGCCCAGTTGATCACCAGGGTCGCCACCACCAGCGACATCAGCAGCTCCAGGGCGCTGTGCGGCATCAGGTAGTTGAGCAGCACCGCCACCACGGTAACGGCTGCCGACGCCAGAATCGAGCGTACCGGCACGCCACGCTTGTCGATCTTGGCCAGGCTGGCCGGCGCATCACCCTGCTCGGCCATGCCGTAGAGCATGCGCGCGTTGCAGTAGGTGCCGCTGTTGTACACCGACAGCGCCGCGGTCAGCACCACGAAGTTGAGGATATGCGCTGCGGTGTTGCTGCCCAGCAGCGAGAACACCTGCACGAACGGGCTGGCGCTGTAGGCATCGCCCGAGCTGGTCAGGCTGCTGACCAGGCTGTCCCACGGGGTCAGCGACAGCAGTACCACCAGGGCACCGATGTAGAAGATCAGGATGCGGTAGATGACCTGGTTGATCGCCTTGGGGATCACGGTCTTCGGCTTGTCGGCCTCGGCTGCGGTGAATCCGAGCATTTCCAGGCCGCCGAAGGAGAACATGATGATCGCCATGGCCATCACCAGGCCGCCGACGCCGTGCGGGAAGAAACCGCCGTGGGCCCACAGGTTGGTGACCGAGGCTTCAGGGCCGCCGCTGCCACTGACCAGCAGGTAGCTGCCCAGGCCGATCATGCCGACGATGGCCAGCACCTTGATGATCGCGAACCAGAACTCCGCCTCGCCGAACACCTTCACGTTGGCCAGGTTGATCGCGTTGATGAGGATGAAGAATGCGGCTGCCGAGGCCCAGGTGGGAATCTCCGGCCACCAGTAGTGGACATACTTGCCGACCGCGGTCAGCTCCGACATCCCCACCAGGATGTACAGCACCCAGCAGTTCCAGCCCGACAGGAAGCCGGCGAAACCGCCCCAGTACTTGTGGGCGAAGTGGGCGAAGGAGCCGGCCACCGGCTCTTCGACGATCATCTCGCCCAGCTGGCGCATGATCAGGAAGGCAATGAAGCCGCAGATCGCATAGCCCAGGATCATCGACGGGCCGGCCGATTGCATCACCCCGGCCGACCCCAGGAACAGGCCGGTGCCGATGGCGCCACCGAGGGCGATCAGCTGGATGTGGCGGTTTTTCAGGCCACGCTTGAGCTCACCTGAATGCGAGTTTTGTCCACTCATGAACGGAGTCACCTGTTTGTTTTTATCTGTGACGGAATCGGACCCACCGCGCTCGTGGCGCAGCGGAATTAACAAGGTGGTATACCTTGAGGAGTCTTGGACCAGAGCCTTCGGTACGGGCGTCAGCCCGAGGCGAATCAGCCCGGAGTCAGCAAGGTTGCGCGGTACGCAGTTGGGTCACAGTTAAAACGCGGCGCATTGTATACCCTTGCTTTGGCGCAGGGGTCAACACGTTGCGTGACTGTCGGATGACAAGACGCAGCGGTCCGGCGGGGGTTCTGAAGCCTGGGGGAGTGTACGGCGTGCATGGCGCCTCCATTTCTTGTTATGGCTTGCCCAGCTCTGCGGCGGGGCTTTTGCACTTGGCAATGGCGGCTATCACACCGTGGTTGCGGGGGTTGGGCAAGAGGTTGACGTGGACGGAAGGTGAGCGTCGCCGACGTTTTCGGCAAGGTTTGTTTACAGCCTGAAGGACGGGCTGGCTTGCCCAATCAGTACGCCACAAGTCGTAACGAATTATTTACGACGTGGTTCAAAAAGTTTCCACTGGTTGCCTTGGAGTGTCTGCGCCGGCCCTCCGCCGGCAACGCGACTCCTACACTGCGAGTGCAATGCCTGTAGGAGCCGGCCTTGCCGGCGAAGGGCACGTGAAAACACCACAGGCACAAAAAAGCCAACCCGAAGGTTGGCTTGTGTGAGCGCTTACTCAGCCCGCGGCGGCTTGCCACGGCTGCTGCCCGGCCGCTTGGGTGCGGAGCCGGCCGGCTTGCGCTTGTTCATGTCGCTCGGACGCTCGGCCACGGTGCTGCGGCCCTTGCGTGGCGAGTCGTCACGCGGCTGGCGCGCTGCGCGCTCGGTGGTCGCGCCACCTTCCTTGGCCGGGCGCAGGGTGCGCACGCGCTCGCCACGGCCCACCGGCTTGGACGACTTGCGCTGCATGCGCTCGAGCTTGTCCTTGACCTTGGCCTTCATCGCTGGCATCGCCACCGGCTTGAGCCCCACTTCGGCAGCCAGGATGTCCACTTCGCCCTGGCTCATTTCGCGCCAGCGGCCCATCGGCAGGTCGCTGTTGAGGAACACCGGGCCAAAGCGCACACGCTTCAGGCGGCTGACCACCAGGCCCTGGGATTCCCACAGGCGACGCACCTCACGGTTGCGGCCTTCCATCACCACGCAGTGGTACCAGTGGTTGAAACCTTCACCGCCCGGGGCTTCCTGGATGTCGGTGAAACGCGCCGGACCGTCTTCGAGCACCACGCCCGCCTTCAGGCGCGCGATCATGTCTTCGTCCACTTCGCCGCGTACACGCACTGCGTATTCACGGTCCATTTCGGACGACGGGTGCATCAGGCGGTTGGCCAGCTCACCATCGGTGGTGAACATCAGCAGGCCGGTGGTGTTGATGTCCAGGCGACCGACGTTGATCCAGCGGCCCTCTTTCGGGCGCGGCAGGCGATCGAACACGGTCGGACGACCTTCCGGGTCGTCACGGGTGCAGATCTCGCCGTCGGGCTTGTTGTACATGATGACGCGGCGCACGGTCTCGGCGGCTTCTTCACGCTTGATCAGGCGGCCGTCGACCGAAATCGCGTCGTGCATGTCGACGCGCTGGCCAAGGGTGGCGTCCACGCCATTGACCTTGATGCGACCCTGGCTGATCCAGGCCTCGACGTCGCGGCGCGAACCCACGCCAATGCGCGCGAGTACCTTTTGCAGTTTTTCGCCGGCTGGACGCGGCGGGCTATCGTGCAGATCCTGTTCACTCATCTGGGCACCTCCCGGTGTAGTGCTGCTGAAAATCATTGAATTGGCCAAACAAGCGCCAAAAAAGGTCGCGAATCATACGCCGAACCGACGACAAACGCACCACAGACTAGCCGATATTGCACCCCAGGACGCTGTTTTCCGCTCGAAGGCCGCTCAGCCCTGCGGCGAACCGGGCGCTGCCTGGCCCTCATCGGGTTCATCGGCTTGCTCGAGCAGGTCGTCGAAGTCGGTCTTGAGCCCCTGCTCCATCGAGTCCAGCTCCAGCAACAGGCTGTGAAAGCTGGTCTCCTCGACCGGGGCTTCGGGCTCGGCGCTCTCGTCGGCCAGGGCCTGCAGGTGGGCCGGCACCGGTGCATCATCCACTTCCAGCAATGGCTCGGGCTCCATCTCGCGCAACTCGGCCAGCGAGGGCAGCTCGTCGAGGTTCTTCAGGTTGAAGTGGTCGAGAAAGGCCTTGGTGGTGGCGAACATCGCCGGTTTACCGGGCACTTCGCGGTAGCCCACGATGCGCACCCACTCGCGCTCGAGCAGGGTCTTGATGATATTGGTGTTCACCGCCACGCCCCGCACATCCTCGATCTCGCCACGGGTAATCGGCTGGCGATAGGCGATCAGCGCAATGGTTTCGAGCAACGCACGCGAATAGCGCTGCGGCCGTTCTTCCCACAGCCGCCCGACCCAGGGCGCGTAGTCCTCGCGGATCTGCAGGCGGTAGCCCGAGGCCACCTCCTTGAGCTCGAACGCGCGCCCGGCACAGGACTTGCGCAGCACCTCGAGGGCCTTCTTGAACACGCCGGGCTCAGGGCGCTCGGCCTCTTCGAACAGCTCGTACAGGCGCTCCAGCGATTGCGCCTTGCCAGAGGCGAGCAGGAAGGCTTCCAGCAGCGGCGCCAGGTCACGGGGGTCGGTCAGGTTCATTGGGGTGCTCGTGTACGGTTATTCGGCCCGGGCGCGGACATGGATGGGAGCGAAGGGCTCATTCTGCACCAGTTCGACGAGAGATTCCTTGACCAGTTCGAGGATGGCCATGAAGGTCACCACCACCCCCAGCTTGCCCTCCTCGGCCGTGAACAGCTCGACGAAGGGCACGAAGCCGCCGCCCTTGAGGCGCTCGAGCACATCGCTCATGCGCTCGCGGGTCGACAGCGCCTCGCGGCTGACCTGATGGCTCTCGAACATGTCACCGCGGCGCAGCACCTCGGCCATCGACATCAGCACCTCTTCCAGCGCAACGTCGGGCAACAGCTTGCGCGCCTTGGCCTGGGGTGCCTCCAGGCGCGGTACGATCACCTCGCGGCCAACCCGGCTCAGGCCGTCGATGCCTTCGGCGGCGGCCTTGAAACGTTCGTACTCCTGCAGCCGGCGAATCAGTTCGGCACGCGGATCGTCCTCTTCCTGCTCCACTTCGGCAGAGCGCGGCAGCAGCATGCGCGACTTGATCTCGGCCAGCATCGCGGCCATCACCAGGTACTCGGCGGCCAGTTCCAGGCGTACGGTCTTCATCAGCTCGACATAGCCCATGTACTGGCGCGTGATCTCCGCCACCGGGATGTCGAGAATATCCACGTTCTGCTTGCGAATCAGGTACAGCAGCAGGTCGAGCGGGCCCTCGAAGGCTTCGAGGAACACTTCCAGCGCATCGGGCGGGATGTACAGGTCCACCGGCATCTCGGTCATGGCTTCGCCATACACCATCACCAGTGGCAGCTCCTGCTGGGCGCCGGCCTGTGGGTCCAGGGCCGGCTCGACCGCAGCGACCTGGTTCACGCTTCGGCCATGAAGGGCGCCGGGTCGCCGCAGCCTTCACGCACCAGCACCGCCTCCTCCCCGGTCAGGTCGATGATGGTGGAGGCCTTGAGGTCGCCGTAACCGCCGTCGATGATCAGGTCGACCTGTTTTTCCAGGCGCTGGCGGATCTCGTACGGGTCGGTCATGGGTTCGTCGTCGCCTGGCAGGATCAGGCTGACGCTCATCAACGGCTCGCCCAGCTCTTCGAGCAAGGCCAGCAGAATGGGGTTTTGCGGCACGCGCAGGCCGATGGTGCGGCGCTTCTCGTGCAACAGCAGGCGCGGTACTTCGCGGGTGCCATTGAGGATGAAGGTATAGGGCCCCGGCACATGCGCCTTGAGCAGGCGGAACGTGGCGGTGTCGATCTTGGCGAACAGGCCCATCTGCGACAGGTCGCAGCAGATCAGCGTGAAGTTGTGGCTCTTGTCCAGCCCGCGCAAGCGGCGCACGCGCTCCACGGCAGACTTGTCGCCGATCTGGCAACCCATGGCGTAGGACGAATCGGTAGGGTAGACCACCACCCCACCCTTGCGGATGATCTCGACGGCCTGCTTGATCAGGCGCGGTTGCGGGTTTTCCGCATGAATCTGGAAAAATTGACTCACGTTTTCTACCTGTTCAGACGGGTGCAGTGGGCTGCTCATGTTTGAATCGACGCCACAGGGGTGGCAGGTCCTCCGGCAACGGCCGGTAGACACCGATCTCAGACCAGGCGCCCGGGCCATGGAAATCGCTGCCGGCGCTGGCCAGCAGACCGAACTCACGGGCCAGGATCGACATCGTGCCCACCTGTTCGGCGGGCATCATCCCGTTCACCACTTCCAGCGCCTGGCCACCTGCTTGAATATAGTCGGCAATCAGGCGTCGACGCTTGCTGCGGGTTAATTCGTAGTGCATCGGGTGGGCAAGGCTGACCCATGCGTGGGACTGGCGCAGGGTCTGCACGGTGTCTTCCAGGCTTGGCCAGTGCAGCTTCACATCCCCCAGCTTGCCGGCGCCCAGCCACTTGCGAAAGGCTTCGCCGCGGTCCTTGACGTGGCCGGCACGCACCAGGTACTCGGCAAAGTGCGGACGGGCCGGCGCATTGCCGCTGTCGCCCAGCTCCTGCTGGATGGCACGGGCGCCGTCCAGCGCGCCGGGCATGCCCTTGAGCGCCAGCCGCCGGTCGATTTCCTCGGAGCGCAGCCAGCGTCCACGGTGCAGCGACTCGACGGCGCGCTGCAGCGGTTCGGCATCGAGCGGGAAGTTGTAGCCCAGGATGTGAATCGTTGCCCCGCCCCAGGTGCAGGACAGCTCGACCCCGCTGACCCACTGCATGTCCAGCGCCTGGGTGGCAGCCTGGGCTTCGAGCTGGCCTTCGAGGGTGTCGTGGTCGGTCAGCGAAAGCATCCGCACGCCGTGTTCGTGGGCGCGAGCGACCAGCGCCGTGGGCGACAGGGCGCCATCGGAAGCGGTGCTGTGGCAGTGCAGATCAACATTCATAGGTGGCGCATACGCTCTCATTGATGTTTGTTATTATGCCGTCACATCCTGCTTCTGGCTGCCACTGTGAAACAATTCATCGATTTCATCCCGTTGTTCCTGTTTTTCATCGTCTACAAGCTCGACCCGCGCACGGTCGACGTTGCCGGCCAGTCGTTCGAGCTGGGCGGCATCTACAGCGCCACGGCGGTGCTGATCATCAGTTCGCTGGTGGTGTATGGCGCATTGCTGATCCGCCAGCGCAAGCTGGAGAAGGGCCAGTGGCTGACCCTGGTGGCATGCCTGGTATTTGGCGGCCTGACCCTGGCCTTCCACAGCGAGACCTTCCTCAAGTGGAAGGCCCCGGCTGTGAACTGGCTGTTCGCCACCGCTTTTGCGGGCAGTCACTTCATTGGTGACCGTGTATTGATCAAGCGCATCATGGGCCATGCGCTGACCTTGCCCGAGCCGGTGTGGACGCGCCTGAACCTGGCGTGGATCGCGTTCTTCCTGTTCTGCGGCGCGGCCAACCTGTTCGTTGCCTTCACCTTCCAGGACATCTGGGTGGACTTCAAGGTATTCGGCAGCCTGGGCATGACCGTACTGTTCCTGGTGGGCCAGGGTGTCTACCTGTCCCGTCACCTGCACGACAGCGACCCTACTACCCCCAAGACCGAGGACTGACATGCTCTACGCCATCATCGCCACAGACGTTGCCGATTCGCTGCAAGCCCGCCTGGCTGCACGCCCGGCGCACCTTGAGCGCCTGCAGCAGCTCAAGGCCGAAGGCCGCATCGTACTGGCCGGCCCGCACCCGGCGATCGACAGCAACGACCCTGGCGCGGCCGGGTTCAGTGGCAGCCTGATCGTCGCCGAGTTCGACTCGCTCGAGGCTGCCAAGGCCTGGGCAGATGCGGATCCTTACATTGCGGCGGGTGTATATGCCGAAGTGCTGGTGAAGCCGTTCAAGCAGGTCCTGCCGTAACCTGATCGGCGCGACGAGCCCTTCGTCGCGCCGGTTCGCCTTACCTTCTGCGCACCTTCGCACACACTCGCTGCTCCCCTTCCTGGCTTTGCCCACTACAGCGGGCCTGTAGTGCTACGCCTTAAAATCCACTCGAATGTTCATCATTCTCGTCCACCTGCCGACAACCTACGCAACACCCGATTGGAATCAAGGAGTTCCGATGCGTCAAGGTCCGTTGTCCATGCTGCTGTGCCTGTTGCTGCTGACCCCGCTCGCCAAGGCCGCCGAAGCCTCCGCCAGCACCCCTTTGTCGTTGAGTGCGGGTAGCCAGATCTCCGAGCTGCAGCAACGCCTCAAGGAAAGTGAGCGCCAGCACGAAGCGCTCAAGCAGCAGCTGAAAAATGCCGAGAACGAACGCGAAAGTGCCCAGCTGACCCGCCTGCGCCAGGAGAACCAGCGCCTGAAGCAGCAGCTCGAGCAACACCAGGCCAACCCGCTGCCCAAGCTGCTCACCGATCAGCAGCAATGGTTCGTGATTGGCGCCGGAGTTGCCCTGTTGGCCGTGCTCTGCGGTATCTTTGCCAGTGGCAGCCACAGACGGCGCCGGCAATGGTTGAATTGAGTGAGACATGAGCGAGCTGCTACTGATTGATGATGACCAGGAACTGTGCGAGCTGCTGAGCAGCTGGCTGACCCAGGAAGGCTTTCAGGTGCGTGCCTGCCATGATGGCCAGAGCGCCCGCAAGGCCCTGGCCGAGCACGCCCCGGCAGCGGTGGTGCTGGATGTGATGCTGCCCGACGGCAGCGGCCTGGAACTGCTCAAGCAATTGCGCAGCGACCACGCCGAACTGCCAGTGCTGATGCTGTCTGCTCGCGGCGAGCCGCTGGACCGTATCCTGGGCCTGGAACTGGGCGCCGACGACTACCTGGCCAAGCCCTGCGACCCCCGCGAGCTCACCGCGAGGCTGCGCGCCGTGCTGCGCCGCAGCCACCCGGCCGCCACACCCACCCAGATGGAAGTGGGCGACCTGCGCTTCAGCCCCGCCCGTGGCGTGGTCGACATCGACGAACGCGAGCTGACCCTGACCCTTTCCGAAAGCCGCATTCTCGAAGCCCTGCTGGGCCAGCCGGGTGAGCCGCTGGACAAACAGGAACTGGCGCAGCTCGCCCTGGGCCGCAAGCTGACCCTGTACGACCGTAGCCTGGACATGCACGTCAGCAACCTGCGCAAGAAGATCGGCCCGCATCCCGATGGCAGGCCGCGCATCGTCGCCCTGCGCAGCCGCGGCTATTACTACAGCCTGTAGGCGCCAGCCTTGCTGGCGAAGGGGCGCACGCCAACGCCCCACCGTGTAAACACCCTCGCCCACCGTCTTTACCCAAGCTTTACCCTTGCCTGACCGCCGCTGACCTTGATCTCCCTAGACTGGGCACATCCGGTAACGACCGGCCTCAACAAGGAGAGTCACCATGCGCAAGACCCTTATCGCCCTGATGTTCGCTGCCGCCCTGCCAACCGTAGCCATGGCCATGCCCGATGGCGGCCCCCGTCACGGCGCCGAGCACCAACGCGGTGGAGCGCCTTTCGCCCAGCTGGACCTGACCCGCGAGCAGCGCCAGCAGATCCGTCAACTGATGGGCGAGCAGATGAAGAGCCGCCACGAAATCACCCAGCGCTACCTGGCCAAGCTGCCGGCAGCCGACCAGAAGGCACTCAAGGACGAACTCAAGGCAAGCCACGACAAGGTCGACACCCAGATCCGCGGCATGCTCAAGCCAGAGCAGCAGAAGCAGTTCGATGAAATGAAGAAGAAGCAGGCAGAGCGCAAGGCCGAGTGGGCCGAGTTCAAAGCCTGGAAAGCTGAAAAAGCCAGCAAGGCCCAGTAAGCTGTCCACACCCCGCCCGACCTGCCCCCGCAGGTCGGGCTTCTTTCGTTTGAGGTAATGCCCTTGCGTTCACTGTTCTGGCGCATCCTGGCCAGTTTCTGGCTGGCCATCACCCTGGTTGCCGGGCTGTCGATCCTGCTCGGCCACATGCTCAATCAGGACGCCTGGATCCTCAGCCGCCACCCGGGGCTCAATACCCTGGCCATGAACTGGTCGGCGCGCTACGAACAGCAAGGGCCCGAGGCCGCGCAGCGTTATCTGGAGCTGCGCAAGCGGCGCTACAACATCGACGTGCAGGTGCTCAACGAAAGCGGCGAGGCGGTGGTGCCAGGCACGTTCCCGCGCCGCGCAGCAGCCTTCGAGGCGCGCCGGCACAACGGCGAGCCGCTGCCCTGGCGACGCCTCACCGAGGAGTACACCAGCCCCGGCACGGGCGACACCTACCTGCTGATCTACCGCATCCCTCACCCCGAACTCGACGCCTGGCACCGCGACAGCCTGCTGTGGCCGCTGAGTGCATTGGGCATTGCCCTGGTGGTACTGACCCTGTTCAGCCTGCTGGTAACCCTGTCGATCACCCGCCCCCTCAGTCGCCTGCGTGGCGCGGTACATGACCTGGGGCAGACCACCTACCAGCAGAACAGCCTGGCACGCCTGGCCAACCGGCGCGACGAGTTCGGTGTGCTGGCCAATGACTTCAACCGCATGGGCGCGCGCCTGCAGAGCCTGATTGCCAGCCAGCGCCAACTGCTGCGTGACGTGTCCCATGAACTGCGCTCCCCCCTGGCACGCCTGCGGATCGCCCTGGCCCTGGCCGAGCGGGCAGAGCCTGCACAGCAGCAGGCCTACTGGCCGCGCCTGACCCGCGAGTGCGACCGCCTCGAGGCGTTGATCAGCGAAATCCTGGTGTTGGCGCGGGTGGATGCCGAAAGCGCCAGCGCAGAACCAGTCGACCTCAATGCGCTGCTGGCCAGCGTGCGCAAGGATGCTCAGCTCGCAGCGCCGGAACAGGACATCCAGCTGCACGACACGCCAGGGCTGAGCCTGCAGGGCTGGCCGACACTGATCGAACGTGCGCTGGACAACCTGCTGCGCAATGCCGTGCGCTTCAATCCGCCGGGGCAACCGATCGAGATGAGTGCACAGCGTGAAGGCGAGCGTATCGTGCTGACGGTGCGCGATCACGGGCCGGGGGTGGCCGACGAGCACCTGGCGCAGTTGGGCGAGCCGTTTTTCCGCGCCCCGGGGCAGACCACGGCCGGGCATGGCCTGGGCCTGGCGATCGCGCGCAAGGCGGCGGAACGTCATGGTGGCAGCCTGGTGCTGGGCAACCATGCGCAGGGCGGGTTCGTGGCGACGCTGGAGTTGCCGGTGGCGGGGCCGGCTAGCGCCTGAATAAAGACGGGTGGTGGCTTCTTCGCTGGCAAGCCGGCCCCCACAGGCTTGTCACCGCCCTCAGGGGCCGTTGCGCACCTGTGGGAGCTGGCTTTGCCAGCGAAAGGGCCATCTGATGCCTGTATAGCTTAGCGGGGCTGCTCCCAGGCGCTGACAAACGCCTCGACAGACACCACTGGCGCCGTACGCGGCGGGTTAAGCGGCGTGCCCACATACAGGAAGCCGATCAGCTCTTCGGTATCCGCCAACCCGAGGCCCTTGGCCACCTGCGGGCTGTAGGACAGCTCGCCGGTTCGCCACACCGCGCCGATCCCCTGGGCATATGCCGCCAGCAGAATGGCATGCGCCGCACACGCGGCCGCCAGCCGCTGCTCGGACTTGGGCACCTTGACGTGATCCTGCACGTTCGCGATCACCACAATCAGCAACGGCGCCCGCAGCGGCATGGCATGGGCCTTTTCCAGCGCTGCCTCGGTGGCTTCGCCCTGCGCCTGCACCGCCTCGGCCAGCAGCGCCCCCAATTGTTCGCGGGCCGCGCCTTCGATGGTCAGGAACCGCCAGGGCCGCAATTGGCCATGGTCCGGCGCACGCGAGGCCGCCCGAAACAGCAACTCGCGCTGCGCAGCATCAGGTGCCGGCTCTACCAGGCGAGGAACGGAAACACGGTTGAGCAATGCGTCGAGAGCCTCCATCGGCTACCCCCTGTCGAGAAATGTGCGGCTATTCTACCGTTTACTTAAAGAGGCCCATAGGTAGAATGGCGCCCCTCCGTTTCAACCCAGAGCAGATCACATGGCGTTGCCGACCTTAAGGATCATCGGTTTCATTATCGGCATCTTCCTGATTACCCTGGCGATCAGCATGACCGTGCCCATGGCCACCCTGGTCATCTACGAGCGCACCGGCGACCTGCCGTCGTTTCTGTGGGCCAGCCTGATCACCTTCATTGCCGGCCTGGCCCTGGTCATACCCGGGCGCCCCGAGCACGTGCACCTGCGCCCGCGCGACATGTACCTGCTCACCGTGAGCAGCTGGCTGGTGGTGTGCATCTTCGCCGCCCTGCCGTTCCTGCTGACCCAGCACATCAGCTACACCGATGCCTTCTTCGAGAGCATGTCGGGCATCACCGCCACCGGCGCCACCGTGCTCAGTGGCCTGGACAGCATGTCGCCGGGCATCCTGATATGGCGCTCGCTGCTGCACTGGCTGGGCGGCATCGGCTTCATCGGCATGGCCGTGGCGATCCTGCCGCTGCTGCGCATCGGCGGCATGCGCCTGTTCCAGACCGAGTCCTCGGACCGCTCCGAAAAGGTCATGCCCCGCTCGCACATGGTCGCCAAGTCGATCGTGGCGGTGTACGTGGGCATCACCACCATCGGCGGGCTGGGGTTCTGGCTGGCCGGCATGAGCCCGTTCGATGCCATCAACCACGCCATGTCGGCGATTTCCACCGGCGGTTTCTCCACCTCCGACCAGTCGCTGGCCAAGTGGGACCAGCCGGCCGTGCACTGGGTGGCGGTGGTGGTGATGATCCTGGGCAGTGTGCCGTTCACCCTCTACGTGGCCACGATGCGTGGCAACCGCAAGGCACTGATCAAGGACCAGCAGGTACAGGGCCTGCTCGGCCTGCTGGTGGCCACCTGGGTGGTGCTGGGTACCTGGTACTGGGCCACCACCAGCCTGCCGTGGTTCGATGCCTTGCGCCACGTGGCGCTGAACGTGACCTCGGTGGTCACCACCACCGGCTTCGCCCTGGGCGACTACAGCCTGTGGGGCAACTTTTCGCTGATGCTGTTCTTCTACCTGGGTTTCATCGGCGGCTGTTCGGGCTCGACCGCGGGCGGGATCAAGATCTTCCGCTTCCAGGTGGCCTACATTCTGCTCAAGGCCAGCCTGAACCAGCTGATTCACCCGCGTGCGGTGATCAAGCAGAAATACAACGGTCACCGCCTCGACGAAGAGATCGTGCGGTCGATCCTGACCTTCTCGTTCTTCTTCGCCATCACCATCTGCATCATCGCGCTGCTGCTTTCGCTGCTGGGCGTGGACTGGATGACTGCCCTGACCGGCGCGGCCAGCACCGTATCCGGCGTGGGCCCGGGCCTGGGCGAAACCATCGGCCCGGCGGGCAACTTCGCCACCCTGCCCGACGCCGCCAAGTGGATCCTGGCCGGCGGCATGCTGCTGGGCCGCCTGGAGATCATTACGGTGCTGGTTCTGTGCATGCCGGCGTTCTGGCGGCACTGACGCCCTGGGCCGACGCCTCGGGGCCGGCACTGCGCGCCAGCTCCATGCGTGTGCGGTATTCCCCGGGGGTGAGGTCGAACCAGCGCCGGAAAGCCCGGAAGAAGTTGCTCGGGTCGGCAAAACCCAGCAGGTAGGCAGCCTCCAGCAATGTCATGTTCGGCTGCGCAAGGTACTGCTCGGCAAGTTCGCGACGGGTATCGTCGAGCAGGGTCTGAAAGCTGGTGCCCTCCTCCTGCAGGCGCCGCTGCAGCGTGCGCTGCGACAGGTGCAGGGCCTGAGCGACCATTTCGCGCTTGGGTTCGCCCTGGGGCAGCATGCGGCACAGCACCTGACGTGCACGATGGGTCACCCGGCTTTCGGAAAAACGCGCCAGGTACTCGCCGGCAAAACGGTCGTGCAGAATCGCCATGGCCTCGTTGGCCGTGGGCAACGGCGCCTCCATGTCGGCGCGCTCGAACACCAGCGCATCGTGGGGCGCACCAAACACCAGCGGGGCACGAAACGCCTGCTTGTAGGGTTCTATATCCTGAGGCTGCGGGCCTTGTACCAGCACCCGGCGCAGCTGGATGGTGCGCCCGCTCAACCAGCAGCACAGCGCCAGGGCGCAGGCCAGCGAGGCCTCGGCACTGTGCCGGGTGGGCGGCAGGTGATCGCCATGCACGGTCAGCACCAGCGAGTAGCCTTCCGGCCCCAGGCGAAAGCTCAGGTCGGAACTCTCCGCGATAATGCGCTGGTAACGCACCAGGCGCTCGAACCCCTCGGCCAGGGTGCGGCTGGACATCAAGGCATAGCCAACCACGTGAAACGATGCCGGGCGCACCACCCGCGCCATGTTCAGGCCGATGGCACGGTTGCCCGACAACTCTTCGGCCAGTTGCCACAAGCGGGTCATGGAGTCCTGGGTGAAACGTGCGTCGGGGTCGTCCAGCGCGGCGAAGTCCAGGCCGAGCTGCTTGAACAGCGCAGGGCAATCGAGCCCTTCGAATTCAAGTGCCTTGACGATCCCCGAGGCCCAGCTTGCTGACGTGGTTCTTTCGCTCATGGCTGGCTTCTTTTGGGTAAGACCGCTCCTGCGGTGAACGCAAAGGATACTAAAGTGGCGCTTATTGTCACTGACTGATACTGCGACACAATTCTAGACTCGGTTCAGGCTCCACGCCGTGCATGTTTCGCCACCTTCGACCGATACGGGAGCGACGCAGTGAACAGCCCCCCACGCTTCAACAGCTTTGCCGAGTTCTATCCGTATTATCTGGGTGAGCATAGCAATCCTGTCTGCCGCCGCCTGCACTTCGTCGGCACCAGCCTGGTGATCGCCCTGCTGGCCTACGCCCTGGCCAGTGCCAACGGCTGGCTGCTGCTGGCGGTCCCGGTGGCCGGCTACGGCTTTGCCTGGGCAGGCCACTTCTTTTTCGAGAAGAACCGCCCCGCCACCTTCACCTACCCCTTCTACAGCCTGCTGGGCGATTTTGTCCTGTACCGCGACATGCTGCGCGGCAAGGTGCAGTTCTGAGCATCGCCCGCCCCCTGCGCGTGGCCTAGAGGCTGGGCTCACCCACCGTCCGGGCCTGGCGCAGGGCCTCCCGGGCCTGGGCGTCCGCCAGGCGGTACAACTCGATCGTGCCGTCCCAGTGCTCGATCAAGGCAGTGCACGACTCCACCCAGTCGCCGCAATTGAGGTAGTCCACCTCCCCCACCTTGCGGATTTCTGCGTGGTGGATGTGCCCGCACACCACCCCGTGAAACCCTCGCTTGACGCATTCGCGTGCAATCGCCTCCTCGAAGTCGCTGATAAAGCTCACCGCCGTCTTGACCTTGTGCTTGAGGTAGGCCGACAGCGACCAGTAGCCATAGCCATACCGCGCGCGCCAGTGGTTGAGCCAGCGGTTGAGGGTGAGGGTCAGTTCATAGGCCCAGTCACCCAGGAAGGCCAGCCAGCGGTGATAACGGGTTATCACGTCGAACTGGTCGCCATGGATCACCAGTAGCCGCCTGCCGTCGACGGTGAGGTGCTCGGCCTGGTCCACCAGCTGGATATTGCCCAGCACCAGCTTGGAGTAGCGACGCAGGAACTCGTCGTGGTTGCCGGTCACATAGATCACCTCGGTGCCGCGCTTGCTCATGGTCAGCAGGCGCCGGATCACGTTGGTATGGGCCTGGGGCCAGTACATGCCACCCCGCAGCTTCCAGCCGTCGATGATGTCGCCCACCAGGTAGATGCGATCGGCCTGGTAGCCCTTGAGAAACTGCGACAGATGCTCGGCCTGGCAGTCGCGGGTGCCAAGGTGCACGTCCGAGATCCACAGCGTGCGCACGCGCTGCTTGCGCGAAGGTTTGCCAAGCTCGGCATGGGTCATGGGCAGGCTCCGGGAGAGTTTGTGCGAGCTTGCCTGTGGGCAGTGAATCGACCATGACCGTTGTGCGGCAGTCCTGTGACAGGCCGTCGGGGCATGTACACTGCGTGGCCTGTGCTCCCGATCCAAGGCAACCGCCCGCCATGACCCCTCGTACCGCCCTGGGCGCCCTGCATGCAGGCGCGCTGTTGTTCGGCCTGACCGGCGTGTTCGGCAAGCTGGCCAGTGCCGGCCCGTCGGTCATCGTGTTCGGCCGTGCGGCCTTCGCCGTGCTGGCCCTGGCCATCTTCGTCGGCGTTGCCCGACAACACTGGCAACCCCTGAAGGCACGGGACTGGCGCGGGCTGACATTGGCCGGGATGTTGCTGGCCGGCCATTGGGTCAGCTTTTTCGTCGCGGTCAAGGTGGCCGGCGTGGCCATCGCGACCCTGGGCTTTGCCAGCTTCCCGGCGTTCACGGTCATTCTGGAAGGGCTGTTGTTCCGTGAGCGCATCCGTCGCAACGAAGCCTTGCTGGTACTGCTGGTGAGCATCGGCCTGGTGTTGGTGACGCCCGATTTCGACCTCGCCAGCCAGGCCACCAGCGGGCTGCTGTGGGCGTTGTTCTCGGGGTTGCTGTTCGCCCTGCTGTCACTGCTCAATCGTGCAGGCTCGCGGCACATTCCGGCGGTACAGGCGGCGCTGTGCCAGAACGCCGTGGTGGCACTGTGTCTGCTGCCGGTGGCGGGCCCGCTGCTGCCTTCGGTGAGCGCGCTGGACTGGCTGTGGCTGGGGCTGCTGGGGGTGTTCTGCACCGGCGTGGCACACAGCCTGTTCGTGGCCAGCCTGGCGGTGATCAAGGCCCGTACCGCCGCCGTGGTGTTTGCCATGGAGCCGGTCTACGGCATCGCCATGGCCTGGGTGATCTTCGCCGAGCAGCCCACCTTGCGCATGCTGATGGGCGGGGTGCTGATCATTCTGGCCATCGTGATTTCAAGCCGTCTGGCCGCCGGTGCACCACACACCGCACCCGCCACCTCCGGCGGCTGAGTCAGGCGCGGTCGTTGTGGCCCAGGTCGCGCTGCGGGTCGATCTGGTCGCGGACCCGCTGCTTGAGCACCTTGGCCTCGGGGAAACCGCCATCGGCCTTGCGTTCCCAGATCTGCACGCCATCGCAGGTGATGCGAAAGTTGCCGCCCGTGGCCGGTTCCAGGGCCACCCGGGCCAGGTCGTCACTGAAGGTGCTCAGCAGTTCCTGGGCCAGCCAGGCGGCGCGCAGCAGCCATTGGCACTGCGTGCAATAGGTGATGACAATTTCGGGTTTGGATACGGACATGGGGTAACGGTCTCCTGATAGGTGGTCGCGCTTATACTAGCCACCTTTAGCCTTTGCTCCGAGAGCCGCGATGCGTCGTCTGCTGTTGTGCCTGTTGCTGTCCCTTACCTCCCTTGCCCTCTGCGCCGCCGAGGCCGCCCGGCCCAAGGTCGGCCTGGTGCTGTCCGGCGGCGCGGCGCGCGGCCTGGCCCACATCGGTGTGCTCAAGGCGCTGGAAGAACAGGGGGTGAAGATCGACGCCATCGCCGGCACCAGCATGGGCGCGGTGATCGGCGGGTTGTACGCCTCGGGCTACAAGATCGACGAGCTGGAGAAGCTGGCCCTGGCCATCGACTGGCAGCAGGCGTTGTCCGATGCACCGCCGCGCAAGGACATCCCCTTCAGGCGCAAGCAGGACGACCGCGACTTCCTGGTCAAACAGCGCCTGAGCTTTCGCGACGACGGCAGCCTGGGCCTGCCGTTGGGGGTGATCCAGGGGCAGAACCTGGCGCTGCTGCTCGAAAGCCTGCTGGCCCACGCCAGTGACACCCGTGACTTCGACAAGCTGCCGATCCCGTTCCGCGCAGTGGCCACCGATATCGCCAGCGGCGAGAAAGTGGTGTTTCGCAAGGGCCACCTGCCCCAGGTGATCCGCGCCAGCATGTCGATCCCGGCGGTGTTCGCCCCGGTCGAGCTGGACGGCCGCCTACTGGTCGACGGCGGCATGGTCGATAACATCCCGCTGGATATCGTGCGTGAGATGGGTGTGGACATGGCGATCGTCGTCGATATCGGCACGCCGCTGCGCAATCGCAAGCAGTTGGCCACGGTGGTCGATGTGCTCAACCAGTCGATCACCCTGATGACCCGGCGCAACTCCGAAGAGCAACTGGCCTCGCTGCACCGCGACGACATCCTGGTACAGCCGCCGCTGTCGAGCTTTGGCGTCACCGACTTCGGCCGGGCCCAGGACATGATCGACGCCGGCTACCGCGCCACCCGCCTGCTCGACCCGCGCCTGGCCAGCCTGCGCCGGGTCAACGACACGGCGGTGCAACTGGCCGAGGCGCGCTCGGCCGGGCAACGCACCCCGGTGATCACCGCCATCAAGGTCGAGAACGACTCCAAGGTCAGTGACGACGTGATCCGCTACTACATTCGCCAGCCCATCGGCGAACCGCTGGAGCTCGACCGCCTGCGCACCGACATGGGCACCCTGTACGGCCTGGACTACTTCGACCGGGTGCAGTACCGCGTGGTGCACAAGGGCGACGAGAACACCCTGGTGATCAACGCCCGGGGCCGACGTGGCGGCACCGACTATCTGCGGCTGGGGCTGAACCTGTCCGATGACCTGCGTGGCGACAGCGCCTTCAACCTGGGCGCCAGCTACCGCGTCAACGGCATCAACCGCCTGGGCGCCGAGTGGCTCACCCGAGCCCAGATCGGCGACAAGCAGGAGCTCTACAGCGAGTTCTACCAGCCGCTGGATACCGGGTCGCGCTACTTCGTGGCGCCCTACCTGGACATCGGCTCGCAGAACATCGAGGCCACCCTGGACAACGACCCCATCGCCGAGTACCGCCTCGAACGCTATGGCTTCGGGCTCAACCTGGGCCGCCAGATCGGCAACAACGGCGAAGTGCGCCTGGGGGTGGGCCAGGCCTGGGGGCAGGCCGAGGTACGCATCGGCGAACAGGGCCTGCCCAAGGTGAACTTCAACGAAGGCTTCTATGACCTCAAGTATTCGTTCGACACCCTGGACAATGTCTACTTCCCCCACAGCGGCGAAGACGTCAGCCTGACCCTGCGCCAGTTCGAGCCGGGCCTGGGCTCCGACCAGCGCTATCGCCAATGGGACATGAAACTGGACAAGGCCCTGAGCAGCGGGCCGAACACCTGGGTATTCGGCGGTCGCTATGCGCGGACTCTGGATGATGCCGAGGTGGTCACCTCGAGCTTCGTGATGGGCGGCGCCCGGCAGCTGTCGGGCTTTCGCCAGGACTCGGTGTCAGGCCAGAACCTGAGCCTGATGCGCATGGTCTACTACCGGCGCCTGACCCCGCGCTCCTACCTGCCGCTGGACTTCCCGCTGTATCTGGGCGGCTCGCTGGAACGCGGCCGCGCCTGGAACAACGACAACGAGTTCGACAGCGGCTACATCAACGCCTCGAGCATCTTCCTGGGCTTCGAAACGCCGCTGGGGCCACTGAACTTCAGCTACGGCATGAACACCGAGAACCAGAAGGCGTTCTACCTCAACCTGGGGCAGACCTTCTAGGACTTCTCCAGGTTGCCGAGGATGCGCGCGTGCACCCGCATGCACACGCGCAGCTCTTCTTCGTCGATGCCTTCGAACAGCTCGACGCGCAAGGCGTTGGCAATGGTCTCGATCTGGTCGATCAACGGCTTGGCGGGCGGGCACAACACGATCTTCTTCGCGCGCCGGTCCTCCAGTACGGCCTGGCGCTTGACCAGGCCCTGGGCCTCGAGGCTGTCGAGCAGACGGGCCAGGGTCGGCCCTTCAACCCCCACGCTCTGCGCCAGTTCGCGCTGGGTGGGGGCCTCGTCGAAGCGCGCCAGGTGCAGCAGCACCAGCCAGCGCGCCTGCGACAGGTTGAGCCCGGCCAGGCGGCGGTCCAGCTCGGCGCGCCAACCCCGGGACATATGGGCCAACTGCATCCCGAAACGGTGGTGATCGGTCAACGGCATAGGAAACTCATCATCAGAACTAATTAATAGGCAGCTAATCATGCCCTTGGGCCTTAGGCAAGGCTCATGCCGTCGGCAGGCGCTGCATAATCGTCATAAATGATGACAAACAACCTTTCTACATCTCGAACTCGGCCGCCAGTGCGGCGCGCACGCAATACAGCACGCCCTCAGGCACGCGTCCGCCAAACTGCTCGATGATCGCCGACACCGGCGGCAACTCGCCTTCGCCGTCGAGGAACGCATCCTGGATCTCGCCCATCAGGTCCTCGGGCAGGTCCAGCGCCTGTTCCAGTGACAGCTGTTGGCGACCGATGGCCTCGGCCAACAGGCTGTAAACGTTCTTTTCACTGCATTGCAGCTGGCCGGCGATCTGCAGCGGAGTCATGCCAGCGCGGGCCAGGCTGATCAGCTCGTGGCGCAGATCGGCGACCGGGGCCGGGGCCTCTGCAGCGCCGCCCAGCACCTCGAGGAAGGCCTGGCCGTAGCGCTCCAGCTTGCGTGCCCCCACGCCACTGACCTGGGCCATCTCGCTGAGGCTGCCGGGCTGACTGCGCAGCATCTCCAGCAGGGTCGAGTCGGGGAAGATGACATACGGCGGCACGCCATGCTCCTCGGCCAGCTTGCGCCGCAGGGCGCGCAAGGCGTCCCACTGTTCGCGTTCCTCGCCGCGCACCAGCTGGCTGGCCGGGCTGCCCGAGCTGCTGCTCTTGCTGCTGGTCTGCGGCTTGAGGTCGCGGCGCAGTTCAAGGGTGACTTCGCCACGCAGCAAGGGCCGGCACGTATCGGACAAGCGCAGCCCGCCATAGCCTTCCAGGTCGATATCGGCCAGGCCACGCGCCACCAGCTGGCGGAACAGCGAACGCCACTCGCCTTCTGCGCGAGCCTTGCCCACGCCATACACGGCAAGCTTCTCGTGCCCGAAGCTGCGGATCTTCTCGTTGTCCTTGCCCAGCAGCACGTCCACCAGATGGCCCACGCCGTAGCGCTGGCCAGTACGGTAGATGGCCGACAGCGCCTGGCGCGCAGGCTCGGTGGCGTCCCAGGTCTGCACGCCGTCGACGCAGTTGTCGCAGTGCCCGCAGGGCTGGGGCAGTTCTTCATCGAAATAGTTGAGCAGGGTCTGGCGACGGCAGCGGGTCTCTTCGCACAGTGCCAGCATGGCATCGAGCTTGTGCTGCTCGACCCGTTTGTGACGCTCGTCACCTTCGGAGTTCTGCAGCATCTGCTTGAGCATCACCATGTCCTGCAGGCCGTAGGCCATCCAGGCATCGGCGGGCAGGCCGTCACGGCCGGCGCGACCGGTTTCCTGGTAGTAGGCTTCCAGCGACTTGGGCAGGTCCAGGTGGGCCACGAAACGCACGTTGGGCTTGTCGATGCCCATGCCGAAGGCGATGGTCGCGACCATGATCAGGCCTTCCTCGTTGAGGAAGCGGCGCTGATTGCTGGCGCGGGTCTCGGCAGGCAGGCCGGCGTGATAGGGCAGCGCCGGGAACCCCTGCTCGCACAAAAACGCGGCCACATCGTCGACCTTCTTGCGCGACAGGCAATAAACGATGCCGGCGTTGCCGCGCCGCTCGTTGAGGAACGCCAGCAACTGTTTGCGCGGCTGTTCCTTGGGCACGATGCGATAGAAGATGTTCGGTCGGTCGAAACTCGACAGAAAGCGCTCGGCGTTCTGCAGGTGCAGGCGGGTGACGATCTCTTCGCGGGTACGCATGTCCGCGGTGGCGGTCAGGGCAATGCGCGGCACGTTGGGGAAGAGTTCGGCCAGCTGCCCCAGTTGCAGGTATTCAGGGCGGAAGTCATGGCCCCATTGCGACACGCAATGCGCCTCGTCGATGGCGAACAGCGCGATGTCCAGGCTGCGCAGAAAATCCAGCATGCGTGGCTGCACCAGGCGTTCCGGGGCCAGGTACAGCATCTTGAGCTCGCCGCGACGAATGCGCATGGCCAGTTCGCGCTGCTGGTCGGCGCTCATCGTGGAGTTCAGCGAAGCCGCGGCGACACCCAGCTCGTCGAGGGTCGCCACCTGGTCGTCCATCAGCGCGATCAGCGGCGACACCACCACTGCCAGGCCTTCGCGCAGCAGCCCCGGAACCTGGAAGCACAGCGACTTGCCGCCGCCGGTGGGCATCAGTACCAGCGCATCGCCGCCTTTGGCCACGCATTCGATGATCGCCCCCTGGCGCCCGCGAAAGCTGTCGTAGCCGAAGATGTCCTTGAGGACGCGCTGAGCCTGTTCGAGCATAAAAACTCCATAAATCGCAGAACCATCCTGGCCACAGGCTGGATGAAAAGCTTCCCCGCCACACCTGAAATTGCGTAAGCGGCTTTTGCCGGGGCCGCATGCTGGCGTGACCGGGCGCAAAAGCCGGGCATTATACCGGACACGGCGCCCGTGCAGGGGGCTCTGCGATAGGCGTCATCCTTTGCCTCGCAGGCGCCGCAAGATGCTAGAATTCCAGCATCGTTTATTCCCAAGGTAGCCCTGTAATGTCCTTCGCTGAGCAATTAACCCGCCTGCAAGCCTTCCTCGACGCTGACGAGCTGCACGAAGAAGCGCTGGACTACGTTGCCGCACACGGCTACCTGACCGCGCTGTCGATCTGCTCCGAAGCCGTTCCCGAGCGTGAATGGATCGACGCCCTGTTCGCCGAGCCGCCGCACTACAAGGACGAGGCCCAGCGCGAAGAAATCGAAAGCACACTGATCAAGCTCAAGGATCACATCGCCCGCCAACTGGCCAGCGATGAGGAGTTCGAGCTGCCGTGCGACCTGGACCTTGGCGACGAGCCGGACGACTCCGAGCTGCGCGGCTGGTGCATCGGCTTCATGGAAGGGGTGTTCCTGCGTGAAGCGGCCTGGTTCGAAAGCGCCGAGGAAGAGGTCAGCGAAATGCTGCTGCCGATCATGGTCGGTTCCGGCCTGTTCGACGAAGAGGCCGAGTTCGCCGACATCGCCAGCGACGCCAACCTGATGGACGACATGATCGTGCAGATCCCCGAGGCGCTGACGGCCTTGTACCTGCTGTGCCATGCCCCGGACGAGAAACCTGCGCTGCTCAAGCCTCGCCACCATTGAGTCTGCATCCATGCGCTACCTGCTGCTGGCCATCGGCTGGCTCAGCGTCGCGCTGGGGGTGATCGGCATCTTCCTCCCGGTGCTGCCGACCACCCCTTTTCTGTTATTGGCGGCAGCCTGCTTTGCGCGCAGCTCGCCCCGCTTTCACGCATGGCTGGTCAATCACCCGCGGCTTGGGCCGTGGATTCGCGACTACCTGGGCGGTGAGGGCATTCCGCTCAAGGCCAAGGTATACGCCATCGGGCTGATGTGGCTGAGCATAGGTTTTTCGTGCTACCTGGTGCCCTTGCCGTGGGCACGCGGGTTCATGCTCACCAGTGCGGTACTGGTGACCGTGTACATCGCGCGGCAGAAGACCTTGCGCAAGCGTACCTAGGCGCAACCACGCGCCCACCCCATCGCGGGCCAAGCCCGCTCCCACAGCTACTTCATTGCTCTTGTGGGAGCGGGCTTGGCCCGCGATGGCAGCGGCAGGTCAGCTGCGCCATCTGCGCCTCATGTCACACCGTATCCACCTTCAACGAATGATCATTGAGCATCCCGTTGATCACCGTGGCTGTATCCGCCCCCGCCGAGATGACCCCACCCGCGCCCGCCGTCACCCCATAGTGATGGGCAAGGTCCACGCCGGCCAGTTCGATGGTCTGGGTCGGCGCCGCGCCGGCCACCGCACTCACCTGGATGGTCGATATCACGCCGTTGCCCGTGCCCGTCACCGTGAAGTGCAGGTAATCGTCCAGCGACGCCGACGTCGCGTTCTCGCCCTGCAGCAATTGCGAGAGGTCCAGCCGATCGGTACCCGGGGTAAAGTCGGTCACCTTGTCGTGGCCAGTATTGCCCTGTTGCCACAGGAAGGTATCGCTGCCCGCGCCACCGGTCAGGGTATTGTTGCCCGGCCCGCCGATCAGCAGATCGTCACCACCGCCCCCGATCAGGATGTCGTTGCCCAGGCCGCCGATCAGCGTGTTGGCGTTGTCGTCGCCGGTCAGCTTGTCGTCGTGGTCGGAACCGATCAGGTTCTCGATCGACACCAGCTTGTCGAGCCCGGCGCCGATCGTGTTCTGCTCACCGGTCAGCGCCAGGCTCACCGTCACCCCAGCGCTCGCCCCGGCGTAGCTGACGGTGTCGTTGCCAGCGCCACCGTCGAGCAGATCGTTGCCGTTGCCGCCGATCAACAGGTCGTTGCCATCCCCCCCGTAGAGCTTGTCGTTGCCATCGCCGCCAATCAGCACGTCGTTGCCTGCACCGCCATTGAGAACGTCATCACCGCTCCCGGCCAGCAGCACGTCGTCTTGGCTGGTGCCTTCCAGGGTACTGCCGGCCTGGTAGGTGATGTCCACCGCCCCCGTGGCGCTGCCGCCATGGCCGTCGCTGACGGTATAGGTGCCGTTGTAGGTGGGCGTGTAGTCATGCGCCCCGGCGTAGTTGATCGACATGTTCAGCTGGTAGCTTTCTGCGCCCTTGCCGCCGTCGTCATTGACCTGGTTGACCAGATGGATGCTGTACACCCCATCATGGCTTGCGGTGAAACTGCCGCCATCGGCGATGGTGTGGTAGGTGCCGCCCTCATCCTTCCACTGCATCAGCAAGTTGCGATCAGCGGTGCGGTTGTGGTCCAGGGTCAGGGTTTCGCCCTCGCGCAGGCTTACCTTGATCACGTCTTCGTCATTGCCATTGGCAGCACTCACCGCCCCCAGGTAGCCACTGACCACCAGCGCCGCGGTCATCGACCCGGCTGCGCCGGTAAAGGCACTGCGCGCCAGAACCCGCTCCTGATTGGCCAGCGTGTCGTCCTGGCCGGTGAAGGTGATGACCGTCTTGCCGTTGCCGGCCGTGAAATCCGCCCCCTTGGTCCAGCCGGTGTTGAAGGTGATCGGCGCCGCACTCAGGCGATCGTGGTTGGCGTCGCTGTCGTTGGCCAGCAAGGCGGCGGCCGGCACGCTGATGCTCGGCGCAAGGATATTGGTGATGACATGATCGGCACCGGCCACCGGCGCAGCATTGGTGTTGACGTTGATCACCAGGTTGGCACCGCTCAGGTCGCCGTCGTTGTCGCTGGCCACGAAGCGGATGGTCTCCACCTGATTGCTGCCGCTGTCCTTGGGCGGCGTATAGGTGAACTGGCCGTTGTCCATGTCCACCACCAGCGTCCCGCCCACCGCGGTCTTGACCGTGATGCTGTGGGTGTTCGCGTCGAAGGTGCCGCGGTCTGCGCCGCCACTGGCTGCATAGCTGGGCTGGTTGGCGTTGCCTTTGGGGTCGAAGGTGTAGGTGGTGCCGTCGATCAACAGCGACTTGATGAAGCCACCATCGGCACCGAAGTCGCCACCGCTCATCAGGCTGCCGGTGATCGGCGCGCCCTGCACGGTGCCCGACAGCACGTTGTCCAGTTGCGCCAGGTCGGTGACCACCACCGAGTTGGTATTGGTGTGGGTACTGCCGTCATAGGCAGCCGGGTTGAGATTGCCGGTGTTGACGCCGCTGCCCAGCCCGATCGCATACGACTTGATGCCGTTGTCGCCCAGGAAGTTCTCCCAGTTGCCGGTGCGCGTTTCGGTCAGGGCATGCCCCGAGGTCGGCGCACCGTCCGAGAAGAAGTAGCTGACGCTCTGCGCCCCCTCCAGCTTGCCCGGCGTCTGGTAGGCCGTCTGCGCCACATTGACTGCCGAGTCGTAATAGGTCGAGCCACCTGGGGTCAGGTCCTTGATCAGGGCCTTGGCCTCGGCCACCGTCACCCACACGTCGGTGCGATCACTGGCACCGGTGGAGAACGTGACGACCTGCACCTTCACATCGCCCATGTCGTCGTACTTGTCCAGCAGTGCGCCGATGGCCTCCTTGGCCAGCTCCAGGCGCGACAGGCCGCGCACCCCGGAATTGTCGGCCATGCTGCCGGACACATCGATGATCAGCATGACGTTGGTGTCCACCTGCCCCGGTGTGGTCGAGCGCACGGCGTCAGCCGTTGTGGGCATGTCATCGACGATATTGATCACGATGTTGCTGGTGGTCGAATTGCCGGCCGCATCGGTGGCCTTGTAGACGAAGGTCTCGCTGGTGACCACGTTGGGGCCGTCGTTGAGCCCGCCTGCGGTTTTGGGTGCGGACGTGAGGGTGTACTTGAAGCTGCCGTCGGCGTTGAGCTGAATCTGCCCATAGGCGCCCGTGCTGCTGCCCACCAGCGTATAGGTGATCGCGCCGCTGGCTCCGCTGACCGAGCCCACCAGGCTGCCGGTCGCGGTTTCACCCGCTGAGCCGGGGTCGCTGCCGGTCACGGTGCCGGGGGCGAGGTCGTTCGGGTCCTGGCTAAGGTCCAGGGCCTTCTCGTACACCGTGACCTCGTTGTTGGGGCAGGCGACGATCTTGCTGTCGGTGACATTGATGGTGATGGTGGTGGTGCTTTCGTCGCCGTCCGCGTCACGAATGGTGTAGGTGAAGGTGTCCTGGGCACCGTCCTGCGTCACCGCATTGGGGTTGGCCTTGTACTCGGCCTCGCCGTTGGCATGCAGGATGAGGGTGCCATAGGTGCCGGCGATGCCCACGCCCAGCGAGCCGATGGCCGAGGTCGAGGTGTCGGCGCCGAACCGCACGCCCACCACCGCCCCGCCCTGGGCCGGGCCGTCTGCCCCCAATGTGTCGTTATCCAGCACATTGCCGGTGACCGTACCGCCCTCCACCACCGTGGTGCTGTCGGACTCCGCCCTTGGCACGTCATCCACGATCTTGATCACGATGGTGCTGGTGACGCTGTTGCCCAGTTGGTCGGTCGCCTTGTAGGTAAAGGTCTCGGACGTGACGATATTCGCCCCGTCGTCGCCGTTGCCGATGTGCGGCGCCGAGGTCAGGGTGTACTTGTAGCTGCCGTCGGCATTGAGCTGAATCTGCCCATAGGCACCTGTAGTGCTGCCCACCAGCGTGTAGGTGAGCGCGCCGGAACCGCCCGTGACCGAGCCGACCAGGGTGCCGATACCCGTCTCGCCAGGCGAGGTAGGGTTGCTGCCCACCACCGTGCCCGGGGCCAGGTCCTGCGGGTCCTGGGTCAGGTCCAGCGCTTTTTCGTAGACTTTCACCTCGGTATCGGCGCAGGCCACCAGCTTGCTGTCGGTGACG
>NZ_QLAD01000014.1:59524-60107 GCF_024355235.1 Pseudomonas sp. S12(2018)
GCCGGCGATGCTCACGCCCAGCGAGCCAATGGCCGAGGTGGAGGTGTCGGCGCCCGCCCGCACACCCACCACCGCACCGCCCTGGGCTGCACCGTCTGCACCCAGGATGTCGTTGAGCAGCACGTTGCCGGTGACCGTACCGCCTTCCATCACCGTGGCGCTGTCCGATTCGGCGATGGGCATGTCGTCGACGATATGGATCACGATGGTGCTGGTAACGCTGTTGCCCAGCGCATCGGTGGCCTTGTAGGTGAAGGTCTCGGTGCTCACGACGTTGGCGCCGTCGTTGCCGTTGCCGATGTGCGGCGCCGAGGTCAGGGTGTACTTGTAGCTGCCGTCGGCGTTGATCTGAATCTGCCCGTAGTTACCGATGGCGCTGCCTTCCAGGCTGTAGGTCAGGGCACCGGAGCCACCGCCCACCCGGCCTTGAAGGTTGCCGACCGAGGTTTCCGTGGCCCTGGTCGGCGCGCTGCCTTCTACCGTGCCAGGCGCCAGGTCCCAGGCGTCCTGCACCAGGTCCAGCCCGCGCTCGTACACCTTGATGTCATCGTCCGGGCAGGCGACGAGCTTGCTGTCGGTGACA
>NZ_QLAD01000014.1:61041-86703 GCF_024355235.1 Pseudomonas sp. S12(2018)
ACCGGCAATGCTCACGCCCAGCGAGCCAATGGCCGAGGTCGAGGTGTCGGCGCCCGCCCGCACACCCACCACCGCACCGCCCTGGGCTGCACCGTCTGCACCCAGCGTGTCGTTGTCCAATACGTTGCCGGTGACCGTACCGCCCTCCACCACCGTGGTGCTGTCCGACTCTGCCCGTGGCACATCGTCCACGATCTTGATCACGATGGTGCTGGTGACGCTGTTGCCCAGCGCGTCGGTAGCCTTGTAGGTGAAGGTTTCGGAGGTGACCACATTGGCCCCGTCGTTGCCACCGCCCACCTGCGGCGCGGACGTCAGGGTGTACTTGTAGCTGCCGTCGGCATTGATCTGGATCTGCCCGTAGGCGCCGGTGCTGCTGCCCACCAGCGTGAAGGTCAGCGCGCCGGAGCCACCACCGACCGAGCCGGCCAGCGTTCCGGTCGCGGTCTCGCCCGCCGAGCCCGGGTTGCTGCCCACCACTGTGCCCGGCGCAAGGTCTTGCGGGTCCTGGACCAGGTCCAGGGCCTTTTCATACACCGTGACGCTGTCCGGGCAGGCGACGAGCTTGCTGTCGGTGACGTTGATGGTGATGGTCGTGGTGCTTTCGTCACCGTCCGCATCGCGGATGGTGTAGGTGAACACATCGGTCGCGCCCGCTGGCGGCACGGCGTTGGGGTCGGCCTTGTACACCGCCTCGCCGTTGGCGTTGAGCACCAGCGTGCCGTAGGTACCCGCAATGTTCACGCCCAGCGAGCCGATGGCCGATGTCGAGGTATCGGAGCCGGCCCGCACACCGACCACCGTGTGCTCGACCGGCGGGCGATCGGCGCCCAGGCTGTCATTGTGCAGCACGTTGCCGGTGACGGTACCGCCTTCGACTACCGAGGCGCTGTCGGGCCTGGCCTGCGGCACGTCATCGACAATGTTCACGTCCAGGCTGCCGGTGGCCTTGCTGCCATCGCTGTCGATGGCCACCACGCTGAAGCTCTCACCGATGTTGTTGATGCCCTGGCCAGCGGGATGAGCTTCGTTGTCGAGCAAGGTGTAGCTGTAGCTCACCACGCCTGTGGCGGGGTTGTAGCCGGTGATGGTGAGGGTATTGCCCAGCCCCGTGGTGATCGATTGCGGAAAACCACTGACCACCCCGCCGATCACCACGTTGATGCCCCCGACGGTAAGCGTGTGCAGGCCATCGGGGGCATGCACGGTAAAGCTGCCGCTCTGGGTCAGCGCGCCATTATCGGGGCTTGAGCCATCGGCCAGGTTCTTCTCGTACACGGTCAGTTCACCGCCATTCACCTCCAGCCCGTCCAGTGTCACCGGGTGGTCGATGGGCGGCTCAACCGGCGGGATCACCGGCGGCACGAAACCGCCAGGGCCCTGGTCATCACCCCGCGCGCCAATCCAGGGTTCGGGAATCTCGGGGATGCTGTTGAAACCCGCCGTCGGAAAGCCGATCACCGGGTCCAGGTGCCCTCCCACCTCGGTGAGCTGCACGAACGAATGGCCGCCGCCCAATGCGCTTGGCGAACCGCCGTTGCCGGGGCCCGCCGCCGGAGCTTCGCCCTCCTGGCTGGGGTCGGCGCCCGCCGCAATGGCCTGCTGCAGTTTCTCCACATCGGTCAGTTGTGCCTGGCTGGGCGTCACCGTCTCGGGCGCGTTCACATGCGAGGCATGGTTGGCCAGCAGGTCGGGAGACAGCTGCAGGCTGCTGTCACGGCCCAGGGTCAGCTCGGCACCGTTTTCCAGGTGCACCGCCACTGCCCCGGCCGCGCCGGTTTCCAGTTGTTCCCCGGCATAAAGGCGGTCGCCTTCCACCAGGGCACGTCGACCGCCATCGGCCGCTACCGCGAATACCTGGCCAACAACCTTGCTGACCACACCGATTAAATTAGCCATGAGCATGCCTCCATTGCCGAAGGTTTTCGCAAACACGTGCCGGGGTATCGCGAAACCTGGCGCGGGCAATGCCCGGCCGACTCGGAGAACAACCTTGCGACCGCACGCACCGATCTCAACGAAATCAATGCATTCGGCCTGCCCATGCTCCGGTTAAGTCACGCTGCGATCTGGCAATCGGCCATGAGCCAAAATTTTGTCGCCATATTTCGCTGCGTTGACCTCCCCTCCGCTCACTCCATACCCAATGCTGCAAAAAACGAGGAACTTTATTGGACGCCCTGACAGGCCAACATCTGCGCCTGTTTTCGAGCTATCTGAAGAGAACAATGTCTTGCTTTGAGTACAGCGCATAAGTTTTTTTTCGCATATCGGTTATGAGAAATACTTCTTAGGTTGGCCGTTAAATGTTCTTAGCTCTGTTGTTACAAGCCTGAAACGGTTTGACCTCCATTTTTCGTCATTTTTTTGGCGATTGAGAGACCACAAGAAATCAGGGAGATGTCATCCATGCGCGTTTTGACCCCCATCAGCAGCGCGATTCTGTTCGCCATGATCTGTGCCAACGCGCAGGCCATGTCCTTGTCACAAGCCGTGCAGAGCGCCGTGGACTACCACCCGGAGAACAAGGCCGGGATCAACAGCCGGCTGTCCGCCGACGAGGATGTGAAGGTGGCCAGAGGGGGCTACTTTCCCACTGTCGACCTGGTGGCCGGCTACGGACGCGAACGTTCAGACAACACCAACACCCGCGGCTTCAACGCCGACGGCAGCCGCAATCACAACAAGGAAACCCTGAACTACACCCAGTCCGAACTGCGCCTGCGCCAGATGCTGTTCGACGGCTTCAATACCGCCAATGAAGTGGGCCGCACCGAGGCCGTGGTCAATTCACGCGCCTACTACGTGCAGGCCACCTCCGAGACCATCGCCCTGCGCGCCATCGAGGTGTACCTGGAAGTGCTCAAGCGCCGCGAGCTGGTGACCCTGGCCAAGAACAACCTGCAGGCACACCTGCGCGTCAACGACCAGATCGGCCTGCGCAGCGAGCGCGGCGTGGGCAGCAATGCCGACCTTGATCAGTCCACCGCACGCCGGGCGCTGGCCGACAACAACCTGTACACCGCCCAGGTCGACCTGGCCGATGCCGAAGCCAACTTCATCAGCGTGGTCGGGCGTGCCCCCGACGAGCTGGAAACCCCGGTGTCGATCAAGGGCGAGATGCCCGGCGACCTGACCCAGGCGCGCCAGGCCATGCTGCAGAACAACCCCTACCTCAAGTCGGCCCAGGCCGACATCCAGGCCGCCGAGCAACAGTACGAAGTGGCCAAGTCGCCGTTCTACCCGCGCCTGGATGCAGAGCTCGCCACCGGCGCCAACAACAACATCGCCGGTGAACCCGGGCATGCCAACAGCGATTGGCGAGCCGGCGTGGTAATGAGCTACAACCTGTTCAAGGGCGGCAGCGACAAGGCCCGCCTGCAGTCGGATGCGCACAAGATCAACCAGGCCATGGACATCCGCAACAACGCCTTGCGCACCCTCAACGAAAACCTCGCGCTGTCGTGGAACGCCATGACCAACGCGCGCCTGCAAACCCCGACCGCACGCGAATACGCCGACACCACCACCCGTGTGCGCGCCGCCTACCAGGATCAGTTCGGCCTGGGCCAACGCACCCTGCTCGACCTGCTCGACAGCGAGAACGAGCTGTACAACGCCAACCGTCGCTACACCGAAGTGCGCTACACCGAGGAGTTCTCGATGTACCGGGTGCTGGCCAACATGGGCGAGTTGCTGAGCAAACAGAAGATCTCGCTGCCACCGGAGGCCATTGCACGCAGCGAAGTCAGAAGCGACGCCACCCTGCCGGACCTGCGTTGAACACGTTCGACCGCCCGAGGAGCCGCCCATGACCAGCATGCAGCCGGCCGGCACCGCCGACCCGCGCCAGAGCTTCGATGACCCGTTGCTCGACGGGCTGCTGATACTGTGCAAGCTGCACGGCGCTGCGGTCAGTCGCAGCAGCCTGTGTGCCGGCCTGCCGCTGGCCGAACAGCGCATGAGCCTCGACCTGCTGCCGCGCGCAGCGGCCCGGGCCGGCCTGCAGGCACGGGTACTGCGCCGCGAGCTGGGCGCGATCTCGGCGCTCAACCTGCCGGTGCTGCTGTTGCTTGCCGATGGCCGCAGCGCCGTGCTGCGGCGCTGGGGCGAGAACGACCAGGCCCTGATACTGCCCAGTGAAGCCGAAGGCGGCGAGCAGTGGGTCAGCCGCCAGGAGCTGGCCGACGTCTACAGCGGCCAGGCCCTGTTCGCACGCCCGCGCCACGAGGTCGAAGACCTGCGCACACCGCTGCTGCCCAGGGTCAACGCCTGGTTCCGTGACACCCTCAAGCAGTCGCGCTGGCTCTACAGCGACGCCTTGCTGGCCAGCCTGCTGATCAACCTGCTGGGCCTGATGGTGCCGCTGTTCGTGATGCAGACCTACGACCGGGTGGTGCCCAACCAGGCCACCTCCACCCTGTGGGTGCTGGTCATCGGCCTGATGCTCGGCACCCTGTTCGAGCTGGTGCTGCGCGTGGTGCGTGCGCACCTGCTGGACCAGGCCGGCAAGAAGACCGACCTGATCCTGTCGGCCACCCTGTTCGAGCGCATCACCGGCATGTCGATGAAGGCCCGCCCGGCCACCATCGGCGGCTTCGCCCAGAGCATCCACGACTTTCAGGGCCTGCGCGAATTCCTCACGGCGGTGACCCTGACCAGCGTCATCGACCTGCCCTTCGTGGTGCTGATGCTGCTGGTGATCGGCCTGCTGGGCGGCTGGCTGGTGGTGATTCCGCTGGTGGCCTTTCCGATCACCATCGCCTTTGCGCTGTTCATCCAGGCACGCCTGCGCGATACCGTGGAAAAAAGCCTGAGCCTGGGCGCGCTGCGCCAGGCGCTGCTGATCGAGACCCTGGGCGGCCTGGAAACCCTCAAGGCCTGCGGGGCCGAAAGCGAGCGCCAGCACCAGTGGGAAAGCACCCACGGCGCCCTCACCCGCCTCGACGTACAGGCGCGCAACCTTTCGGCACTGGCCACCAACGGCACCCTGTTCATCCAGCAGCTGTGCGGCATGGCCACCATCGTCGCCGGGGTGTACAGCATCATTGCCGGCAACCTCAGCGTGGGTGCCCTGGTGGCCAGCTACATGCTCGGCAGCCGCGTGCTCGCACCACTGGGCCAGATCGCCGGGCTGATCACCCGCTACCAGCAGGCCCAGCTGACCATGCACAGCACCGACGCGCTGATGGCCCTGCCCCAGGAACGCCCTGCCGGCCAGCAGACCTTGGAGCGCACCCAGTTGCACGGCGCGCTGCAGGTCAGCCAGGTGACCTTCCGCTACAGCGGGCAGAACGCCGCAGCGCTGGACAACGTGAGCTTCACGGTCAAGCCGGGCGAACGCATCGGCATCATCGGTCGCAGCGGCTCGGGCAAGAGCACCCTGGCACGCCTGCTGATGGGCTTCTACGAACCCGAAGAGGGGCAGATCCTGCTCGACAACCTCGACCTGCGCCAGCTCGACATCGCCGACCTGCGCCAGCAGCTCGGCTACGTGGCCCATGACCTGCCGCTGCTGGCCGGCAGCCTGCGCGACAACCTGACCCTGGGCGCACGCTACGTCAGCGATGCGCGCATGCTCGAAGTGGCCGAGATGACCGGCGTGAGCGAACTGGCCCGCCAGCACCCGCAAGGCTTCGAACGGCCGGTGGGCGAGCGCGGCATGCTGCTCTCCGGCGGCCAGCGCCAGACCGTGCTGCTGGCCCGCGCGATGCTGCTGGAACCGCCGATCCTGATCCTCGACGAGCCCACCAGCCATATGGACAACAGCAGCGAAGACCAGCTGCGCCAGCGCCTGCACGGCTGGGTGCAGGGCAAGACCCTGCTGCTGGTCACCCACCGCACCTCGATGCTCAGCCTGGTCGACCGCCTGGTGGTGCTGGACAACGGCAAGGTGGTGGCCGACGGGCCCAAGGACGCGGTCATCGACGCACTGCGCAAGGGCCGTGTCGGCTCTGCACTCTGAGGGGTATCAGCATGTCTGCATTGTCCGGCCTGGGCGATTACATCCGCAGCTTCGGCAAGACTGCCGAACGCGAGTACATGCCGGACCTGGCCGGCGCGACGCTGCAGGACTCGCCCCGCCTGTCGCGCATCACCGTGTGGCTGGCGGCAGGCTTGCTGCTGGTGGCACTGGTGTGGGCCAAATTCGCGGTGCTCGATGAAGTCACCATGGGCGAAGGCAAGGCCATCCCGTCGAGCAAGGTGCAGGTGATCCAGAACCTGGAGGGCGGCATCGTCACCGAGATCTTCGTGCGCGAGGGGCAGATGGTGAACAAGGGCGACACCCTGCTGCGCCTGGACGACACGCGCTTTCTGTCGAACAAGGGCGAAAGCGAAGCCGACCGCTATGCCCTGACCGCGCAGGTCGAGCGCCTGTCCGCCGAGGCCGAGGGCCGCCCCTTCCAGCTTTCGGAGGTGGTACGCAGCAAGGCCCCGCAGGTGGCCGAGGACGAACTGTCGCTGTACCAGTCGCGCCAGCGCCGCCTCACCAGCGAGAAACAGACGCTCAACGAGCAACTGCGGCAGAAAACCCAGGAGCTGGCCGAGTTTCGCTCCAAACTGGAGCAGTACCGCTCGGGCCTGGCATTGCTGCAGCAAGAGCTGAACATGTCCACGCCGCTGGTGGGCACCGGCGCGATTTCGCCGGTGGAGATCCTGCGCCTCAAGCGCAGCGCGGTGGAGGCTCGCGGCTCGCTGAACGCCACCAGCCTGGCGATTCCGCGGGCCGAAGCGGCGGCGGCGGAGATCCGCAGCAAGATCGAGGAATCCGAGGCAGGCTTTCGCTCGGAGGCGGCCAAGGAACTCAACGACAAGCGCACCGAGCTTTCGAAGATCACCGCCACCAGCATCGCCATCGACGACCGTGTCACCCGCACCACCGTGGTGTCGCCGGTGCACGGCATCATCAAGCTGCTCAAGGTCAACACCATTGGCGGTGTGGTGCAGCCGGGCAGCGACCTGCTGGAGATCGTGCCGCTGGAAGACAACCTGCTGATCGAGGCCAAGGTGCGCCCACAGGACGTGGCCTTTCTGCACCCCGGGCAGACCGCGATGGTCAAGTTCAGTGCGTACGACTACACGATCTATGGTGGCCTGAAGGCCAAGCTGGAACTGATCGGCGCCGACACGGTGACGGACGACAAGGGCAACGCGTTCTACCTGATCCAGGTGCGCACCGACAAGAACCACCTGGGCGGGGACAACAAACCGTTGCTGATCATCCCGGGCATGACCGCCACGGTGGACATCATCACCGGGCACAAGAGCGTGCTGGATTACCTGCTCAAGCCGGTGCTCAAGGCACGCACCGAGGCGTTGCGCGAGCGCTAGCGCCCATCAACGCAGGTGGTTGCGCTCGTAGGTCTGTTGCCCCATCGCCGCAATCTGCCCCTCGATCAGGGCATCGAACGGCCGCAGCAGCGCATCGAACAGCGCCGGCGCCTCCAGCACGTTCAACGCCTGCGTCACTGCCTCGATGGTCGACAAGGCGCCCTCCCCGGGTGCCTTGCGCAACCGGTAGCGCGACGGCTGCAACGCCCCCAGCGTGACCCGTGGCAACGTTGCCAGCAAAGGGTTCACATGCAGCAACTTGCGCGCCTTGCGCCAGGTGCCGTCGGGCACCACCAGCAACCACGGTCGCTCATCGCCAGCATAAGCCTGCAGCGCCTGCGCGCCCTCACCCGGAAACAACAGGCCGGTGCGATACCCCGGCTGCGTCAACCACTGCTCGAGATCCTCGAACACCTCGCCCACCCGCAACTCGGCATTGCGCAGGCCAAGCGCCGCCAGCCTGGCGGTGTTCAAGGCATGGTTTACTTCGCTGGGATGCTGCAGCAGCAGTAAACGGGTGCGGCTATCCAGGCGGGGGATCAACGCGCAAAGGCAATGGGTTTGTGGGCGCAGGCAGCGCTCGCAGTGAATTCTGGACATCGGGTTCTCCTGGGGCGCGAAGTGTGCCACAGCAGGCCCGCGAAATACCGCACCGCCCTGGGTCAACGCGCGGATTCAGCGATTGAAGCGTTCGGCCAGGCTGTACAGGTAGTCGGCCATGCGCTGCAGGTCCTGGCTGATCTCGGCGCCCTGCTTGGCCTGCCCGGCGCTGTGGTCGCACAGCTGGGCGATGCGCGTGATCTGCTGGTTGATGTCTTCGGCCACATGGCTCTGCTGTTCCGACGCCGTGGCCATCTGCTGGCTCATGCCGGTGATGCGGCTGACCGCCTGGCTGATGCCCACCAGCGCGATCTGCACGGCCTCGACACTGTGCACGCTGTCACGCGAGATCTGCTCGCCGCGGCTGGCACTGCTCACCGCCCGCTCGGCCCCGGCACGCAGGCTGGCGATGATCTGGTGGATTTCCTCGGTCGAGACCCGCGTGCGCTGCGCCAGCGACCGCACCTCGTCGGCCACCACGGCAAAACCGCGGCCCTGCTCGCCGGCCCGCGCCGCCTCGATGGCGGCATTGAGCGCCAGCAGGTTGGTCTGCTCGGCGATCGAGGTGATCACATCCACCACGCTGCCGATGGACTGGGTTTGCCCGGCCAGTTCGTTCACCGCCTGGCCGATCTCGGTCACCGCATCGGCCATGCTGCCCATTGCCTGCAGGCTTCGTTGTGCCAGGTCGCTGCCCTGGCGGGCTAACTGGTCGGCATCGGACGCCGCCGTGGCGGTGTCCTGCACGTTGTGGGTGACCTGCTGGATGGTTGCCGCCATCTGCGCAATGGCGGCCGCCGACTGGTCGGTCTCGCAGCGCTGGCGGTCGAGCATCTGCGCCTGGGCCCCGGACAGGTCGCTCGATTGCGTGGCCCGTGCCTTGACCCCGACGCCGGCGTCCACCAGCCGCGTGAGCGCGGTCTGCAGGCGCGCTTCCTCGCTGATGATCGCCAGGTCCAACTGCCCCTGCAGGCCCCGGTTGTCACTGTAGGTCAGCGCTACCAGCGGGCTGGTGAAGGCCCTGGGGTGCTCGGCCAGGGTACGCCGGATCATCCGGTCGTGATGGGCCTCGATCAGGTACCAGGCACTGAGCAGGCTGGCCATCAACACGCCCAGCGCCGCGTACTGGGGCAGCCACAGGTAGCCGGCGGCCGACAGCAGCGCCGCCCCTACCAGCGGCCAGCCCAGCTCCAGTTGCACCGCTGCACGCGCGGCCCAGGACATGGCGCCCCGGCCCTGGCGCAAGCGTGCATACAACGCCGTGGCTCGACGGATCTGGTCCGGGGTGGGCACCGAGCGCACCGACTCGTAGCCACTGATACGGCCATCCTCGTAGATGGCCGTCACGTAGGCACTGACCCAGTAGAAATCGCCGTTCTTCGCGCGGTTCTTGACCACCCCCATCCAGGGCTTGCCTTGCTTGAGGGTGTCCCACATGTGCCCGAACACCGCGGGCGGCATGTCCGGGTGGCGTACAAGGTTATGGGGCTGGCCCACCAGTTCGTCGTAGGTAAAACCGCTGATGCTGACGAAGGCGTCGTTGCAGTAGGTGATGCGGCTGTTGAGGTCGGTGGTGGATATCAGGCGCTGATCGCTCGGGAAGGTTCTTTCATGCTCAGTGACGGGCAGATTCGTACGCATCTCGGCGATCCCTGCTTGGAAGATGTTGGGAATTTTCAACAAGCAAGAACAGGTTTAGCAGAGCATTTACGGGCTTGTAGGGCTTGTCTGAAGGATTTTTCTTCTATTTGCGCAAAAGATTTTCATGCGCATCCGATCAGGCTGGCGTGAGCTGCGCCTTGAGGCGGTCGCGAAAGGTCTGGATCAAGGGTTCGCGGCTGCGGCCCCGGCGAATGATCAGCGAGAACGGCGCCTGATAGCCGAAGGTCGCCGGCGACAGCACCCGCAGGTCGCCCTTGTCCACCCAGGCCTGGGCATAGTGTTCAGGCAGGTAGCCGATGTAGGCCCCCGACAGTACCAGGATCAGCTGTGCCTCCATGCTCTCGACCGTGGCGGCGCTGTGCTTGAAGCCGTGGCGGGCCAGTTCGGCCTGGCTCCAGTAGCCTCGACCGACCATGCGCTGCTGGGTGATCACCTGTTCGGGAATGCGCCGCTCGGTGAACAGCGAATGCCGGTTGCTGCAGTACAGCCAATGCTGCTCGCGGTACAACGGCTGATACACCAGCCCGCTCATGCGCGTGGAGAAAGCGCCGATGGCCAGGTCCATGCGGTTGTCCTGCACCCCCAGTTGCAGTTCGTAGGGGCTGGACACCGACAGGTGCAGGTGCACGGCCGGGTGTTCGAGGCTATAGGCACCGATGGCGTCGGCCAGCGGCAGTGCGCGATCGCCGACCGTGGAGTCGATCACCCCCAGGTTCAGGGTGCCGCGCAGCTCGCCCTTGAGCGCCGCCGCGTACTGCTCGAAACCGTCCATTTCGGCCAGCAGACGCAGGGTCTCCTGATGGAACAGCTCGCCCTTGCTGGTGAGGCTGAAGCCGCCGCGCCCACGGTGGCACAGCACGATACCCAGCGCCGACTCCAGCTGGCTCATGTAGGTACTGATGGCGGACGTGGACAGGTTCAGCTCGCGCTGGGCATTGGCGAAGCCCTGGTGGCGTACCACGCTGACGAAGATGCGCAGCAATTTCAGATCAGGCAGGGCCGAGGCCATGGCAAGGGCTCCAACAGGGCAACGAATACGCGCCAGTCTACCCGCTGATCGCCATTAGTTCATGAAAACCTGAAGTAAGTATTTGCCTGTAGCGATTCTCTTGGCGCACTACCTTTTGCAGACTCTGCGCCAATGCACCTGTCCTCGCGCATTGCTGCACCTGTTCGCAGGGTGGCCGGACAGGTTCCAACAACTAGAACAATCCAAACCGTGAGGCCCGACCGTGGACAAGATTCTTCACCAACCACTGGGCGGCAACGAAATGCCGCGTTTCGGCGGCATCGCCACCATGCTGCGTCTTCCCCACCTGCCCAGCGCCGCCGGCCTGGACGCTGCCTTCATCGGCATCCCGCTGGACATCGGCACCTCGCTGCGTTCCGGCACCCGCTTCGGCCCGCGCCAGATCCGTGCCGAATCCGTGATGATCCGCCCGTACAACATGGCCACCGGCGCCGCCCCGTTCGACTCGCTGTCGGTCGCCGACATCGGCGACGTGGCAATCAACACCTTCAACCTGCTCGACGCGGTGCGCATCATCGAAGAGGCCTACGACGAGATCCTCGAGCACGACGTGATCCCCATGACCCTGGGCGGCGACCACACCATCACCCTGCCGATCCTGCGCGCGATCCACAAGAAGCACGGCAAGGTCGGGCTGGTGCACATCGATGCCCATGCCGACGTCAACGATCACATGTTCGGCGAGAAGATCGCCCACGGCACCACCTTCCGTCGTGCCGTCGAAGAAGGCCTGCTGGACTGCGACCGCGTGGTGCAGATCGGCCTGCGCGCCCAGGGCTACACCGCCGAAGACTTCAACTGGAGCCGCAAGCAGGGCTTTCGCGTGGTGCAGGCCGAGGAGTGCTGGCACAAGTCGCTGGAGCCACTGATGGCCGAAGTGCGTGAAAAGGTCGGTGGTGGTCCGGTTTACCTGAGCTTCGACATCGACGGCATCGATCCGGCCTGGGCACCGGGCACCGGCACCCCGGAAATCGGTGGCCTGACCACCATCCAGGCGATGGAGATCATTCGTGGCTGCCAGGGGCTGGACCTGATCGGTTGCGATCTGGTGGAGGTCTCGCCGCCCTACGACACCACCGGCAACACCTCGTTGCTCGGCGCCAACCTGTTGTACGAAATGCTGTGTGTTCTGCCTGGCGTAGCGCATCGCTAACGGCCATCGGCCTGGAGTTTCACCCCCGGATGGAGCCTTTCGGCGGGCCGTACACGCGGCCCGCTTGCGGATGAATGACGCCTGGCGCACGCCACCGGCGATCGATCTCACCATAATAAAGATAATCGGAGACACCCCATGGCCTTGGACATATTCGTTGTACTGATATACGCCGCCGGCATGCTGGTACTGGGCTGGTTCGGCATGCGCCGCGCGAAGACCCACGAAGACTACCTGGTGGCCGGGCGCAACCTGGGCCCGAGCCTGTATATGGGCACCATGGCCGCCACCGTGCTGGGCGGCGCCTCTACCGTCGGCACCGTGAAGCTGGGCTATGTGCACGGCATTTCCGGCTTCTGGCTGTGCGCCGCGCTGGGCCTGGGCATCATTGCCCTGAACCTGTTCCTGGCCAAGCCGCTGCTGCGCCTGCGCATCTTCACCGTGACCCAGGTGCTGGAAAAGCGCTACAACCCTATGGCCCGCCAGGCCAGCGCCGTGATCATGCTGGCCTACGCCCTGATGATCGCCGTGACCTCTACCCTGGCCATCGGCACCGTGCTGCAGGTGCTGTTCGACCTGCCGTTCTGGGGCGCCATCCTGCTCGGTGGTGGCGTGGTGGTGGTCTACTCGACCATTGGCGGCATGTGGTCGCTGACCCTGACCGACATTGTGCAGTTCGTGATCAAGACCGTGGGCCTGATGTTCATCCTGCTGCCGATCTGCCTGTACCGGGTGGGCGGCTGGGACGAACTGGTGGCCAAGCTGCCGGCTGCCAGCTTCAACCTGACCACCATCGGTTGGGACACCATCATCACCTACTTCCTGATCTACTTCTTCGGCATCCTGATCGGCCAGGACATCTGGCAGCGCGTGTTCACTGCCCGTGACGAAAAAGTCGCCCAGCGGGCCGGTACCACGGCCGGTGTGTACTGCGTGATCTACGGCCTGGTGTGTGCCCTGATCGGCATGTGTGCGCATGTGCTGCTGCCTGACCTGGGCAATGCCAACAATGCGTTTGCGGCGATCGTGAAGTCAGCGTTGCCCGACGGCATCCGTGGGCTGGTGATTGCCGCGGCCCTGGCGGCGATGATGTCCACCGCCAGTGCCGGCTTGCTGGCTGCCTCCACGGTGCTGACCGAAGACCTGCTGCCCAAGCTGCGTGGCGGCAAGCAGTCGAGCCTTGGCATCAACCGGTTGTTTACCTTGCTTACGGGTATTGCGGTGCTGGGGATCGCGCTGGTGGTAGTGGATGTGATCAGTGCATTGACCCTGGCGTACAACCTGCTGGTGGGCGGCATGCTGGTGCCGTTGATCGGGGCAATCTACTGGAAGCGTGCAACCACGGCCGGGGCAATCACCAGCATGGGGCTGGGGTTCGTGACGGCGCTGGTGTTCATGTTCAAGGATGGGATGGATGCCAATACGCCGATCTACTACAGCCTGGCGATCGGGTTGGTGAGTTTTGTGGTGGTGAGTTTGATGTCGCGTCGGCCGGTAGGCGCGGTGAATCTGGCATAGGACGCCCCGCCCGGGTAGCGGGGCGGAGGGTCATGGACGACCTGTAGGAGCGGGCCTTGCCCCGCGAAGGCAGCAACACGCCTGGGTCAGCAATAGGCTCTGTAACATCGGCAAGCGCAGGCTTATCCAGCATGGATGCAGCCAGCAAGGGCCCCTTCCGCTCTTACAGCGGCTTACTTTTTTCTTGGAAAAAGTAAGCAAAACCGCTCCCGTCCATCATCCGGCCCTACGCTTCGCTACGGGTCCCCTCATTCCACCCACGCTCCGTGGGGCCACGCCGAACGGGCATCCCTGCCCATCGGCGCTTTACGGGCCATCCATGGCCCTTCACCCCACTACGCGCAGGTTCCATTCGGCCTCCTGGGGGACGGGAAGATCAAAAGCCAAAGCCAAAGCCAAAGCCTTTCAGAGATTTTGTGGGAATGGGGACGGCTGAAAAATCGCAAAAGAATACCGACGCATTGCGCAATGCGTCGGTTTCAGCAGCACGCTAGCGCCGAGGTTGGCGTTTGCGTTGCTCCTCATCGGTAGGGATCGGTACAGGCTGCATGGGTGGCGGGACAAGCCCCAGTGCCACAGCCAGGTCGTGGAGCCAGTTGAACAGATCGTTTCTCATAACTCCCCCTCACGGGTCATCTGCGCGCGAAGTACGGCGGCGGCGCTACAAACTCATCATAGCCCCATGTGCAGCATCACGCCCGGGTAAAAACTTCTCTATTGATTTCAGTCAGGCACGCAGGGCCACCTCGGCATCATCGCTCACCTGCCCCTTCACCGCTTCCTGCACCGCTATCCAGGCACTCAGGTTGGCCCCGCACATGCCCTTGCGCCACATCAGCCAGGTGGTGGTCTGGTCGAACGGCGACTGCAACGGGTGCACCGTGACCCGTTCACGGCCCGGCAGGCTTTCAAGCATCGAGGTCGCCATCAACGCCACACCCGCCCCGGCGATCACGCAGGCAAGCATGCTGGGATACGATTCGATTTCCATCACCCGCCCCATCGCCGCACGATCATGGGCGTACCAGGCCTCCAGCCGCATGCGGTACGAGCATCCCTGGCGAAACGTGAACACCGCACGCCCAGCCACGTCCCGGGCACTGTGCACCGGCGGGTGGTCGGCCTCGGTGAGCAGCACCAGGGTCTCCTCGCACAAGGGCACCCCGTCGAGCCCGGCCAGGGCCAGCGGTCCATCCACCAGCGCCGCGTCGAGACGCCCGCTGAGCAGCCCTTCGAGCAATTCGCCGCTGGGGGCGGTCTGCACCTGCAGGTTCACCGCCGGGTAAGCTCGGTGATAGCGCGCCAGCAGCTCAGGCAGATGAATGGCCGCTGAACTGTACATGCTGCCCAGCACGAAATTCCCCGCCGGCTCGCCCCCCTGAACCGCCGCAAAGGCTTCGTCATGCAACGCCAGCATGCGTGCGCTGTAGTCCAGCAGCACCTTGCCAGCCGGAGACAGCTGCAGGCGCTGGCGCTCGCGCCGAAACAGCTCCACACCCAGTTGCTCTTCCAGCTGGCGCAGGCGCGTGGACAGGTTGGAGGGCACGCGGTGCAGGCGCTCGGCCGCGCGGGTGATCGACCCCTCTTCGGCGACCGCCTGAAAGATGCGCAGTTGACTCAGCTCCACGGCAATTCTCCAAAGCAGAACAAGTTCCTCATCATTATTCAATTTTTATGAAAGTCAACCCGCAGTAGCCTGACGGTCAACGCTCATCGCACAGGAACCCGACCATGTCCTCGACAATGCGCCTGCTGGCCAGCTTCGTTGCCCTGATGATGGCCATGGGCATCGGCCGATTCGCCCTCACCCCGCAACTGCCGCACCTGATCAGCGAAGGCCAGATCAGCCTGACCGCCGCCGGGCTGGTAGCTGCCGCCAATTACCTGGGCTACCTGCTCGGCGCCCTCGACGCGATGTTCGCGCACCGCCCCGCCCAGGTGCGCAGGCGCCTGCTGGCCGGGTTGTGGCTGTGTGTGCTGCTGACCCTGGCCTCGTTCTGGGCCCACGGGTTCTGGCCGCATATGGCGCTGCGCCTGGGCACCGGCATCGCCAGTGCGTGGGTGGTGGTGACGCTCACCGGCATGACTCAGCACCTGGCCGCTCAAAGCCGGCAACCGCGTCTTGGCGCACTGGTGTTCGCCGGCCCTGGCATGGGTATCCTGCTCACGGGGATGCTGGCACTGGGCGCCAATCTGCAGGGGCTGGGTTCGGCACCGCTGTGGCTGATCTACGCCGCCGTGGCGCTGCTGATGCTGCTGGTGATCCAGCCCGCGCTGCCACGCCCGCAACCAGTCCCCGCGCACAAGGCCACCGCGCAGGGTGCGACACCCGGCATCGGACGGCTGGGGCTGATCTATGCACTGTACGGGGTGGGATACATCATTCCGGCCACTTTCATGTCACAGATGGCCAGCGCACGTTTTCACGGCCAGTGGCTGGCCGACCTGTTCTGGCCGGCCTTCGGCCTGGCTGCCGCCATGGGTGTGGTGCTGGTCAGCCTGCGCCGCCCGCACCACGGCAGCACGGCGCGCTGGCTGATGGCAACGTTGTGGCTGCAGGCCGCTGGGGTACTGGCCTGCCTGCTGGGCAGCGGCGCCGGCCTGGCGCTGGGTGTACTGCTGTGCGGCACGCCGTTTCTGGCCTGCATGCAGTTGGTGATGCAGCGCTCGCGCGAACTGGCCCCCCACGCCACCCACCGCAATGCCGGCCTGCTGACCACCTGCTTCGCCCTCGGCCAACTCAGCGGCCCGCTGCTGGCGGCGTTGAGCAATCAGTTCAGCGCCAGCCTGCAACCGGCGCTGGTAGTGGCCGCCAGCGGCCTGATCATCGCCGGGGCCCTGCTGTTGCGCCCGGCTACTGGCCGAGCAGGCGCCGCAGACGCCTGCGTACCCACTGCTCGGCACTGACCAGGGTAATGCCCAGCAACACGCAGACGGCGCCCAGGATGAAGTTCAGGCTCAACGGCTCGCCCAGCAGCAACACGCCGAACGTCACCCCGAACAACGGGGTGATGAACGAGAACACCGCCAGGTTGGACGCCAGGTAGCGACGCAGCAGCCAGAACCAGGTCAGGTAGCTGAAGAACGACACCACCACCGCCTGGAACAGCACGCTGCTGATCGATGTGGCGGTCAGCGTCACATGGCCGACCTGCCCGGTCAGCACCGCGATCAGCAGCAGGCCGACGAAGCCGACCATCAGTTGGTAGAACAGGGTAAGGGTAGCCGGTGCCTCCGACAGGCGCGAAGCCCGCACCACGACGGTGGTCGCGCCCCAGGCCATGCCGGCCATCACGCCCATCGCATCGCCCAGTAGCATGCGCCCATCGAGGTTGTCCAGCGACAGCCCGCCGGCAAAGGCCACGGCAATGCCGGCGAACGCCAGCAGGATGCCGAGCCACTGCAGCGGGCGCAGGCGCTCGCTGGGCAGCATGAAGTGCAGCCCCAACGCAGTGAACACCGGCGCGGTGTAGAGGAACACCGACATGTGCGCCGCGGACGTCAGTTGCAGCCCTTCGGCTATCAGCAGGAACTCCAGGCCGAACAGCGAACCGGCCAGCAGACCGCCCTTCCAGGTGGTGCCCAGCTGTTCCCAGCCACCCCGCCAGCACATCAGCAACGCGACCATCAGTGCCGAGATGCCCGAGCGCGCGGCGGCCTGCATCACCGGTGCGATGTCCGGCGCAGCCCACTTGATCATGACCTGCTGGATGCCCCAGATCAGGCACAGGCCCAGCATGACCTGCAGAGCGAAGGTGTCGGTATTCTTACGAAGGGCGCTCAAGGGCGACCCCCATTATCGCGGCACGGCATGGCAGGCTCTCGGCAATAGTGGATCCAGCGCCGATTATCAGCGCCTGCTGCCAGCGATTACCAGCCCGATCAGGCGATTTGTGCCTTTGACGCCACTTCGTCGAAGGTCGCCTCATCCAGTGCATCAGCCTGCTCGTTCAACACCTGGCGCGGATGATCATTGCCCGGGATTGCGCTGTCGATAAGGCTGAGCAGGCGCGAGCCTCGTTGGGTAAGGACGAAGTTCTCGCCATTGCCCCCTTCCTCTTCAGGGCGCGTCTCGATAAAGCCGCGCTCGAACAGCAGCTTCTCGTATTCGCAGGCCTTGGTCTTCAGATGATCAAGCTCCGGCACTGCATCGCCTTTGGCAGCCAGGCCGGCAGCATGCTGCTCGGCATACGGGCGCGGGGTAAAGCTGTGGCCGGCGCCGTTCTGCACTTCGTGCAGCAGGCGCTCCATCAGGTCCCAGTCATAGGTAGTGCTCATCGGTCCAACCTCCAGCAAGGGGATGTAAGGGTGTGACAGGCGCGCGCGGCAGCGGTTCGACTGAACTTTCCGGCCGGCACAGCCCTCCACCGAACACCTTCGCCCGTAATGGAACACGAGGTCCGACCATGAAAACGCTGATGAGCATCACCGCTGCCGCTGCCCTTCTATTTGCCGTGCCCACCTGGGCCTGCACGCTGGAAGAGGCCACGCAGAAACGCGAGGAGCTGGCCAAGGAGGTCAGCAAACTGACGGAGCAGAACCCGCAGAAGGCCAAGGAGATCAATGAAGAACTGCAGGGGATGAAGCTGGGAACCGAGAGCAAGGACCTGCCGGACAAATGCCAGCTGATCGACAAGCGCATGCAGGAACTGAAGGCGGCAGAGAAGAAAGTCTGAATCGAGGATGACGCGTTCGCTGGCAAGACAGCTCCTGTAGGAGCCGGCCTTGCCGGCGAATAGGCCCTGCAACCTTACTCGGCAGCCGGTGCCGGCTTGCGCTTCTTCAGCGGTGCCATGCCGTCCTGGCTCACCAGGGAGGGAGCATTGGGCTTGGGCTTGGCGGTCGGCTTGCGTTTGGCCACCACCTTCTTGTCGGTCTTCTTGTCGGTCTTTTTCTTCTTGACCCCGGCGGCCTTGCCCGACGCCTTGACCTTCTTCGGCCCGGTATAGGTGCCTTTGACTTCCTTGATGGTGCGGCGCTCGAAGCTCTGCTTGAGGTAGCGCTCGATGCTCGACATCAGGTTCCAGTCACCATGGCAGATCAGCGACACTGCCAGACCTTCGTTGCCGGCGCGCCCGGTACGACCGATACGGTGTACATATTCGTCGCCGCTGCGCGGCATGTCGAAGTTGATCACCAGGTCCAGGCCGTCCACGTCCAGGCCACGGGCCGCGACGTCGGTCGCCACCAGCACCTTGGCGCCGCCCTGCTTGAGGCGCTCGATGGCCAGCTTGCGGTCCTTCTGGTCCTTGTCGCCGTGCAGCACGAATGCCTTGATGTCCTTGGCCACCAGGTGACCGTAGATACGGTCGGCCATCACCCGGGTATTGGTGAAGATGATTGCCTTCTGGTAGGTCTCGTTGGCCAGCAGCCACTGCACGATCTGTTCTTTGTGCTGGTTGTGGTCGGCGGTGATGATCTGCTGGCGGGTGCCGTCGTTGAGCTGGCTGACGGTGTTGAGCATCAGGTGCTCGGGGTCTTTGAGTACCTTGCCGATCATGTCGCGCAGGCCGGCACCGCCAGTGGTAGCCGAGAACAGCAGGGTCTGCTCGCGGTTCGCGCACTCGTTGCACAGACGCTCGACGTCTTCGGAAAAGCCCATGTCGAGCATGCGGTCGGCTTCGTCCAGCACCACCGCCTGCACATGTTCAAGGTGCAGGTTGCCGGCATTGAGGTGTTCGAGCATGCGCCCCGGGGTGCCGACCAGGATGTCCGGCACCTTGCGCAGCATGGCGGCCTGTTCCTTGAAGTCTTCACCACCGGTGATCATGCCGGCCTTGATGTAGGTGAACTGGGCGAAACGCTCGATTTCCTTGAGGGTCTGCTGGGCCAGCTCGCGGGTCGGCAGCAGCACCAGGGCACGGATCTCGACACGGCTCTGCTTCAGGTCCACCAGGCGGTTGAGCACGGGCAGCATGAAGGCGGCGGTCTTGCCGCTACCGGTTTTCGCCGTCACCCGCAGGTCACGCCCTTGCAGCGCCAGGGGGATGGCCGCCGCCTGCACAGGCGTGGGCTCGACAAAGTTCAGTGCGGCCACGGCTTTGAGCAGGCGTTCGTGCAGGGCGAATTGGGAAAACACGGGTGTACCTCGGGCAAGTGCAGAAATTCAGCCATATAGGGTAACGTTTTCCGGCGCTCACGCCGAATTTCTTTTGGCATTGTCACGACTTTCCGCGTTCTAATTGCACTTCCACTCTTTTTGCGGACACCTTTACTAAGGCATGGATATTCAATTGTTCTGGCAAAACGCCCTGGATCTGTGGGGCACCCTCGATCAGCACCCGCTGCTGCACGCCGGCCTGGGCCTGGCGGTACTGCTGCTGGCCGCCCTGGTACTGGGGCGTGTGGCACGCTTCATGATCCTGCACGCCGTCCGGCTGCTGAGCCGCCAGCCGGCCCTGCACTGGCTCAACGACCTTCTGCACAACAAGGTATTCCAGCGCCTGGCGCAGATGGTGCCCTCGCTGGTGGTGCAGTTCGGCCTCAAGCTGGTGCCGGAGCTCAGTGCCACCAGCCAGCATTTTCTGGGCAACGTGGCGCTGGCGTTCACCATCCTGTTCCTGGTGCTGGCCATCAGTGCACTGCTCGATGCCCTGCTCGATATCTATGCCCGCACCGAACATGCGCGTACCCGTTCGATCAAGGGCTATGTGCAACTGGCCAAGATGGTGCTGTTCGTGTTCGGCGCGATCATCATCGTCGCCACCCTGATCGACCGCTCGCCGTTGTTGCTGCTGTCGGGCCTGGGTGCGATGTCGGCGGTGATCCTGCTGGTGTACAAGGACACCCTGCTGTCGTTCGTGGCCAGCGTGCAACTGACCAGCAACGACATGCTGCGCGTCGGCGACTGGATCGAGATGCCCCAGGTGGGCGCCGACGGCGACGTGGTGGACATCACCCTGCACACGGTCAAGGTGCAGAACCACGCGTGAGCTCCCGCCATTTGACACATCTCGTGAGCTCACCTTGAATGGACAGACATCTCCACCAGGATGATGTCCATGACCTCCCAAGCCCCCCCTCAAGCCCCCCCAGAATCCACCGCCTTGTACTCCAAGGTGCTGCTGAGCAACGTCCAGCTCTGGCAACCCTGTGACCCAGATCAAGCCATGGATTGGGTAGGAGGTATCTCAGAGGACGGCCTCAGCATCGAGCCCTACCCTGTCAAAGCCCTTCCCTACCAGACGGCCACTATCAACACGCTTTACGTGATCCTTCAGCCTGACGGAAGTATCTGGCGCGACGGCAGCCTGTACCTATTCTGGCTCTCAGCAGAGCAAGGCAGGAAAACGGCAACGGTCGAGAACATCGCAGGCGACCTGTGCGACTTCATGAACAAGATGCAGGAGGGTGAGCGGGACTACCTGGAGTTTGAAGGGGAGACATATAGACGGCCCACCTACTACTACCAAGCTCAGATGAAGAAAGCCGTCATGCGAAAGATGCGCGGGGGCACGGCCGCGAACGGTGAGAAGCTCGGAAGGGGGACTGCAAATCGAAAGATCACCAGCATGATTGGCTTCTATCGATGGCTGGTGAATACAGGGCGGTTCAACCCTCAGCAGGCTATGTGGCAAAGCACGACAAGGCATATCTCATATACCGACCGTCATGGCTTCCAACAATCAAAGGAAACTATCTGCACGGATCTAACCCTCAGGCGGACAGCTGAGATACCGACTGGTGATTACATTGAAGACGGGGGAAAGCTATATCCCATCAACCGTGAAAACCAGCGGGCACTGATCGCGGCATTGGTGCGGCTAGCCAATCCCGAGATGCTACTGATATACGTCGTCGCCTTGACCACGGGCATGAGAATTCAGTCTATCTTGAATCTACGCTTCCATTGCGTCCGGCAGGACGTAGGTTCACCAGATGATCAAAATCGGAATGCGTTGTATGCGATCTCGATTGGAGGAAAAACCAATGTGGATGCGAAAAACAACAAAGAGCAACTTGTACTCATACCCGCTTGGATGCATTACCGACTCACGATCTACCTGAACTCTCAGCGATACAAGGACAGAGCCATGAAATCAGCTATCGAAGATATTGCCGACCAGTACGTTTTCCTCACGAGAACGGGCAAGCCATACTACGTGGCCGAAGACGATATCGAACTTTTTGAGTACTCCAATGAGCGTGGATCAGCGATTCGTCAGTTTGCCACGAAGATTCGAGAGGAGCTGAAGAAAGCAAATCAGGAATTCAAATACCAATTCCACGACCTGCGTGCCACGTTCGGCATGAACTTAATCGAGGACAACATGAAAGCATTAGAAAAGGGTGAAGTGTCGCAACTCGACCTACTGGATTTAGTTAGAAGAAGACTAAACCACAGTAGCATCAACGTAACCATGCGCTACCTGAGGTTTAAAGACAATCATGCTCTAACTGCCAACGCCCAGTCAGAGTTTGAGTCTCACCTTGAGGGCGTTATCAATGAGGAAATGAGACGACATGAGGGTATTCGATCGTAACGTTTATGAAGTCGACATTCAGGCATTAGAGCTCGATGATTGCCAGCGAATCATCGCTTCAAGTCCTATCGAAGGACTTATTCTCAAGTGCACGGAAGAACGTAGTTTCGATATCGGCGCACTTTGCTATCAAAATCGCGACAAGGTCACCCGAGCGCTCATCAAGTCGGTAGATCATGACTCCCTGCGTCCCGAGCGCATGGAGGCCGTCCGCGCATGGGTGGTACATAAGATCACGCTCTTCTACACCAGCAAAAGCGCCTACACCATTTATCAAAATGCAACCGAGCTCAACGGCTTCTTTAACTGGGCAGACAAAAGCGAGTTTGAAGATTTCCTGACATCCCCCGAGAGTTATCATCAGGCTCTGCAAGCGTACACACAGTATTTAAATCAAGAGACCGGCAGAAAAAAAGTAATATTTACGGCGAATCGCTTACAGTCAGAGGCGTTACGCAGCGGGCCAGTTTTCTTTCCAAATACTACGGTCAATTTCCGCGATGACCTCCCAATGATCTCCAACAAGAGCGGAGCTCAAAAACCAACCGAGCCCCCGCTGGAAAAAGAGATTGAAGCCTACCTTACCACTTGCCAATATCTTTTTGATGGCCTGACCGATTTCCTACTCAACTTCAAAAAATTTCCTGCCCAAATCCCATTCATGACCGAATACCTTTGGCTGCTCCCGGGTGAATACCCCTATGTAAGCGAGCAAGTATTAGCTGAAACATCCAAAGTACGCCTTAACATCAAGTGGGACTACGTGACCGGGAGGGTTCGCACTCTTGATGAAGCCACCAAGCTTAGCTCTAGGCCGGAATATCAGGTGCGCTATGACCTCGAAGATGCGCATGCAGTACTGCAGAAAGCCAACAGCGACCGACGTCACGAGAAACGCATGCGACTCGCAAAACTCGCGCATGATGCTTTCATCCCTTTGTTTGCAGCAAACAGCGGGCTGAACGAGCAGTCTCTGAGAGATCTAACATTCAACAGTAGTTATGAAACCTTTGATTCTGAGGAACAAGGGTTTGTAGGCATCAAGCTGCGCGCTTGTGGACGGGAAGTGAATTTCACCATCAAAAAGACTTTCATGAAGCAATTTGACAAGTACATACGCTTACGGAAATTCATTTGTCATGAGATTGAGCACGAATTTCTTTTCGTGGGCATGACCATCTACGGTCAAAGCGTCGGCGGCCAGGTGCGCCCCGCCGAAATACAAAAACACAACTCCCGAATCGAGAGTCATTTAATTACAAACTTTGAAGGTTTGAGCTACCAGACGCTCAGAAAGTACAAATGCAACTTCTTGCTTTCCAAAGGTCACTCAGTCCAAGTAGTGTCGGCTCTGATGCAAACAAGTGAAACCACAATACTCAAGAGTTATGCTCAAGCCAATGAAACGACGGCAATCGCTGAGATCACAGCGATGATCAAGCGTTTGGTTGGGCTGCTTGATGATTATCGCGGCGAGGAAATTCCTGCTGGGGATTGCGCCGGCAGCAACGGGCGGGCGGAAGCGATCCCACCGCCTCCAGACTACGAACCCAACTGCAAAAATTTTGAGGGTTGCATTTTCTGCAGCCAGTTTCGGACTCATGCCAACGAGCCTTCAATTCGCAAGCTGCTCAGCATGCGTTTCGTCACCTTGGAATACTTGAACTCATGCGCCGACAAGAACCATTTTGACAAGGTTCATGGTGCAGCTGTCGCGCAGATTGATCGGATCATTGCTGAGCTCCTTGAGGAGCGTCCCGACATGGCGAGTGTGGTTGATCGGATTAAAGCAGAGATCAGCAACAACTTCGAGCTATCTGATTACTGGAAGCGCTTCTACCACCGAATGGTTCAATTGAGGGTGATGAAATGAGCACTAAACGTAAAGCTTTCGTCAGCAGCTCTGCTTTCCCTCTCAAGAAGGCGCACTTGCAAACCGATGCTTATTACGGGATGACCCTATCTCGTATTGGCCCTGGCCTGGTTATATCCCGATCGGAAGACGGCTCGATCATTTCACTCTTTGATGATGACGAATGGTTTCTCCCTGCGTTCGACTTTAGCGTCAAGGACAAACCATACTTTAATTTTTTTCCATTCCGGCAGGAGGGTAAGTTTAACTCAGAGAATATTGCCACCTGCAAACGACTACTCACGATCAAAATGTTTTCCACAAAGTCGAAGACCGGCAAGGCTATTCGCTTACCCACAATGCAGTCACTTCTCACAGCACTTAATCACTTAAGAACCTTTAGCGACAAGCGCAGCATGCGAATCGAGGAGATATTTGGCAAAAAATCCATATTTGAAGAAATGCAAGCAAGCCTGCCAACCTCTTACAACAAATCATTATTGGGCTTGATGCGAACACTGGTGAGTATCGACAGTGCAGACAGAGGATTCCTGATCGATGGCTCCATTTTGCCGTTCTTCGAAAAAGCCACTCGTGATTCACGAAAGGAAGGCGATCAGTATGCTGTGATACCCAGCAGGATCCTTTGGGCCAAGTACAAGCAGTACAAAGAGCGCCTCGATGACTACCTCAAAGACAAGAATGCCATACACAGCTTTATAGAAGCATCAATTGACAATCGATTCTTCGGAAGATCCGATCGTGCTCGCTTCATGTATCAGAATGAATTCATGTTGCTGCCGGCTGAAACACGAGCAACTCAAATTCTAGAACCGCTGACTTTCTGGAAGGCGATTGACAAGTACAAACTGACGAGACTGGCTAAAAAGTACAACTGGAGCTCAACTATGAGCCCGTCTAGATTTTTGTCACTAGTCCAATACTGCGCAAAATGCTTGATTCACCTGTTCACCCTCATGCGAGACAGCGAGGTATTGAATCTCCCAGTAGACTGTTTGGAGCCAATTCGAGGCTGGAATGATGAAGCGCTATATCTATGCGGTACATCTACTAAGCTTGAGGGTGAAAAAACGGATGCAAAATGGATCACGACCGACGATATTCGAGAGCCTGTACAAGTTCTTCAATCCATTCAAAAACTGGTAGCAGGCCACGTAGAATCCGACATAAAAGTAGACTGGCTGCTTCTGGCTGCGTCCAATTTGCCATATTCTGGCAACTCGTCAAAAAAAGGCATAGCCATTGCTAAAAATCTTGAGGCCCGGCTTCCCCCTGCAATCATTACTGACGCAGATATTCGCGAGCTGGAAACAATTGATCCGTATCGAAACTGGCGTGATGACAAGAAGTTCAAGGTCGGTCAGCCCTGGCGTATCACTTCACATCAATTCCGCCGCTCGATCGCAGTGTTTGCTGGTCAGAGCGGCTTGATCACCCTACCCTCACTCAAACGCCTGCTCCGGCACATCACTAAAGCCATGTCGACCTACTACATGAAAGGTTGCTCAGCCAAGAACTACCTGTTCAGCGACATCAATCCCAAGCTCACCCTTGAGCTCAAGCGAGCCAAGGAAGAAGCCGATGCGGCGCTGTTCATTCGTGATGTGCTCAAGTCTGCAGAGCAGATGTACGGCCTCGCCGGGCGTCGAGCCATGGAGATGCGAAAAGAGTCTCCCTGGCTGGCCGGCACAGAGGCGCAGACAAATCAGCAAGTGAAGCTTGGTTTGATGGCGTACGAGGAAACTCCTGCAGGAGGCTGCACCTCTCCTACCCCTTGCGATAAACGTGCCCATGCGAAGATGGATACTTGCTTAGGGTGCAAGCAGTTTGTGGGACAGGAATCCAGGATGGATGAAACAATCGAGATCATGGAATTTGATCTAGCAGGGCTCAAGGTTGGAACTATCGAGTACCGCGCCGAGCTTCAGAACTTGAAAGACTTCAAGGCCTTGCGTGCCCGCATCTGAATCGCCCCTGGTTTCCTAGACACTCTCCAAGCTCAGAAAATAGC
>NZ_QLAD01000015.1:0-56794 GCF_024355235.1 Pseudomonas sp. S12(2018)
CCGAAAAGCTGCAGGCCCTCGGTCTGTACGCAGACCGTGATAAGGTTCCCCCCAAAATCCGCACAGCCCAAGGGATGCCCCATGCCGCATGCAAGCACGCTTCAACCGGGATTCATGGTCGTTCACGGCAACCACCTGGATGAACTGCGTGGCCTGGTGGTGAGCCTGATGCGGCGTTACCCGCTGGCACCCCTGGAAAACGAGATGGTGCTGGTGCAGAGCAACGGTATCGCCCAGTGGCTCAAGCTGGCCCTGGCCGAAGACCCGCAGGACGATGACCAGGGCGGTTGCGGCATCGCGGCCGCCATCGATGTGCAGTTGCCTGGTAGCTTCATGTGGCAGCTGTACCGCCGGGTACTTGGCCGCGAAGAGATTCCTGAAACCTCCCCGCTCGACAAGGCGCCCTTGACCTGGCGCCTGATGCGCCTGCTGCCGGAAGTGATCAATCAGCCGCATTTCGAGCCGTTGCAGCGCTTTCTTACCGATGACAGCGACCTGCGCAAGCGCTACCAGCTGGCCGAGCGCCTTGCCGACCTGTTCGACCAATACCAGGTGTACCGTGCCGATTGGCTGAAGGACTGGGCAGCCGGACGTCACGTGCTGAGCAACGCTCGTGGCGACTCCCGTGCGCTGGCCCCCGCCAACTGCTGGCAGGCAGAGCTGTGGCGTGCCTTGCTGCTCGATGTGGGAGAGGAAGGCATGGCCCAGAGCCGTGCCGGCGTGCACCAGCGTTTCGTCGAGCGCATCAATGCACTGGAACAAGCCCCCAAGGGCCTGCCATCGCGTGTCATCGTGTTCGGCATTTCTTCGTTGCCGGCCCAGGCCCTTGAAGCGCTGGCAGGCCTGGCACGTTTCAGCCAGGTGCTGCTATGCGTGCACAACCCCTGCCGTCACCACTGGGCCGATATCGTCGCCGACAAGGACCTGCTGCGCCATCAGTACAAGCGCCAGCAGCGCAAGCAAGGCATGCCCAGCCTGATCGACGCCGACACCCTGCACCAGCATGCCCATCCGCTGCTTGCGGCCTGGGGCAAGCAGGGCCGGGACTACATCAACCTGCTCGACAGCTACGATGACCCGGGCAGCTATCGCAATGTGTTCAGTGACGGGCGCATCGACCTGTTCACCGAGAACGGGCAGGCCACTCTGCTCAACCAGTTGCAGGACGACATTCTCGAACTGCGTCCATTGGCCGAGACCCGCGCCTTGTGGCCCGCCGTCGACCCGGCCAAGGACCGCTCGGTGCGTTTTCATGTGGCCCACAGCGCGCAGCGCGAGGTCGAGATCCTGCACGACCAGCTGCTCGCCCGCTTCAGCGCCGACCCCGGTCTGCGCCCGCGCGACGTGATCGTGATGCTGCCGGACATCAACACCTATGCGCCCCACATCCGCGCCGTGTTCGGCCAGCTTGGGCGCAACGACCCGCGCTACATTCCCTTCACCCTGACCGACCAGGGCCAGCGCGGCCGCGACCCGCTGCTGATTGCCTTGGAGCACCTGCTCAAGTTGCCGGACAGCCGCTTCCCGGTGAGCGAGATTCTCGATCTGCTGGATGTTCCCGCCCTGCGTGCCCGCTTCGCGATCAAGGAAAGCGACCTGCCCACGCTGCACCGCTGGATCGAAGGGGCCGGCGTGCGCTGGGGCCTCAATGCACAGCAGCGTGCCGGCCTGGGCCTGCCCGATGACCTCGAGCAGAACAGCTGGCGATTCGGCCTGCGTCGCATGCTGCTGGGCTATGCGGTGGGCACGGGCGACAGCTGCGACGATATCGAACCCTATGATGAAATCGGCGGCCTCGATGCTGCCCTGATCGGCCCGCTGGTGGCCCTGCTCGATGCGCTCGAGGTGGCCCATGCCGAGCTCTCGCAGCCGGCACCGGCGGCGCAATGGGGCACGCGCCTGCATGCCCTGCTGCAGGTGTTCTTCCTGGCCGAAACCGAACACGATGACTACCTGCTGGTGCAACTGCAGGGCCTGTGCGAAACCTGGCTGCAAACCTGCGAGTCGGTCGGGCTCGAGGACGCCTTGCCGTTGACGGTGGTGCGCGAAGCCTGGCTCGCCGGCCTGGACCAGGGGCGCTTGTCCCAGCGCTTTCTGGCCGGCTCGGTGAACTTCTGCACCCTGATGCCCATGCGTGCCATCCCCTTCAAGGTGGTGTGCCTGCTGGGCATGAACGATGGTGACTACCCGCGTGCGCAGCCGCCGCTGGACTTCGACCTGATGGGTAGCGACTATCGCCCCGGCGACCGCTCTCGACGCGAGGACGACCGTTACCTGCTGCTCGAAGCCTTGCTGTCGGCGCGTGAGCAGTTGTACGTCAGCTGGGTGGGCCGCAGCATTCGCGACAACAGCGAGCGGCCGGCGTCGGTGCTCATCGGCCAGTTGCGCGATCACCTCGCCGCCGGCTGGCGCAGCCCCAAGGCCAAGGCCGACGACCCTGTGGAGGGCGGTCTGCAACTGTTGCACGCCTTGACGCAGGAACACCCCCTGCAACCGTTCAGCGCCCGCTACTTCCACAAGCACAGCAACCTGTTCAGCTATGCCAGCGAATGGCGCGCCCTGCACCTGCCGCCAACGCAGCTGCCGACCGAGGCCGACCAACTGGAGCCTTTCGTGCCCGAAGAGCCCCTGAGCCTGACCTTGCTCCAGGACTTCATGCGCCACCCCGTTCGGCACTTCTTCAGCCAGCGCCTGAAGGTGTTCTTCGAAGCCGCCGAAGCCCCCCTGGCCGACGAAGAGCCCTTCGTGCTCGACGCCCTGCAGCGCTACAGCCTGAGCGAAAGCTTGCTGGGCGCAGCCTTGGCCGACCCCACCAACAGCACCGACGCCCTGCAGGCCCAGGCCCGTCGCCTGCAACGCAGCGGCATGCTGCCGCTGGCCGGCTTCGGTGAATGCCTGCAGGCCGAACTGATCGAGCCATTGCCCGACCTGCTGTTGCGTCACGCTCAACTGCTCGGCCAATGGCCAACCCTGATCGACAGTGCGCTGCCGATCAGCTTCGAGTATCGCCAGTTGCGGCTCGAAGGCTGGCTGGGGCGGGTGTACCAGCGTGACGACCAGGCGCTGCTGAGCATCACCACCTTGCCCAACGGCATCAGCAGCGGCAAATCGCTCAAGTGGCACCGACTGGTGGCGACCTGGGTCATGCACCTGGCAGCGTGTGCCGTGGGGCACCGGTTGAGCAGCGCAGTGGTCGCCACCGACGTGACCCTGTTGCTCGACCCGCTGGAGCAACCGCGTGCCGCGGAACTGCTCGGCGATCTGCTGGTGGCCCGGCAGGCCGGCATGAATGCGCCGCTGCCGGTGGCGATGAAGACCGCTTTCACCTGGCTCGGCCAGAGTGACCCTGAAAAAGCCCTGGCGTACGCAGCCAAGGCCTACGACGGCGACGGCCAGAACACCCGCGGCGAGCGCAGCGAGAGCACCGCACTGGCCCGACAGTTCAGTGATTTCGCGGCGCTGACCGCGAGTGAAGAATTCGAGGGCTGGTGCGAGGCACTGTACCGGCCGATGTTCGAAGCCGCCTGGCAACGCCTGGGCAGTGAAGAGGCGCATCCATGACTGCCCACGCACACCAGCCGCCGCTGGCACTGACCTTCCCGCTGCACGGCAGCCAACTGATCGAAGCCAGTGCCGGTACCGGCAAGACCTTCACCATCTCTGCCTTGTACCTGCGCCTGGTGCTCGGCCATGGCGGCGAGCAGGGCTTCGGGCGCGAGCTGGTGCCGCCACAGATCCTGGTGGTGACCTTCACCGATGCGGCCACCAAAGAGCTGCGCGAGCGCATTCGCACCCGCCTGGCCGAAGCGGCGCGCTTCTTCCGTGGCGAACTGCCCGAAGCCGACCCCTTGCTGGTGCAACTGCGCGAGCACTACGCCCCGGACACCTGGCCCGCCTACGCCAACCGCCTGGACGTTGCCGCGCAGTGGATGGACGAAGCCGCCGTCTCGACCATCCACAGCTGGTGCCAGCGGATGCTGCGCGAGCACGCGTTCGACAGCGGCAGCCTGTTCACCCAGACCCTGGAGACCGACCACAGCGAGCTGCTCGGCCAGGTCATGCGCGACTACTGGCGGCGCTTCTGCTACCCCATGCACGGCGAGGCCCTGGCCTGGGTGCGCAGCCACTGGAGCAGCCCCGAGGCATTGCTGCCCAGGGTGCGCGCGCTGTTCGGCCGCACGCGGAGCGAGGAAGACAGCGCCGACCCACAGGCGCTGATCGAAGCGGTGGTGCAGCAACGTGCCGAACGGCTGCGCCAGCTCAAGGCGCCCTGGGCACAGTGGGCCCAGGAACTGCTGCAACTGTGCCATGCCGCACATGCCGCCAAGCAGGTGGACGGGCGCAAGATGCAGCCGCGCTATTTCGAACCCTGGTGCGAGAAGATCGCGGCCTGGGCCCAGGACGAGCAGGCGGTGGAGCTGGATATTGGCACCGGGTTCACCCGCTTCACCCCGCAAGGCATGGCCGAAGCCTGGAAGGGCGAGCCGCCCAGCCACCCGGCGCTGGATGCCATGCCCGGCCTGCGCCTGGAGCTGCAGGCGTTGCCGACCCCGGACGCCCGCCTGCTCGAACACGCCGCCAACTGGGTGTCGAAACGCTTCGAGCAGGAAAAGCGCCGCCGCGCCGAAATGGGCTTCGACGACATGCTGCTGCGTCTCGACTCGGCCTTGGGCGGGACGGCCGGCGAGCGCCTGGCCGGGCTGATCCGCGAACAGTTCCCGGTGGCCCTGATCGATGAATTCCAGGACACCGACCCGGTGCAGTATCGCATCTTCCAGCGTATCTATCGCATCGAGGAGGACGTGCGCGAAACCGGGCTGTTCATGATCGGCGACCCCAAGCAGGCCATCTATGCCTTCCGCGGCGCCGACATCTTCACCTACCTGGGCGCCCGGCGCGCCACCCACGGCCGGCTGCACAGCCTGGATACCAACTACCGCTCAAGCCAGCCGATGGTCGATGCGGTCAACCATGTATTCATGCGCGCCGAACAGCGCGAGGCCGGTCGCGGGGCGTTCCTGTTCCGCGACGGCGCCGACAACCCCGTCCCCTTCGTGGCGGTCAGGGCGCAGGGGCGCAAGGAGCACCTGCAGGTCGACGGGCAGCCCCTGGCAGCGCTCAACCTGTGGCACCTGGCAAGCGACGAGCCGCTGTCCGGCGCGGTCTATCGCCAACAGGTAGCCGCCAGCTGCGCCACCCAGATCGTCAGCCTGCTCAATGGCGGCCAGCAGGGCACCAGCGGCTTTGTCCAGCCAGGCCAGGCGTTGCGTGGCTGTTTGCCATCGGACATTGCGATCCTGGTTCGCGACGGTCGCGAGGCCCAGCTGATCCGCGCCGAACTGGCCGCCCGCGACGTACGCAGCGTCTACCTGTCGGACAAGGACTCGGTGTTCGCCGCCCAGGAGGCACACGACCTGCTGGCGTGGCTCAAGGCCTGCGCCGAACCCGACAGCGAGCGCCTGCTCAAGGCGGCGCTGGCCAGCGTCACCCTCGACCTGCCGCTGACCCGGCTGGCCCAGCTCAACCAGGACGAGCGGGTGTGGGAACACTGGGTCATGAAGTTCCGCGACTATCGCCACCTCTGGCGCACCCAGGGCGTGCTGCCGATGCTGCGTCACCTGCTGCACGACTTCGACCTGCCCCAGGTACTGATGCGCCGCAGCGATGGCGAACGGGTGCTGACCAACCTGCTGCACCTGGCCGAGCTGCTGCAGCAGGCGGCCACCGAGCTGGACGGCGAGCAGGCGCTGATCCGCCACCTGAGCGAACACCTGGCCAGCTCCGGCCAGGCCGGTGAAGAACAGATCCTGCGCCTGGAAAGCGACGAGCAACTGGTCAAGGTGGTGACCATCCACAAATCCAAGGGGCTGGAATACCCGCTGGTGTTCTTGCCCTTCATCAGCACCGCCAAGCCGGTGGACGGCAAGCGCCTGCCCCTGGGCTGGCACGACGCCCAGGGCAATGCCCAGCTGACCCTGACCCCTGATGCCGAGCAGATCGCCCTGGCCGATGACGAGCGCCTGGCCGAAGACCTGCGTCTGCTCTACGTGGCCCTGACCCGTGCCCAGCACGCGTGCTGGCTGGGGGTGGCGGACCTCAAGCGCGGCACCGGCAAGGAGTCGCTGCTGCACCGCTGCGCGCTCGGCTACCTGCTGGGCGGCGGCGCTGTACTGCCGGCTTCCACCGCCCTTGAGGGCTGGCTGCAGGCATTGCAGGAAGGTTGCGCGACCATCCACAGCCAGGTATTGCCGATTGCCGACACCCAGCGCTACCAGGCCCCGCGCAACACCGCCGAGTTGCTGCCGGCCCGCCAGCCGCGCCGCCGCGCCGCAGAGAACTGGTGGATCGCCTCCTACAGTGCACTGCGCATCGGCGAGGAGCTGCTCACCGCCGACAGCTCCCAGGCCCAGCAACTGCTCGATGACGAACCGGCCGATCCGCAGGCCCTGCGCGAAGTCGTGGCGACGGGCGGCGACATCCACCGCTTCCCGCGTGGCCCCAACCCCGGCACCTTCCTCCACGGGCTGCTCGAATGGGCCGGTCACGAAGGCTTCGGCCAGGTGGTCGCGGCGCCCGAGCAACTGCACAAGACCGTGGCCCAGCGCTGCAACCGGCGCGACTGGACCGGCTGGATCAACACCCTCGGCAACTGGCTCGAACACCTGCTGAACGCACCGCTGCACCTGGCACCGGACAGTGCGCCGGTTGCCCTGGGCCAGTTGAGCCAGTACCAGATCGAGATGGAGTTCTGGTTCGCCAGCCATCAGGTCGACGTGCTGGCCCTCGACCGCCTGGTATGCACCCACACCCACGACGGCGCGGCCCGACCGGCCGCGCAGTCGGCGCTGCTCAATGGCATGTTCAAGGGCTTCATCGACCTGGCATTCGAGCACGACGGGCGCTACTACGTGGCCGACTACAAATCCAACTGGCTGGGCACCGACGACCAGGCCTACAGCGAGCTGGCGATGGAGGGCGCGATCCTCGAGCATCGCTACGACCTGCAGTATGTGCTGTACCTGCTGGCCCTGCACCGTCAGCTGCGTGCCCGCCTGCCCGACTACGACTACGAACGGCATGTGGGCGGCGCGGTGTTCCTGTTCCTGCGTGGGGTGCACGCGGCCAGCCAGGGCTTGTACTTCATCAAGCCGCCGCGCGTGCTGATCGAGCGGCTCGATGCCCTGTTCAGCGGCGCAAGCGCACCGCAGCAACCTGATCTGTTTTCCGGAGACAGCGCATGAGCCGCACGTTCGACGACCTGTTGCCCACCCCTCTGGATGCCGGGCATCTGGCGGCCCTGGCGCCGTTGACGGTGGGCGCCGACCTGCTGGCGCTGCTCGATCGATGGGTCGAGCGCGGCTGGCTGCGAGCACTGGACCGCGCCTTCGTGGCTTTCCTCGGCGAACGCGACCCGCAGGCCGACCCGCTGGTGCTGCTGGCCGCCGCACTGGCCAGCCACCAGTTGGGGCACGGGCACGTGTGCCTGGACCTGGCCGAAACCCTGGCCGAGCCTGACTTTGCCCTGTCGTTGCCACCCGAGGGCGATGCCCTGGCCGGCCCCTTGCTGCTGCCTTCGCAACTGCTGGAGCGCCTCGATCTGGCCACCTGGTGCCAGCGCCTGCAAGGCAGCGCGCTGGTTGCCCTGGGCAGCAGCGAAGCACATGCCTCGCGCCCGCTGGTGTTGAGTGGGCAGCGCCTGTACCTGCGCCGCTACTGGGCCTATGAACGGCGCATCGACAGTGCCCTGCGCGAACGCCTGGAACAGGCCGAACCCACGCCCGCCGATTTGCGCGCCCGCCTGGATGCGCTGTTCGAAGGCTCGGCGCTGGCCGGTCAGGTCGACTGGCAGAAGCTCGCCTGCGCGCTGGCCACCCGCAGTGCGTTCAGCATCATCACCGGCGGCCCCGGCACCGGCAAGACCACCACCGTGGTGCGCCTGCTGGCCCTGTTGCAGGCCCCGGCCGTGGAGGTCGGGCGCCCGTTGCGTATCCGCCTGGCCGCACCGACCGGCAAGGCAGCGGCGCGTCTTACAGAATCCATCGGCCAGCAGGTGGAGCGGCTGGCCGTCAGTGACGGCGTGCGCAGCAACATCCCCAGCGATGTCTCCACCGTGCACCGCCTGCTGGGCAGCCGCCCGGGCTCGCGACATTTTCGTCACCACGCCGGCAACCCGTTGCCACTGGACGTGCTGGTGGTCGACGAGGCCTCGATGATCGACCTGGAAATGATGGCCAACCTGCTGGCGGCGATGCCGGGGCATGCGCGCCTGATTCTGCTCGGGGACAAGGACCAGCTGGCGTCGGTCGAGGCCGGCGCAGTGCTGGGCGACCTGTGCCGCGATGCCGAGGCCGGGCGCTACAGCGCTGCCACCCGCAGCTGGCTGGAGCAGGTCAGTGGCGAGTCGCTGGCCGGCAGCGGCCTGGTCGAGGGCGATGCCCAGCGCGACCCCTTGCCCCAGCAAGTGGTGATGTTGCGCCATTCGCGCCGCTTTGGTGAGGGCAGCGGTATCGGCCAGCTGGCGCGCCAGGTCAACGGCCAGCAGCCGGAGCAGGCCCGTGCGCTGCTCGAGCAAGGTCTTGCCGACGTGCACAGCCTGCGCCTGAGTGGCGAGCACGACCGCAAGCTCGACACCCTGCTGCTGCAGGGGCTGGGCCGCGGTGGCGACAGCCCGCAGGGCTATCGTGAGTACCTGCACCTGATTCGCCAGACCCGCCCGGCGCCGGATACCGCCGCTGACGATCCACGCTGGGAGGCGTGGGCACTGAAGGTGCTGCGCGCCTTCGAGCGCTTCCAGCTGCTGTGCGCGGTGCGCAAGGGCCCCTGGGGTGTCGAGGGCCTGAACCAGCGGGTCGGCAAGGTGCTGACGGCGGCCGGTCTGATCGATGGCGAACAGCCCTGGTACGAAGGCCGCCCGGTGCTGATGACGCGCAACGACTATGGGCTGGGCCTGATGAACGGCGATATCGGCATTGCCTTGCGCCTGCCGGACGCCCAGGCCTCCACACCGTTGCTGCGGGTGGCGTTTCCTCGGAACGATGGCCAGGGCGGCGTCAGATTCGTCCTGCCCAGCCGGTTAAGTGAGGTTGAAACCGTGTACGCCATGACGGTGCACAAGTCCCAGGGCTCGGAGTTCTCCCACACGGTTCTGGTGCTTCCCGACGCCTTGAACCCGGTGTTGACCAAGGAACTGATCTACACCGGCATCACCCGCGCCAAGGACTGCTTCAGCCTGATAGAGCCGCGCCAGGGCATTTTCGAGGAGGCGGTGCGGCGCAAGGTCAAGCGTATTTCCGGGCTGATGCTGGAACAGGTGTAAGGCGCCGGCGCAGCCGACGATTCGGCTGATCCGCCCTTGGAGGCGACCTCGCGGGAAAAGCAGGCGTTATGCTATCTTGCCCCCACGCAAGGCATGGTCTTAAGAGATTTCCTATATGAAGGTCGCCGCCCTTACACCGGGACGTGTAAAACGCTGGAGGCTCATGCTGCTGGCGGCGTTGGTGCTGGTACTTCCGCTGCACGGCATGGCCCAGGGCGCCGCAGCCGCCACACTGGCCGAGCAGCGGGCCAAGGCAGTGACCCAGGTGGTACTGGGTATCCTCAGTTACGCGCGCTGGCCGGTGGAACCCGAACAGCTGCGCCTGTGCCTGATCGGCCCTACCGAATATGCCGACGACCTGGTCAAGGGGACCACCCAGGCCACCGGCCGGCCGCTGACCGTACGTCGTCTGCTGGCGGGGGATCCGCGTATCCTCACCCAGTGCGACGCGGTGTACATCGGCAAGCTCAGTGGCGAGGCGCGCAGCCAGCTCATCAGCGCGATCAACGGCAAGCCGGTGCTGAGCATCAGCGAAGCGGATGACCCCTGTACGGTCGGCAGCCTGTTCTGTCTGCGGGTCAAGGACACCCAGGTGGCCTTTGACGTGAACCTCGACTCGGTGGCGCGCAGCGGCGTGCGCATCCATCCCAGCGTGCTGCAATTGTCGCGGCGCCGAGCGCTGCAGCCATGATCGGCTGGCTCAAGACACGCGAACGGACCACGTTGCGCGCGGTGCTCAGCCGCGGTCACCTGGGCGTGGCGTTGCTGGCCATCGGGCTGGCCGGCATCTCGCTGACCGTGCTGGGGGTGCTGGCATTGCGCGTCTATGCCAACCACAACCTTCACCTGATTGCCCGTTCGATCAACTACACCGTCGAGGCCGCGGTGGTGTTCAACGACAGCAGCGCCGCCAACGAAGCCCTAGCGCTGATTGCTGCGGCCGAGGAAGTGGCCAACGTCAAGGTCTTCGACGATGCGGACCAGTTGCTGGCCAGTTGGGAGCGCAGTGAAGGCGGCATGCTCGACCAGTTGGAGCTCAAGATCGCCCGGACCCTGCTCGAAGAGCCGATCCGGCTGCCGGTGGTGCACCAGGGCCAGCAGGTGGGGCGCATCGAGCTGGTTGGCCAGGGCGGCAGCCTGATGCGCTTTCTGCTCAGTGGCCTGGCGGGCATCCTGCTGTGCACGGCGCTCAGCGCGGTAAGTGCCCTGTACCTGTCGCGCCGGCTGTTCGCCGATATCGTGGGGCCCCTGCGCGGGCTGGCCAGCGTGGCCCATGCGGCGCGGCGCGAACGCAGCTTCGACCGGCGCGTGCCCTCCACCCAGATCGCCGAACTCAACGAGCTGGGCAACGACTTCAATGCCCTGCTCGACGAAATGGAAGCCTGGCAAAACCACCTGCAGAGCGAGAACGAGACCCTGGCCCACCAGGCCAGCCACGACAGCCTGACTGGCCTGCCCAACCGGGCGTTCTTCGAGGGCCGCCTGAGCCGCAGCCTGCGCAACGCGATCAAGCATGGCGACGGGCTGGCGCTGCTGTTTCTGGACAGCGACCGCTTCAAGGAAATCAACGACAGCTACGGCCATGCCGCAGGCGACGAGGTGCTGGTCGCCGTGGCCAGCCGGGTGCGTGCGCAGCTGCGCGAGCACGACCTGGTGGCGCGTCTGGGGGGGGACGAATTTGCGGTGCTGCTTACCCCTCTGCATCGCTTCGAGGATGCCCAGCGTATCGCCGACAAGATAGCCGCCAGCATGAGCCTGCCTATCCGCCTGCCGGACGGCCAGTGCGTCGTTACCTCGTTGAGCGTAGGCATCGCAGTGTTTCCCGATGACGGCCGTACCCCGGCCGAGTTGCTCAATGCCGCCGATGCGGCGATGTACCAGGCCAAGCGTCACACCCGTGACGGGCCCCAGTCGGCAGAGGCGGAGTTCTCTGCGTCCAGCGCAAAAACAGGAGCTGAACCGTGATTCACCTGACTCGATACCTTCGCTTGCACCTGGCCTTTCTGGCCCTGGCCCTTTTCGCCCTCGGCGGCTGCCAGACCCCGCCGCCCAAGGGCCTGACCCCCGAGCAGATAGCCGTGCTCAAACAGGAGGGGTTCACCCCCACCGACGAGGGCTGGACCTTCGGCCTGTCCGGCAAGGTGCTGTTCGGCAGCGACCTGGATGCACTCAACACCCAGAGCCGCGAGATCGTCGAGCGTATCGGCAAGGCGCTGCTGTCGGTGCACATCGAGCGGGTGCGGGTGGATGGCCATACCGATTCATCCGGCAAGGCCAGCTACAACGAACAGCTGTCGGCGCGCAGGGCGGCCAGTGTGGCCAGGGTGCTGGTGGGCGTGGGCATGCGCCCCGAGAACGTCGAGACCCGCGGCCTTGGCAGCCGCGAGCCGGTGGCCAGCAACGACACCGCCGCCGGCCGCACCGAAAACCGCCGCGTGGCGATCGTGGTCGCCTCCGACTAGTCGGCAAAACTCATTGTGTGCGACTCGCCCATCAGCAGGGGCGCGTTGCGCTCGGTCACGTCGCGGATGTAGTCCCACAGCAGCGTGATGCGCTTGAGCTTGCGCAAGTCTTCCCGGCAGTACATCCAGAACTGCCGGGTAATCTCCACTTCCCCCGGCAGCACCGGCACCAGCCGCGGGTCCTGTGCGGCCAGAAAACACGGCAGGATGGCCAGCCCGCGACCCTGCTGGGCCGCCACGTACTGGGCGATCACGCTGGTGCTGCGCAGGTGTGCGGTGGCGGTGGGCAGCAGGTTGGCCAGGTACAGCAGCTCGGAGCTGAATGCCAGGTCGTCCACGTAGCTGATGAACGGGTGTCGGGCCAGGTCGCTGCTGCGCAGGATCGGCTCGTGGTTGTCCAGGTAGTCGCGGGTGGCGTACAGGCGCAGGCGGTAGTCGCACAGCTTGCAGCACACATAGGGCCCGTGTTCCGGGCGCTCCAGCGCGATCACGATGTCGGCCTCGCGTTTGGACAGGCTGATGAAGTGCGGCAGCGGCAGGATATCCACCGAGATCGCCGGGTAGGCATCGACGAAGTGGCTCAACTGCGGGGTGATGAAGAAGCTGCCAAAGCCTTCGGTGCAGCCCATGCGCACATGCCCCGACAGCGCCACGCCCGAGCCGGACACCTGCTCGCAGGCCATGTGCAGGGTGCTCTCGATGGCCTCGGCATAGCTGAGCAGGCGCTGCCCCTCGGCGGTGAGCACGAAGCCGCTGGTGCGCGACTTTTCGAACAGCAACGTGCCCAGCGCCACCTCCAGCGAACTGATGCGCCGCGACACCGTGGTGTAGTCCACGCCCAGGCGCTTGGCCGCGCTGCTGGCCTTGCGCGTGCGCGCCACTTCGAGGAAGAACTTGAGGTCGTCCCAGTTCAGCGACCCCAGGGATGTGATGTTTTTTTGCATGTTGGTCCGGCTTTTATGTGCGTTCTTATTAGAAGTTTGCACATCTATACTCCAATTCAGCCCAGGACCCAAGCACCGTCGCGGCTGCCGCGTCGGCGTTTCTCTCCCTAACAATAAATCCAGGAGAACCCCTCATGAACGCATCCCTCACGCCCGGCCAGACCAAGGTCGACAGCGTCAAGCTGCTGATCGACGGCCAGTGGGTCGAGTCGAAAACCACCGAATGGCGCGACGTGGTCAACCCGGCCACCCAGCAGGTGCTGGCCCGCGTACCCTTTGCCACCGCCGAAGAAGTCGATGCCGCCATCGCTGCCGGCCAGCGTGCGTTCAAGACCTGGCGCGACACCCCGATCGGCGCGCGCATGCGCATCATGCTCAAGCTGCAGGCGCTGATCCGCGAACACTCCAAGCGCATCGCCGTGACCCTGAGCGCCGAGCAGGGCAAGACCATCGCCGACGCCGAAGGCGACATCTTCCGCGGCCTTGAAGTGGTCGAGCATGCTTGCTCCATCGGCACCCTGCAGATGGGCGAGTTCGCCGAGAACGTGGCCGGCGGCGTCGATACCTACACCCTGCGCCAGCCCATCGGCGTGTGCGCCGGCATCACCCCGTTCAACTTCCCGGCAATGATTCCGCTGTGGATGTTCCCGATGGCCATCGTGTGCGGCAACACCTTCGTGCTCAAGCCGTCCGAGCAGGACCCGCTGTCGACCATGATGCTGGTGGAGCTGGCGCTGGAAGCCGGTGTGCCGGCCGGCGTGCTCAACGTGGTGCACGGCGGCAAGCAGGTGGTGGATGCGCTGTGCACCCATACCGACATCAAGGCGATCTCGTTCGTCGGCTCCACCGAGGTCGGCACCCACGTGTACAACCTGGCCGGCCAGCACGGCAAGCGCGTGCAGTCGATGATGGGCGCCAAGAACCACGCCGTGGTGCTGCCCGACGCCAACCGCACGCAAACCCTCAATGCCCTGGTAGGTGCCGGTTTCGGCGCTGCCGGCCAACGCTGCATGGCCACCTCGGTGGCGGTGCTGGTGGGCAAGGCCCGCGAATGGCTGCCGGAGCTCAAGGCCCTGGCCGCCAAGCTCAAGGTCAACGCCGGCAGCGAGCCTGGCACCGATGTGGGCCCGCTGATCTCCAAGCGCGCCAAGGAGCGTGTGCTGGGCCTGATCGAAAGCGGCATCAAGGAAGGCGCCACCCTCGAACTCGATGGCCGCGACGTGCAGGTGCCCGGCTACGAGCAGGGCAACTTCGTCGGCCCCACGCTGTTCTCCGGCGTGACCACCGACATGCAGATCTACACCCAGGAAATCTTCGGCCCGGTGCTTGTGGTGCTGGAGGTCGACACCCTCGACGAGGCCATCGCGCTGGTCAACCGCAACCCGTTCGGCAACGGCACCGGCCTGTTCACCCAGAGCGGCGCCGCGGCACGCAAGTTCCAGAGCGAGATCGACGTGGGCCAGGTGGGCATCAACATTCCGATCCCGGTGCCGGTACCGTTCTTCAGTTTCACCGGTTCGCGCGGCTCCAAGCTGGGTGACCTGGGCCCCTACGGCAAGCAAGTGGTGCAGTTCTACACCCAGACCAAGACCGTCACCGCGCGCTGGTTCGACGACGACAGCGTCAACGATGGCGTGAACACCACCATCAGCCTGCGTTAAGGAGTCGACCATGCGTATTGCATTCATCGGGCTGGGCAACATGGGCGCGCCGATGGCGCGCAACCTGATCAAGGCCGGCCATCAGCTCAGTCTGTTCGACCTGAACAAGGAGGTACTGGCAGAGCTGGCCGAACTCGGCGGGCAGATCAGTGCCTCGCCCAAGGACGCGGCCAGCGCCAGCGAGCTGGTCATCACCATGCTGCCGGCCGCTGCCCATGTGCGCAGCGTGTACCTCAACGAAGACGGCGTGCTGGCCGGCGTACGCGCCGGTACCCCGGTAGTGGACTGCAGCACCATCGACCCGCAGACCGTGCGTGCGGTGCATGCAGCGGCGGCCAGGCAGGGTGTGGACCTGGCCGATGCACCGGTGTCGGGCGGCACCGGCGGCGCGGCGGCGGGTACCCTGACCTTCATGGTCGGCGCCAGTGAGGCGCTGTTCGCCACCCTGCAGCCGGTGCTGGCGCAGATGGGGCGCAACATCGTGCACTGCGGTGAGGTGGGTACCGGGCAGATCGCCAAGATCTGCAACAACCTGCTGCTGGGCATCTCGATGATCGGCGTGTCCGAGGCCATGGCCCTGGGCAATGCCCTGGGCATCGACACCAAGGTGCTGGCCGGCATCATCAACAGCTCCACCGGGCGTTGCTGGAGTTCGGACACCTACAACCCGTGGCCGGGCATCGTCGAGACGGCGCCGGCATCACGCGGGTACACCGGTGGCTTTGGTGCGGAGCTGATGCTCAAGGACCTGGGGCTGGCCACCGAGGCGGCGCGTCAGGCGCACCAGCCGGTGATTCTGGGCGCGGTGGCGCAGCAGCTGTACCAGGCGATGAGCCTGCGCGGGGAGGGTGGCAAGGACTTCTCGGCGATCATCGAGGGCTATCGCAAGCCCGAGTAGAAAAGCTTCGCCAGCAAGGCTGGCTCCTACAGGCGAACCTGTTGCCTGTAGGAGCCGGCCTTGCCGGCGAAAGGGCCCTCAAGCCCACCAGTACCGTACAAAGTGAAAGAACACCGGCGCCGCGAAACATACCGAATCCATGCGGTCCAGCATGCCGCCGTGCCCCTCGATCATGTGCCCCCAGTCCTTCACCCCGCGGTCACGCTTGATCGCCGACATCACCAGCCCGCCAAAGAAGCCCATGACGTTCACGGTCAGCGCCATCAGCGCCGCCTGCCAGAAGGTGAACGGGGTGATCCAGAACAGCGTCGCGCCGATCAGCGTGGCCAGTGCCACACCGCCCAGCAACCCCTCCAGCGTCTTGGACGGCGACAGCCGCGGCGCCACCTTGCGCTTGCCGAACAGCTTGCCGCACACGTACTGCAGTACATCGGAAATCTGCACCACCAGAATCAGCCAGGCGATCAACAGCAGGTTGCGCCCCTCGAACCCGGGGATATCCAGCGTCATCAGGGCCGGTACCGACGACAGGCAGTACACCGCGATCATCAGCCCCCACTGCACCTTCGAGGCCCGCTCCAGAAAGCGCGTGGTATCGCCGCCGAAACTGGCCAGGATCGGCAGCAGCAAGAACAGGTACACCGGGATGAAGATACTGAACAACCCGTACCAGTCCATCGCGATCAGCAGGTACTGCACCGGCAGCGCCACATAGAACGCCGCCACCAGTGCCGGGTAGTCGCCACGCCGGGTGGGCGTGAGGGTGAGGAACTCGCGCAGCGCATAGAACGACACGCAATAGAACAGCAGGATGACCCCCAGCTTGCCGAACACGAAGGCCAGGCCGATCACCAGCACCATCACCCACCAGGCATTGATGCGCGCATTGAGGTTGTCGATGACCGCGTGCGGGGCCGGGCCCGCGCGCCATTTGAGCAGGCGCCCGATCAGGCTGGCGAGCAGCAGCAGGCCACCGATACCGGCAAACAGCAGAAGTGTGTTGTGGTCCATCTCAGGATTCCTTGGGGGCCAGGGCCAGCAGGGCAAGGCGTGCCCGTTCCAGAAACGCGTGCTTGCTGTCATCGGGCAAGCGTTGCAGCGGCTCGCCGAAGCTCAGGGTGCACAGCAGCGGCAGGGGCAGGGCACGGCCCTTGGGCATCACCCGGTTGAGGTTGGCGATCCACACCGGGATCACTTCCACCTCGGGGTGGGCACTGGCCAGATGGAACAGCCCGCTCTTGAACGCCAGCAAGGGCTCGTCGCCCAGGTTGCGCGTGCCTTCGGGAAAGAAGATCAGCGAGTCGCCCTGCTCCAGCGCCGCATGGATCGGCTGCAAGGGGTCGCTCTGGGCCTCGCTGTGCTGGCGGTCGATCAGTACGCCGTTGAACACCCTGTTGATCAGAAATTGGCGAATGCCCGGTTTTTGCCAGTAATCGGCCCCGGCCACCGGGCGGGTGTGCCGGCGCAGTTCCTGGGGCAGCGAGGCCCAGATCAGCACGAAGTCCCCGTGGCTGCTGTGGTTGGCGTAGTACAGGCGTTGCACCGGCTGTGGTGTACAGCCTAGCCACAGGGCGCGGGCGCCCGTGATCAGGCGGGCCACCGAGGTGATGCCGAAGGCGGTGAGGGCGGCAAGCATGACGAGGTCCTTATCCGACGAGAGAAAGCCAGGGCAGGCACAGGATGCCGGCAATCGCCAGCAGTACCTGCACGCCAAGGCACAGCAGTTGCTGGCGCATCAGGCGCAGTGCGGCCCGGCTGCGCGCCTGCCAGTCGCGGTCGTCGACCGGGGCGGGCTTGAGGCCCAGGTCGAACAGCGCCTGGTCCAGCGCGCGGGTAGTTGGCGACAAGGTTGCGGCCTGGGTGGCCAGGTGCGCGAACAGCTCGGCGTCCAGCGCAACCCGCATGCCCCAGTATTTTTGCAGCAGGCCGGCTGCCAGCAGCAGCACGCACAACAGGGCGCCAAGCACAGGGGCCGGCGCGCCGGCAAGTGGCGCCAGGCCATAGGCCAGCGCCAGCAGGCTGATGCCGTCCGACAGGCGTTCCACCTGGCGCCCGCGCCGCAGCAGGCTGGCCACCAGCGCCAGGTGGGTCTGGCTACTCACAGGCCGCCCCCCGCCGGCAGGCTGTCGATCACCTGGCGGTGCGCCGGGTGCAGCACGACCCCGGGGCGGGCCTGGGCGATCAGTCGCTGGGCCTGCTGCGCGTTCTGGCAGCGCCCGCCGAGTACCAGCCAGGCGGCCACGGCGCAGGCACTGCGCGAGTAACCCAGGGCGCAGCACACCAGTAGCGGGCCCTGCTGGCGCAGTCGCTCGATGGCCTGGGCCGCCTCGCGGCAACGTTCGGCACTGGGCACCACCAGGTCCAGGCAGGGCAGGCTGCAATAGGCCTGGCCCGGCGTGTGTGCCGCCGGCAGTTCTGCACACAGGTCGACCACCGCAGCAAACGATGCCGCCTGACCTCGTGCAGGCACCCGCCCCAGGTACACCCCCTCGCACACCTCGTCGGCCTGTGGATGGCGGCGCGTCCACCAACGCGAATTGAGCCAGGCGCCGATCAGGTACGGCGCCAGCAGCCAGCGCGCGGCATACGACAACTGGCCGCTCGGGCCTTTCTGAAACCCCTCGGCGCCCAACACGGCATAATTGAGCGCCACCATCAGCAGTGCCAGGGCGGGCCACAGCAGCAACAGGGCGATACCGCCGGCATACAGCGCCAGCCCACCCAGCACGGCGCTGCCCAGCGCGTAGTACGCGGCCAGGCGCCAGCGCCGGCGGTCACGGGTCGGCTGCAGGCTGCCCAGTACCGGCCGGCCCTCCACGGGCCACAGCCATACACACAGCGCGCCTGCCACTGCACCACTGGGCACGTCGATGAAGTGGTGCTGCCAGGTGGTCAGCACCGACAAACCGATCAACCCCATCCAGCCATGCAGCAGCCAGCGCACCAGCTGCCCACGGGTGTGCCGGGCGAACATCGCCCAGATGATCACCAACAGCGCGATGTGCAGCGAAGGGGCCTGGTTGAACGGCTTGTCGAAGCCCATCAGCACATCGAACAGCCAGCCGAACACGCCCTGCAGTTCAGGGCGCTCGAAGGTGAAGCGCAGCGGCCACAGCAGAAAGCCGGCGATGCAGATCAACTGTGCGCTCAGCAGGCGCAAGGCATGCCGGTCCATCTCCAGGCGGCTGAGCGGCAGCAGGAAGGACAACCCGTACAGCAGGTCGATGGACCAGTACGGCAGGATGGTCCACGGCCACAGCGGGATGCTGCTTTCCCAGGCGAACACCAGGCTGCCGACGTCGCTGCGCCCGGCGGTGAAGGTGTTGCTCAGGCCATAGCTCAAGAAGAACAGCGGCCCGAGCAACAGCAGCCAGAGCACGCCGCGCCGGATCAGGCCCGGCTCGCGCACTGTGCTCATTCAGCAACTCGCTGGGCCAGGCTGACGCTGAAGATGCCCCACTCGTCGATGCGCTGGCACACCTTGCGAAAGCCTGCCGCTTCCACCAGCTGGTCCATCTCCACCTGGCTGCGCCGACGCATCACCCAGGCCTGGCCGGCGCGGTGGCTGGTCAGGGCGCGGGCGATCATCTCCAGCTGCGGGTGCCACGGCTGGCCGGTGTATACCAGGTAGCCGCCCGGCGCCACGGCCTGGGCCAGGCCGCCCAGCGAGTCGCCGACCATCTGGTTGCTGGCGAACAGTTCATACAGCCCCGATACCACCGCCAGGCTCGGACGCGGTTCAAGGGTGGCCAGGCTCTGCGCATCGAAGGCATCGCCCTGCACGAAGCGGGCGATGTCGGCCAGGCCTTTGTGTTCGATCAGCGCCGTGCCTTCGCGCACGTTGAGCTCGCTGTAGTCGCGCAGCAGGATCGAATCCGGGCGCTGCTCCAGGCCCTGCAGGGCTTCGAGAATGTAGCGGCCATGGCCGGCGGCGATGTCGACGATATGCACCGGTGCGCCTTGTTCGCGCAGGCGCTCGATGGCCAGGCGCAACAGCTCTTCCACATGCAGCTTGCGCTGGCGGATGCCCTTCCAGCCGATGGCGTCGAGGTAGTTGCGGTCGATCATGCGGCCCAGCTTGCCCTTGCCGGTGGCCTGGTTGCGGTAGACGTAGTCCAGCGTGCTGCCCGAATCGAAACCGGTGTCGAAGCCCAGCTTGACCCCGCTCGACAGGCCCTTGCCCAGGCGCAGGCCGGCGCGGGTTGCGCGCCAGTACAGGTCGGCCGGCGAATTGCGTGGCAGCGGCGCGGCCAGGCTTTCGGCCTCGGCGCAGCTGGCGCCGAGCTGGTCGGCATCGAGCAGCGACGGGCGCTGGGGCGCCACGCTGAAGCAGTGCTCCACGAAGCGCCGGATACGCGCCAGCGCATGCCCGCGATCACGCTCGCCGAGGGTGTCGTGGAAGAAGCCGGGCAGCACGTGCTTTTCCTTGTGTACGCTGCCCAGGCGCTCGAAGAACTGCTCCTGCGGCTGGCGCTTGACCACGAAGTCGGCGCCGGAAATCAGCAATTGGGTCGGCACCTGGATCGCCTGGGCATCGGCCACCACGCGATCGGCAGCTTCGTACAGCCCCAGCAGCATGTTCACCGAAATCGGCCGGCTGATCAGCGGGTCGTTTTCATACGAGGCGATGCGCTCGGGGTCGTGGCTGAGCAGGCGCGGCTTGACGTAGCTGTTGACGAAGAAGTTGCCGCGCCAGGCGCGCATCAGCTTGAGCCCCGGGCGGGCGAACGGCACGTACAGCTTGACCTTGAAGGCCGGCGAGGCGAGCACCAGGCAGCGCACCTTCGGCGCATAGTCATGCGCCCAGGTTGCGATCAGCACGGCGCCGACGCTTTGCGCCAGCACCGCCATGTCCTGTTCGTCGATGGCATGCTCGCGGGCGATGTGCTCGATGAAGGTCTGCACATCGCGCACGCTGCACGCGAAGCTCGGGCTGTCGCCACGGGCCCCGGGCGACTCGCCATGGCCACGGGCGTCCCAGGCGAAGAAGTCATGGCCGGGCAGGTCGAGTTCATCCACCAGGTGGGCCATGCGCCCGCCGTGTTCGTGGCCACGGTGGAACAGCACCACGGCGCGGCGCGGCTGGCCGGGCTGGCGGTTGGCCGGCCAGTGGCGGTAATGCAGCTCTACGCCGTCATGGGTGGTGAAATGCAGGGATTGCGCGGTGCGCATGGCAAATATCCTTATCTGGCTCGGAGGGCTTCAGCGGGGTTGCGCCAGGCCTCGGCTCACCCGGTTGTAGAGGGTATGAAGCGACAGCAGCAGCACCACCAGCAACACGCCGTTGAGCCACGCTGCGCTCAGCAGGCCGGTGGCCACGCCGGCACCGAGCACACCGAACACGAAGGCACGGTCGCTCTTGCCCATCGGGCCGTCATAACGGCGTTCGGCGCCTACCAGGGGGCCCATCACCCCGGCGTATTCGCTCACCAGCGCGGCCAGCACCACGATCACCCCCAGCGCCGGCGACACGCCCGGCAGCAGGGCGAAGGGCAGGTACAGTGCGCTGTCGGCGACCACGTCGCACAGCTCGTTGAGGTAGGCACCCAGGCGTGACTGCTGGCCGAATTCCCGGGCGAGCATGCCGTCGATGGCATTGAGCGCCATGCGCAGCAGCATCCAGGCCGGCACCAGGGCGAACAGCCAGGTGATGTGCGGTACGGCGGCCAGCAGCAGGCCGAGCGCCACGCTGACCGCCGCGGCGGCGACCGTCACCTGGTTGGCAGTTATGCCGCGCTCGTACAGACGCTTGACCATAGGGCGCAGCAGCGCCTGGAAGCGCGGTTTCAACTGGTAGATCGACGGCACGGAAAACTCCCTTTACGGCTCGTAGGCACGGCATTGTCTTGTTACATAGCGGTGCGCGAAGGCGATTGTGGGTGGATTGTCCCTGCCGGGGCAATAGCGCCTGCCGACAAGCTTTGCAGAAGTGTGCGCGTGTGCCCGGGAAGCGCCGAAAAATTGCGGCTGCACAGGCGCAGCTGGCGTTGTGCCCAGGGTTCGTCCAGCGCCAGGCTGTGCAGCGCCAGTACCCCTTGCCAGCGTTGCACGGCAGCCTGCGGCACGATGCCCAGGCCTGCGCCATGGGCCACCATGCGGATCACCCCGTCGAAGCCTTCGGCACGTACCCGCACCTGCAGCCGGCGCCCCAGGTGCAGGGCCTGTTCCTCCAGGTACAGGGCCAGGGCGCTGTCTGCCTGCAGGCCGACATGGCCATGTTCAAGGGTGTCGGCAAAGCGCAGGTGCGGGTGGCTGGCCAGCGGGTGATCCGGCGCCATGATCAGCACCAGCGGGTCGTCGCGAAACGCCACGCTCTGCAGGTGCTCGCTGGCCACGGCATTGGAGATGATGCCCAGGTCGGCCTCGCCCTGGGTGATCGCCTGCACGATACGCAGGCTGGGCAATTCGACCACGTCCACGTCGATGGCCGGGTGGTGGGCCAGAAACGTCGCCAGCAGTTCGGGCAGGTACTCGGTCAGCGCCGCGGTGTTGCACAGCAGCCGCACCTGGCCCTGCAACCCCTGGGCATACTGGCCCAGGTCGAATTGCAGCCGCTGCACCTGCTGGCCGATCTGGCGCGCATGGTTGACCAGGGCCTGGCCGGCGGCCGTGGGGTGCACGCCGCGCCGGTTGCGCTGCAGCAGCGGTACGCCCAGCGAGCTTTCCATGGCGCGAATGCGCGCGCTGGCCGCCGGCAGCGACAGGTGGCTGCGCTGGGCGCCGGCGGTGATGTTGCCGCACTCCACGGTGTGCAGAAACAGTCGTAGGTCAATCAGATCGAAATGCATGAGCCTCTGCCTGGGCAATAGTCTGGCTCAGTATATGGCAACTGTTCAGGGGCGTGCGGGCAGGGCAGCATGGGCCCATGACGACTTTATTCGGCTTCTATCAGGCTATCGGCCCGGCGCTGTCGCTGCTGGTTGTGCTTACCTTCGTGCTGGCAGGCACGGTCAAGGGCGTGATCGGCCTGGGCCTGCCCACCGTAGCCATGGGGTTGCTGGGTCTGGCTATGTCACCGGCGCAGGCTGCCGCGCTGCTGATCGTGCCGTCGACGGTCACCAACCTTTGGCAGCTGGCGGCGGGTGGCCACTTGCGTGCGTTGCTGCGCAGGCTCTGGCCGATGCAACTGATGATCTTCATCGGCACCTTGCTGGGCAGTGTCTGGCTGGGCATCGACAGTGGCGCGTGGGCGGCGCACGCATTGGGCGTGGCGTTGCTGGTGTATGCACTGTACGGCCTGTGCCACCCAGGCCTGCACCTGGCCCCCCGCCACGAGCGCTGGCTGGGCCCGCTGTGCGGGTTGGTGACGGGCATCATCACCGCCGCCACCGGGGTGTTCGTGATACCGGCCGTACCGTACCTGCAGGCCCTGGGCCTGCACCGTGAACAGATGGTGCAGGCGCTGGGCCTGTCATTCACCGTCTCGACCCTGGCGCTGGCCGTGGGCCTTGCCGGGCAGGGCGCACTGGGCGGCGAGGCGCTGGGGGCCTCGCTGGTGGTGCTGATACCGGCATTGCTGGGCATGTGGCTGGGCCAGTGCCTGCGTCAGCGCATCAGTGCCGTGCTGTTCAAACGCTGCTTTTTCATCGGCCTGGCGCTGCTGGGCGCCCATCTGGCGCTCAACGGCTAGCCGAGGACGGGCTGAGCATCTCGATCAACTGGATGTCGAAGTCACGCTCAAGGTATTCCATGCGCCGCTCGGCAAACTGCTGCATGTGCGGCAGCGCCGAATGCACATCCAGTGCGGCCTTGCTGGCCCAGATTTCGTAGAACACGAACAGGCTTGGGTCCTGCCGGTCGCGCAGCATGTGGTACTCGATGCAGCCGGGCTCGGCACGGCTGGGTTCTACATAGCTGCGAAACAGCGCCTCGAACTCCTCGGCCTTTTCGGGGCGGGTCTTGGCTTTGAGGATGAAACCGTAGGGTTCGCTCATGGGGAGGCTCCTGTAAAAAGTGAGCCAATCTTATTTCAATAATAAGCGCTGAATTCGTGCTTTTTGGTCAAAAGCGTTTTGCCCGCGCGAGGGTATTTGCGCTGCGCTGAACTGATTAATCTGCCGCCATCACATTCACCGGGCCGCCCTTCTGTTGGCTGCCCCGAACACACATGAGGCAGATGATGAAGAAGATCCTGTTGCTCAACGGCGGCAAGCAGTTCGCCCACTCCGATGGCCGCCTGAACGAGACCCTGCACGAGGCCGCGCTGGCGTTTCTCGACCGCGCCGGTTTCGACGTCAAGAGCACCTACATCGATGGCGGCTACGACGTTGCCGAAGAAGTGCAGAAGTACCTCTGGGCCGACGTGGTCATCTACCAGATGCCCGGTTGGTGGATGGGCGCGCCGTGGACCGTCAAGCAGTACCTGGACGAAGTGTTCACCGCCGGCCACGGCAGCCTCTACGCCAGCGACGGGCGCACCCGCTCCGATGCGTCGAGCAAGTACGGCAGCGGCGGCCTGATCCAGGGCAAGCAGTACATGCTGTCGCTGACCTGGAACGCACCGCAGGAAGCGTTCGACGATCCGGCGCAGTTTTTCGAAGGCAAGGGCGTGGACGCGGTGTACTTCCCGTTCCACAAGGCCAACCAGTTCCTGGGCATGAGCGGTCTGCCGACCTACCTGGCCACCGACGTGATGAAGAACCCCAACGTCGAGGCTGCCGTGGCCGGCTACGAGCAGCACCTGGCCCGGGTTTTCCACACTGGCGCCTGATGAAGGGTTGCGCGGGCAACGCCAAGCGGCTATCTATCACGGCTGAACGCCACACCAGGGAACAGCCGTGAAAGCCAGGTCCGATGAATTGCAGATGTTCGTCTCGGTCATCGAGTGCGGCTCTATTTCCGCCGCCGCCGAACAGGGCGGGCAGACCCCGTCGGCCATCAGCCGCAGCCTGTCGCGGCTGGAGGCCAAGCTGGGCACCACGCTGATCAACCGCACCACGCGGCGCATGGACCTCACCGAAGAGGGGCGGTTTTTCTTCGAGCGTGCCAAGGCCATCCTGCAACAGATGGACGAACTCGAAGAGCGTCTGAGCCTGCACCGCCAGACCCCGTCCGGGCGCCTGCGCATCAATGCGGCGGCGCCGTTCATGCTGCATGCCATCGTGCCCTGGGTGGGGGAGTTCCGCCAGCTGTACCCGGATATCCAGCTGGAGCTCAACACCGACGACCTGATCATCGACCTGCTCGAACAGAGCACCGATATCGCCATCCGCATCGGCGAGCTGGCCGACTCCAGCCTGCACGCCCGCTCGCTGGGGTGCAGCCCGCTGCATGTGCTGGCCAGCCCCGCGTACCTTGCGCGGCGCGGTACGCCACGGCATGTGGAGGAACTGGCCGGGCATTCGCTGCTGGGCTTCACCCAGACCGAAACCCTCAATCACTGGCCGCTGCGCCACACCGAAGGCGACCGCCTGGCGATCCGCCCCGACCTGTGCGCCTCCAGCGGCGAAACCCTGCGCCACCTGGCGCTGGCCGGCGAAGGCATCGCCTGCCTGTCGCACTTCATGACCCACGAAGACCTCCAGGCCGGCCGCCTGCAACTGGTGCTGGCCGAGGCCAACAGCGGCTATCGCCAGCCGATCAACGCGGTGTACTACCGCAACTCGCAACTGGCCCTGCGTATCCAGTGCTTTCTGGATTTCATCCAGCACAAGCTGTCGATCTACGCCTGCTGAAAACCGCAGGCGGCATTTGAAAAATCCCTGGGCATGCGCCTTAATGGTTGTTCGATAAAAACAACACCAAGGAAACCCGCATGCGCACTCTGATGTTTCGAACGCTGACCTTGAGCGCTGCGATCGTCGCCAGCTCATCAGCCTATGCCGTGACGCTGGACGGCGGCGCGGTGGCCGCGCCCGATCAATATGGTGCACAGGTCGCCGCCGACATCCTCAAGAAGGGCGGCAACGCAGTGGACGCCGCGGTGGCCACTGCCTTCACCCTGGCCGTTACCTACCCCGAGGCCGGCAACATCGGCGGCGGCGGTTTCATGACCCTGTACATGGATGGCAAACCCTACTTCCTCGACTACCGTGAAGTGGCGCCCAAGGCGGCCAGCCGCAACATGTACCTGGACGACAAAGGCGAGATCATCGAGAACCTCAGCCTGGTGGGCGCCCGGGCCGCCGGGGTGCCGGGCACGGTGATGGGCCTGTGGGAGGCGCACCAGAAGTTCGGCAAGCTGCCCTGGGCCGAGCTGCTGACCCCGGCGGTGGGCTACGCGAAGAACGGCTTCAAGATCGCCGCCAAGCAGTACCAGTACCGCGAAGATGCCCAGGGGCTGTTCAAGGACAGCACCAACTTCAACGACTATTTCGGCAGCATGAAGGTGGGCGAGACCTTCAGGCAGCCCGAGCTGGCGCAGACCCTGGAGCGCATTGCCGACAAGGGTGTGAGCGAGTTCTACCAGGGCAAGACCGCCGACCTGCTGGTGGCGCAGATGCAGGCCGACAAGGGCCTGGTCAGCAAGGAAGACCTCAAGGACTACAAGGCCGTGTGGCGTGAGCCGATGGGCATCGAATGGCGTGGCAACGTGGTCTACACCGCGCCGCTGCCCAGCTCGGGCGGCATCGCGCTGGCGCAGTTGCTGGGCATAAAGGAAAACCGCGCAGCCGACTTCAAGGGTGTCGAGCTGAACTCGGCACGCTACATCCACCTGCTTTCGGAAATCGAGAAGCGTGTGTTCGCCGACCGTGCCGACTACCTGGGCGACCCGGCGTTTTCCAAGGTGCCGGTGGCGCAGCTGATTGCCAAGGACTACCTGGCCAAGCGCGCGCAAGAGGTCAACCCGACCGCCATCTCCGACACCGCCAAGGTGCGCCCGGGGCTGGAGCCGCACCAGACCACGCACTTCTCCATCGTCGACAAGCAGGGCAACGCGGTCAGCAACACCTACACCCTGAACTGGGACTACGGCAGCGGCGTGGTGGTGAAGGGCGCGGGCTTCCTGCTCAATGACGAGATGGACGACTTCAGTGCCAAGCCGGGTGTGGCGAACGCCTTCGGTGTGGTCGGTGGCGATGCCAATGCCATCGAGCCGGGCAAGCGCATGCTGTCGTCGATGGCCCCGAGCCTGGTGACCCGCGATGGCAAGGTCACGCTGGTGCTGGGTACGCCGGGTGGCTCGCGGATCTTCACCTCGATCTTCCAGGTGCTCAACAACCTGTACGACTACAACCTGCCGCTGGAGAAGGCGGTGGCGGCGCAGCGTGTGCATCACCAGTTGCTGCCCAAGGACACTATCTACTACGACGCCTATGCGCCGCTCGATGGCAAGGTGGCCGAGGAACTGAAGAAGATGGGCTACACCCTGGAGGACCAGGGCTGGGAGATGGGCGATATCCAGGCGATCCGGGTGACGGGTTCGGCGCTGGAAACCGCGTCTGACCCGCGTGGACGCGGGGTGGGGCAGGTCGTCAAGTAAGGGCTGACAGCATCGCGGGCCAAGTCCGCTCCCACAAGGTTTCGCTGAACCTGGTGGGAGCGGGCTTGACCCGCGATGGTTACGCCGTCCGATGCGGTCAGACGCGGAAGTGGCTGACCAGCATCTGCAACTGATTGCCCAGGCGCGCCAGCTCGACGCTGGATGCCGCCGTCTCCTGGCTCGCCGCCGCCGTCTGCTCCGACACATCACGCACGTTCAGGATGCTGCGGCTGATCTCTTCGGCCACCGCGCTCTGCTGCTCGGCCGCCGCAGCGATCTGCTGGTTCATCGACTGGATGTTAGACACCACGCGGGTGATGTTCTCCAGCGAGGCACCCGCCTTGCGCGTCAGCTCCACGCTGCTGTCGGTCAGGCTGCGGCTGCCATGCATCACGTTGGCCACCTGCTGGGTGCCGCTTTGCAGGCCCGCCACCAGCACCTCGATTTCCTCGGTGGACTTCTGGGTGCGCTGCGCCAGGCCGCGCACTTCATCGGCCACCACGGCAAAACCACGCCCGGCTTCACCCGCCCGTGCCGCTTCGATCGCGGCGTTGAGCGCCAGCAGGTTGGTCTGTTCGGCCACCGACTTGATCACGTCCATCACGCTGCCGATCTTCTGGCTTTCCTGCTGCAACTGGCCCATGGCCTCGGTGGAACGGTTGACCTCGACCGCCAGGCGCTCGATCTGCGCGATGGCCTGGGCCACCACCTGGTCACCGGCGCGGGCCTGGCCGTCGGCGTCGGTGGCGGCCTCGGACGCCTGCTCGGCATTGCGCGCCACTTCCTGCACGGTGGCCGCCATTTCGTGCATGGCGGTGGCCACCTGGTCGGTCTCGACCTTCTGGCTGTTGACCCCGGCGTTGGTCTGCTCGGTGACCGCCGACAGCTCTTCGGCCGCACTGGCGATCTGGGTCACGCCGTCACGGATGCCGCCGATCAGGTCGCGCAGGGTTTCGCCCATGCGCTGGATGCCTTGTTGCAGCACGCCCAGTTCGTCACGGCGGGTGACGCGCAGGGTGTGGGTCAGGTCGCCGGTGGCGATCTTCTCGACCACTTCCAGGGTTTCGCGCAGCGGGCGGGTGATCTGGCGGGTGATGATGATCGCCGCCAGCACGCCGAACAGCAGCGCCGCCAGGGTGCTTGCCAGTTGCCAGGTACGCGCCTGGGCACTTTCGAGGTCGCGACGTTGCAGCTGGATGGCGTACAGCTCATCGCTCAGGCGCACGATGTCGTAGCCCTGGGTGGTCATTTCCTTGCGCGCCTCGCCGATCGCCGTGTTGGCGGCCTTGAAGCTGCGCACCGCTTCGGCGTAGTGCAGGGTGGCGGCCTCGAGCGGTCGGGCACGAGCATCGGTGGCGGCCAGCTGGCGGGTTTCGGCCAGGGTGGCGTCGAGCTGGCGGGCGGCGACCTGTTCGGTTTCCGGGGTGAGGTCGGCGATGTAGCCGCGCACCTCGAAGCGGGCCAGCAGCAGGTGCTGGCGTACGGTGGTCAGGCGCTTGAGATGTTCCAGGCGCTCGCTGTCACTCTGGCCAGAGGACAGGCTGTCGGCCAGCAGGGTTTCCATCAGGGCACCGGCCTCATTGGCGGTAACGCCCATGCTGCGGCGCGCTTCGCCACCCTGCTTGTAGGCGCTGCGCATCTTGGCCAGGGACACCTCGTAGGCGGCGACCACCTGCGCCTGTTCGCGCAGCAGCTTGACGTTCTCCGGGCTCTTGAAGGTGTTCAGCAGGTTCTGCTGGCGGGCCTTGAAGGTATCCAGCTTGGCCTGGACATTCTGCGCGAGCTTGTCGTCACCGTCGGCAATCATGTACTGCAGGCGGGCGATGCGCAGTTCGGTGAGCTCGTTGTTGAGCTGGGTGATGTCGCTCATCCAGTTGCTGCGGTCGATCAGACCGCCCAGGCTGGTCCAGCCGGTCAGGGCCAACAGGCCGGTCAGCAGCAGCACCAGGCCGAAGCCCAGGGCGAGTTTCAGGTTGACGCTGATATTGGCAAACCAGCTGTTCATGCGATCCCTCCAGGATTCTGTGCGCTCTTTGATCTAAATCGCTGGAGGTTGTTTTTCTTGGAGGCCAGCTGACGTGAGCTGCCTTTATCGGCGGGATGTTGCAGAGCTGAAACGCTTTTTCTCCAATTCCGACGAAAACCATCAACAAAATGTTTAGGGTGTTTGCGCGAGGCCGCAAACACCCCATTACAGGCGTCAGAGTCTGCTGGCGCCAAAGGTGTCGCACTGGTTGAGGTCGCCCTTGGCGAAGCCGGTCTTGAACCAGCGCACGCGCTGCGCGGAAGTGCCGTGGGTGAACGAGTCGGGCACCACGCGGCCCTTGCTCTGCTGCTGCAGGCGGTCATCGCCGATCGCGTTGGCGGCGTTCAGGGCCTCTTCGATATCGCCCGGCTCCAGCCAGTTATGGCGTTGCTGTGCCTGGTAGGCCCACACGCCTGCCAGGCAGTCGGCCTGCAGTTCCTGACGTACCAGCAGGCCGTTGTCGCCTTGCAGGCGCTGGCCGCTGCGACGGGCCTGGTCGATCCTGGCTGACACCCCCAGCAGGGTCTGCACATGGTGGCCGACCTCGTGGGCGATCACGTAGGCCTGGGCAAAGTCGCCCGCTGCCGCGAAGCGGGTTTCCATCTCCTTGAAGAAGCTCATGTCCAGGTACACCTGCTGGTCGGCCGGGCAATAGAACGGGCCGGTCGCCGACGAGGCAAAGCCACAGGCGGAGTTGACCTGACCGCTGAACAGCTTGAGGGTCGGGTCCTTGTACTGGCGCCCGGCCTGGGCAAACAGGGCGCGCCAGGTGTCTTCGGTGTCGCCCAGGATGCTGGCGACGAACTCGGCCTGTTCGTCGCCGGCCGGTGGTGCCTTGCGCTCGCCGGTGCTTGCCGGCGCGCTCTGTTCGCTCATCTGCCCGCTCAGCTGGCCAAGGATCTGCATCGGGTCCTGCCCGGTCAGCAGGCCGATCCCCACGATCAGTACCACCGCCGTCAGGCTCAGGCCCTTGCCGCCCAGGCGCATGCCACCACCACCGCCGCCTTCACCGCGAGCGTCGACCACGTTGTCGCTGCGCCTGCCTTTTCGCCAGAGCATGAGCGTTCTCCCAAGCTTGAAATATGAAGATAAAGATTAGTCCACCCGGCCCGGCGGCGTCAGCGCTTTGGACATAACCATACGGTTATGGGTTCAAGGATTCTTTTCAATGTTCGCCGGTGCATGCCTCGGCCACACTGCCCATCACTCCTGCCCGTACAGGCCTCCAAAAATCCAATAAGAGGAGAACGGCATGTCTGCACAAGACACCAGTCGTTTCGTTATCCGTGATCGGAACTGGCATCCGAAAGCCCTTACCCCCGACTACAAGACCTCCGTCGCGCGCTCGCCTCGCCAGGCGCTGGTGAGCATTCCACAGTCCGTCAGCGAAAGCACTGGGCCGGATTTCTCCCACCTGAAATTTGCCGAGCACGACAATGACCTGCTGCTGAACTTCAACCACGGCGGCCTGCCCATCGGCGAGCGCATCATTGTGGCCGGGCGCGTGTGCGACCAGTACGGCAAGCCGATCCCGCACACCCTGGTCGAAATGTGGCAGGCCAATGCCGGCGGCCGCTATCGCCACAAGAACGATCGCTATCTGGCGCCGCTGGACCCCAACTTCGGGGGTGTGGGGCGCGCGCTGACCGACAGAGAGGGCTACTACAGTTTCCGTACCATCAAGCCGGGCCCGTACCCGTGGCGCAACGGCCCCAACGACTGGCGCCCGGCGCATATCCACGTGTCGATCAGCGGCCCGTCGATTGCCACGCGTCTGATCACCCAGCTGTACTTCGAAGGCGACCCGCTGATTTCGATGTGCCCGATCGTCAAGTCGATCGCCAACCCGGACGCGGTACAGAGCCTGATCGCCCGGCTCGACATGGCCAATGCCAACCCCATGGACTGCCTGGCCTACCGCTTCGACATCGTTCTGCGCGGCCAGCGCAAGACCCACTTCGAAAACCGCTGAGGAGCCCCGCCATGCCTATCGAACTGCTGCCGGAAACCCCATCGCAGACCGCCGGCCCCTACGTGCACATCGGCCTGGCCCTGGAAGCGGCCGGCAACCCGACCCGTGACCAGGAAATCTGGAACCGCATGGCGCGCAGCGATGCGCCCGGCGAGCACATCCTGTTGATCGGTCACGTCTACGACGGCAACGGCCACCTGGTGCGCGACTCGTTCCTCGAGTTCTGGCAGGCCGACGCGGCCGGGCAGTACCACAGCGAATTCAACCTGGAACAACCGTTCAACAGCTTCGGACGCACCGCCACCACCTTCGATGCCGGTGAATGGACGCTGCAGACGGTCAAGCCCGGTGTGGTCGCCAATGCCGCCGGCGTGCCGATGGCACCGCATATCAATGTCAGCCTGTTCGCCCGCGGCATCAACATCCATCTGCACACGCGGCTGTACTTCGACGACGAGGGCCAGGCCAATGCCAAGTGCCCGGTGCTCAACCTGATCGAACAGCCACAACGCCGCGAGACCTTGGTCGCGCGGCGCTGCGAAGTGGATGGCAAGCTGGCCTACCGTTTCGATATCCGCATCCAGGGTGAAGGCGAAACGGTGTTCTTCGATTTCTGAGGCCGCCTAGCGGGGCACCGGGTTCAGGTCGAAGTGGTTGCGCTGGTACTGGAACAGCAGGCAAGGCTCCTTCTTGGCGGTCATCTTGCAACCGCTCTCATGTTCCAGCCCGGCCGGCAACTGGTAGTACGAACCGGCCGGGTACTCGGTCTCGACCAGCTTGCCGTTCTTGTCCTTGATGCGGGCGTAGAACACGCCGCTCATCACCACGGTCGGCAACGTCTCGGTGTGGGTGTGGTAGCCATTGTCCACACCGGGACGGAAACTGACGAAGGCCTCGTAGGCGCCATTGCCCAGGATGTCGCCCTGCACGTTGGCGTAGGTGACGTTGTTGTTGGTGCCCGGTACCACTTTCCAGGTCAGCGCATTTTTCGGCAGGGAGATGAGTGGGGCGGTGCAGTAGCAGACCGCAGCCACGGCGGTAGTGGCGCAAGCTGCCAGCAGCAAGCCGGCGGCGGTAACTCGAAGTGCTTTCATGGTTGAAACCCTCTGATGAACAATCGAAAGAAGGTTAATCAAACAACGAACGCACAAATACGGCAGAAGCAGCCCAGAACCTGTGTGCTTCTTGCACAGATCACATCTTGATTTCCCATCGTGGTTCAGCGTAGTACGCCCGCGCATACTCGACCAATGCCCGAACCTTGGGCGCCAGATAGCGGCTTTGGGGGAACATCGCGTACACGTGCCGGGAGGGCTGCTGCCATTCGGGCAGCACCTGTACCAGGCGCCCGTCGAGCAGGGCGTCATGCACGATGAAGCGGTCGAAGCTGGCGATACCCAGGCCGGCAATGGCCGCCGCACGCAACGCCATCGGCGAGTTGGCGCTCAGCCGGCTGGGCATTGCCACGTCCAGGCGCTGCCCGTCGGGCCCCTGCAGGCTCAGCCGTTGCGGCTGGGCCAGCCGGTTGTAGCCGAGCAACGCATGCTCGCCCAGGGTGTGCGGTTCGATGGGGGCCGGCCAGCGCTGCAGGTACGCGGGGGCGGCTACCAGCACGACTTCGCTGACGGCCAGTTGCCGGGCCACCAGGTTGGAGTCGGGCAGGTGGGTGGTCACCCGCAGGCACACATCGACCCCTTCTTCGAGCATGTCCACAAAGCGGTCGGTGCAGATGAGCTCCACCTGCAACTGGTCGAAGCGCTCGACGAAGTCCGGTAGCCAGCGCCCCAGCTCCAGTTCACCGAATGCCGTGGCCACGCTCAGGCGCAGGGTGCCTGTGGGTTGCTGCTGGTGTTCGGAAATCTCCAGGCTCATGGCTTCGAGCTGCTCCAGCACCTGCACGCAATGGCGGTAGCACAGTGCGCCGGCTTCGGTGACATGCAGTCGCCGCGTGGTGCGGCTGAGCAACTGGGTGCCGAGGTGGCGCTCCAGGTTCTTGACCTGGCGCGACAGCACGGTGTGCGATTGCCCGGTCAGGGCGGCAGCGGCGCTGAAACCACCACTCTCTACCACGCGGCGAAACGCCTGCATCGCGCTGATCTGGTCCATGGTCGGCTGGCTTTCATGAAGGAGTCGGGTCGCCAGTCTAGCAGCAGCCGGCGCGCCTACTCGTAGGCACTGACCCCGGCAATGTGCCGCCCGGCGATGTAGCCGAAGGTGGTCGCCGGCCCCAGATTGATCCCGCCCGCCGGGTAATGCCCGCCCATGATGCTGAGCATGTCGCTGCCGGCGGCATACAGGCCGGCAATTGGCTGCTGCTGTGCATCCAGTACCTGGGCGTGGGCATTGGTCCTGAGCCCGGCAAAGGTGCCGAAGCAGCCCGGCTCCACCTTCACCGCATAGAACGGCCCCTGCTCGATGGGCGCCACGCACGGGTTGGGCCGGTGCAGCGCATCGCCCTGCTTGCGGTTGTAAGGCGTGCTGCCACGGCCGAACTGCGGGTCTTCGCCGTGGCGCGCATGGCGGTTGTAGTCGCTGAGCGTGGTACTCAGGCCCTGGGGGTCGATGTCGCAGGCGATGGCCAGCGCCTCGATGCTGTCGCCGCACTTGAGGTAGCCGCTGCGAATGAAGGGCGCCACCGGCAGTGGGAAGGGCCGGGAGATGCCCAGGCCGTAGCGGCGCTGGAAGGCGTGGCTGCATATCAGCCACGAGGCCACCTGCTCGCCGGGCGCGCTGGCGACCATTGCGCTCACGTAGTCGTAGTAGCCGTTGGCTTCGTTGACGAAGCGCTTGCCGTTGGCCAGCACACCGATGATGCCGGGCTTGGCACGTTCGATGATGTGCGGGAAATGGCCGAAGCTGCCGTCCTTGTACGGCACTTTCGACACCGGGGCCCAGGCCACCGGGCTTGCCAGGTCGTCGACCACGTGTGCGCCCACGCTCTCGCCCAGGCGCAGGCCATCGCCGCTGGCGCCCAGCGGCGGCAAGGCCAGGTGCTCATGCCCGGTGGGGGTACGCGGGAACAGCGCCTTGCGCCGCTCGATATCGTTGGGGAAGCCGCCGGCTGCCAGCACCACGGCCTTGCGCGCATGAATGCTCACGTCGCCGTTGGCCGTCTGCACCACCGCCCCCGTCACCCGGCCAGCGTTGTGCAGCAGGCGCTGCGCCGGGGCCGATGCCCACAGCAGCACGCCGAGGTCTTCGGCCGACTTGGCCAGGCGCGCGATCAGGGCCACGCCGTTGACCAGCTGCATCGCCCGGCCGTAGCGTGCGAGGTCGAGCAGATGGCGTGCCAGGCGCTTGCCCACATGCAGCAGCGAGCGCCACGAACGGGTCAGGGTGAGAAAGGCGGTAAGGTCCTTGCCGGCCATGATCGGCATGCCCATGAATGAGGTTTCGCGCATCGTGCGGCGCAGCTGCCTGAGCAGCTTGCCGACCTTGCGCCCGTCATACGGGGCGGCGATCACCGAGCGCCCGCCCGTGCCGGCCCCGCGCGTGTCGCCGTGGATATCGGCAATGCCGTTGCCGTCGGCGAACTGCAGGGCGGTATGGCGTTCGAAGAACGACACCATGTGGGGCGCCGCCTCCAGGAACGCATCGATCATCGCCGGTTCGAAGCGTTCGCCCAGTTCGTGTTGCAGGTAGGTGCGCGGCAGCGAACGGTCCTCGACGATGCCGGCGCGCTGTGCCAGCGGGTTGCACGGTACCCACATCCAACCGCCGGACCAGGCCGTGGCGCCGCCGAACACCGGGTCCTTTTCGACCACGATGACCTTCTGCCCGTGAAAGGCGGCGGTCACCGCGGCGCTCAGGCCGGCAGCGCCGGAGCCGATGACCAGGACATCGCAGTCCACCGGGCGGGAGGTAGGGGTGTGGGCAGTCATGCTGGGTCCTCGCAGTGCGCGCAATTATTATTTTGGAACGAAGTTCCATATTCTATGATTGCATGTCGGCTGCCAAGGCCGTCGCATGCAAAGTTGGGCGAAGATCGAACAGTGGTTTGCGCTTTGCCCGGCGCTCTTTAGAATCGGCGAAATTTTCAGGGACCGTGACCATGGCCGGCAGTCAGATCGAACGTGCTTTCAGCCTTCTCGAAAGCCTCACCAGCGAGCCGCGCGGGCTGCCGATGCAGACCCTGGCCGAGCAGCTGGACATCCCCAAGAGCGCGACCCATCGCATGCTCGCCGAGCTCATGCGCCTGGGCTACGTGCGCCAGAATCCGGAAAACAGCCGGTACCTGCTGAGCACCAAGCTGGTGGGCATGGGCTTTCGCTACCTGGCCCAGAGCGGTGCCGACATCGTCCAGCCGATTCTCGACCAGTTGGCCGCGCAGACCGGCGAGCTGGTGCGGCTGGGGATCATCGACGGCGAGCGCCAGGTGTGGATCGCCAAGGCCCAGGGCGCCCGCTCCGGCCTGCGCTACGACCCGGACATGGGGCGTGAGGCGCCGCTGTTCTACAGCGCCTCGGGGCATGCCTGGCTGGCCAGCCTGAGCGATGCCCAGGCGTTGCTGCTGGTGGAGCGCCAGGGCGTGGGCCGGCGCGAGGACTTCGGGCCGAACGCGCCGGCTTCCAATGCCCAACTGCTGGAACGCCTGCGCATGGCGCGGGAACTGGGCTATGCGTGGGTGGTGGAGAGTTCGGCGCTGGGTACGTCGGCGTTGGCGGCGGTGGTACGTCACCCGCAGGATGGGCATGTGGTCGGGGTGTTGAGCGTGGCCGGACCGACCGCGCGCCTGAACGAGGCGCGCCTGCACGAGCTGGCGCCGGCGTTGCTGGCGGCGGCGGCCGAGCTGTCGGCGGCCAGCCCGGCGTCGGAGCTGTTTGTCTAGACGCTTCGCTGGCAAGCCAGCGAAGCGGCCCTCAGGTAAACCAAGGCAGTTTTGTGGAGCGCAAAGCTGTTTTTTTTGTACTTGCATTGAAATTGGAACTAAGTTCTAAATAATGCAAATACAACAACGCACCCGAGACTCCTCCATGAACCCACGTGTCATGTCCCTGGCCGCCCTCACTGTCCTTGAGCTGTCCCCACCCCGGATGGTCGAAGTCGCCGCCCGGGCCGGCTACAGCCATGTCGGCCTGCGCCTCGAGCCGGCCACCCCCGAAGAACACCACTTCCCGCTGGCAAGCGACGCCGGCCTGCGCCGGCAGACAGCCGAGCGCCTGCGCGACACCGGCATCCGGGTGCTCGATGTGGAGATTCTGCGGCTCAAGCCCGACACTCTGGTCGCCAACTTTGAGGCCCTGCTCGCGGTGGGCGCCGACTTCGGTGCAAGCGAGCTGCTGGTTGCCGGCAACGACCCGGATGAACAGCGCCTGACCGACAACTTCGCGGCGCTGTGCGACCTGGCCGCGCCGTATGGCCTGCACCCGCACCTGGAGTTCATGCCGTGGACCGATGCCAAGGACCTGACCCAGGCCACCCGCATCGTCGAAAACGCCGGGCGCGCCAACGGCTGCGTGCTGGTCGATGCCTTCCACTTCGATCGCTCGGCGTCGCGCCTGGAAGACCTGCGCCGCCTGCCGGCCTCGCGCATCCGCTACGCGCAACTGTGCGACGTGGCGGGCCCGCGCCCCGACGACATGGCCGAGATCCTGCGTCAGGCGCGTAACGAGCGACGTTTTCCGGGGGATGGGGAGTGCGACCTGAACGGGTTGCTGCACAGCTTGCCGGCCGACCTGCCGCTGAGCCTGGAGATCCCCACGCGCCAGTTGCTGGAGCAGGGGGTGAGTGCGCTGCAGCGCGCGCAGTGGGCGCTGGAGAAGGCCCGCAAGGTAATGAACGCCGGCTCCCTGTAGGAGCCAGCGTTGCTGGCGAAGGGCTGCATTGCAGCCCGGGCTTACGCCTCGACTGTCGGGATCCTGCGCGGTGCCATGAAATACATCCACAGCAGCGCGATGAAATACATCGCCGGAATCATGGTGAACAGCACGGTGTAGTTGTTGTTGGTGCTGGTCAGCACATGCCCTACGATCTGGGTCATGAACATCCCCCCGGTGGCCGCGCACATGCCGCCAAAGCCGAACACGGTGCTCATCATGTGCTTGGGCGTGTAGTCCATCACCAGGCTCCAGATGTTGGCGGTCCAGGCCTGGTGCGCGGCAATCGCCAGGGAGATGGCCAGTACCGCCACCCACAGGCTGCTGGCGCCTGCGGCGAAGATCACCCCGACGATGGTGGTGGCGAACAGCAGCATCGACAGCAGCCGCGCCTTCACCGGCGCCATGCCGCGACCGATCATGAACGAGGACAGGATCCCGCCACCCACGCTGCCGAAGTCGGCACTGAGGTAGATCACGATCAGCGGGATGCCCATCTGCGTGACGCTGATGCCCAGGTTGTACTGCTGGTTCAGAAACGGCGGCAGCCAGTACAGGTAGAACCAGAACACCGGCGCGGTGATCGAGTAGGCCAGGGCAAAGGCCCAGGTGCCACGCATGCGCAGGATACGGGTGAACGGCACGGCCGCCTGTTCAGGCTCGACCTCGCTCTGGATGTACGCCAGTTCCGCCTTGCTCACGCTCGGGTGGTTTTCCGGGTTGAAGTACTTCAGGCCCCAGAACGTGGCCCACACCAGGCCCAGCGCGCCCATGGCCATGAACGCCGCCTGCCAGCCCCACACAGTGAGGATCAGCGGCAGCAGCATCGGGGTGAACATGGCGCCGACGTTGGTGCCGGCGTTGAAGATGCCGGTGGCCACCGCCCGCTCGCCCGCCGGGAACCACAGCCGGGTGGTCTTCACGCAGGCCGGGTAGTTGGCCGCTTCGGTCAGGCCGAGGATGAAGCGACAGACCATGAAGCCCACCGCCGAGGTGGCCAGGCCGTGGGCGCCAGTGGCCAGGCTCCACAGCAGCACCGCGCAGAAGAACACGCGCTTGACGCCGATGCGGTCGATCAGCCGGCCCTGCAGCACGAAGCCGATGGCGTAGCCCACCTGGAACCAGAAGTTGATGTTGGCGTAGTCCATCGCCGTCCAGCTCATTTCCTTGGCCAGGATCGGCTGCATCACGCCCAGTGCGGCGCGGTCGATGTAGTTCAGGGTGGTGGCGAAGAATACCAGCGCCAGCATCACCCAGCGGGTCTTGCCGACGCCCATGGCGCCACGGATCTTGTCGCCGATGCCGGCGTGCGGGGTACTGGCCGATGGCTGGGCCAGGGGAGTGCTTTGGCTGTGGATCATGTGGTGATTACCCGTATTTTTATGTTTATGGGTCAAGCCAGGATGACACGCGGTACACCAGTCGACTACGGCAGGTTCGTCGGTGCTTTTGGCAAGATGCTCGTCTGCCCGGTGGTAAGAAATGGTGCGCATTGGTCAAAAAAGGGTCAATTGATCTGGGCGGGTACTGGGCGATAATCGCACACAAAACTAACCAGTTCGTACCTTTTGATTGAGCTAGGATAAACCCCGGCCAATAATTCGTGCAGCTGGGCACTGCCTGCCCGTTGGAGCCTGAAGATGCAGCGTTCGATTGCCACCGTGTCCCTGAGCGGCACCTTGCCGGAAAAACTCGAAGCCATTGCCGCCGCCGGATTCGACGGCGTGGAGATCTTCGAAAACGACCTTCTCTACTACGACGGCAGCCCCCGCGAGATCCGCCAGCGCTGCACCGACCTGGGGCTGGACATCACCCTTTTCCAGCCGTTTCGCGATTTCGAGGGCTGCCCGCGCGGGCGCCTGGCGCGTAACCTGGAGCGCGCCGAGCGCAAGTTCGAACTGATGCAGGAACTGGGCACCGACCTGGTGCTGGTGTGCAGCAACGTGTCGGCCGACGCGCTGGGCGGCCAGCAACTGCTGATCGACGACCTGAGCCTGCTGGCCGAGCGGGCCGCCGCCCACGGTGTGCGCATCGGCTACGAGGCGCTGGCCTGGGGGCGGCACGTGAACACCTGGCAGCAGGTGTGGGACATCGTGCGCCAGGCCGATCACGCCAACCTGGGCATGATCCTCGACAGCTTCCACACCCTGTCGCTCAAGGGCGACCCCAGCGCCATCGCGCAGGTGCCGGGGGACAAGATCTTCTTCGTGCAGATGGCCGATGCGCCGATCCTGGCCATGGATGTGCTGGAGTGGAGCCGGCATTTTCGCTGCTTCCCGGGGCAGGGCGAGTTCGACCTGCCGGGGTTTCTGGCGCCGATTCTGCAGGCCGGCTATCGCGGGCCGCTGTCGCTGGAGATCTTCAACGACGGTTTTCGTGCCGCGCCGCCACGGGCCAATGCCGCCGACGGCCTGCGTTCGCTGCTGTACCTGGAGGAAAAGACCCGTCAGTTGCTCGAACGCACCGCACCGCTGGCCGACCCTGAGCTGCTGTTCGCGCCGCCGCCGGCCAGCAGCTGCGATGGCATCGAGTTTCTCGAGTTTGCGGTCGACGACGCCTCGGGCGCCAAGCTGGGCAACTGGCTCGAAGGCCTGGGCTTTGCCCGTGCCGGCAAGCATCGTTCGAAGAATGTGAGCCTGCTGCGCCAGGGCGAGATCAACCTGATCCTCAACGCCGAGCCCTATTCGTTCGCGCACAACTTCTTCGAAAGCCACGGCCCGTCGCTGTGCGCCACGGCGATCCGGGTCAGGCACAGCGCCCAGGCGCTGGCCCGGGCGGTGGCCTATCACGGCCAGCCCTATCGTGGCCTGGTGGGGCCCAACGAACGTGAGCTGGCAGCGGTACGCGCCCCCGACGGCAGCCTGATCTACCTGGTGGACCAGGGCGCGGACGGACGCACCATCTACGACACCGACTTCAGCCTCAGCGAGCAACCGGCCCATGGCCTGGGCCTGACCCGCATCGACCACATGGCACTGGCCCTGCCGGCCGACAGCCTGGACAGCTGGGTGCTGTTCTACAAAAGCCTGCTCGACTTCAGCGCCGATGACGAGGTGGTGCTTCCCGATCCCTATGGCCTGGTCAAGAGCCGCGCCCTGCGCAGCCAGTGCAGTTCGATCCGGCTGCCGTTGAACATCTCCGAAAACCGCAACACTGCGATTGCCCACGCGCTGTCCAACTACCGCGGCTCGGGCGTGCATCACATCGCCTTCGACTGCCAGGACATCTTCGCCGCCGTCAAGCGCGCCAAGGAAGCCGGCGTGGCGCTGCTCGATATCCCGCTCAACTACTACGACGACCTGGCGGCCCGGTTCGACTTCGACGATCAGTTCCTGAGCGAGCTGGCCTACTACAACGTGCTGTACGACCGTGATGCCCAGGGCGGCGAGCTGTTCCACGTATACACCGAGCCGTTCGAGGAGCGCTTCTTCTTCGAGGTGCTGCAGCGGCGCAATGGCTACAGCGGTTACGGCGCGGCCAACGTCGCGGTGCGCCTGGCAGCGATGGCCAAGGCGCGCAGCGGCGGGCTGCGGCATGCCAAGCTGTAACGTGTCAGCGCCCGTCAGGCTTTCTTCTGGCGCACCCCGGGGCCATAATCGCGCGGTTAACCGACTGGTCAAGAGCCCCGTATGACGACAACTCCAGCACCCTTGGCGGCACCTGCCGAGGCGCCGCGCAAGAGCCGCAAGAACAATCCTGAGAAAACCCGCGAGAACATTCTGCAGGCGGCCATCAGCGAGTTCGTGCAGCAAGGCCTGGCCGGTGCCCGGGTCGATGCGATCGCCGAGCGCACCCAGACCTCCAAGCGCATGATCTACTACTACTTCAACAGCAAGGAGCAGCTGTATGTGGAGGTGCTGGAGAAGCTTTACGGCGATATCCGCAGCACCGAAAGCAACCTGCACCTGGCTGAACTGGAGCCGCGCCAGGGCATTCGCCGGCTGATCGAATTCACCTTCGATCACCATGATCGCAATGTCGACTTCGTGCGTATCGTGTGCAACGAAAACATGCACCACGGCGAGTACGTCAAGCAGTCGGCCGCGATCCGCTCGATGAACAAGACGGTGCTCACCGCGCTGGACGAGATACTCCAGCGCGGGGCTGCCGAGGGGGTGTTCCGCCAGGGCCTGACGGCGCTGGACGTACACCTGCTGATCAGTTCGTTCTGCTTCTATCGCGTGTCCAACCGGCACACCTTTGGCGAGATCTTCCAGGTGGATTTCGAGGACAAGGCGCTCAAGGACAAGCACCGCGAGATGATCTGCGAGTCGGTGCTGCGCTACCTGCAGGCGTGATGCCGGGGAGCCTCCAGTCGCCGGCAGGGCCGGCACCTATGGGTTGACCACCCTGTACAGGTGCCGGCTAAGCGTTCAATCCCCCAGGCTGTTGAAGTGCCCGATCATGCGCTGTGCATCCGGCACCACGCCGCTGAACAGCTCGAAGGCCTTCACCGCCTGAAACACCGCCATGTTGGCCCCGTTGAGCGTGCGGCATCCCAGTGCCCGCGCCTCGCGCAGCAATTGGGTCTCCAGCGGGAAGTACACGATCTCGGCCACCCACATTTCGGCGCGCAGCAGCGCCCTGGGCACCGGCATGCCCGGCAGCTTGGCCATGCCCATGGGGGTGGTGTTGACCAGCCCGCAGGCCTGGCCCATGGCCGCTTGCAGGTCATGCCCGCAGCGTGCCGGGCTGCCCTCGAAATGCTGGTTGAGGTTGTCTGCCAGTGCCTGGGCCCGGGCGGGCTCCACATCGAAGAGCGTCAGCTGGGCCACCCCTTCGCTGAGCAGCGCATGGGCCACCGCGGCACCCGCACCGCCTGCCCCCATCTGCACCACATGACGACGTGAAACATCACCCAGGCCACGCCTGAAGCCCTCGGCAAACCCCAGGCAGTCGGTGTTGTGGCCGATGCGTCGACCGTCCTTGAGCACCACGGTGTTCACCGCGCCGATACCGCGCGCCTCGGGCGACAGCTCGTCGAGCAGGGGCACGATCGCCTGCTTGCACGGGAAGGTGATGTTGAGCCCGGTAAAGCCCATGTACTCGGCCGCGGTCAGCAGTTCTTCGAGGGCGCTGCTGTCCAGCTTCAGCTGGTCCAGGTCGATCAGCCGGTACAGGTAGTTGATGCCCTGGGCGGCGCCTTCGTGCTCGTGCAGGGCCGGGGTACGCGAGGCCTGGATGCCGGCGCCGATCAGGCCGGCGAGAATGCCGGAAGGGGAGGCCAAACTCATCGGTAAAACTCCATTGTTGTTCTTGGCAGGGGGAGGGAGCGTCACGACTAAAATGTACTGACTGGTTAATAGGGTCAATCGGGGCGGGCCGTGCATTGATCGTTTCTGTTCGCTGATCGAACAAGCTGTGCTAAACCTGTTGTTTTGCACGGCACCACGGAGGGCGACATGGCGGCGCAGTTCGAAGAGATGCGGGACGTTCACGACACCTGGCCGGGCCTGGCCAGCCTGACCCAGTCTGTTTTCGCCGGGTTGGGCGCCAGGGGCTTCAGGAATCCGTTCCGGCTCGAGCGCTCTACAGCCACCTGCCTGCTGTTGATCGATGGCTTGGGCTGGAACCTGCTCAAGGCGCACGCCGAGCATGCACCGTTCCTGGCCGCGCTGATGCAGCCCGACAGCCATTTCAAGGTCGGCTTCCCGGCCACCACTGCCGCCAGCCTGGCCGCCGTGACCTCCGGCATGGGCAGCGGTGCGCATGGCATCGTGGGCTGCGATTTCGCCCTGGATGCACATTCGGTGTTCTCGCCGCTGTCATGGACCACTGCGGCCGCGCAGACGGGCAGCGTGCCGACCGCGGCGCCTGTCGCGGCCTCCTTCATCGTGCCGCAGACCGCCTGGGAAGACGCGGCCGCCCAGGGCGTACAGATCAGCACGGTCATGCTCGGGCGCTTTGCCGACTCGGACTTCACCCGTGCCATCTACAAGGCCGGCGGCATCCTTGCCGCGCCGGCCTACGATGCCTATCCCGAGCTGGTGCGTAGCGCACTGGAGGTGGAGGCGCCAGCCTTTTGCTTTGCCTATTTCGGTGACCTGGACTTTGCCGGGCACCTGTATGGGCCGGGCTCGCCCGACTGGTGCAGGCAACTGGAGATTGCCGATCAGCTGGCCCGCGACATTGCCGGGCGCCTGCCGCGCTCGGCGCGCATGCTCGTGATTGCCGACCACGGCATGCTCGACCTGGACCGCGCCCAGGTGCATGACTTCGATACCGACAGTGCCTTGCAGGACGGGGTGCGGGCGATGGCCGGGGACATCCGGGCGCGCTACCTGTACACCCACGAGCATCAGCAGGACCGCGTGCACGAGCGCTGGCAGAACCGCCTGGGGGATGAATACCGGGTGTTGAGCAAGGCCCAGGCGATTGGCGCGGGGTTGTTCGGGGACGTGATGCTGAGCCAGGCCGAGGGGCGTATCGGGGACCTGATCGTGGTTCCGACCGGGGCCGGCGGGATCATTCGCAGCGTGGAGGAGAAGCACCCCAGCCAGTGGCGCGGGCACCATGGGGCGTTGACGGACGCGGACCAGGTGGTGCCGCTGTTGATGTACTCAGATTAGGGCCATCGCGGGTCAAGCCCGCTCCCACAGGTACCCCACTGCCCTTCAGAGCCGTGACATTCCTGTGTGAGCGGGCTTGACCCGCGATAGAACACCGCCGATCCGGGCCTAGCGCCGAACCAGCAGCACCCCGCTTTCCATATGGTGCGTATACGGGAACTGGTCAAACAGCGCACACCGCTCGATACGGTGCGTATCGCTCAACTGCTCGATGTTCGCCGCCAGTGTCTCGGGGTTGCACGAGATGTACAGGATGTTATCGAAGCGCCGGGTCAGCTCGCAGGTGTCCGGGTCCATGCCCGCGCGCGGCGGGTCGACGAACACGCTGCCAAAGGCATAGCTTTTCAGGTCGATGCCTTCCAGGCGCCGGAACGGCCGCACCTCGTTCAGGGCCTCGGTCAGCTCTTCGGCCGACAGGCGCACCAGGCGCACGTTATCCACGCCGTTGTCGTCCAGGTTGTGCAGCGCGGCGTTGACCGAGGTCTTGCTGATCTCGGTGGCCAGCACCTTGCGCACCCGCGTGGCCAGCGGCAGGGTGAAGTTGCCGTTGCCGCAGTACAGCTCCAGCAGGTCGTCCTCGCGCTCGCCCAGGGCCTCGTAGGCCCAGTTGAGCATCTTCTGGTTCACCGTGCCGTTGGGCTGGGTGAACGCGCCTTCTGGCTGGCGATAGCGGAAAGTGCGCCCGCCCACGGCCAGCTCTTCAACCGCATAGTCACGGCCGATCACCACGCGCTTGCCCTTGGAGCGCCCGATGATGCTCACGCCCAGGTCGGTCGCCAGTTGCCGGGCAGCGGCTTCCCAATGCTCGTCCAGTGGACGGTGGTAGCACAGGGTGATCATCGCGTCGCCCGCCAGGGTGGTCAGGAACTCCACCTGGAACAGTTTGAAGCTCAGCGCCGAACTGGCCTGCCACGCCGCCTTGAGCTGCGGCATCAACTGGTTGATGCGCTGGCTGGCGATGGGGAAGTCGTCGATCAGGATCGCCTGGTGCTTTTCACCCGGGGCGAACATCGCGTAGTGACGCTGCTCGTTCTCGCGCCACAGGCGAAACTCGGCGCGCAGGCGGTAATGCTCGCGCGGCGAGTCGAACACCGCCGGCTCCGGTGCGCCGAATGGCGCCAGCAGTGCGCGCAGGCGCTCGACCTTGGCCTCAAGCTGCGCGGTGTAGGTAGTCGGGTCGTAGACGGAACTCATGCGGCGTACCAGCCCAGCTTGATCACGAACAGGATGGAGAGCACCACCAGCGCCGAGTTCAGTTCATGCCGGCGGCCCGAGATCAGCTTGATCACGGTCCAGGAGATGAAGCCGAAGGCGATGCCGTTGGCAATCGAATAGGTCAGCGGCATGGCCAGCGCGGTGACCACCACCGGGGCGGCCTCGGTCACGTCGTCCCAGTTGATTTCCGCCAGGCCCGAGGCCATCAGCACGGCGACGAACAGCAGTGCAGGCGCGGTTGCGAAGGCCGGCACGCTGCCGGCCAGCGGGGCGAAGAACAGTGCCAGCAGGAACAGCCCAGCCACCACGATGGCGGTCAGCCCGGTGCGTCCGCCGGCACTCACGCCGGCCGCCGATTCGATATAGCTGGTGGTGGTCGAGGTGCCCAGCAGCGAGCCGGCCATGGCCGCGGTGCTGTCGGCGATCAGGGCGCGGCCCATCTTCGGCATGTGGCCGTCTTTGCCCATCAGCCCGGCGCGCTTGGCCACGCCGATCAGGGTGCCGGAGTTGTCGAACAAGTCGACGAACAGGAAGGCGAAGATCACGCTGATCAGGCCGACATCCAGTGCGCCCTTGATGTCCAGCTGCAGGAAGGTCGGGGCCAGCGAGGGCGGCATCGACACGATGCCGTTGAACGGGGTGTAGCCCAGGCCGATGGAGGCGACGGTGACCGCCAGGATGCCGATCAGCACGGCGCCGCGTACCTTCATCGCCTCGAGCGCGACGATCAGGAAGAAGCCCAGGGTGGCCAGTACCGGTGCCGGGTTGCGCAGGTCGCCCAGGCCCACCAGGGTGGCCGGGTTGTCGACCACGATGCCGGCGTTGTGCAGGGCGATCAGCGCCAGGAACAGGCCGATGCCGGCGGCAATTGCCGAACGCAGCGGCAGCGGAATGCTGTTGACGATCCATTCGCGGATGCGAAAGATCGACAGCAGGAAGAACAGCACTGCCGAAATGAATACCGCCCCCAGTGCCACCTGCCAGGTGTGGCCCATGTGCAGCACCACGGTGTAGGTGAAGAAGGCGTTCAGGCCCATGCCCGGCGCCAGCGCGATCGGGTAGTTGGCGATCAGCCCCATCACCGCCGAACCGATGGCGGCAGCCAGGCACGTGGCGACGAAGATCGCGCCCTTGTCCATGCCGGTCTCGCCGAGGATGCTCGGGTTGACGAACAGGATGTAGGCCATGGCCAGGAAGGTGGTGACCCCCGCCAGGATTTCGGTGCGCACGTTGGTATTGTGCGCTTTCAGTTGAAACAGCCTTTCCAGCATGCCAGCTCCCCGTGGCGCACTGCGGCGCCTTGAATGTTCGACCCCATCAGCAAAGCACAGACTGTACCGGACACGGGGTGCCGGACTGAGTGATTTTTGAATGGGCCGCAAAAAAGCCGCGCATCATATCAGCAAGACCGCCACTTTTGGACCAGGACCATGACCGTGCAGCTGATTCACTACGATGCGCTGACCCCGGCCCAGCGCGCAGGCCTGCCCGGCATCGAGGTGCTGGCGGCGCAGCGGGCGTTTTGCGGTGACATCGAGGGCGCGCTGCATACCCTGCTGAACCGGCCCGGCGACGATGTGCGCGGGCTGGCGCTGCTGGTGGGGGGCGTGCCGCAGGGCTTCCTGCTGCTCAAGCGTGGTGCACACCTGCCGCCGTGGGCCCGCCATGATGCGGCCACCTTGCATGCCCTGCAGGTTGACTGGCGGGCGCAGGGGCAGGGGCTTGGCCGCTGGTGCCTGGCGGCGCTGCCGGCGCGGGTGCGCGAAGTGTGGCCGCAGGTGCGTTGCCTGCAACTGTCGGTGGATACCGACAATCAGGCGGCGTTGAGGCTGTACCGCGCGGCGGGGTGGGTGGACAGCGGCGAGGGGTATCGCGGGCGGGTGGGGTATGAGCGGCAGATGACCCTGATGCTTTGATCTGGCTGGCCTCATCGCGGGTCAATCCCGCCCCCACAGATTCAGTGAGGCCCTTGTGGGAGCAAGCTTGACCCGTGATTGGGTGCGCGCGGTCAGCCCTTTTTCTGGGTATGCATGTGATCGCGCCCCGCCAGCGTCGGGAACAGCTTGATCCACACGCCCGTCACCACCAGCGTGCCCACCCCGCCCAGCACTACCGCCGGCACGGTGCCGAACCAGTGCGCCGTGACCCCGGACTCGAACTCGCCCAGCTGGTTCGAGGCGCCGATGAACAACCCGTTCACCGCGCTTACCCGACCACGCATCTCGTCCGGCGTCTCCAGTTGCACGAACGCGCTGCGGATCACCATGCTGATCATGTCCGCCGCGCCCAGCACCGCCAGCACGCCCAGCGAGAACCAGAACGAGGTCGACAGGCCGAAGGCAATGGTCGCCACGCCAAAGACCCCCACCGCCGTGAACATCACCCGCCCGACCTTGCGCTCGATGGGGAAGCGCGCCAGCCACACCGACATCAGCAGCGCCCCCACCGCCGGCGCCGAGCGCAACAGGCCCAGGCCCCACGGGCCGGTCAGCAGGATGTCCTTGGCGAACACCGGCAGCAACGCCGTGGCGCCGCCCAGCAGCACGGCGAACAGGTCCAGCGACACCGCGCCCAGCACGTCCGGGCGGCTGCGAATGAAGCGAATGCCCGCCAGCAGCGATTCCAGGGTCGCCCGGCCCCGGTTGGCCGGCTGGCGGGCGGCGCTCAGGCGCAAGGTCAGGCCGCAGGCGATCACATACAGCACCACGGTCGGGCCATACACCCACACGCTGTCAAACGCATACAGAAAGCCCCCCAGCGCCGGCGCGACGATGGTCGCCGACTGCATGGCCGAGGCCGACGCGGCCACTGCCCGCGGGAACAGCGCCGAGGGCACCACGTTGGGCAGCAACGCCTGGGTGGCCGGCATCTCGAAAGAGCGCGCACTGCCCAGCAGGAACGCCAGCACGAAGATCAGTTCGCGGGTCACGCTGTGGGTGCTGCTGCCCACCACCAGCGCCAGGGCGATCAGCGCCTGGGCGAACTGGCACAGCGCTGCCACCCGGCGCCGGTCATAGCGGTCGGCCACATGCCCGGTGTGCAGCATGAACAGCACCCGCGGGGCGAATTCCACCAGGCCCACCAGGCCCAGGTCGAGCACGTTGCCGGTCAGCTGATAGAGGTGCCAGCCGATGGCCACGGTGAGCATCTGGAAGCCGCTGGCAGTGAAAATTCGCGCGCACCAGAACGCCAGGAAGGGGCGGTGATGGCGCAGCAGAAGCGGGGCATGGTCTGACATGTGCGATACAGAGCCTTTGCGGGGGCGGCGAGGCAGATTATCACCAGTTTGTAACAGCAGGTTGCGAAAGCCGTCATCCCTGTGCGGTAGGCGCACCGATTCGTGTGTGCGTAAAGGGGGTGAGGCAACCGGTCACGCGGCAAACCACCACACAACCATGCGGCCCGTTCAGGACTATGCTTTCAGGCAATCGTTGACCTGGATCAATTGTTGTTTTTGCAACTGTTTCAAATGCAACGATGTGGCCGGAGGGCCGAATTCCCTGCGATTGCAAGTTTTCAGAACAATTCCAACTCGCCGCACTCAATGACGTAGGGGCAGTTGGCGCCAAGGCCGTGACCCTGACGCCGGATAACCTGACAGAGGAAGCACTATGTTCGGATTAGAGGCTCTAGATCTCGCCCGAATCCAGTTTGCGTTTACGATCTCTTTCCACATCCTGTTCCCGGCCATCACCATCGGCCTGGCGAGTTACCTGGCGGTGCTCGAAGGCCTGTGGCTCAAGACCCACAACAGCGTCTACCGCGACCTGTACCACTTCTGGTCGAAGATCTTTGCCGTCAACTTCGGCATGGGCGTGGTCTCCGGCCTGGTCATGGCGTACCAGTTCGGCACCAACTGGAGCCGCTTCTCGGACTTCGCCGGCTCGATCACCGGGCCGTTGCTGACCTATGAGGTGCTCACCGCGTTCTTCCTCGAAGCGGGCTTTCTGGGTGTCATGCTGTTCGGCTGGAACAAGGTCGGGCGCGGCCTGCACTTCTTCGCCACCATCATGGTCGCCGTCGGCACGCTGATCTCCACCTTCTGGATCCTGGCGTCCAACAGCTGGATGCAGACCCCGCAAGGTTATGAAATCGTCAACGGCGTGGTGATCCCGGTCGACTGGTTCGCGGTGATCTTCAACCCGTCCTTCCCCTACCGCCTGGCGCACATGGCCACGGCAGCATTCGTGGCCACGGCCTTCTTCGTCGGCGCCTCGGCCGCCTGGCACCTGCTGCGCGGCAAGGACAACCCGGCGATTCGCAAGATGCTCTCGATGGCCATGTGGATGGCGCTGATCGTGGCGCCGGTGCAGGCGGTGATCGGCGACTTCCACGGGCTCAACACCCTCAAGCACCAGCCGGTGAAGATCGCCGCCATCGAAGGCCACTGGGAAAACGTCGGCGACGAGCCGACCCCGCTGATCCTGTTCGGCATCCCCGACATGAAGAACGAGACCACCCACTTCAAGCTGGAGATCCCGGCGCTGGGCAGCCTGATCCTGACCCACAGCCTGGACAAGCAGGTGCCGGCGATGAAGGAGTTCCCGCCTGAAGACCGGCCCAACTCCACCGTGGTGTTCTGGTCGTTCCGCATCATGGTCGGGCTGGGCATGCTGATGATCGCCGTGGGCCTGTGGAGCCTGTGGCTGCGCAAGCGCGGCACCCTGTACAGCTCGCGCCCGTTCCTCTACCTGACCCTGTGGATGGGCCCGTCCGGGCTGATCGCGATCCTGGCCGGCTGGTTCACCACCGAGGTCGGTCGCCAGCCGTGGGTGGTGTACGGGCTGATGCGTACCGCCGATGGCGTGTCCAACCACAGCTATGCGCAACTGGGCATCACCCTGGTGATGTTCGTGGTGGTGTACTTCGCGCTGTTCGGCGCGGGGCTCGGCTACATGATGCGTCTGGTGCGCAAGGGGCCGGAAACCGGCGAGGGCGACGAGCCGACCCATGGCGGGCCTGGCCAGCAACGCACCCCGGCGCGGCCGTTGTCGGCTGCCGACGACGACCATGCCGACGACCACGCCAGCCTGAGCAAGGGGAACTGACTCATGGGTATTGATCTTCCGCTTATCTGGGCCGTGATCATCATCTTCGGCATCATGATGTACGTGGTGATGGACGGCTTCGACCTGGGCATTGGCATCCTGTTTCCCTTCGTCAAGGGCGAGCGCGACCGCGATGTGATGATGAACACCGTCGCCCCGGTCTGGGACGGCAACGAGACCTGGCTGGTGCTGGGCGGGGCGGCGCTGTTCGGCGCCTTCCCGCTGGCCTATGCGGTGGTGCTCTCGGCGCTGTACCTGCCGTTGATGCTGATGCTGATGGGGCTGATCTTCCGTGGCGTGGCCTTCGAGTTCCGCTTCAAGGCCAAGGCCGACAAGCGCCACCTGTGGGACAAGGCGTTCATCGGCGGTTCGCTGGCCGCGACCTTCTTCCAGGGCGTGGCACTGGGCGCATTCATCGAAGGCTTCAAGGTGGTCGAACGCAACTACGCAGGCGGCTCGCTGGACTGGCTGACGCCGTTCAGCCTGTTCTGCGGGGTGGGGCTGATCGTGGCCTATGCCTTGCTCGGCTGCACCTGGCTGATCATGAAGACCGAAGGCCCGTTGCAGAGCAAGATGCATGACCTGGCGCGCCCACTGGCCTTCGTGCTGCTGGCCGTGACCGGTGTGGTGAGTATCTGGACGCCGCTGGCGCATCCGGACATCGCCACGCGCTGGTTCAGCCTGCCCAACCTGTTCTGGTTCCTGCCGGTGCCGATCCTGGTGCTGGTCACCCTGTACGGGCTGGTGCGGGCGGTGGCACGCCATGCCCACTACACCCCGTTCCTGCTGACGTTGGTGCTGATCTTCCTGGGCTACAGCGGGCTGGGCATCAGCCTGTGGCCGAACATCATCCCGCCGTCGATCTCGATCTGGGACGCCGCAGCGCCGCCGCAGAGCCAGGGCTTCATGCTGGTGGGCACGCTGTTCATCATCCCGTTCATCCTGGGCTACACCTTCTGGAGCTACTACGTGTTCCGCGGCAAGGTGACCCACGACGACGGCTATCACTAGGAGGGCCTGGCAATGACTGGCAAAGACACCTTCGAACCGGAGAAAAAGCCGCTGATGCAGCGCCTGGGCTGGCTGCTGCTGATCTGGGCAGTGAGCGTGGCAAGCCTGGCCGTGGTGGCCTGGCTGATGCGGATGTTCATGGCGGCGGCGGGCTTGAGTACCCACTGAGCCAAGGTATTTCCCATCCCGCCCTGGGCGGGTTTACACCCTGCGCCGCGTGAGCGGCGCAGGGTTTTTTTTGCCTGTTCCGGCCGCCTGGCGCAGGAGCCGCTTGCCGGCGAAGGTGTCGGCTCCGTACCCGGCCTACTTGCGCGCCTTGAGCACCACGAACTTCGGCGTGGCTGCCACCTGTTCCACTCCCCGGAACAATCGCGCCAGCTTGCTGTGATAGCCCAGGTGCCGATTGCCCACGATGTACAGCGCCCCGCCCACCACCAGTGCCTCGCGTGCCTGCTGGAACATGCGCCAGGCGAGAAAGTCCCCCACCACCTGCTGCTGGTGAAACGGCGGGTTGCACAGCACCACGTCCAGCGACTGCGGCGCCTGCCCGGCCAGCCCGTCGTCGGCGCGCACCGTCACGGCTCGCTCGCCCAGCGCCGCCTGCCAGTTCTGCTCGGCCGACTGCACCGCCATGTACGACTCGTCCACCAGGGTGTAGTGCGCCTGCGGGTTCGCCAGCGCGCTGACGATGCCCAGCACGCCGTTGCCGCAGCCAAGGTCGGCCACCCGCGCATCGCCCAGGTCGCGGGGCAGGTGTGGCAGGAAGGCACGGGTACCGATATCCAGCCCTTCGCGGCAGAACACATTGGCGTGGTTCACCAGCTCCAGCGGTGGTTGCTCCAGCTGATAACGGGTGGGGTAGGGCGAGGCTGCCGCCGCCCTGGGCTCGGCCGTGGCGATCAGCAGGCGCGCCTTCTTGCGCGCCAGCGATGCCTGCACCGGGCCGATGTACTTCTCCAGCAGGTCGCCGGCTGCCCGTGGCAGGTGCTTGATCATCGCCCCGGCGATTACCTGCGCGCCGGGTGCCAACTGGCCCTGCAGCCGGATCAACTGCTCTTCGAGCAGCGCCAGGGTCTTGGGTACGCGCACCAGCACCCGGTCGAACGGCCCCTGCCAATGCTGGCTGGCGGCGATGAAGGGCACGCTGTCGAATGCCTGGCCATTGCGCACCAGGTTCTTCTCCAGTGCCAGCCGGGCCAGGTAGGAGTCGCCGCTGCCCAGCACCTGGACATGTGCGCGCAGGCTGATGGCCAGCGCGCCGAAGCTGTCGTTGAGTACCAGTACCCGGCTCGTGGCAGGCAGCGCCTGCGCGGCCAGGTGTTCGAGCAGGTACTCGTCGGCCGCGTCGAAGGCCTGCAAGGGGTCGTTGGCGTATTCGGGCTGGCGAAGCAGCTCGAGCTCGGCGAAGGGGGTGATCAACAGGGGCATGGCGTAGGGCTCTGGGCTTTGGCGCGCGCGCTGGGGCTTGGCGCTGGACGGGCGCAGATTCTACAGCGTTTTTGAAGGTGGGGAGGGGGGTGTTGGCGAGCAGAACCTCAGATCAACCCGTACTGGGTGGCGATGGCGACCGCGCTGGTCTTGTTGGTGGTGTTGAGTTTGCTGGTGATGCTGCGGATATGAAAATTGACCGTGCTTCTGGACAGCGTGAGGATGCAGCTGATGTCTTCGGCAGTCTTGCCGGCAGCGGTCCACTGCAGCACCTCGCGTTCCCGGGGCGAGAGTGCCTGCACACGGGCCTTGGGCGGATGCAACTTGGCAACCATCAGGGTGTGCAGCAGGTTGCACAGCCACAGGGTCTGGGCCGACTTTTCGTACAGTTCCGCCATGCTCACTTCGCCCTGCCGGCGTGATACGCACAGCACGCTTTCGTTGCCGCGCAGGTCGTGGGTGCCCTGGCTCCAACCATGGCACAGGCCATGTTGGCACGCCGTCTGTCGCAACTCGGGGGCTTGCTTGTACAACTGCGGGGACCACAGCACCGGCATGTTCGAATGATGGCAATGCACAAGCACCGGGTCGATGCGCTCGTACTCGTTCTTCTTGTAGAGCTCGTTCCATTCGGCCGGGTAGTTGTTGAACATCATGACCTGCGGGCCTTCGGCGACCGTCCTGCCGTTCAGGCGGTATGCCAGAAACTCCATGTCCAGTTGCTCGGCCAGTGACAGTGCAGTGGCAAACATCTGTTGCTGGTTTTCCTCCTGCGTCAGTTGTTGCAGCTGCTCCTGCTTCCAATATGGCATTTGAGCCTCCGTGCACCTTTACAATTAGTCACCCTGGATCGAGTGTAGGAAAAGTCGCACGTTGTTCTAGGTTTTTTTTGCTATAGAAATGTTCCAGTGCTCTACATAAAAATAGGGTTGTACAACCCGCGTTACATGTTTTGTTACGTGGTTGAAACACATGAGCGTAATGCCATTACATCGCGGCGGTGTTTATCCCGTCAGCTTTGCGCGACACTGTGTTTACCTGAATTGTGGAGCACACCATGACTGCCAGTGCGGAGAAGTTCACCCGCCAGACCCTGCTCGATGTCCAGCCGCTGACCCCCAACCTGTTCAGCCTGCGCGTAACCCGTGATCCCGGTTTTCGGTTCCGGGCCGGCCAGTTTGCTCGCCTGGGCGTGACCCGTGCCGATGGCAGCGTGGTGTGGCGGGCGTACTCGATGGTCTCGTCGCCGTTCGACGAGTACCTGGACTTTTTCTCGATCGTCGTGCCCGGCGGCGAGTTCACCAGTGAGCTGAGCCGGCTGCGCGAGGGTGACCAACTGTTGATCGACCGCCAGGCGTTCGGTTTCCTGACCCTCGATCGCTTCGCCGACGGGCGGGACCTGTGGTTGCTGGCGACAGGTACCGGCATTGCACCCTTCATGTCGATACTGCAGGACTTCGAAGCCTGGGAGCGGTTCGACACCATCAAGCTGGTCTATTCGGTGCGCGAAGCCAGGGAGCTCGCCTATCAGCAGGAGATCGCCGGCCTGGAGCAGCGCGACTACCTGGCCGAACATGCGGGCAAGCTGCAGTTCATTCCGGTGGTCACCCGCGAGCAACACCCGGGTGCGCTGAACGGGCGTATCACCACCCTGATCGAGAACGGTGAACTGGAGCGTGCGGCCGGCCTGGCGCTGACCCCCGAACATTCGCGGGTGATGCTCTGCGGCAACCCGCAGATGATCGACGACACCCGCCAGGTGCTCAAGGCACGTGATCTTCAGCTGAGCCTCAGCCGCCGGCCGGGCCAGGTGGCGGTGGAAAACTACTGGTAGACAGCACAACGGCGCCCGAAGGCGCCGTTACGGTCAGGCAGGCCCGGTTCAGGGCTGCTGGTTCTGCGCCTTGAGCAGGTCGCGGATTTCGCCCAGCAGTTCTTCTTCCTTGGTGGGTACCGGCGGCAGGGTCGGGGCCACCGCTTCTTCGCGCTTGAGGCGGTTGATCACCTTCACGCCCATGAAGATCGCGAAGGCCACGATCAGAAAGTCGATCACCGTCTGGATGAACTTGCCATAGGCCAGCACCACCGCCGGCGCGTCGCCCTCGGCCGCCTTGAGCACCACCGCCAGATCACTGAAGTCCACTCCACCGATCAGCAGGCCCAGGGGTGGCATCACCACATCGCCAACAAACGATGAAACGATTTTGCCGAACGCGGCGCCGATGATGATACCGACGGCCATGTCGACCACGTTGCCCTTGACCGCGAAGGCCTTGAATTCACTGATCACGCCCATGGTTTATTCCCTGTAACAGATGAGATTGGTCATCGCAGTGTAAATCAGCTATGCGCTTCATGCTCCGCGTTGCAGTAAAAGACCCCGGCTATGCCGAATAGTTTTGTCGCCCAGGCGGCGCCCCGCAGCTGGGTCGGCTCGGCTATCATGGCCCCTTTTTCCAGGAGACTGCCCCATGGCCAAGGCCAAGCGCATGTACGGCTGCACCGAGTGCGGTGCGACCTTTCCCAAGTGGGCGGGCCAGTGCGGCGAATGCGGCGCGTGGAACACCCTGGTCGAGACCATGATCGAAAGTGGCGGCGCTGCGGCGCCTGCCGGGCGCACCGGCTGGGCCGGGCAACAGGCGCAGATCAAGACCCTGGCCGAGGTCAGTGTCGAGGAGATCCCGCGTTTCAGCACCGCCAGCGCCGAGCTGGACCGCGTGCTCGGTGGCGGCCTGGTCGATGGATCGGTGGTGCTGATTGGTGGTGACCCGGGCATCGGCAAGTCCACCATCCTGCTGCAGACCCTGTGCAACATTGCCACGCGCATGCCGGCGCTGTACGTCACCGGGGAAGAATCCCAGCAGCAGGTGGCCATGCGTGCCCGTCGCCTGGGCCTGCCGCAGGATCAGTTGCGGGTGATGACCGAGACCTGCATCGAAACCATCATTGCCACCGCGCGGGTCGAAAAGCCCAAGGTGATGGTGATCGACTCCATCCAGACCATCTTCACCGAACAGTTGCAGTCGGCGCCCGGTGGCGTGTCGCAGGTACGCGAGAGTGCCGCCTTGCTGGTGCGCTATGCCAAGCAGAGCGGCACGGCGATCTTCCTGGTCGGCCACGTGACCAAGGAGGGCGCGTTGGCCGGGCCGCGGGTACTGGAACACATGGTCGACACCGTGCTGTATTTCGAGGGCGAGTCCGACGGTCGCCTGCGCCTGCTGCGCGCGGTGAAGAACCGCTTTGGTGCGGTCAACGAGCTGGGCGTGTTCGGCATGACCGACCGCGGCCTCAAGGAAGTCTCCAACCCGTCGGCGATCTTCCTCACCCGTGCCCAGGAGGAAGTGCCGGGCAGCGTGGTGATGGCCACCTGGGAAGGTACCCGGCCGATGCTGGTGGAGGTGCAGGCGCTGGTGGATGAAAGCCACATGGCCAACCCGCGCCGTGTGACCCTGGGCCTGGACCAGAACCGCCTGGCCATGTTGCTGGCGGTGCTGCATCGCCATGGCGGCATCCCCACCCACGACCAGGACGTGTTCCTCAACGTGGTGGGCGGGGTCAAGGTACTGGAGACCGCGTCGGACCTGGCCTTGATGGCGGCGGTGATGTCGAGCCTGCGCAACCGCCCGCTGCCACACGACCTGCTGGTGTTCGGCGAGGTGGGCCTGTCCGGTGAAGTGCGCCCGGTGCCGAGCGGGCAGGAGCGCCTGAAGGAGGCCGCCAAGCACGGCTTCAAGCGCGCCATCGTGCCCAAGGGCAACGCGCCCAAGGAAGCGCCGCCGGGGCTGCAGGTGATTGCGGTGACGCGCCTGGAGCAGGCGTTGGATGCGTTGTTTGAATAAAATGTAATCAATTTGCCATGATGGCAAATTGGCACCATTGTTCTGTCTCTCTACTATCGCGCCTTCGTTTTTTGCTTCCAGGGATGGGAAGATGGCGTTTTTGGTATCTGGCACAAAGCTGTCCTGCTTCTGGCTGTTGTTGGGCATCCTTGCTGGCCCTGTATCGGCCGCGAGCTTGCCGGGTGACCAGGAACTGATTCGCGAGCGTCAGGGGCGGTTGCTTGAAGAGCAGCAGCGGCGCCTGCAGGAACTCAAGGAGCTGCCTGGCAGCACCGCCCCTACCCAGACTGCACCGGCGCCGGCCGATGCCCGCTGCTTTATTAAATATGGAGTTTTGCGATGAGTCTTACTATCTTGGAGTTTGCAAGATCGTATGTAGCAGGAAGACTGACAGCCAAAGTTTTTTCTGAGGCGTATATTGAGCTTTGGAAAATTGAGCGAGATAGGAATGTCCTTCAGCTCGATGAGCCTTCGTTGAGCGAGTGCTTGTCCAGCATTTTTTGTGCTGCGGATATGTACGAGCCAGATGAATCAAGGGAAGAGTATGAGCTTGACGATGAAATGCTTAAATCTAAGGTCGCGAGCTTGATGCAAAAAATAGTCACTGATTAGTTTGTGCAAAAGCAACCTCTCCTCTCGCAACAGATCTTGGGAAGGCTTCATTTGATGCTGCTAATGGGGGCCTAACAATGTACTTCCCGAAAGTGACGATGAATGCCGGTGAGGTCATATTTGACGACTTTACTGTTGGTACATCGAAAGGTTTTATTGGCAATGGTCCCGGTGGGGCTGCCGAGTTAGTTGGGCCGCTTAAAAAAACTCCTACAATATACCCAATCTCAAGGAGGCAAGACGGTCACTATTAAAGGCTGTTATGCATCAGAGGTAGGCGCAGCATTAGGGGCTGGAAAAGGGGGGGCAGTTATCTTTTAGTTTTCCCCGCTACCAAAGAAGGTCTTAGAGATTTTTTGAAGGGTCTCAAATAGATGGGTCATCAAAAAACAGTATGCAAGCATCTTGAAAATCTTATTGTGTCTGGTTGTGGAGATTATATGTCTCTCAGTTATGGTTTAAGTTAGGGGCGTATCGAATAGATTTCGACGGCGGCGTTTTGAAGTTATGAATCGCCCCTGGTTTCCTAGACACTCTCCAAGCTCAGAAAATAGT
>NZ_QLAD01000016.1:0-32199 GCF_024355235.1 Pseudomonas sp. S12(2018)
CTCGTCTGTAGGCCTTTATCCCAAAGGCCTAGGGAAATGTATGCACAGGGTTATCCACATTTGAGTGCGCAAGAAGTTGCGCAGTTGGTAAAAACGGCAGGGTAGGTTTTCACCGCTTGAAAAGCGAAAAAACACGCCCCCAACAGCCCCCTTTCGACGCCAGCGCCTCCTGCAGTTGCCGCGCACTGATCGTGCGCTGGGCAGGGTCGAATGCCAGCGCAATTTTCAGCGCAGGCCAGCAGTGCGCGGGCAGGTTCGACGGGCGCGTCAGCGTGCGATCGAGCTGCTCGGCGCGGGCCTGAGTTGAAGGCAGGCGCCGATAGGGATGCTTGCCGCTGGCCAGCTCGTAGATCAGGCAGGCCACCGCATACATATCCGCCGCCGCACCCAGCGTGCCGTGTTCCAGCAGTTCCGGTGCAGCGTAGCCGGGCGTCCAGGCGTTGAAGCGCTCGCGGCTGAGGTGGGCCAGCCCCGAAAGCACACCGGCGTCGGCCTGGCCAAGACCAAAATCGAACAGGCGCACGCCGTCTTCGCCGAGCATCACGTTGCTCGGCTTGAGGTCACCGTGAAACACGCCCCGGGCATGGCAGCAGGCCAGGGCTTCCAGCAGCGGCAACACGATCGCGTTCAACGCCTGCCCGTGCAGGCCCAGCGGTTGCTCGCACAGCAGTTTGTCCAGTGCAGGCCCGCGCAGCAGCTCCAGGGTGATGAAGGCGCGCTGGCTCGGCGGGTCGATCTCGAAGCTGTACAGGTTGACCACCTGCGGGTGCGCCACGTGCCGGGTCAGGGCAAACTCGCTGAACAGCAGCGCGTTGGCATCCGGCGAGGCGGCCAGCGCCTCGCTCATGAGCTTGATCGCCACGCAGGGCTGCGGGTCACCGAACTGCTCGCGCAGCAGATCGCGGGCGCGATAGACCATGCCCATGCCGCCGGCACCGAGCAGGCGTTCGAGCCGATAGCGCCCGGCCAGCACCTGCGGCAGCGGCACCAGCGGCGGTGTCGGCGCCGGCTTTTTCTTGCCTGTGCGGCGGCCCTTGCGCTTGGCCGCAGCGGGCGCCGGGGCGGCCAACTGGCCGTTGACGAAGGCGAAATAGGTGAGGTTGGCGTCGCGGGATTCGGTGGCCAGCAAGGCACTGAGGTCGGGCTGGTGCCTGCTCATTGGCGAATCACCACTGCGGTCAGGTTGTCCCCCGCCGCGCCGCGCAATGCCCCTTCGAACAGCCGCTCCAGCGCGACCTGCGCCGACGCCAGGCTCAATGCCTTGCCCAGGGCATCGCTGCTCAGTTCCTGATACAGGCCGTCGCTGCACAGCAGGAACGCATCGCCCGGGTATACCTGCAGCTCCAGCACCTCCAGGGTCAGCTGCTCGCTGGCGCCAAGGGCGCGGGTCAGGGCGCGAGCGCCCGGTTGCGCCCGCGCCTGCTCCGCGCTCATCTGGCGCTGGTCGATCAACTGCTGCTGCAACGAATGGTCGCGTGACAGCTGGTAAAGACGCTGCTGGCGCCACAGGTAGCAGCGGCTGTCGCCGGCCCAGATGCACGCGGCACGCTCGCCCTCGAGCAGCAGCGCCACCACCGTGCTGCCCATGATGCTGTCGTGATGTGCATCCGTGACGGTCAGTTCCTGGCCAAGGCGCCGGTTGATCCAATGCAGGCACCCGCGCACCCCTTCCAGGCGCTCGTCAAAACTGCCATGGGCCGGCAACTCGGCCAGGCTGGCGACGATCAGCTGGCTGGCCAGGTCGCCACTGCGGTAGCCGCCCATGCCATCGGCCACCGCCCACAGCCCCTGCGCCGGGCATTCCAGAAACGCGTCCTCGTTGCGCATGCGCACCTTGCCAGCATCCGTGCGCGCCGCGCTGCGCCAGCGTGCTCCAACCTGCATCTAGAGCGACCCCGGCAGACGAAAGCCGCGTAACACGCCAACGTCGAAAGGGTTGGGCGCACGCTGGCTGCTGAGCAGGTAGTTGGCCCGCAGCCCGCCCACTTCGGCCTTGAGCACCAGCACGTCGCGGCCCTTGAGGTACTCGGTCTGCATCAGGTCGAACAGGCGGAACAGCGACCACGGCCCGGTGTTCTTCTCGATGCCGATCGGGCGCTCGACCATGCGTTCGAGCACCAGGCTTGCGCGACCGCCCTGGGCATCGGTCGGCCAGTTGAAGGTCATGGGCACCACCGGGCCGTGGCGATAGTCCAGCTGCCGATCGCCAAAGCGGAACTCGGCGCGGCTCACCGCCGAGTCCAGGGTGTAGGGCTCGAGCCTGAACTGCACCTGCGGCTGCGCCGGGTTCTCGGCGAAGAAGCTCTGGCGAATCGTCTGGGTCCTGGCCATCTGGTCCAGGTAGACCCGCGAGATCGGCAGGCTCTGGCCGTCGATGCTGCGCAGGCGGTAGCTGCCCGGGTCGCCGCTGATGAACGGGCGCAGGTACGTGTCGAAGAAGCGCTCGGCGATGCCCTGGGCCTTGAAGAACTCACGAAAGTCGTTGATCGCCACGTCACTGGTGCTGTGGGCATCGAACGGGTAGCGCTGCTGGATCGACTCACCGTAGAAGCCGTACAGCTCGCTCTGGTAGCGCTCGTTGACGTACTGGTAGGCATCGTTGAGTACCAGCCGCCAGCTGTCTTCGGCCAGCAGGTTGAACCAGCCATTGAGCGGTCGCGGCAGACGCCCGGAGGCGTTGCGCAGGGCGCTGAGCGCATCGCGCTGGCCCCCCATGCGGGTCTTGGCAAGCTCGAAGGCCATCTGCTCCGGCTGGCTGGCGCGCGCGAGGCCGGCCATCTGCAGTTGCAGGTCGTTGAGCGCCTGCAGCGCCGGGGTGAGGTCGGCGGAGGGGCCATTGTTTTCGTCCAGCAGCCGATGCAGGGATTCGAAACGCCGCTGCAGGGACTTCTTCGCGGTGTCGGGCAGCGGCTTGGCCGCCACGGCGGGCTTGCTCGCCAGGGCGCCCTGGACCTTGCCGGCCACGGCGACCGCCGTGTTGGCCTTCTTGCCCAGCTTGACCCCCTTGGCCGGGTCGCTGGCCGGTGCCTCGGCGGGCTCATCGGTGCTGCCCGGCACGGGCTCGAAACGGGTGTTGTCGCGCACCTGCACCAGCAGTTGAAGTACCGGCGAGTTGGCCGAGGTGAGCCCGGCGAGCTGATCGGCGCCCTCGCCGGCATCGCCGAACGGTTGCAGGCCGACCTGGCCGACAGCCTCGCTCCAGTGGTTGGCGTAGTCGCGAAAGTACAGCTGTTCCAATCCTACCAGCAGGCGGCGCATGTCCATGTCGCTGATGCCGCTGCCCTCACCCAGGACCCAGTTGTCACGCAGCAGCTCGCTGACCAGGGTCGAGCCCTGTACCGAGAAATACTGCTCGTAGCCCTGCTGGGTGTAAAACCCCGGAATCACGTAGTCGGTGCCGAAAAACAGCCCGCCCTGGGGGCCCAGGTGCTGGCTGAGGCGGTAGTCGGGCAGGCTGCTGGCCTGCTCGCGCAGTACACGGTACACCACGTTGACCAGCGATTCGCTGCGCAGCACCTTGCGTGCCTGGGCCACCAGTTGCGGGTCCAGCGGGTAGCTGAATGGCAGTTGCAGCAGGCGTTCGAAATGCCCGTTGAGCCCGTTTTGCACCGCCGTGTTGCCCGCGTAGCGGCGCGACCAGTCAGCGGCTACCCACTCCTGCAGCCAGGCGGCTTCGCGGCGGTCGGGCATGCTCAGCATCAGGTAGGCACGCAGGCTGTTGAGCAGGCGCTCACGGTCGCGCAGGTTGCCACGTATCTGCCCTTCGAGCTGTTTGGCCACCCGTGGCAGCAGTTGGGTGTGCAGGTCCTGCTCGTAGGCACTGCGAAGCAACGGATTGCTCTGCTCGCCCTGGTACAGGCCCAGGCGCTCATGCAGTGACGCATCACCCGAAGGCGGGAATACCTGGGTCGCGGCATAGCTGCTGTCCAGCGGCTTGAGCGCGGCCATGGCATCGCTTTGCGGGGTCAGCGCTGCACGCTGCCCGGCCCACACCTGACCAAGCCCGCGCAGTTGCTCGAGGCGGTCGTGGTTGGCACTGAAACCGCCCGCCCACAGCAACCCGCAGCACACCAGTACGCCCAGCGCACCGACATACAGTGCGCGCTGCCCCCAGTCGATGCGTCGCCGCTCGCGCTGGTCGAGGCCGGCCAGGTCGGCCTCGGGGAAGATGACCCGGCTGAGCAGGTGATGGATGAACCGCGAACGCCCGCTGCGCAAGGTGGGTAGCACCGTGCTGGGCAGGCCCAGGCTGGCCCCGATGCTGGCGGTGTCCGGGTCCAGCTGCTGGACAAGGTGCGGCGCACTGGTGAGGTAGAACCCGCGAAGCTGGCTGGCGCGCTGGTAGCGATTGCCGGTGAAGGCGATGTCGACGAACAGGCACAGTTGCTCGCCGATCTGCGCCAGCTGGTGCGGGAAGTCGAGGATGCGCGCGCGCCGCTGTGTATCGCGCTCGTGGTGCATGCGCATGATCACCTGGCTGTTGAGGCGCCGCAGCAGCGCCTCGAAGGCCTGGCGCAGCACGGCCACATCGGTGCCGTTCTGCGCCTTGGTGAAGGTGCTGCCCAGTACCTGGTCGCTTTCTTCACGGCTGAGCTGGTCGAAGAAATCGTCGAAGCCCTGCAACTGGTCGGCCTTGCTCAGCACCAGGTACACCGGCACCTGGACATGCAGGGTCTGCTGGATTTCCTGCAGTCGCGCATGGACCTGGCGCGCCAGGTTTTCCAGGCCCTTCTCGTCGCCACTGCGCAGCAGCTCGACCGGCACGCTGACCAGCACGCCGTTGAGCGGCCGGCTGCGGCTGCGTCGACGCAGCAGGTTGAGCAGGGTACGCCAGGCACTGGCGTCGACCTCGGCGGTTTCCTGGGTCAGGTAGCGTCCGGCGGTGTCGATCAACACCGCGTGGTCGGCAAAATACCAGTCGCAATGACGCGTACCGCGGGTGTCGCGGGTGAGTTGGCGGTCCAGTTTGTTGAGCGGAAACTCCAGGCCGGAAAAGTCCAGCAGGCTGGTCTTGCCACTGCCCTGGGGGCCGATCAGCAAATACCAGGGCAGGTCGTTGCGCCAGCGCTCGCTGCGCCCGCCATACAGGCTCGAGCCCTTGAGCGTACGCAACGCCTCGCTGAAGCGGCTGCGCAGCTCCTTGTGGTCCTCGTCGATGCGCGCTTCACGGCGCAGGCGTTCCTGGCCGTCCTCGCTCTCTTCGACAGCCTTTTTCTGCACCCCGGCGCGCCAGCTGGCGAACACCATGCCCAGCCCCCAGCACAGGAACAGCGCACTGATGGTCAGCAGGCGCGAGGTGGCCGAGGCCCAGAAGCGGTGGTCGTCGACTGCCAGCAGCGGCCCCACGAACCACACCAGCAGTACCAGCGACAACACCAGCAACAGCGTCCATACCCACGTCTTGCGCAAAAAATCGCCGACTTTCTTGAAGAAGTTTTTCATCACACGTCCCTGTTCTACTGCTGCGCCTGGACCGTTTCCGGATCAAGCTGCTGAAAAGGTTGCAGCACGGCCTCGCGCTGCTCGCCCAACACCCAGGCGAACCCCGAATACATCACCACCAGGCAGATCAGCGCGAACAGCGTGACCATCCACCACGGCACCACCCGCACCAGGCTGCGACGCTGGTCGTTGAGCCCTTCCCACTGCGGCGAAAGTTCGCGCGGAGCATCCCCGCGCAGTTGCCGCACCTGGCGGAACAAGGCGTCGCGAATCCCTTCGAGTTCGAGCATGCCGCGTACCATCACGCGGTACTTGCCCTCGAACCCCAGCGACAGGCACAGGTACATGAGCTCCAGCATCGGCAGGTGCTTGACCGGGTTCTTCGACAGACGATCGAGCAGCTGGAAGAACTTCTCGCCACCGAAGGTCTCGTTGTGAAAGGTGCTGAGCAGGCTCATCTGCGCCCACTCGCTCTCGTTGCCCCAGGAGGTGGTGACCACGGCCTCGTCGAGCACCGAGCACAGCACGTAGCGCGCGGTCATCACCTGGCTGGGCTCGGCGCCGTTGTGCAGCGCATGGGCCTCGAACAGCTTGATGCCATGGGTGAGGGTCTGGTTGAGGGCGTCGAGGTCTTCGCGGCTGTCGCTGTGCTTGAGCCGCACCACGTGCGAGAGCAGGTCCGAGGCGGCTGCCACCAGGGTGTTGAGGCTGATGTTGATGGCCTCGGCCGGGCCCAGGCGGGCCGAGTAGATCATCCGGTCTTCCAGTTGCTCCAGGCGCGGCGTGGCCAACCCATCGGTCAGCGGAACCTGCCTGGGCGCCTGGCCCTGGCGGTCCACCAGCACGGTCTTGTCGTCCTGACGGTGTTCGATGTCCTTGTGCATGCGGTCAGTTCCTGATGGCCCAGAATTTCAGTTCGAGCTCGGCGAACTCGCCCGAGACGTGGAAGGCAAAACCACCGGAGCGCTCCAGCAGGGCCTGGTCTTCGGCGTTGAATTCGAGCAGGAAGTAGGTCTTGTTGGAATGGAACGGGATCTGCCGCGGCGCCACCGGCAACGGCACCACCTTGATGCCAGGCAGGTGCAGGTTGACCAGTTGCCGGATACGTTCCACCGGGCCGACCTTGAGGTGCGAGGGCAGGCGCGTGCGCAGGGTCTCGCTGTCGCAGTTGGCGCTGGCGGCCAGTACGAACGAGGCCGAGGCGAGCAGCGTCTGGTCGTGCACGGCGGCCACCAGGATGCCGTACTGGCGGGTTTGCAGGTCCAGTTCGATGGCGTGCTGTTCCAGCACCATCGACAGCACCTCGCGTATGCCGTCCATCAGCCGGCGAAAGCTCGCGCCCTGGTCGCTGTGCTGATAACGGCTGTCGGTACGCGGGCGCTTGGTGTCGCTGGCAAAGGTCGCCAGGTCCCCCAGCATGGTCAGCAGGGTGCGGTACAGCTCCTCGGGGTGCAGCTGGTCCAGGCCCAGGTAGTGACGCAGCAGCAGTTCGGTGCGATTGATCAGTTGCAGCATCATGAAGTCGCCCACCTCCGCGCCGCCGACCTTGCCGTTGGAACGGATGCGCTCGGCAATGGTGTCGCCACGGTGGCCGAGCATGCTGATCACCTCCTTGAGGCACGACAGCAGGTAGCTTGAAGCGTGGGTGTGGATGAAGGTCGGCACGAACTCGGGGTCCAGGCTGATCACGCCGTCGGGGGTGGTGTCGAGCACGGCGCACAGCTTGAGTTTGACGTAGGCCTGATCGCCCTGCTGCTCGCCCAGCAGCAGGCGAAAGTCCGGCCGTGCACAGCTGATGTCGCTGTTGATGTCGTCACCGGCGTTGGAGTCGCTGACCGGGGTCTCGTAGGCGATGTAGCGCGCCAGCACATCGGACTGCTCCAGTCGCCGGGTCTCGATGTGGTTGCCGGTCACCAGCGGCAGTGCCAGGTACACCGGCGTGTTGCCGGTGTTGGGCGGTATGTCCAGGGCCAGCGGCTCGATGTTGCTGCTGAGCTCGAACAGGCTGCCGTCGGGCAGCACGCCGCTGGCCTGGCTGACCACCAGCTTGCCCATGCTCAGGAACTGCTGGTCGATCTCCAGGCTGAGAAAACCCCAGTTGTAGCTGCCCAGCAGCTGGGTGCGGGTTTTCATCTGGTAGTCGTAGTAGCGATCGTTGTGCTGGAAGTGCTGCGGACGCAGCAGCATGCCTTCCTGCCAAATGACTTTGTGCACATGCATGATCAGTTTTCCGTCCGGGCCAGTGTGGCGTTGCTGTTGCGAATGCCAGCCTGGTCCAGCGTCAGGCTGGCGCTGTTGAGTGCCTGCGGGGTGATCTGGACCACGTAGCGCCACTGGGTCTGCTCCAGGTCGCGGTAGGCCGCCAGCACGCCGACGTAGCGGCTGCCAGGTTCCACGCTCAGGCGCAGCGTCACGTGCTCACCGGGGCGCAGCTCCAGCTCTTCGCTGACCACCAGGTCTGGCGCCAGGGATTCCTTGGCCCGCTCGTACAGGCTGAAGAAGTCGGCATGCTCGAAGGCCACCGGGTGCTTGAGTTCGAACAGGCGCACCACGATCGGCGAGGGCCGGCCATTGAGGTCCGGGTTGAGCTGGTCACCGGCGTCGAGGGTCAGTTGCAGCTTGGTCAGTTCCGAGTACGGCGACAGCGCGGAGCAACCGGCCAGCAACAGCGCCAGCGCCATCAGGCCGGTGGAGAGAAAGGTCTTGCAGCGCAGCATGGGGATCATCCTTGAGCGTCGGTGTGAAGGGTACCGATCAGGCGAACCTGTTCGGCGTAGGCCTGGGCGAAGTCGCGCGCCAGCAGGCGCTCGCTCCATTCATCGTCCTGGCCAAGGGCCTGGTGGTAGCGCACGTAGGCGCGCCACTGGCTGCCGGCAGTCCGCAGCAGCGGTGCCCGGCCGCGCTCGAACTGCAGGCCCAGCTGGCGTGGCGAAAAGTGCTCAAGCACACCCTGCAGCGCAGCGCGACAGGCCGTCAGCATCGCCACCTGATGCGCCTGGAGGTCGCGGTAGGCCTGGGTCAGTGCCTGGCTCGCAGGGAGCTGGCCGGGCGCGGCCGGGTGCAGCAACAGGCCCAGCGCCTGGCCGGCATCGGCGCTCGACTTCAACGGGTTGTGGCTGGCGCGGTGGGAGGTGGTCAGGGCCAGGCGCAACTCGTTCTTCAGTTCGCTGCGGGTGCGCAGGCTTTGCTGCACGCCGCCGATGCTCTGCTTGAGCAGGCCGGCCGCCTTGATCGCCAGGGCTTCACGGGCGCCAGGGTCGAGCCCGCCCAGATCGACCCCGAGGGCGGTACCAAAGGCTGCCCAGAACCGTTCGTTACATGCAGGTGCCGGCGGCGCCTGTGGTTCATCGTCGGGTTCGGGCTGCGCCACCAGGTTGGGTACCAGCAGGCTTTCCATGTCTATGCGCGCGTAGTCGGGGCGCTGGCGGGCCACCGGTGCAACCGTGTCGAGTGCACTCAGTGCGTCGAGGGGCGAAGGCTCGACGTCCTGCTGGTCAAGGGCATGGAACGGGTCCAGCTCAAGAAAGGCGTCGTCAGGGATGATGCTGCCCGCGGCGCTGGGCAGGCCGACCTCGACATCGGCTGCGGTGCGGGTGACCAGGCGCGCGCGCACCTCGAAACCGCCCAGCAGGTACACGCTGTCCTGCTCGATTCGCTGCGCCTGCCCCTTGCGCAGCTGCGCACCGCTGCGCCCGTCGCGGGTGCCGTTGCTGCTGATGTCGGTGAGGAAGAACACGCCCTCCTGACAGGTGACCAGCGCATGTCGCTTGGAGACATGCCGCTGCGGGTCGCTGATGACCCAGTCGCACGCCTCGTCGCGCCCGATCACGCCGCCTGCACGGGTGAAGGTCTTGCTGCGTCCCTGCGTTTCAAGAACCAGTTCCATGTTGATGCTCCTTGCACTCACTTGCCGCGGTTGGCTGCCTGCGGATCGCCCAGCGGGCGATAGGTGTCGTCGTTGAATTTGTAATTGCCGCTACAGCCGCCCAGGCCGCTGAGCACGATCAGCGCCAGCAGCAAGGCGGGCCAGTGACGAACAGACATTTGCAGATCTCCATCGGTGGGCATTGCACGGGGCGCCGCCCGCCAGGGGCAGCGCACGGTTGTAAGGGAAAATGCAGCATTGCTCGCCATGGCCGCTCAACCTTCGAACTCGCCAAGGTTGATGTTCAGCCGCCCCAGGCGGTACAGCAGGGTGCGCCGCGGCAGGCCCAGCTCGCGTGCGGCCAGGGTCTGGTTGCCGGCGTTCTTGCGCAGGCAGTCGAGCAGCCAGTGGCGCTCCACGTTTTCAAGGCGGTCGCGCAGGTTCAGCCCGCTGTCCCCCGACGGTACTTCGCTGGCCGGGGCAACATGCTCAGGCAGCAGGTACTCGCCGTCGCACAGCAACACCGCGCGCTCCACCAGGCCCTTGAGTTCACGCACGTTGCCCGGCCAGGCGAGCCCGTCGAGGTAGGCCAGTGCCGCCGGCGACCACTGCAGGGGCTTGCGCCCCAGAAACTCGCAGGCCTTGGCAGAGAAATGCCGGGCCAGCACTGGCACGTCGCCGCCGCGCTGACGCAGGGCCGGCAACTCGATGGGGAACTGCGCCAGGCGGTAGTACAGGTCTTCGCGAAAGCGCCCTTCGCTGACCAGCACCGCCAGGTCGCGGTGGGTGGCGGCGATGATGCGCACATCGATGGTGTGGGTGTCGTTGGAACCCAGCGGGCGGATCTCGCCCTCCTGCAGCACGCGCAGCAGCTTGGCCTGCAGCGACAGCGGCATGTCGCCGATCTCGTCGAGCAGCAGGGTGCCGCCGTGGGCGGCATCGAACAGGCCAGGGCGGTCGCGCAATGCGCCGGTGAAGGCGCCCCGGCGATACCCGAACAGTTCGCTCTCCAGCAGGTTCTCCGGCAGGGCCGCACAGTTCTGCACCACGAACGGCCGGGTACCGCGCGGGCCGTAGTCGTGAATCGCCCGGGCCACGACCTCCTTGCCGGTGCCGGTCTCGCCCAGCAGCAGGACGGTGTAGGGGCTGTGCAGCACCTTGCTGATCAACTGGTAGGCCTGGCGCATCGCGGCGCTGTTGCCGATCAGCCCGTAGTCGGTGGCGCCTGCGCGCGTGGCGGGCAGCGGCGCCAGCGGCACCTCGGGCTGGTGCAGGCGTTGCAGCAACTCTATTTGCACCAGCACGAACGCCCCCAGCTGTCCCAACGACTGGGCAAAGCCGCCCAGGTCGACGCTGGTACGGCTGGCACACAGCAGCAGGCCGGCGATGGCCTGCTGCGGGTTGAGCAGCGGTACGCACAGCAGCGACTGCCAGGGGCTGTGCAGCACCGGCAGGAAACTGGTGTCGAGCAGGCTGGCGGGCAGGTCGGCAAGGCTTACCGAACGGTTCTGGCACAGCGCGAACTGCAGCAGTTGCTCGCCGTTGTAATCCACCGGCACGCTGGCGGCAGCACGCGGCTGCAAGGCCCCGCCCAGCCATTCGGCGGCAAGGCTCAGCGAAGTGTGGGTGGCATCGAGCAGGTACAGCTGACTGAGCTCGCAACCGCTGAGCTCGGCCACCGCCTGCACGAAGCGCTCCTGCAGCGCGGGTTCCCGGCCCGTACGCGACAGGCTGGCGAAGTGCGTCAACAGGGCTTCGGCATAGCGCAAGGGCTGCGGCACGTGGGTGAACATCACCCCCACCTCAGGCAAACTCGCACCTCACGCCCGCATCGCCATCGAGCGTGGCATGCACCTGCTGCAACGACTCCCCGGCCGCCATCGCTGCCAGCAGCCGGTCAGCCACCTGCGGCATCAGGTACAGGTCGAGCAGGTGGTCGATCAGCCGCGCGCCGCTGTCGCCCTGGGTGCAACGCTCGGCCAGGTGCTCGACCAGCGCCGGGGCATAGGTGAAACCCAGTTGCCGGCGCAGCAGCCGCTGGCCAAAGCGCTGCAGCTTGATCTCGACCAGCTCGCGCAGCACCGGGCCGCTCACCGGGTAGTACGGCACCACACGCATGCGCGCCAGCAAGGCCGGTTTGAAATGCCTGCTCAAGGCGGGCCGTATGGCCTGTTCCAGTTGCTCGGCAGAGGGCCGTTCGGCGCCTTGGCAAAGGCTCGCGATCTGCTCGCTGGCCAGGTTGGAGGTCATCAGGATCAGGGTGTTGCGAAAGTCGATTTCGCGCCCCTCGCCATCGTTGGCCACGCCCTTGTCGAAGATCTGGTAGAACAGGTTCAGCACGTCCGGGTCGGCCTTCTCGACCTCATCCAGCAGCACCACGGAATAGGGCTTCTGGCGCACCGCCTCGGTGAGCATGCCGCCCTCGCCATAGCCGACGTAACCGGGCGGCGCGCCGATCAGCCGCGACACGGTGTGCTTCTCCTGGAACTCGGACATGTTGATGGTGGTGATGAAGCGCTCGCCGCCATACAGCAGGTCGGCCAGGGCCAGGGCCGTTTCGGTCTTGCCCACGCCACTGGGCCCCACCAACAGGAACACCCCGACCGGCGCATCGGGCTTTGCCAGGCCGGCGGCGTTGGCCCGCATCGACCGGTCCAGTGCCTGCACGGCCTGCTCCTGACCACGGATGCGCGCACGCAGGTCTTCGGCAAAGCGCATGATCCTGGCGTTGTGCTCGCGGGCCAGTTGCTCCAGCGGCACGCCGGTCCAGGCACTGATCACTTCGGCCACCAGGCGCGGGCACACTTCGAAGCTGACCAGGCGCTCTTCGGCCTGCGCCGCTTCCAGCAGGCTGCGGGTGGTCTCCAGGCTGGCCTGCAGTACGGCCACGTCATCCCGTGCATTGCCCTGCTCGCGGGCTTCGGCCAACTGCCGGCGCAGGTCCAGCACCTGCTCGGCCAGCGCGCGCTGCTGTTCCCAGCGCGCCTGCACGGCCTGCTGGTCGGCCTGATCGCTGCGCAGTTGCGCCTGCAACAGGTGCAGCGCCTCTTGGTCGATGCCCACGCCGGCTTCGGCGTCGCGCTGCTGCGCCTGCACCTGCCGCTCGCCCTCGGCCAGCGAGGCACGCAGGCGTTCCAGGCGTTGCGGCGCGGCGGCCAGGCTGATGCGCACCCGGGCACAGGCGGTGTCGAGCACATCGACCGCCTTGTCCGGCAACTGTCGCCCGGCCAGGTAGCGCGCCGACATGTGCGCCGCCGCCACCACCGCATCATCGCGCAGGTAGATACCGTGACTCTTCTCATACACCTGGGCCAGGCCGCGCAGGATGGTCACCGCCTCGTCCGCTGTCGGCTCGTGCAGTTGTACCGGCTGAAAGCGCCGGGCCAGGGCCGGGTCCTGCTCGAAGTACTTCTTGTACTCGCTCCAGGTGGTGGCGGCGATGGTGCGCAGCTCGCCCCGCGCCAGTGCAGGCTTGAGCAGGTTGGCCGCATCCGAACCGCCGGCGTTGCCGCCCGCACCGATCAGGGTGTGGGCTTCATCGATAAACAGGATGACCGGTCGGGGCGCGGCCTTGACCTCGTCGATCACGCCCTTGAGGCGTCGCTCGAACTCGCCCTTGACGCTGGCGCCGGCCTGCAGCAGGCCCATGTCCAGCGCCAGCAGCTCTACCCCGCGCAGTGCCGGCGGCACTTCGGCGGCGGCAATGCGCAGCGCCAGGCCCTCGACGATGGCGGTCTTGCCCACACCGGCCTCGCCCACCACGATGGGGTTGTTCTTGCGCCGCCGGGCAAGGATGTCGATCATCTGGCGCAGCGCTTGATCGCGGCACAGTACCGGGTCGAGTCGGCCGTCGCGGGCCTGCTGCGTGAGGTTGTGGGTAAAGCGCTGCAGCATCGACTCGCCCTGCCCGCCCGCGGCACCCTGCGCTGCAACCGGCCGGGACGCCAGGGCGAAGCCCTTGAGGCGCTCGATGTTCAGGCGGGCCAGCAGCGGCTGGTAATGGCTGCCGGCATAGCGCACGGGGTTGCGCAGCAGCGCCAGGATCAGCGCAGCCTGTTCTACCTGGCTGCTGCCCAGTTCGAGGTTGGCCACCAGCAGCGCATCCTGCAGCCACTGCACCAGTTCGGGGGCGAACACCGGGTTGCGCGAAGCGCTGTGTTCAAGCTGCACCTGCAAGGTGGCGCGCAGTTCGCCCGGCGCCACGTCGGCGTCGTGCAAGGCCCGTTCAAGAAGGCCTTCGGGGCGATCGAGCAATTCCAGCAGCAGGTCCTCGACCAGGATCCTGCTGCCGCCACGTGCCACGCAACGTTCGGCGCAGCGCTCCAGGTCACGACGGGTGTCGGCGTCCAGCGCCTGGATGAGTTGTTGCAGGTCTACGGTGATCATGTCCATCGGTCCTTAATGAATTTTGCTTCCCAGGGTCACCACGCCATCGGCGCGTTCGTGACCGAGCCAACTCGTCCATCCCAGACGGCAGGCGTTGTCCTGGCCGATACGCAGCTCGCGAATCTCTTCCTGGCGCAGCACCAGGCGGATGTCGTAGTCCAGCGGGTCGCGCAGGGTGAAACGCACCAGGGCACACAGCGGCTGATAGCCGAAGCCGATCGGCAGGAACTCGTGAAAGCGCTGCCAGTCGAGCTGGGTGATGTGGATGCGGAACTTGCCGTTGCGATCACGCACCCGCTCGCCCAGCACCACGTCCTCGCCCAGCAGGCTGTTGGCGCGCCCCAGGCGATTGCACTGCTCCTGCAGGATGACCACGCGACGTTCGATGCACTGCTCGATGACCAACTGCGCATGCTTGAAGTAGTAGCGCAGCACCGCCTCGATCAATGCCGCCGAGTGGGCACGCAGGCTCAGCAGGCCCAGGTAGGGCAACAGGCGCTTCCAGTTCAGTTCGCGGGCCTCGCGAATGTGCTCGCCACCCAGCCCGATCAGGGCGAACAGCTGCGCCGAGAATGGGTCCATCGCCCCGCTCTGGAAGCGTGCGCGATAACGGTACTTGCGCCAGATGGGCAGCATCAGGCGCTGTAGCCGATGGTGGAACACGTCGAGAAACTGCCGGGTCGTGTTGCCGTCCTCGCCATCGCCCAGCGCCTGCTCCACGTAGAACGCCGGCAGCGGCGAGCTGGCGCCGCACAGGCCAATCAGGTTGAAACGCAGGCGTGCACGCATCTGCCCGCGGTCGTCGAAGAACTCGACGCGATCGACGTCGCTGCCCGGAAAGCCCAGGCTCGGATTGGCCTGGAACTCCAGCTGGTCGTACAGCTCCTCTTCGCTCAGGTGCGGATGGAACTCGCGCAGCCGGTCGATGACCAGCAGCACGGCCTGAAACAGCGAGTATTCGCGTATTGCGTGGCTCAGCCCGCTCAAAGCAGGGGCTGCAGGCCCATACGTGGTGTCCATTGGTACACCTCTCCCTGGGTACTTCTGACCCGCAACTCGTGGTACGAGTTGAGGCTGGCATAAAGGGCAAAGAACTCGTTGAGCACCGAGGCGAACACGAACAGGTCGCCTTCGCCGATGTAGCCTTGCGGGTCGATGGTCAGTTCGGTGCGCAGCCCGCGCAGGGGCAGGCCGCGGTGCAGTCGGTCGACATGCTCGTGACGGATCGACTTGAGCCCGCCGAGCAGGCGCTTGCTGACCTTCTCGGCATGTTGGTCGTAGTAGCGCGGCAAGTCGTAGGTTTCCAGGATCACCTTGAGCGCATCGACGTTGGCCAGCGACAGGTAGTTGAGCGACATGTTGCTGATCAGCTTCCACAGGAAATCCCGGTTCAGGGGCGGTGCGTAGCTGGCCGTGACCGGGGTGATGTTGCGGAAGGTGAGAAACTCCGGGGTCTGCTCGGACGGCTGGTCGATATCACCCAGCTTGAGCCGGCGCGGCAGGTTCTGGTTGGTGCAGGTGAGCTCGATGGACAGCGTCTCGTGGGTGCGGGTATCGCGTATTCCGAAGCTCAGGTAGGTGTCCAGGCCGTCATGCAACAGCGAGGAGCGCTGGCGAATGCTGTAGTGCGGGCTGGTCTGCGGCACGTCGAAACTGGGGTCGTGCTCGAACGACTCGAATGGCACATAGGCCTGGTAGCCCACGCCGCCGGGCTTCCAGCCGGTCACGCTGTGCACCGAGAACACCCCGCAGTTCTCCAGGTCGTACTCGGCGGGCAGCAGCAGGTATTCGTCCTGCTTGCCATCCAGGCGAATCGGCAGGGCATCGTGCTGGAACAGGTTGGCGATAGGGGTGCAGTACAGCTTGACGTTGTCCAGCGTGGGGCGCATGCGCTGGATACCGCCCCTGCGGATGTCGAAACGTATCTCCAGCCCACGCATCTGCTTGAGGGTTTCCGTGCCCAGGGACTTGAGTGCCTCCAGGCCGTCGAGGTCGACGAACAGGAACTTGTCCTGGAAGGCGAAGTACTCCTGCAGGTAGCGGTAACCGCGAAAGGTGTTCAGCGGGTAGGGAATCAGCGCTTCTTCCTCGGCGAAGCCGACCGGCTGGATACGGTTGCCAGCCAGGCGCACTGTCACGTTCTCGCCACTGGCGCGCACCAGCGGCTTGCCATCGCCCCCCAGCGGCACCAGCTCGATGCCTTCCACGTTGCGCAGCAGGCACAGGTAGAGCATCTGGCTGATGTAGCGCTCGCCTGCCAGGTGCAGGCGCAGGCGGCTCAGTTCCAGCTCGCCGACATGCCCGTCGCAGCTCATCTCCAGGCGCAGGCTGAGCAGCGCCCCATCACCCTTTACCGAGTAATTGAGCGCGGTGAGGTCCAGGGCCATGACATCGGTGGGGTAGCAGGTGCGAAAACGGCAGCGCACCTCATCGATCGGCTGGCTCTCGACCGGTGTATCGCGCGCCACCCGCAAGGGCGGGCCGGACTGGCCCAGCGGGTCGAACTGCAGGATGCTGAACGCCGGCAGCGGGCGCATGTAGTTGGGCCACAGCAGCTGCATCAGCGAATGGCTCAGCTCGGGCAGTTCGTCATCGAGCTTCTGGCGCAGGCGCCCGGTGAGGAAGGCAAAGCCCTCGAGCAGCCGCTCCACGTCCGGGTCGCGCCCGGCCTGCCCCAGAAACGGCGCCAGGGCCGGGCTGCGCTCGGCAAAGCGTCGCCCCAGCTGGCGCAACGCGGTGAGCTCGCTCTGGTAGTAATGATTGAAGGACATGCTCGGTTACCTGTTTTGCATGCTCAGGAACGTCCTGTTCGCGAGACGACAGCGCGGTGCGCGTCTCAGTTGACCTGCACCTGCCCGCCGCCCTCCAGGCGCGCGGAAAAGCTGACCTGACGCTTGATCCCGTCCAGCTCAAGCAGGCCTTCGATGCTGAAAGCCAGCTTGAGCTGATCGTGATCACGCGGCAGCGACACCACGCGCACATTGGTCAGGCGCGGTTCGTAGGCTTCGATGAACTGCTCGATGGCCTGACGCGCCTGGCTCAGCGCGTCATGCAGGCTCAGGCGCATGTCATTGAGGTCTGCCAGCCCGTAATCGGGCAGCGTCTGCACGCTGCCCGCACGGGTACTGAGCATCTTGCCCAGGTGCACCGCCACCGAGGTCATGGCAGCCCTCTCGCGGCTCCAGCCGCGACGCTTGTCGGCTTCGCCGCCCAGACGCTCGAAAAGGCTGCCATATCCGCTCATGTACGCGCCCCCGCTTACTCTTTATCCAGCTTGCCGACCAGCGACAGGGTGAAGTCGGCGCCCATGTACTTGAAGTGCGGGCGCACGTTGAGGCTGACCCGGTACCAACCCGGCTCCCCTTCAACATCGCTGACGATGATCTGGGCCGCGCGCAGCGGACGACGCCCACGCACCTCGGCGCTCGGGTTCTCCTGGTCGGCCACGTACTGGCGGATCCACTTGTTGAGTTCCAGCTCCAGGTCGGTGCGCTCCTTCCACGAGCCCAACTGCTCGCGCTGCAGTACCTTGAGGTAGTGGGCCAGGCGGTTGACGATCATCATGTACGGCAGCTGGGTACCGAGCTTGTAGTTCAGCTCGGCGGCCTTGCCCTCGGCGCTGATGCCGAAGAACTTGGGTTTCTGCACCGAACTGGCGGAGAAGAAGGCGGCGTTGTCACTGCCCTTGCGCATGGTCAGGGAAATGAAGCCTTCCTCGGCCAGCTCGTACTCGCGGCGGTCCGACACCAGCACTTCGGTGGGGATCTTGGTCTCGATCTCGCCCATGCTTTCGAAGTGGTGCAGCGGCAGGTCTTCCACCGCGCCACCGCTCTGCGGGCCGATGATGTTCGGGCACCAGCGGAACTTGGCGAAGCTGTCGGTCAGCTTGGTGCCGAACGCATAGGCGGTGTTGCCCCACAGGTAGTGCTCGTGGCTGTTGGCCACGGTTTCCTTGTAGACGAACGACTTGACCGGGTTTTCCTCCGGGTCATAAGGGTTGCGCAGCAGGAAGCGCGGCACGGTGAGGCCGATGTAGCGCGCGTCCTCGGACTGGCGAAAGCTCTGCCACTTGGCAAACTGCGGGCCTTCGAAGTGGTCCTTGAGATCCTTGAGGTCCGGCAGGCCGGTGAAGCTTTCGAGGCCGAAGAACTTCGGACCGGCAGCGGCGATGAACGGCGCATGGGACATGCACGCAACGCTGGAGACGTACTGCATCAGCTTGACGTCGGGGGAGCTGGGCGACATGAAGTAGTTGGCGATGATCGCGCCCACCGGCTGGCCACCGAACTGGCCGTACTCTGCGGTATAGATGTGCTTGTAGAGACCGGCCTGCATGACTTCGGGCGAGTCCTCGAAGTCGTCCAGCAGGTCCTGCTTGGAGACGTTGAGAATTTCTATCTTGATGTTTTCGCGAAAGTTGGTGCGGTCGACCAGCAACTGCAGGCCACGCCAGGCCGACTCCAGCGACTGGAAGTCGGGGTGGTGGAGAATCGCGTCCATCTGGCGGCTGAGCTTGGCATCGATCTCGGCGATCATGCGGTCGACCATGGCCTTCTTGACCGGTTCGCCGTCGTTGTGCGGCTTGAGCAGCTCTTCGATGAAGGCCGACACGCCGCGCTTGGCAATGTCATAGGCTTCATCGTCGGGCGTCAGGCGGGTTTGCGCGATGATGTTGTCGAGAATGCTGTACTCGCCTTCGGTGCTGCTGGTTTGCTGTGCTGCGCTGGTGCTCATGGTGTTCTTCCTTGACGGGGGAGGCTCAAGCGTCGGTGGTCGGCGTGGCGCTCAGGCCCAGTTCGCCGAGTACGCGGGTGCGCGACTCATCGTCGGCGAGCACGCCTTCGATGGCCTTGCGAAAAGCCGGTGCGTTGCCCAGCGGGCCCTTGAGTGCCACCAGCGCATCGCGCAGTTCCATCAGCTTCTTGAGCTCTGGCACCTGCTCGACCAGGCTGGCCGGGTTGAAGTCCTTCATGGAGTTGACCCGCAGGCTGATGCCCAGCTCATCGCTGGCGCTTTCGTCGTCCTGCAGGCGGTTGGGCACGCTGAGGGTCAGGCTCAACTCCTGCTTGGCGAGCACTTCGTCAAACGTCATCTTGTCGATGCTGATGGGCTTGCGGTCCTCTACCTTGCGTTCGTCCGGACGCTGGGTGTAGTCACCGATCGCGAGCAGCTTCAAGGGCAGTTCGATTTCTTCCTGGGCACCGCCCGTGGCAGGTTTGAACGTGACGTTGATGCGTTCCTTGGGGGCTACCGAGCCTTCTTTGGCCATGGCTTTTCTCCTTGCGTTTGCGGCCCGGGGGCCTAGTCGAGTACCACTTCGAGGTCGAGGTGGCACAGCCTGCGATAAACCTCATCCTTGCGTTCGCGCACGGCGTGGTTCTGCGGCAGCAGCTCACAACAGCTGTGCAGCAGACGCAGTACTTCCAGTGCCAGGTCCGGCTCCCACTGATGCAGGCCGGCCTGTTGCAGTTCGTGATCTAGGGCTTCGAGCTGGGTCTTGGCCAGTTCGTACTTCTTGGCCAGAAAGCACAGCCGCGCCTGGCTGAGCTGCCAGAAAAAGCGCACACGCCCGCCTTGAGCCGCCTGCATGCCCTGCTTGAGTATCTGCACGGCAGGCTTGAGGCCGTCCTTGCGCAGCACGGGCAGCACCGCCTCCAGGGCCAGCTCCCAGGGTGGCAGGCTGGTCGCGAGGTCGGTCTCGACCTTGCGCGGTGCGCTGGTGCTCTGCAGGTGCGGCATGACGCTGGCGTTGATCCAGCCCCGCGTCGCCGGGTCGGCAAACGGCGTACCGTCATGAAAGCGCAGCTCCACCACCCCGGGCAGGCGCTGCAGCAGTTGCGCGAAGTGGAACTCCACCTCGCGCATGCCCTGCTCGGCGTTGAGCTCCAGCAGGCACTCCCAGACCATGCGCTGGCCGTCGAACCAGAACGGCGACTTGGCCAGGCTGGCCTCGAGCTCCATCAGCAGGTCGGCGTACTGGCCGTTGGCAAAGCGTTCCTGGTAGATCTTCAGGCGGTCGACCGGCAACCCGCGCAGCACGGTCACCTGTTCGGCATTGCGCTCGGGCACCGCGTCGATCTGCAACCACAGCAGCGTGCGGTTGAGGCGCAAGGCGCGCACGTCGGTGGCCTTCTGCTTGAGCCACCAGTTCGATAACGGTCGAGCGCCATCCTGCAGGGTGCGTAACACCTTGTGCGCGTCTTTTTCGCTGTCGACGGGGGCGCCGGGGGTGAGCAACTGGGTGGCGGCCTGCTTGACCTGGGCCACGACCGCGCCCACGGCCCCAGGTTCGGGCTGATTGTCGGCAGCACGTTGCACCATGCTCGACAGGCGTCGGCACAACGGCAGCAACAGCGGCGCCTCATCGCCCAGGTGCGTGGTCAGGGCTGCATCGAGCGCCTGCAGGCTGTCGACCAGGCGGCGGAACAGCGCCAGTTGCTCCTTGATCGCGACGTTTTCACCCAGTACCTGCTCCAGGCGCGGCACCAGCCAGCCGATGGCCGCGGCCCGCGTGCGCGGCTTGGCTGGGTGCACCTGCGCCCAGTGCTGCTCGCACAGGTGCTGCAACAGTCCCACGCCGGCCAGCAGGCCCGGGAAGGATTCGCGTTGATACAACGCCCACGTCAACCAGGCGGCAACCCGCAGGTCCTTGGACTGTGTGCGCAGCAGCGTCTCGCTGTTCTCGAGCACGCGGAGCCAGTCGATCTGGCCGCTCTCGTGAACGGACTGAGCCTTGTTCAACTCGCCTTCCAGTGCTTCGTACTCACTGGAAAAACGCACGTCCTCGCCCGCAAAACAGTCTGGTGATACAGCCTGCCGGGCAACCTCGTGGTAACGAGCGTGCAACTTGCTTGAGTAGGACATCCTTGGCCTGTAGTTGGACTGCAGGCCCCGCGCCGACCGAAAAAGCCCAGGCGGCACGGGGCCTACCAAAACAGCGTCAAACACCCATCCGTGGGTTCGCTGCCTTAAGTGAGGGGGCACATCCTAGATAGGGAAATGGCACATTGCAATCAACACAGCGTGTGCAATTTGTATCAAAAAGCAGGAAACCATTCCGCTGACGAACAGGACTGGCACTTTGCCACACTTCAAGGCATGCTAGCCGCCCTTCGGGCGTGCAGCTTATAGTGCGCGCCTGGAACCGGGATGCGACAGGACTACCGCACACTGCGCCGCTTGTCGCTGCGTAGCGATCACCTGCCACAGCCTCACGCAGGAACAGCGTTTGACCAATCTGACTCAGCCTTCATCCCCGCGCAAAGCCACGAGTGCGTCCGGTTCGCCCTTGCGTGGCTCGCTCAAAGGCGCGTTGGCCATCCTGGTGCTGCTGTTGCTCGCGCTGCTGTTCTGGCAGGTGTTCGAGCAGTTCCGCCATACCCAGGCCGATCGCCGCCAGCAGAGCCTAGATGCAAGTGCCGAACTGGCCAGCCAGCTCAACCTGAGCCTGGCATTGAACGCGCAAAAAGCCCTCACCCTGCTGCAACCCTACCCTGCCGCACCGGCCGTCACCGACCTGCCGCCGCTGCTCGAACACCTGCACGCACGCCTGCCCGCCCTGCGCAGCCTGGTGTGGGTGGACGCCCAGGGCGCGTTGCTGCGCGACAGCGCGGGCATCAGTGCCGACCGCAAGGCGCTCCAGGAGCTGCTGCACCTGGGCCAGGACCGCCCGTACTACTTCAGCAACAGCGACGACAACAGCCTGGTCTACCTGCTGCTGCAGCACCCCGACAGCGACACCCGTGGCTATTGGCTGCTGCGCCTGGCCCCGGAGTACTACCAGCAACTGAGCCAACCCCTGGATCACGCCGCGCCACCGCTGTGGCTGCTGGAAAACAGCCGCACGGCCCAGGTCATCGATCGCCACGCGCCGCCGCTCGATGCGCGCGACGCCAGCATCGAGCCGCCGCAAAGCGTGCTGCTGGCGTACCTGGACAACAGCGACTGGCAACTGCGCGGCCTGTTCGATGCCGCCCACAGCCGCCAGCAACTGCTGCCGGCCTTGATCGGCAAGTGCGTGCTGGGCCTGGTGTGCGCGCTGATCCCGCTGCTGGCGCTGATCAGCATGCGCCGCCGCCACCGCGCCCTGCAGGAAGGTCGGCGACGCTATCAGGACATCTTCGAAGGCACGGGCGTGGCCTTGTGCGTACTCGACCTGTCGGGGCTGACCGAACTGCTGGAACGCCTGCGCCTGCGCAGCACAGCCGAGCTGGCCCAGCGCCTGGCCCAGGATGTATCGCTGCGCCACAGCCTGCTGGGCGAGCTGAAGGTTACCGAAGTCAATCAGGTGGCCCTGCAACTGCTGGGCGCCGGCTGCTGCGAGAGCGCCTGGCAGCGCCTGATCGAAGGCCACTCGCCGGGCGCCGACGGGGTGGGCATGCAGTTGGTCGAGGCAGTGGTGCAGGACCTGCGCCTGCTGGAGCTGGAAGTGCGGCTCAGCGACCCCCAGGGCCAGGACCAGCACCTGTGGCTGATGGTGCGCTTCCCCCAGGCACGGCGTGACTACCAGGCCGTGATCCTGAGCATCAGCGATATCACCAGCCGCAAGCGCGTGGAGCTGTCGCTGCTGGAGCGCGAAAGCTTCTGGTCGGACGTGGTGCGCACCGTGCCCGACCAGCTGTACGTGCAGGATGTGCACAGCCTGCGCATGATCTTCAGCAACCGCCACCTGGGCCAGACCCTGGGCTATTCGCGCAGCGAGCTGGCGCAGATGGGCGAGTACTTCTGGGAGGTGCTGCTGCACCCGCAGGACGCCGAGCTGTTTCGCCAGATGCGCCAGCAGCAGCGCCAGAGCGGCTATGTGGAGCAGTTGCATTGCCAACTGCGTTTTCTTCACCACGACCAGAGCTGGCGGCGCTACGACATTCGCGAACAGGCCCTGACCCGCGACCCTGACGGCACGGTGCTGCGCATCATCGGGGTGGGCAAGGACGTCACCGACCAGATCGAAGCGAGCGAGTCGCTGCGCGACAGCGAGCAGCGCTACCGCATGCTCGCCGAGAGCATCAGCGACGTGATCTTCTCCACCGACCCGCAGTTGCAGCTCAACTACGTCAGCCCCTCGGTGCAGACGGTACTGGGCTACGACGTGGCGTGGATCTTCGCCAACGGCTGGCAGTCGACCATTGCCAACCCGGCGCAGCTGACCGGCGTGTTCACCCTGTTCGAACGGGTCAAGCGGGCCCTCGAGGAACCCGCCGCGCTGGAGCGCCTGCGCACCGAGGTGACCACCCAGCTGTTCCTGTTCGACTGTCTGCGCGCCGACGGCCGCAAGATCCCGATCGAGCTGCGCGTGGTACTGGTGTGGGACGAGCACAACCATTTCGAGGGCATCCTGGGCGTCGGCCGCGACATCAGCCAGCAACGCCGCGCCGAGAAAGACCTGCGCATGGCCGCCACGGTGTTCGAGCATTCCACCTCGGCGATCTTGATCACCGACCCGGCCGGCTACATCGTGCAGGCCAACGAAGCCTTCAGCCGGGTCAGCGGCTACGCGGTGAGCGACGTGCTCGACCAGTTGCCGAGCCTGCTCACCGTCGACGAACAGCAGGAAGCCCACCTCAACTACGTGCTCAAGCAACTGCACCAGCGCGGCACCTGGGAGGGCGAGGTCTGGCTCAAGCGCCGCAGCGGCGAGCACTACCCGGCGTGGGTCGGCATCACCGCGGTGCTCGACGACGAGGGTGACCTGGCCAGCTACGTGTGCTTCTTCACCGACATCAGCGAGCGCAAGGCCAGCGAACAGCGCATTCACCGCCTGGCCTACTACGACGCCCTGACCCACCTGCCCAACCGCACGCTGTTCCAGGACCGCCTGCACACCGCGCTGCAGCAGGCCGAGCGGCAGAAGGCCTGGGTGGTGCTGATGTTCCTGGACCTGGACCGTTTCAAGCCGATCAACGACTCCCTGGGGCATGCCGCAGGCGATCGCATGCTCAAGGACATGGCCGAACGCCTGCTCGACTGCGTACACGACGACGACACCGTGGCGCGCATGGGCGGCGACGAATTCACCTTGCTGCTGCAACCCAAGGCCACCCGCGAAATCGCGCTCAACCGCGCGATCCACGTGGCCGAGCAGATCCTGGGCAGCCTGGTGCGACCGTTCGTGCTGGAGAACCGCGAGTTCTTCGTCACTGCCAGCATCGGCATCGCCCTCAGCCCGCAGGATGGCAGCGAGCTGAGCCAGCTGATGAAGAACGCCGACACCGCGATGTACCACGCCAAGGAGCGCGGCAAGAACAACTTCCAGTTCTACCAGGCCGACATGAACGCCAGTGCGCTGGAGCGCCTGGAGCTGGAAAGCGACCTGCGTCATGCGCTGGAGCAGAACGAATTCATCCTCTACTACCAGCCGCAGTTCAGCGGCGACGGCAAGCGCCTGACCGGTGCCGAGGCCCTGCTGCGCTGGCGCCACCCGCGCCGCGGGCTGGTGCCGCCGGGCGACTTCATCCCGGTGATCGAGGAGCTGGGGCTGGTGGTGGACGTGGGCGACTGGGTCATCAGCGAAGCCTGCCGCCAGCTCAAGGCCTGGCACCAGGCCAAGGTGCGAGTGCCCAAGGTGTCGGTGAACATTTCGGCGCGCCAGTTCTCCGATGGCCAACTGGGCACGCGCATCGCCACCATCCTGGCCGATACCGGGCTGCCGCCGGCGTGCCTGGAGCTGGAACTGACCGAAAGCATCCTGATGCGCGAGGTCAACGAGGCGATGGTGATCCTCGACAGCCTGAAGAATCTGGGGCTGAGCATTGCGGTGGACGACTTCGGCACCGGCTACTCGTCGCTCAACTACCTCAAGCAGTTCCCCATCGACGTGCTCAAGATCGACCGCACCTTCGTCGACGGTCTGCCCGAGGGCGAGCAGGATGCGCAGATCGCCCGCGCCATCATCGCCATGGCCCACAGCCTGAACCTGGCGGTGATCGCCGAGGGTGTGGAGACCCATGAGCAACTGGAGTTTCTGCGCGAGCACGGTTGCGACGAGGTGCAGGGCTACCTGTTCGGGCGGCCGATGCCGGCCAACCAGTTCGAGGCGCAGTTCAGCAACGAAACGTTGTTCATGTTCGAATGACGCATCGCGGGTCAAGCCCGCTCCCACAGGATGTTCTCGGCCCCCGAGAGCGGATACCAGACCTGTGGGAGCGGGCTTGACCCGCGATAAGTTCACACCGAGCCTGAATGAGCCCCGCTTGTCTGCGACATGATGCCCTTTCATATGCCAGACAAAAGCCGATGAGGTAGAATGCCCGCCTATTTCAGCACGATCCTTGAGGACCGCCATGTTCAGCCGTGATTTGACCATTGCCAAGTACGACGCCGATCTCTTTGCCGCCATGGAGCAAGAAGCTCAGCGCCAGGAAGAGCACATTGAGCTGATCGCTTCGGAAAACTACACCAGCCCTGCGGTGATGGAAGCTCAAGGCTCGGTACTGACCAACAAGTACGCCGAAGGCTACCCGGGCAAGCGCTACTACGGTGGCTGCGAATACGTCGACGTGGTCGAGCAACTGGCCATCGACCGCGCCAAGCAGCTGTTCGGCGCCGACTACGCCAACGTGCAGCCGCACGCCGGCTCCCAGGCCAACGCTGCCGTCTACCTGGCCCTGCTGTCGGCCGGTGACACCATCCTGGGCATGAGCCTGGCCCACGGCGGCCACCTGACCCACGGCGCTGCCGTGTCGTCCTCGGGCAAGCTGTACAACGCCATCCAGTACGGCATCGACGCCAACGGCCTGATCGACTACGACGAAGTCGAGCGCCTGGCGGTCGAGCACAAGCCGAAAATGATCGTGGCCGGTTTCTCGGCCTACTCGCAGGTGCTGGACTTCCCGCGCTTCCGCGAAATCGCCGACAAGGTCGGTGCCTACCTGTTCGTCGACATGGCCCACGTGGCTGGCCTGGTCGCCGCTGGCGTTTACCCGAACCCGGTGCCGTTCGCCGACGTGGTCACCACCACCACCCACAAGACCCTGCGCGGTCCACGTGGCGGCCTGATCCTGGCCCGTGCCAACGCCGACATCGAGAAGAAGTTGAACTCCGCCGTATTCCCGGGCGCCCAGGGCGGCCCGCTGGAGCACGTGATCGCGGCCAAGGCGATCTGCTTCAAGGAAGCGCTGCAGCCTGAGTTCAAGGCCTACCAGCAGCAAGTGGTGAAGAACGCCCAGGCCATGGCCGGCGTGTTCATCGAGCGCGGCTTCGACGTGGTGTCGGGCGGTACTGAAAACCACCTGTTCCTGCTGTCGCTGATCAAGCAGGAAATCTCCGGCAAGGACGCAGACGCTGCCCTGGGCAAAGCCTTCATCACCGTCAACAAGAACTCCGTGCCAAACGACCCACGCTCCCCGTTCGTCACTTCCGGCCTGCGCTTCGGCACCCCGGCCGTGACCACTCGCGGCTTCAAGGAAGCAGAGTGCAAGGAACTGGCGGGCTGGATCTGCGACATCCTGGACGACCTGAACAACGAAGCGGTGATCGACGCCGTTCGCGAGAAGGTCAAGGCCATCTGTGCCAAGCTGCCGGTGTACGGCAACTGATCGCAGGTACCTGATGTGAAAAAGCCCGGCTCCCAGCCGGGCTTTTTTGTGGCATCGCGGGTCAAGCCCGCTCCCACAGGATTTCATAGCCCTCCAGATGGGTAGTAAACCTGTGGGAGCGGGCTTGACCCGCGATGGGCCCTCAGGGGCGACCCAAGGCCTCGAACCCCTCGCGAATCTTCGCCTCGGGCAGGTCATCGGCAATGAACACCATCACACTCTCGCGCTGTTCGCCTTCGGCCCACTCGGTATCCCAGTCGAAGCCATAGAGCTTCAGCACGCCCTGAAACACCAGCCGCCGATCCTCCCCAGCAATGTTCAACACGCCCTTGTAGCGCAACAGCTGCTTGCCATGCGCCTCCAGCAATTGGTTCATGAACTCGCTCAGCCGGTCGATATCCAGCGGCACATCGGTACGCAGCACCATGCTGGAGATCCGGTCCAGGCTGTTGCCCGCCGCCACAACAGGCCGCAGGTTGAGGCTGGCGTTGAGGTTGAACCCGCGCACATCCAGCAGCTCGGCCAGGTCGATCCTGCCGTTGTCCACCACACGGATCGGCGCACGTCGGTTGATCCGCGCCAGGCGCTGGCTCAAAGCCTCGAACGCGGCCGCATCGACCAGGTCGGTCTTGCTCACCAGCAGGCGATCGGCAAACCCGACCTGGGCCTGGGCGATGGTCTGGGTCAGGTGCAGGTCGGCATGCGCGGCATCCACCAGGGTGATGATGCCGTCGAGGATGTAGCGCTCGCGCAGCTCTTCGTCGATGAAGAAGGTCTGCGCCACCGGTGCCGGGTCGGCCAGGCCGGTGCACTCGATCACCAGCCGGTCGAAGGCGATTTCGCCGCTGTCCAGACGCTCCAGCAGCAGGAACAGCGCCTTGGTCAGGTCGGTGTGGATGGTGCAGCACACGCAGCCGTTGGCCAGGGTCATGACCTGCACCGGTTCGTCGCCCAGCAGTTGGGTGTCGATGCCGGCGTCGCTGAACTCGTTTTCGATCACGGCGATTTTCAGGCCGTGCTCGGCCTTGAGCAGGTGACGCAGCAAGGTGGTCTTGCCGGCCCCCAGAAAACCGCTGAGCACGGTGACGGGAATGGGTTGCACGGAAAATCTCCTGAACACTGAAATGACTGTGGGAGCCCGGCTGCCCGGGCTCCCACAGGTTTGTCACACGCGGGCGGTGCCGTCTTTCAACAGCACTTGGGCCCGCCCTTGCCGCCGTAGCGCGCCTCCTGGCGTTCCCGGAAGAACTCCTCGTAGGTCATCGGCGGCAGGTCGGGGTGCCGGGTTTGCATATGCTCGACGTAATTGTCGTAGTCGGGCATGCCGACCATCAGGCGGGCTGCCTGCCCCAGGTACTTACCCAGTCGACCGAGATCGTTGAACATGTCTGCAATCCTCTTGGTTTACGCGTCCGGCAAGGCCTGGAACGGCGATTCCTTGTCGGTACGTTCTTTCTTGTTCAAGGCGCGGATACCGACCTTGAGCGCGAAGAACAGGATGCTGAACACCACGAACAGGAACAGCGCGGTCAGCGTCGCGTTGGTGTACGCGTTGAAGATCACGTGCTGCATCTGCGCGATGTCCTTGGCCGGGGCCAGTACCTGACCGGCGTCCAGCGCCGCGCTGTACTTGTTGGCCAGGGCCAGGAAGCCCACCGCCGGGTTCGGGTCGAACAGCTTGATGAAGCCTGCGGTGGTGGTGCAGATCAGCAGCCATACCGCCGGCACCAGGGTGACCCACATGTACTGCTGGCGCTTCATCTTGATCAGCACCACGGTGCCGAGCATCAGCGCGATACCGGCCAGCATCTGGTTGGAGATGCCGAACAGCGGCCACAAGGTGTTGATGCCACCCAGCGGGTCGATCACGCCCTGGTACAGCAGGTAGCCCCACAACGCCACACAGCCGGCGGTGGCGAGCAGGTTGGCGCCCCACGACTCGGTGCGCTTGAGCGCCGGCACGAACGAGCCCAGCAGGTCCTGCAGCATGAAGCGCCCGGCACGCGTACCGGCGTCTACCGCAGTGAGGATGAACAGGGCTTCGAACAGGATCGCGAAGTGGTACCAGAACGCCATGGTGTTTTCACCCGGTAGTACCTGGTGCAGGATCTGTGCGATACCCACCGCCAGGGTCGGCGCACCACCGGCACGGGCCAGCACGGTGTGCTCGCCGATGTCCCGGGCGACCGCCTCGAGCTGCTCGGGGGTGATGGCAAAGCCCCAACTGCTGACTGTCTGCGCCACCGACACCACGTCGGCACCGACCACCGCGGCCGGGCTGTTCATGGCGAAGTACACGCCCGGCTCGATCACCGAGGCGGCAACCATGGCCATGATCGCGACGAACGACTCCATCAGCATGCCGCCATAGCCGATGTAGCGGGCGTTGACTTCGTTGTCCAGCAGCTTGGGCGTGGTGCCCGAGGAGATCAGCGCATGGAAGCCCGATACCGCGCCACAGGCGATGGTAATGAACAGGAACGGGAACAGGGTGCCCTTCCACACCGGGCCGGTGCCGTCGGTGAATTGGGTCAGCGCCGGCATCTTCAGCTCGGGCGCCAGCACCAGGATGCCGATGGCCAGGGCAATGATGGTACCGATCTTGAGGAAGGTAGAGAGGTAGTCACGCGGCGCCAGCACCAGCCATACCGGCAGCACGGCGGCGACGAAGCCATAGCCCACAAGCATCCAGGTGATCTGCACGCCGGTGAAGGTGAACGCCGGGCCCCACACCGGATCGGCGGCCACCAGGCCCCCCAGCCAGATGGACAGCAACAGCAGCACCACACCGATCAGCGAGATCTCGCCGATGCGGCCCGGGCGGATATAACGCATGTACACGCCCATGAACATCGCGATGGGGATGGTCGCCATCACCGTGAACATGCCCCATGGGCTTTCGGCCAGGGCCTTGACCACGATCAGCGCCAGCACCGCAAGGATGATGATCATGATCAGGAAGCAGCCGAACAGGGCGATGGTGCCGGGAATGCGGCCCATTTCCTCACGCACCATGTCGCCCAGCGAGCGACCGTTGCGGCGGGTGGACAGGAACAGGATCATGAAGTCCTGCACTGCACCGGCCAGTACCACGCCGGCGATCAGCCAGAGCGTACCGGGCAGATAGCCCATCTGCGCAGCCAGTACCGGGCCCACCAGCGGGCCGGCGCCGGCGATGGCCGCGAAGTGGTGACCGAACAGGATGTGCTTGTTGGTCGGCACGTAGTCCAGACCATCGTTGTTGAGCACCGCCGGGGTGGCCCGGCGCGGGTCCAGCTGCATCACCTTGGTGGCGATGAACAGACTGTAGTAACGGTAGGCGACCAGGTAGAGGGCTACCGAGGCAACCACAATCCACAAGGCGTTGATCGCTTCGCCACGGCGCAGGGCAACCACACCCAGCGCACAGGCCCCCAGGACTGCCAGCAGCAGCCATGGTATATGGCGTAGCAGGCTATTATTGTTGTTCATGGTTTGCTTCCAGCTAGTGGATATGAAAGACCGCCCATCGAGTCTAGGGCGAGTCTTGGCGCATTGCCATACTTGCTTTGGTCTAGAGCCTGCAGCCCCGCCCACAGTCTCGTTATGCGCGTTCGCGATCATGCTGGCAAGCCCTGAGCTATAGTCAGTCAGGTTCCAGCCAGGTTCTACTGCAAAGGGCCTCCACCATGAGCGATCACCCAGAACGCCGGCGCTTCCAGCGCATACCCTTCGATGCACCGACCGAACTGCTCCAGGGCGAACGACGCTGGCCGGTCAACCTGCTCGACCTGTCGCTCAAGGGCCTGCTGATCGAGGCGCCCAAGGCCTGGGACGCCGACCTCGAGCGGCCGTTCGCTGCGCAGATACGCCTGGGTGAAGAGGCGTTTGTCACCATGACGGTGGAACTGCGCCATGTCGACGACACCCAGCTGGGGTTTATCTGCGAGCACATCGACCTCGATTCGCTGGAGCACCTGTGCCGCCTGGTGGAGCTCAACCTGGCCGATCGCACCGAACTGGAGCGCGAATTCCATCAACTCATCGACATTTGAAATCTTTTAGCCCGCTACCGACCTGACCCCGCCCCGCCTTCCTGTCCACCCAGACAGCTTTCAAACAGCCGTTCATGCCACCGGACCCAGCCCTGGCGGGCCTGGTGCTGCGTGTTGGAACGATAACTGCATCCACGCCTGCACCCAAACCAATGACCTGACTGTTCCTGTGCCAATCTAAAAATTGTATACAATTGTTCTGGCAATGAATGGCACGAGTTGTCTACAGTAGCGCCACAACAATAAAACAGAGAACCTGCTCCCATGACTACGTCCTCCCCCGACACGTCCACGGCATCACGTCCTGAAGACGAGAACCTGGGGCTCGGCGCCAACCTGGCGTACGGGCTGCAACACGTACTCACCATGTACGGCGGTATCGTCGCGGTACCGCTGATTCTCGGCCAGGCGGCCGGCCTGGGCCCGGCCGACATCGGCCTGCTGATTGCCGCATCGCTGTTTGCCGGTGGCCTGGCGACCCTGCTGCAGACCCTGGGCCTGCCGTTCTTCGGTTGCCAGTTGCCGCTGGTACAGGGCGTTTCGTTTGCCGGCGTGGCCACCATGGGCGCGATTCTCAGCAGCGAGGGCGGCGGCGGCCTGCCGGGGGTGCTGGGCGCGGTGATGGCGGCCTCGTTGATCGGGTTTCTGATCACCCCGGTGTTCTCGCGCATCACCAAGTTCTTCCCGCCACTGGTGACCGGCATCGTGATCACCACCATCGGCCTGACCCTGATGCCGGTCGCGGCGCGCTGGGTCATGGGCGGCAACAGCAAGGCACCGGACTTCGGCAGCATGTCCAACATCGGCCTGGCGGCGGTGACCTTCCTGATCGTGCTGATACTGAGCAAGCTGGGCAGCGCGGCGATCTCGCGGCTGTCGATCCTGCTGGCGATGGTGTTCGGCACCCTGATCGCCTGGTCGCTGGGCATGGCTGATTTCAGCAAGGTGCTCGAAGGTCCGCTGGTGGCCTTCCCTACCCCATTCCACTTCGGCATGCCGACCTTCCATATCGCGGCCATCCTGTCGATGTGCATCGTGATCATGGTGACCCTGGTGGAAACCTCGGCCGACATCCTCGCGGTAGGTGAGATCATCGACACCAAGGTCGACTCCAAGCGCCTGGGCGATGGCCTGCGTGCCGACATGGCCTCGAGCATCCTGGCGCCGATCTTCGGTTCGTTCACCCAGAGCGCATTCGCCCAGAACGTCGGCCTGGTGGCCGTGACCGGGGTGAAGAGCCGCTACGTGGTGGCTACCGGTGGCGTGATCCTGGTGGTGCTGGGCCTGCTGCCAATCATGGGCCGGGTGATTGCCGCCGTACCGACCTCGGTACTGGGTGGCGCGGGGATCGTGCTGTTCGGCACCGTGGCGGCCAGTGGTATCCGCACGCTGTCCAAGGTGGACTACCGCAACAACATGAACCTGATCATCGTGGCCGCCTCACTGGGCTTCGGCATGATCCCGATTGCCGCGCCCAACTTCTACGCGCAGTTCCCGAACTGGTTCGAGACCATCTTCCACTCCGGCATCAGCTCGTCGGCGATCATGGCGATTCTGCTGAACCTGGTGTTCAACCACTTCAAGACCGGCAACTCCGATCATCAGTCGGTGTTCGTGGCCGCCTCCGAGCGCACGCTGAACTACTCGGACATTTCCGGGCTGCGTGACGGCGACTACTTCGAAGACGGCAAGCTGTTCGATGCCGAGGGCAAGGAGATTCCGTTGCTGGAGAAGGATGAGCATGGGGGGCAGGTAGTGAGGCGAGAGACGGTGGCTGAGCATTGATAGTGCTCGGTTGATGAGGAAGGGCTGGTGCACGTGCACCGGCCCTTTTTGTGTGTGCCTCTTGGCCATCGGAAAGCGAATTTTATAAATATCAGAATACAACACTTCAATATTTTATTTCTGACAACTTACAATTATATCCTTTTCAAATAAT
>NZ_QLAD01000017.1:0-8639 GCF_024355235.1 Pseudomonas sp. S12(2018)
CTTGCTGCAGCGTGAATACGTGGCACCGCAGACCGAAATGGAAAAACGCATCGCCACCTTGTGGCAAGACGTGCTCAAGCTGCCGCGCATTGGTCTGGACGACAACTTCTTCGAGCTCGGTGGCGACTCGATCATCTCGATCCAGGTGGTCAGCCGTGCCCGCCAGAGCGGGATCCGCTTCAGCGCCAAAGACCTGTTCCAGCACCAGACCATCAAGAGCCTGGCCAGTGTCGCGCAGGTCGCCGACACCACGCAGCAGATCGATCAGGGCCCCGTGCTCGGCACCACGCCCCTGCTGCCGATCCAGCAACTGTTCTTGCTCAGCGATACCCCCGAACCGCATCACTTCAATCAATCGGTGATGCTCGAACCATCCAGGCCGCTGGATGCAGCCGTACTGGACCATGCCTTGCACGCGCTGCTGGAACACCACGATGCCTTGCGCCTGGTGTTCTCCCTCGACGGCGAACATCCAGGGGCTCGCTACCTGCCAGTGGACCCGACCTGCAAATTGCTGTGGCAGGCCGAAGTCGCTGACGAGCCTGCGCTCAACGAATGGGCCAATCGCGCCCAGGCCAGCCTGAACATCCAGCAAGGCCCGCTGCTGCGCGCCCTGCTGGCGACCCTGCCCGATGGCCAGCAGCGCCTGCTGTTGGTCATTCACCACCTGGCGGTGGATGGCGTGTCGTGGCGCATCCTCTTCGAAGACCTGCAACTGGCCTACCAGCAACGGCTGGTAAACCAGCCGACGAAACTGCCGGGCAAAACCAGCTCGGTCAAGGCCTGGGCCGAGCAGTTGCAAGGCTATGCACACAGCGAGGCCCTGCAAAAGGAACTGCACTACTGGCAGGCGCAACTGCAGGATGTACCCACCACACTGCCCTGCGAGCGCCCAAACGGCAGCTTGCTGAACCGCCACGCACGCAGCGTGCAAAGCCGCCTCGACACGCAGCTCACCCGCCAACTGCTGCAGGAGGCACCGGCGGCCTATCGCACACAGATCAACGATTTGCTGCTGACCGCACTGGCACGCGTGATCGGCCGTTGGAGCGGCTCGCCAAGCAGCCTGATCGAGCTGGAAGGCCATGGCCGCGAAGACCTGTTCGACACGATCGACCTGACCCGTACCGTGGGTTGGTTCACCAGCGTGTTCCCGGTCAAGCTCACCCCCGCCAGCGGTATGGGCGAGTCGATCAAGGCAATCAAGGAACAGCTGCGCGCCATTCCCAACAAGGGCATCGGCTACGGCGCACTGCGCTTTCTTGGCGATGGGAGCGCGCGTCAGGCCCTGGGCGAACTGCCCGTCCCACGCATCACCTTCAACTACCTGGGCCAGTTCGACGCCAGCTTCGACAGCAATGAGGGCGCGCTGTTCGCACCGGCCGCTGAAAGCACCGGCGCCAACCAGAGTGCGCACGCAACGCTGGGCAACTGGCTGTCGCTCAACGGCCAGGTGTATGGCGGCGAGTTGAGCATGAACTGGAGCTTCAGCAGCGAAATGTTCGAGGAGGCGACGGTTCAGCAACTGGCCGATGCCTTCTGCCTGGAACTGGCGGCCGTCATTGCGCATTGTCGCGACCCGCAGCACAGGGGGCTGACGCCATCGGACTTCGCGCTGGCGCGTCTTAGCCAGCCGCAACTGGACCGTTTGCCAGTACCGTGCAGCGACGTGCAGGACCTCTACCCACTCTCGCCCATGCAGCAAGGCATGCTGTTTCACACGCTGGAGTCCAACGAGGCCAGCCTCTACATCAACCAGATGAGCGTACCGGTTATCGGGTTGGACCCCGAACGGTTCATCGCGGCCTGGAACACCGCGATTGCCCGCCATGAAATCCTGCGCACCGGGTTCTGGTCGGCCAGCGAGCTGAATGAGCCGCTGCAAGTGGTGTACAAGCACGCCACCCTGCCGGTGCGTCGCTTGGCCAGGCAAGCCGCGACGTTCGATGAAAAGGCCCTGCAACGTATCCTTGAAGCGGACTGCGCCGAAGGCTTCGATCTGCTGCAGGCGCCGTTGACGCGCCTGACGCTGATCGACCTGGGCGAGCACAAGCACCACCTGATCTGGACCAGCCACCACATCCTGATGGACGGTTGGTCCAGCTCGCGCCTGCTCGGCGAAGTGCTGGAGCTGTACCACGGGCGCACGCCACCGGCAAAGCGCGGGCAATATCGCGACCATATCCAATGGCTGCAGAATCAGTCCCAGGCCAGCCTGGAGCAGTTCTGGAAACACAAGCTGCACGACCTTGAAGGCCCGACCCTGCTGGCCGGCAGCATTGCACCGCGTCCGGCCGGCGACCTGCAAGGGCATGCAGCGCTGTACCTGCACTGGGACGAAGCACGCACCCAGCGCCTGCGCGAACAGACCCAGCGCCTGCGTATCACGCCCAACACACTGATCCAAGCCGTATGGCTGCTGCTGTTGCAACGCTACACCGGCCAGCCCACCGTGTGCTTCGGCGCCACCGTGGCCGGTCGCCCGGCCAGCCTGCCCGGTGCCGAGGAAATGCTCGGGCTGTTCATCAATACCCTGCCGATCATTCAGACCCCGCAGCCGCACATGCCGCTGGCGCAGTGGCTGCAAGCACTGCAAACCTACAACCTGGAGGTTCGTGACCAGGAGCATGCCTCGCTGGCCGACGTGCAGCGCTGGTCGGGGCAGAACGGCCAGGCACTGTTCGACAGCATCATCGTGTTCGAAAACTACCCGGTGGACGACCGTCTGCAGGAAGCCGAGCAGAACCAGTTGAGCTTTGGCGAGGTGAACAGTCGTGACGTCACCAACTTCGCCATGGACCTGGCGATCAACCTGGGCCGCACCCTCAAGATCGAGTTCCTCTACCTGCGCAACCGCTTCACAGAGGCTGCCACGGCGCAGATCCGCACCAGCTTCGAAACCTTGCTCGATGCCCTGCTCGACAACCCTCAAGCAACCCTGGGCAGCCTGTCGATGCTCAGTGCCGACGAACAGCAGGCACTTGCACAACACAATCAACTGGCGCCGCCGAGCCACGACCCGGCGCTGCTGGCCGAGTGCATCCGCAGCCATGCCGAACGGCAGCCGCAGCGTATCGCGGTCACCTGCGCCGATGTGCAGTTGAGCTACGGCGAACTGGAAACCCGCGCCAACCGGCTGGCCCATCACCTGATCGCGCAGGGCATCGGCCCTGAAGTGTGCGTCGGCATTGCCCTGGAGCGTTCGGTCGACGTGATCGTGGCGTTCTATGCCGTGATGAAGACCGGCGCAGCCTACGTTCCGCTCGACATCGACTACCCGCAGGAGCGCGTCAAGTGGATCGTCGAAGACGCGCGCATGCCGGTGCTGCTGACGCAACGCTCACTCCAGCACCGGTTTGCCGATGCCGGTGCCGGCACCCTGATCACACTTGACCATCTGGCCCTGGACACCTACCCCGCCAGTTGCCCGGCGCCTCGCGCCGACGCGGACAACCTCGCCTACCTGATCTACACCTCCGGCTCCACCGGCAAGCCCAAAGGAGTGGCCGTCAGCCACGGGCAGATCCGCATGCACTGTCTGGCGATTGCCGAGCGCTACGCGATGGACGCCAGCACCCGCGAGCTGCTGTTCATGTCGTTCGCCTTCGACGGTGCCCAGGAACGCTGGCAGTCGACCCTGCTCGGCGGCGGCCAGCTGGTGCTGCGCGACAACCGCCTGTGGACTGCCGAGGAAACCTGGCAGGCCCTGCACGCGCACAGCATCGATATCGCCTGCTTCCCGCCCGCCTACCTGCAGCAACTGGCCGAATACGCCGTCAGCGTCGAAGCGCCGCCACCGGCGGTGCGGGTGTACTGCTTTGGTGGTGACGCGGTGGCCGAGGCCAACTTCGAGCTGGTCAAGCGTGCACTCAAGCCGGCCTATCTCACCAACGGCTACGGCCCCACCGAAACCGTGGTCACGCCGTTGCTGTGGAAAGTCGACGCCAGCCAGCAGTGCGGTGCGGTGTATGCGCCCATCGGCACCCGCGTGGGTCGACGTACCCTGTACGTACTCGACGACCAGCTCAACCCGGTGCCCGACGGCGTGGCCGGCGAGCTGTACCTCGGTGGCGAAGGCGTGGCGCGCGGCTATCACCAGCGTCCCGGGCTCAGCGCCGAACGCTTCGTTGCCGACCCGTTCGCGGGCGATGGCAGCCGCCTGTACCGCACCGGTGACCTGGTGCGCCAGCGCGCCGACGGCGTGTTCGACTACCTCGGCCGACTGGACAATCAGGTCAAGGTGCGCGGTTTCCGCATTGAGCTGGGCGAAATCGAATCGCGCCTGCGCCAGCAACCCGGGGTGACCGACGCGGTGGTGGTTGCACGTGAAACCGGCGCCGGCAAGCAACTGATCGGCTACGTGGTGGCGGACGACGCCGGTGACCTGGGCGAACGCCTGCGCGGTGCACTGCAGGTCGAGCTGCCCGACTACATGGTACCGGCGCAGATCCTCGCGCTGGCCGCCTTCCCGCTCAACCCCAACGGCAAGCTCGACCGCAAGGCCCTGCCCGATCCGGACTTCAAGGCGCGTGCCTTCATCGCCCCGCGCAACACGCTGGAGCAGGGCCTGGCGGCCATCTGGCAACAGGTGCTGGAGGTCGAACAGGTTGGCGTTACCGACAACTTCTTCGAACTGGGGGGCGACTCGCTGCGTGTGCTCAAGGTGCTGTCCAGGGTACGTAGCCAGCCGGAGCTGGGCATCGAACTGAAACTGCGCGACCTGATCGGCAAGCCGACCATCGCCGAGCTGTCGGGCTACGAGGCCCAGGTGTCTTCCCTCGACCCGTTGCTGTTGCTCAACAGCCCGGTCGAACAGGCGCGGCCGCTGTTCTGCCTGCACGCAGGCTTCGGCACGGTATTCGACTACGAGCCGCTGGCTCGCCGCCTGGAAGGCCAGCGCAGCGTGTATGGCCTGCAATGTCGAATGCTGCTGGAGCGTAGCTGGGAAGACGAATCCCTCGAGGCCATGGCCATCGACTATGCCCAGTACATCCGCCAGAAACAGGCCAGCGGTCCTTACCACCTGCTGGGTTGGTCACTGGGCGGCACCCTGGCGGTGCTGGTCGCGCAAGAGCTTGAGAAACAGGGCCAGCGGGTGGGTTTCCTCGGCCTGGTGGACAGCTTTCTGCCGTCATCTGCGCCTGCGCAGCCTGCAGCCGATGAGGACTGGAGCGAAGACCTTGGCAGCTTCCTGGGTGTCATCATGGGCGTGCCAAGTGACGCGCTGCCGGTGTTGCAGGTGCGCGCCAGCAGCCCTGCCAACCACCTCGAAACGGTGATTGCCCAGGTGCAGGCCCAGGTCATCAGCGCCTCGGCGTTCGCCTCCATCGGCGCTGAAGAACTGGCCCATACCTTCCGTGTAGCCATGAAACTCAAGGCATTGTCCGAGGCCATCGAGGGGCTCCCCGCAACGCAGGTGCCAGCGCAGTGCTGGTGGGCCAGGGCCGGCGCAGGCCAGACCCAGCTGCGCCTGGTGCAGGCGCAACTCAACGAACCGGTGGCCGCCGGCCATTACGACATGCTCAAGCATCCCGAGCTGCTGCGCCGCGTGCTGGAGCAGTTGCAGGAAAGCCACAGCGTCACCTGTTGATACCACCGCCGCCCCGTCAGCCGGGGCGGCGCTTACCGATAGCTTTGCAAGGAACCTCTACATGCCTCTGGATCCCGACCTCGAAGGCTTCCTAGAACTGGCCCAGATGGGCCGCCTGAGTGGCAAGAGCAGCGCGCTGCACGAACTTGATCTGGCACTGGCGCGCACGCAGTTCGAAACCACCTCGCAAGTGCTCGACCCCTGCCCGCCAGGCGCCATCAACGTCACTACCCTGAGCATTCCAACCCGCGACGGCCAGTCCATCGCGGCGCGTCTTTACCGCGCCGATGCCAGCGACACGGCGTTGCTGCCAACGCTGCTGTTCTTTCATGGTGGCGGTTATGTGGTCGGCAGCCTGGACTCCCATGACTCCATCTGCCGCCGCCTGGCAGCAAGCGGGCGCCAGGCGGTGCTGGCGCCGGCTTACCGGCTGGCCCCGCAATACCCGTTCCCGACCGCCGTGCATGATGCGCTGGATGCCGCCAACTGGCTGGCTGAACAGGCCACGGCGCTGCACCTGGACAACCAGCGGGTGACACTCGCGGGCGACAGCGTCGGCGCCACCCTGGCCACCGTGCTGGCGATCACGGCGGTCAAGCAGCCACAGGCGTTGCAGCTCAAGCCCAGGGCGCAGCTACTGTTCTATCCGGTCACCGATACCTCGCGCCAGCGCGACTCGCATCGCCGCTATGCCCAGGACTACCTGCTCGAGACCGCCACGCTGGAATGGTTCTACCACCATTACAGTGCCGACCCGGCGCAGCACCTGGACTGGCGCGTCTCGCCGTTGCTGGCCAGCGGGCTGGGCGAACTGGCCCCGGCGTATGTGAGCCTGGCCGAATACGACCCGCTGTTTGACGAAGGGCTGGAGTACGCCCGCCTGCTGGAGGCCAGCGGTACTTCGGTGACGTTGAAGGTGCAGCAGGGGCTGACCCACGATTTTCTGCGCATGGGCGGGATTGTGGCGGATGTCGAGGCGATCTATACGGCGGTGGACCGCTGGTTGGCCTCGCTGTAGTCGAGGCAGGTGGCGCCCATGAAAAAGCCCGCAGCGTTGCGGGCTTTTTTGTGGCGTTGGCGATTACCAGAACGTACCACGCAACGTCAGCATGTGATTGCGCGGATCGCCGTACCAGTTGCCCAGTGCCGAGGAGCCGACAGTGGAGTAGTACTTCTTGTCAAACGCGTTGTTGAGGTTGTAAAGCACCGACCAGTGATCATCAAGCCGGTACTCCGCCATGGCATTCCACACCGCATAGCCGGCCTGGCGGTATTCGTAGCGCTCGTTGCCCACCACTGCGCCGGTGGCAGGGTCCAGTACCGATGCCGAACCGTTGACATAGTTCGCGCTCTGGAGATTGACCCCACCGCCTATCTTCAGGTCATTGAAGTCGCCCGGCAGACGGTAGGTCGACCACAGTTTGAACAGGTGTTTGGGCGTGACCCCGCTGAACACATCACCGTTGTTGCGGTTACGGTTGTTGTTGTAGGTATAGCCGGCAATGACGCTCCAGTCCGGCAACACCTCACCACTGACCTCAAGGTCGATGCCCTTGCTGACCACCTTGCCCTGGGTCAGGTAGCAGCAGTTGCCTCCGAACAGCACCGAGGTCAACGGGTAGGCAGGGTCTTCGACGGCCTGGTTTTCGCGCTTGGTGTAGTACAGCGCGATCGAGGTGTTCAACGCACCGCCGAACAACTCGCCCTTGATACCGGTTTCATAGGTTTCACCGGTCATGGCCTCGACCGGGCTGCCCGGCAGCGGTCCTTGAAGGTTGCTTTGCTGCGGCTTGAAGATTTCCGAGTAGCTGGCGTATGCCGACCACTCCTCATTCAGGTCATACACAACACCGCCATAGGGCACGACCTTCGTCGGTTCACGGACCGACACGTCCGAGGCCACTGACCACGCCCCGGTGCTGCCATCGAACTCGCGGTAGACCTGGTCGAACTTGTAGCGTTGCACCCGGGCGCCGACGATCAGGTGCAGCGGATCGGCAACGTGCAACCGCAACGTGGAGTAGAGCCCGTACTGCACTTGCGAGTTGGGGTCATAGTCGCTGACCCAGTCCTTGCGGATAGGTGGTTCGATCCAGGGGGTCGACTTCGGGTCGTAGACATCGATGGCGCCAAAGGCACCGGCCAATTGTGGCGTACCCTGCCAGCGGCTGGTGATGCGCTGATGGTCGGCGCCCATGAGGAATTCATGCTCACGGCCCAGCAGGTCGAATTTTCCGGCAACGTTCACGTCCCACAGTTGCTGGTCGCTCCGATAGCGAGAGTTCGAACCGAGCCACATCGGGCCGAGCCCGGTGACCGGGTTGAGCGCGCCCACGGAAAAGGAGCCTTTTTTCATACCCACATCTTGCGTCTGGGTATAGCTCAGGTTCACTTTCCAGCGGTCAGACAATTCATGGTCGATCTTGGCGAACAGTTCCTGCGAGCGGCCATCCTGATAAGCCCAGCTCTGGCTCAGGTTGGTATGGCGTGGCAGGCCCAGATCACCGCCGGTGCTGAAACGCGGAAGCCCGGTTCCCGAACCGTTTTCATGAATACGCTCGTAACGCCCGCCCACGGTCAGGCGAGTGCCGGGCAGCACGTCGGCCTCGAGCACACCGTAGATCGTGGGCAGCTCGGTGCTTCGTTCGTCGAGAAAATACTGCCGGTCCGTGTAGGCGGTGACCAATCGTCCGCGCAGTTTTCCGTCGAAGGCCATAGGGCCGGTGACATCCAGTTGCGTACGGTAGTTGTCCCAGGAACCGGCCGATGCCTCGACCTTCAATTGATAGGTGTCCAATGGGCGCTTGCGCACAAGGTTGATGATGCCGCCCGGATCGCCAGTGCCGCCGAAAAGACCCGAGGCCCCACGCAGGACTTCGACGTGATCGAACTCTACCAGGTTGTAGTTCTTGTTCGAGTAGAAGCTGCCTGCCGTGGTACCCAGGGCCATGGGCGCCGCTCCATCGATCTGGATGTTCTCGATGGCAAAACCTCGAGAAAAGTAGGTCGACAGCCGGTCGGTGGAATTCTGCACGGTAATGCCTGGTGC
>NZ_QLAD01000017.1:9564-13665 GCF_024355235.1 Pseudomonas sp. S12(2018)
ACCCTGGCCCTGGATGGTGGTGGTACCGAGTTCCAGCGCCGCCCCCAGCGCAGGAGTTCTTTCGACCAGGATCACATCGCCGCTGAGCCTGGCGCTCAAGCCACTGCCCAACAATAATCGATCAAGCCCCTGCTGTACCGCGTAACGCCCGTGCAGCCCTTGCGAATGCTGGCGGGTCACTACTTCACTGGCAACCATCAGGCGCAACCCCGCCTGATCGGCAAACCGCGTCAGTGCCTGGTCAAGCGGGCCTGGCGCAACATCGAATACCTGCTCAACGGCGTGTTGGTGATCCACCGCCCTGGCCGGTAGGCTGACACCCACGCAGCTCGCTGTCACGATCGCCAGGCTCAAGGCGGTTTGTCTGATCAGATACGGCATAACGCTCCCCTGCTGAAATCAGCGAAATAAAAATCAATCTCGAAAGGAAAGACGTCAGCCCTCTGAAACCCGACAGTGGCAACAATCAATTATTTCTGCGCAGGCCCTACTTTTGCCGTGCGTCGTCTCGCTCGATCACGGTCAACCATGGGAACTGCCGCACGCGTAGCGGCAAAGTGCGCTGCAGCAATTGCAACTGGGCGTGAGTGTCATCGGTTGCAACGACACCGGTGACCGGCAAGCGGCGCAAGTCGTTGTCGCGCACCCAGATCAGGCCGCGGTGGTAGTGGCCGATCTGCTCCAGCACCTCACCCAGCGGCTGCTGGTTGAACACCAGGCGGTCGCGACGCCACGCGGTTGCCGATGCGATATCCACCGCTTGCGCATCCTCCAGGCCGTGCGGACCGAACTGCACCGCCTGGCCGGCGTCAACGTCAACAGCCTGCGCATCCCCCTCGAGCGTCACCCGCACCGAATGCTCGGTCACCACCATCCGCACCTGCTCGCCCTCGCGTCGCACATCGAAGCCGGTACCCAGCGCGCGCATGCGCCCGTTGCCAGCCAGTACCTCGAACGGACGCTGTGCATCGGCTGCGACCTGCACGAAGAGCTCCCCGGCGTACAAACGCAACACCCGGCGATCGCCTTCCAGATCTATATCCACACGCGTGTGCGGCGCCAGCTCCAGGCGCGAGCCATCGGCCAGGTTCAACGTGCGGTGCTCGCCCAGAGCGGTCACCTGGTCGGCTACCCAACCTTGGGTTTGAGCCTGCCAGTAGAGCCCCCCCGCAAGGCTCAAGGCTATTGTCAAACCCAACAACGGCACCCTGCGCGACGATGCAGGCGGCCGCTCCAATGCACTGCCCAGCCGCTCCCACAGGCGCTCCGCCGCGTGGGCGGCATGCTGGTGTTGCGGTGATGTTTCGCACCACTGCAGGTAGGCGTCCCAGGCAGGCGCCTCGGCGTCGCCCGAATGCAGGTCGACCAACCACTGCAAGGCCTGCTCGGTCAGCACTGTGGATGCCTTGCCTGAACAAAAACCGCTGCTCTCGCGCTTCATTCAGTCATCCATCATTTCGAGGCGTCGAGCACAGTGCAGCAAGGCGCTCATGATGTACTTGCTGACCATGCTCACCGAGACCCCGAGCCGCTCGGCGATGGCCGCATGGCCCAGCCCTTCGAGGCGATTGAGCAGCAGGGCCTGGCGGCAGTTGACAGGCAATTCGTCCAGGGCCTGCTGCAACAGCATCAGTTGCTGGCGCAACTCGAACAGCGCGGCGGGTCCCGGACATGGATCGAGCAGTTCATGCTCGACCTCGTCAAGCGAGCCGACCGGCCCACGCCGCGTGCGGCTGCGCCCCAGGTCGATGATCAGGTTGCGCAGCACGCGGATCAGGAAAAAGCGCGGATTGGCAATCGAATGCGTGCGCTGTTGACGATCAAGGCCGACGTAACGCACGAAGGCGTCCTGAGTGAGGTCTGCCGCCATTTCCCGATCGCCCAGGCGGCGGTAGGCAATCTGCTGCAGTTCGCGGTGATAGAGGCGAAACAACCGATCCAGATTATCCAATGCACACTCCAGAGCGATCCATGTGCAGGAGCACAGGTGGCGGGAGCGCTAGGGTACGAATTTTGAGAATCGTTCGCAATACCAAAAAACATTGGCGTCATGCAGGAAGCGGACGACCGCCGTTTAAGCCGCCACCGCCCACAAAAAAGCCCGCATCAGAACGGGCTTTCGAAAAGAGTGCCGATTACCAGAACGTACCCCGCAACGTCAGCATGTGGTTACGCGGCTCACCGTACCAGTTGGCGGCAACCGAAGAGCCTACTGTCGAATAATAGGTCTTGTCGAACACGTTGTTGAGGTTGTAGGTGAGGCTCCAATGATCATCGAGACGATACTCGGCCATGGCGTTCCACACGGCGTAGCCTGCCTGGCGATATTCATAGCTTTCGTTGCGAATGACCGCACCTGTGTTGTCCAGCACCGCTGCGGTTCCACTGACATAATTGGCACTCTGCAGGTTCACCCCGCCGCCGATTTTCAAGTCATTGAATTCGCCTGGCAGACGATATGTGGACCATAGCTTGAACAGGTGTTTGGGGGTCAGGCTGCTGAACACCGTGTCGTCGTTACGATTCTGGTTGTGGTTATAGGTGTAACCCGCCATCAGGCTCCAGTCGGGAAGCAGCTCCCCGCTGACCTCCATGTCCACACCCTTGCTGACCACTTCGCCCTGCGTCACATAACAGCAGCTGCCACCAAACGGAACGGTCGTTACCGGATAAGCAGGGTCCAGAACAGCCTCGTGCTCACGCTTGGTGTAATACAGAGCGAAGGAGGTGTTGACGGCACCGCCCCACAGCTCCCCCTTGATACCGGTTTCGTAGGTCTTGCCGGTCATGGGTTCGATCGAATTGCTGGATTCGGTACCCGGTGCAGGCGTTGGGCCTTCAAGTTTGTTCTGCTGTGGCTTGAAGATTTCCGAATAGCTGGCATACGCCGACCACTCATCATTCAGGTCATATACCACGCCACCATATGGAACCACCTTGGTGGGCTCTCGGGTAGAAAGATAAGCCGGTGCAACGCCCCTTTCCTGATACGTCTGATAGAACTTGTACCGTTGCGCACGAGCACCAACGATCAGGTGCAGAGGTTCGGCCAGTTGCAGCCGCAGGGTCGAGTAGAGACCGTACTGGATCTGGGTATTGGGGTTGTAATCAGCCAGCCAATCCTTGGTGGTGGGTGGGTTTGGCCACGGAGTGGAACCGGGATCGAACACGTTGATTGGCTCGAAGGCGCCTGCCAGTTGCCCGGTGCCCCTCCATTGACTGGTGATTCGCTGATGATCTGCCCCCATCAAAAACTCATGCTGGCGATCGAACAGGTTGAATTTACCCGCCAGGTTAACGTCCGCCAATTGCTGATCGCTGCGGTAGCGCGCCACACTACCGAAGCGCGTTGCCCCGGTGCCCGTCACCGGGTTGACACTGCCCACGTTGAACGCGCGCTTCTGCAACCCGGAGTCCTGAGTCTGGGTGTAACTGACGTTAAGCTTCCAGTCATCCGACAGCTCGTGATCGACCTTGGCAAACACCTCATCCGACCGACCGTCCTGGAACGCCCAGCTCTCGCTCAGGTTGGTATGGCGCGGCAAACCAAGATCCTTGCCGTCGCTGTAGCGAGGCAGGCCGGCGCTGGCACCGTTCTCATTGATACGCTCGGAACGTCCACCGATGGTCAGGCGTGTGCTGGGCAACACGTCCGCCTCCAGGATGCCGTAAAGCGTAGGGCTCTGCGAACTGCGCTCATCCATGAAGTACTGCCTGTCGGTATAGGCCGCTACTAGTCGCCCCCTCAGCTTGCCGTCGAAGCCCATCGGCCCCGTGATGTCGACCTGGCTACGGTAGTTGTCCCATGAACCCGCAGACGCCTCGAACTTCAATTGATAGGTGTCCAATGGGCGCTTGCGCACCAGGTTGATGATGCCACCGGGGTCGCCCGTACCACCAAAAAGGCCTGAAGCACCACGCAGTACTTCAACGTGATCGAACTCGGCCAGGTTGTAGACCTTGCTTGAATAGAAGCTGCCCGCTGTAGTGCCCAGCGCCATGGGGGCTGCACCATCGATCTGGATGTTCTCGATGGCAAAGCCGCGGGAGTAGAAGTCGTTGATGCGCTCGTTCGAGTTGCGCACAGTGATACCCGGCGTC
>NZ_QLAD01000017.1:14434-21114 GCF_024355235.1 Pseudomonas sp. S12(2018)
GCCCTGGCCCTGGATGGTGGTGGTATCCAGTTCCAGCGCAGAGTTTGAAGCGGCTTCATTGGTCAGCAACACCGTGTTGTCTTCGATGCGATACCTCAGCCCGGCATTGCGCAGCAGCTGCTCCAGCGCCTGCTGCGGCTCCATGGTGCCCACCACGGCCGGGGCCTTCTTGCCAGTGACCAGGTCAGGCCCGTAGAGAATCTGCAAACCGGTCTGGTTGCCCAGATCGATCAGGGCCTTCTCCAGGGATTGGGCGGGGATATTGACCGCCACACTCTGTGCATACACACCGCCGCTGGCACCCAGTGCCAACCCCAACACGATGATGGAAGCCGAAGTACGCCAGGTGGCCAGTGAATTTTTCAGCACACGTGGTGCACGCCTTTTTTGCTCAACCTTCATAGTGTTGGATCACCCCAGATATCATTCGTCGGAAGATCGTCGCCTCTTCAGGGCCACTGATCAGTCAATGGGCATTCCTTGCTGCCACTTCCGCGCCAATGCCTAAGGGGCACGCAGGCCGGACTTCCATCGGATTCTTCGTGGAACCCAATGGAAGACGAATTAAAAATGAAAAATTTAGGAATCGTTCACATTTTCAGTACAGACATACTGAAAAAAGATAGCGCACCGTCTTGCACGGCAGCTGAAACGTCACAGCGAACGGAACCCATCGACGTCGATGGGCTCCGGCAACACGGACGCGCCTCAGGCGCTGGCGTTCTGCGCCTTGGCCAGCAACTGTGCACGCTGCTCGGGGGTCATGCTGTCCAGACGTAACCGTGCCGCCGCCAGTTTTTCCAGTTGCCCGGGGGCGGCCTCCTGCGAGCGCAACGCCTGCGCCAACGCTGCCACGCTGGGGTTGTCGAACACCACGCCGGGGTGAACATCGCACTGCAGCAACTTGCGAATGCCCGCCACCAGCTTGATCACCAGCAACGAGTGCCCACCGACAGCGAAGAAGTCCTGCTCCACGCTCAGGCGCTCCAGCCCCAGCAGTTGCGCCATGCGGCTGGCCAGCAGTTCCTCGACGGCATCGCGCGGCGCCACACAGGCCACCTCGGCAGTGGCCAACGGACGCTGCTGCAATGCCTGTCGATCGACCTTGCCATTGGCCAGGCGCGGCATCTGCGCCAGCACCTGTACATGGCGTGGCAGCATCGGCGCCGGCAGCCTCAGGGCCAGTTGCGCCGTCACTGCGGCAGCCGCCTCCTGACCTGCGCCCTCACGCAGCACCAAGAAGGCCACCGGCTCGACGTCGACCAGCACCGCAACCGCCTCGCTGACCTGCGCCAGGCTGGCCAACTGCACTTCGATTTCCGCCAGTTCGATACGAAACCCTCGCACCTTGACCTGCTGGTCGCGCCGGCCATACAGCTGTACACCGCCCTCGGGACGGTAGCGTGCCAGGTCGCCGCTGCGGTACAGCCGCTCACCCGGCTGCAGCGGATGCTCGATGAACACCTGTGCCGTCTGCTCGGGCGCATTCAGGTAGCCACGCGCCAGTTGTCGTCCACCGATGTACAGCTCGCCCAGTTCACCAATGGCCACCGCCTGAAGGTGCTCATCCAGCACCAGCACCTGATTGTTGGGCAGCACCTCGGTCAAGGGCACACTCCCTGCGTCCATATCCGCCGCTGTGACCCGATGCACCAACACACCCACGGTGGTTTCGGTAGGCCCGTAGTGGTTGAACACGCGACAGTCCGGACGAATCTCGGCAATGCGCTGCAGCAGCGAGACGCCGATCGCTTCACCGCCCAGCACCAGGGTCGCCGGCAGGTGCGGCGCCTGGGCTTCGAGCAACGCGGCCAGGTGCGAGGGCACGATCTTCAGGCAGTCGATGGCCTGCTCACGCATGAAATGCGCGAACGCCTCGGGCGACTGGATGCTGTCGTCGTCGGCTACATGCAGCGCTGCACCCAGGTACAGCGCGCCCAGCAGCGCGGTGTTGCCAAGGTCGGCAGCCACCGTGGAACTCAGGGCGAAGTGACGGCATGCATCGAGTTGCAGTTGCTGGCACACCCCGGCGACGTAGTTGAGCAACTGCTGATGCTCCACCACCACGCCTTTGGGCGTGCCGCTGGAGCCGGAGGTGAACAGCACATAGGCGACATCGGTCGCACTGAGCGCAGGGCTGGCCACATCGCCGTCGACGTGGCCCAGCAGCGCGATGTCCTGCACGACCACACCCTGCCCGGCCAGTTGGGCCAGTTGCGCCTGCTCGGTCAGCACCAGGCCTGGCTGTGCCTGTTCCAGCATCTGCAACTGCCGTGCAACCGGCCATTGCGGGTCCAGCGGCAAGTACGCGGCGCCCACCCGCCAACAGGCCAGCATGGCCACCACCCATTGCGTCGAACGTGGCAAGGCCAGCCCCACCCGCCCACCCTGGCCCACGCCGAGTGTCACCAGGTCGAACGCCAGGCGTGCCACGCGCTGTTCAAGTTCGGCGTAGCTCAAGGTCACGCCGGCACTGACCAGCGCCGGAGCGTCCGGGGTGATGGCGGCCCACTGGGCGATGCGTTCGGGTAACAGCACCCGGTCTTCCAGCGCACGCACTGCGGGGTTGAGGGCAAGCAGCGCGGCGTTGTCCGCAGCCCCCGAGAGGTTGAGCCGGCCCAGGGCCTGTCGACTGTGCGCGGCGATGCTGTGCAGCAGCGCCTGGTACTGTCCGAGCAGCACTTCAAGACCGACCTGGCTGTAGCGCCCCGCTTCGGCGTCAAGACGCAAGGCCGTGTCGCTGACGCTCAGCAGCAACTCGAACCGGGGCTGTGCTTCGGCCAGGCGGGTCGCCTGCCACTGCGCAGTGCCGACAACCTGCTCCAGCAAGGCAGCGCGCGCGGCAAAGCCGTAGAGCGGGTTTTCATACGCCACCGGCAGGTTGCCTGCGGCATATTCCTGCCAGGTTGCATGCTGCTCGAGCTGCGCCGCCAGGTCGGTAACCCACGCTTCGAAGGGTTGCTCCTGATCCACATGCACTACCAGCGGCAGGGTTTTCTCGAACACCCCTATGCTGTTCTCGAAGAACGCGTAATCCTTACGCCCGTCGTGGCGCCAGCCACCGACAAACCGATGGCGCCCGCTGATGCGTGCCAGCAGCGTCCACCAGGCTGCCTGCAGCACGGTGTCCAGCGTTACCCCCAGGCGTTGCGCCAGGCCAGCCAGCTGCGCCTGCAACGGCGCCTCCAGCGTAGCCTCAAGCTTGAGCGCGGCTGCGGGCTGGGCCGTGGCACGGCGGTATGGCAAACAGGGCGCAACGCACGCTTCGCTGGCCGGCAGGTGCGCCTGCCAGTACGCCTTGGCGGTGTCGGCATCTTCGTCGAACAGCACTTCGCTGCGCCACTCCAGGTACTGCGCAAACTGCCCCGGTTCCTCGTCGTCGACCGCAGCAGCGTGCAGGTAGGCCTGTACCAGCGCGTCGAACATTACCTTGAGGCTGCCGGCATCACCGACAAAGCGGGCCAGCGCCAGCACCAGCACCCACCGCCCCTGCGTCACACGCGACAGCAAGGCCTGCACGTGCGGGCCTGCCGCAGGCCAGGGCTCGGCGAGCCACGCCTCGGGCGCCGCATCCGGCTGCACCTGCAGGTCGAACACCTGCACCGATGCCTCGGGCATGAACTGGCGCTGGCCGTGATAGCCGGCCACGCTGCCCAGGCGCATGGCCAGGGCGGCGTGTCGCGCCAGCAGGCTGTCCAGTGCCTGCTGCAGGCGCGGCACATCCGGCTCGCCGTGGATATCGACGCGCAGGCAATGCGCGATGGCCTCGCGCCGTGCACCGGCATTCAATGCCGCGACCCAGGTTTCCTGCTCGGGAAGCAGGGCCAGGCCTGTGTCCTGTGTTTCCAGCTGTGCCGTGCTCATGCGCCCGCCTCGTCCTTTGCCATCGTCCGCTGTTGTGTGTCAGGCAGCGCCTCCAGGGCACTGCGTTCGATCATCTCGCCCATCGCCACGACAATCTTGCGCGGCCCCTCGAAGGGGTCGCGAGCATGGGCGGCAAGCATGTTGTCGAGCAGAATCACATCACCCTTGCGCCACTCGAAACGCACCGCGCATTCCTCGTACAGGTCGCCGATCTGCTGCATGACCTCGTCCTCGATCGGCGAACCGTCGCCGTAGTAAACGTGGCGGGGCATGCGCTGCTCGCCGAACAGTGCCAGCAGGTCTTCGCGCACATCCGGGTCCAGGCAGTAGATGTGGTGCAACTGCACCTGGTTGAAGAAGCTCTTCTCGCCCGTGACCGGGTGGCTGATGATCGCCGGGCACGGCGTGCGGATCTGCAGTTCGTCGTTGTCCAGCCAGGTCCACTGGATGCCCGCCGCACTGCAGCGCGCCTCGACCTCGGCCCGCACCTCGGTCTTGAAGAAGTGCTGCCACGACACATCGAGCTTGTCGGCAAAGGTGCGCACGTACAGCAGGCCCTTGCTCTCGAAGCGCTCACGCAGCTCGGTCGGCAGCTTCTGGTACATCAGACGGCAGTCCACCACCGGGGTGGCGCCCCCCACGGGTGAAGGCTGCTCACAGAAGAACAGCTGCTTGCGCGGCCAGCGATCCTGATGCGCGCTTTCGTTGTGGAAAAGAATCATCTTCTTCTCCGGATACGGCGTCGAACGGTAGGTGTTCTTGCCGCCTTCCTTCTTCGGCAGGTCACCGTACTGGCCATACAGGCCAGGCTGCACGGCTTCGGCAAAGGCTTCGAAGGCGTGGATATCGCGCAGGGCGAAACCACGGAACAGGATGCCGGCATGCTGGGCAAGCTTGTGCTCCACCAGTGGGCGGTTGTGCTCGATCCACTGGATCAGGTCCAGCCCCGGGTCGGTCGGTTCCCACAGCAGCGGGAACGCCTGGCCCGGCACCATAAGGCTCTCGCGCATGGCGGCTACCGCAGGGCGCGCTGCCGGCCCCTGGGCCTTCTTCAGAAACTTGCCCAGTTTGTCGGCCTTGCTCGGTGCAGCGGGTGTTGCAGGCGCAGCCACAGGGGCCGCGGTATGGGTAGGCATGTTGATTTCCCCTAGACGTTTATCTGGATCACGCACCATCTGTTCGAGAATGGTCATCCAGCCTTTCACGCAGAGCTCGATACGTTCTTGTTGGAATAAGTCGCTGGCGTACTGCCAGGTGCCATGCAACTGGTCGGCCTCCTGGTCGATGAACAGGGCCATGTCGAACTTGGAGTAGCCACCGCCCATCGGCAGTGCCTCGACCCGCACCGCGTCCATCGCCGCCTGGCGCACCGGCAGGTTGTTCATCACGAACAGCACCTGCACCAGCGGGTTGGCGCCCTTGTGCCGAGGCGTCGCGGCAGCCTCGACGATCTGGTCGAATGGCAACTCCTGGTGTTCGAACGCACTCAGTGCGGTGTCCTGGACCTGGGCCAGGTACTCGCGCACCGACAGCTGCTCCTGCCAGCGTGAACGCAGCGGCAGCACGTTGATGAAAAAGCCGATCAGGCCTTCCAGTTCAGGCTGCGAGCGCCCCGCCACGTCCGCCCCGACCAGCACGTCGTGGCTGCCACTGAGCCGGTGCAACATCACCTGGAATGCCGCCAGCAAGGTGCTGTAAAGGGTGACCCCGGCGGTACGTGACAGGCCCTTGAGCTGCTCGTGCAGGGCCGTCGGCAGGCTGAAGTGCAGGTCGCGACCGGCATGGCTGGCCTGGGGCTTGCGCGGGTGGTCGGCCGGCAACACCAGCAGCCCGTCGTGACCGGCCAGGGTGCGCTGCCAGAAGGCAGCCTGTTCGCGCATCACTCCCGCCTGCTCCAGGGCCTGCTGCCACTGGGCATAATCGGAATACTGCAAGGGCAAGGGCGGCAACGGCGTCTGGTTCCCGGCCTTGAGGCGGGCGTAGACCTCGACCACTTCGTTGCTCAGCAGCGCCAGCGACCAGCCATCGGAGATGATGTGGTGCATGCAGAACAGCAGCACGTGGCGCTCCTGACCCAGGCGTATCACCTGGCCACGCAACAGCGGTGCCTGCACCAGGCTGATGGGCTGGCGGGCATTGTGCTCGATCGCCTCGGCCACCCTCGCCTCCTGCTCCCCTGCTGGCAGCATCGACAGATCCAGCAGCGGCAGAGGCAGCGGCACGTCTGTGCTGACCACCGCCAGTGGATCACCGTCGTCATCGGCCACATACGCGGTACGCAGTACTTCATGGCGCCTGATCAACTGCGCCAGGCTGGCTTCGAGCAGCGGCACCAACAGTTCGCCTTCCAGGCGCAGCGCCAGGGGCATGCCATAAGCGCCGCTGGGCGCGGCGAACTGCTCGACCACCCACAGCCGACGCTGGGCCAGCGACAGCGGCGCCGTGGCGCGCTCGCCGTAGGCCTGCAGGCTCGGCAGCGCCGCGCGCGACCGGCCATCGCGCTGAGCCAGCAAGGCGGCGAAGGCACCGAGGGTCGGCGTGCCGAACAGGTCACGCAAACCCACCTCGACACTCAGTACCTGACGCAGCCGCGCCACCACCTGGGTAGCCAGCAACGAGTGGCCACCCAGCTCGAAGAAGTTGTCGTCGCGACCAATCCGCGACAGCTCCAGCACCTGCTGCCAGACCTGGGCAATCCTCTGCTCCAGATCACCTTGCGGCGCCACGTACTCGACCTGCAGCAGGCTCGCATCCGGCGCCGGCAGGGCGCGGCGGTCGAGCTTGCCGTTGGCCGTCAGTGGCCATTGCTCCAGAAA
>NZ_QLAD01000018.1:0-6544 GCF_024355235.1 Pseudomonas sp. S12(2018)
ACTGGTGGGTTATGTACTGCCCCACGATAACGCCGCCGACCCCACGGCCCTGCGGGAAGAACTGAAAACCCGACTCAAGGCCGAACTGCCGGACTACATGGTGCCCACGCACCTGTTGTTCCTGGAGCAATGGCCGCTGACGGCCAACGGCAAGCTCGACCGCCGCGCCCTGCCGGCCCCGGATGCGAGCCTGTTGCAGCGTGAGTATCTGGCGCCGCAGACCGAGCTGCAGCAGCGCATCGCCGCCATCTGGCAGCAGGTGCTGGGCTGCGCGCAGGTCGGCCTGGCCGACAGCTTCTTCGAGCTCGGGGGGCACTCGCTGCTGGCCACCCAGGTGATCGTGCGCCTGCGCGAGCAGCTGGGACTGGAGGTACCGCTCAAGGACCTGTTCATTGCCGAGGATCTGCTGGCGTTCAGCGCCAGCGTGCAAGCCTTGCAGGTCGACACCCAGCCGGTGGAGGACGAATTGGCTAAATCTTTGGCTGCCCTCAAACGTTTATCAGCTGAAGAGCTCGAGAAGCTGATTTCATAACCAGGAGTAGTGGCGTGCAAGAATTGATCGGGGCGGTGGGCGAGCTGTCACCAAGGGAGCGCAAGGCCTTGGCGATAATGCTCAAACAGAAGGGCATCAACCTTTTTGGCATTGCCCCGGTATTCAAGCGAAAACCCGAAGAGCCGCTGTTGCTGTCGTACGCCCAGGAACGCCAGTGGTTCCTCTGGCAGTTGGACCCCGATAGCGCGGCCTATCACCTGTCCAGCGCGCTGTCGCTGGACGGCGATCTGAACGTCGAGGCCCTGGAGCGCAGCTTTGCAGCGCTGCTGGAGCGTCATGAAGCGCTGCGCACCACCTTTGTCCAGCACGCCGAGCAGACCCTGCAGCAGATTGCCGAGCACGTGCCGTTCAGCCTTGGCCGGGCGACCCTGGCCAATGCCGACGCGGCGGCGATCAAGGCCTTCGTCGAGGCGCAGACGCGCAGCCTGTTCGACCTGCAGCAGGGCCCGCTGGTGCGTGCCACGCTGCTGCAGGTGAGTGCGACGCAGCATGTGCTGGTGATCGTGCAGCACCATATCGTTTCCGACGGCTGGTCGATGCAGATCATGGTCGACGAACTGATGCGCCTGTATGCCGCCCATAGCCAGGGCCGGACCCTGGAGCTGCCCGCCCTGAAGATCCAGTATGCCGACTACGCCCTGTGGCAGCGCCAATGGATGGAGGCCGGCGAACGTGACCGCCAACTGGCCTACTGGACCACGCAACTGGGGGGGGAGCAGCCGGTGCTGGAGCTTCCCCTGGACCGCACACGTCCGGCCGAGCAGAGCTTCAGGGGCGCGCAACTGGGTATCGAGTTGCCCGTCGAACTGGGTGCAGGGCTCAAGCGCCTGGCCCAGGCCGAGGGCGTGACCCTGTTCATGCTGCTGCTGGCTTCGTTCCAGACCCTGCTGCACCGCTACAGCGGCCAGCCCGACATTCGCGTGGGCGTGCCGGTGGCCAACCGCAACCGGGTCGAGACCGAAGGCCTGATCGGGTTCTTCGTCAATACGCAGATCCTCAAGGCGCAGTTCGACGCGCCCCTGACGTTTCGTGCGCTGTTGCAGCAGGTACGCCAGTGCGTGCTGGCTGCGCAGGACCACCAGGACCTGCCCTTCGAGCAGCTGGTGGACGCGTTGCAGCCGCAGCGCAACCTGAGCCATAACGCGCTGTTCCAGGTGATGTACAACCACCAGGGCGAGGCCCAGGGCAACCCGGCGGCGCAACTGCCGGGCCTGACCCTGGCGCCGCTGCACTGGGACAACCCCACCGCGCAGTTCGACCTGACCCTCAACACCTACGACAACCCTGAAGGCCTGGCGGCAGCGCTGACCTACGCCACCGACCTGTTCGAGGCAAGCACCGCCGCGCGCATGGGCCGGCACTGGCTGAACCTGTTGCAGGCGATCCTCGCCAACCCGGCCGGGCGCATCGACGAGTTGCCCCTGCTGGGCCCGGCCGAGCAGCAGGCAACCCTGCGCCAGTGGAATGGCCAGCCCCGTGCGTTCCCGGTCACACAGTGCCTGCACCAGATGATCGAGGCCCAGGTCGAGCGGACGCCGCAGGCGATTGCGCTGTGCTGCGGCGAGGCCCGGCTCAGCTATGGTGAACTCAACGAGCGTGCCAACCGTCTGGCCCACCGCCTGATCGAACAGGGCGTGGACGCCGATGTGCGGGTCGGCCTGGCGGTCGAGCGCAGCCTGGAGATGCTGGTGGGGCTGCTGGCCATCCTCAAGGCCGGCGGTGCCTATGTGCCGCTGGACCCGGCCTACCCGAGCGAACGCCTGGCCTACATGATCGAGGACAGCGGCATCGGTCTGCTGCTGACCCAGCCATCGCTGCTGGCGCAGTTGCCGCTTGACGGCGGTGTGCAGTGCCTGTTGCTGAGCGACGATACAAGCGGCTACAGCCCGCACAATCCACAGGTGGTGCTGACCCCGGCCAACCTGGCCTACGTGATCTATACCTCGGGCTCCACCGGCAAGCCCAAGGGCACCTTGCTTGCCCATCACAACGTGCTGCGCCTGTTCGCCGCCACCGAGCACTGGTTCGCGTTCGGCCCGGACGATGTGTGGAGCCTGTTCCATTCCTACGCCTTCGACTTCTCGGTGTGGGAGATCTTCGGCGCGTTGCTGTATGGCGGGCGCCTGGTGGTGGTGCCACATGATGTCAGCCGCTCGCCGGAGGACTTTCATGCCTTGCTGCTCAAGGAGGGTGTCACGGTACTCAACCAGACCCCTTCGGCCTTCAGTCAGTTGATGCAGGTGGCCTGTGCGCCCGAGCACGCCGGCGCACGCAACGCCTTGCGCCACGTGGTGTTCGGTGGCGAGGCGCTGGAGGTGAAGAACCTGCGCCCGTGGTTCGAGCGCTTCGGCGACCGGCATCCGCAATTGACCAACATGTACGGCATCACCGAAACCACGGTACATGTGAGCTACCGTCCGCTGCGCCTGGCAGACCTGGCGGGGGAGGCCGGCAGCCCGATCGGCGAGGCGATCCCGGACCTGTCCTGGTACCTGCTCGACCGCGCGCTCAACCCGGTGGCCAGGGGCTGCATCGGTGAGTTGTACATCGGCCAGGCGGGTCTGGCGCGTGGTTACCTCAATCGCGGCGACCTGACGGCCACGCGCTTTGTCCCCGACCCGTTCGGCGCTGCGGGCGAGCGCCTGTATCGCACCGGCGACCTGGCCCGCTATCGCGCCGACGGGGTGATCGAGTACATCGGGCGCATCGACCATCAGGTCAAGATCCGTGGCTTCCGTATCGAGCTGGGCGAGATCGAGGCCAGGCTGCAGGCACTGTCGCAGGTGCGCCAGGCCGTGGTGCTGGCCCAGGCGGGGGCCAGTGGCGCGCAACTGGTCGGCTACGTGGTGCCGCGCACGCCGGGCATCGACCCGGGCGAACTGCGCGAGGCGCTGAAGGCGCAGCTGCGCGAGGACCTGCCCGAGCACATGGTGCCGGCGCACCTGCTGTTCCTCGAGCAGTTGCCGTTGACCAGCAACGGCAAACTCGATCGCAAGGCCCTGCCGCAACCCGATGCCAGCTTGCTGCAGAGCGTCTACGTGGCCCCGCAGAGCGATCTGGAACAGCGCCTGGCGAGCATCTGGCAGGACGTGCTCAAGCTCGAGCAGGTAGGCCTGACCGATAACTTCTTCGAGCTTGGTGGGGATTCGATCATCTCGATCCAGGTGGTCAGCCGTGCACGTCAGGCGGGCATCCGTATCAGCCCCAAGGATCTGTTCCAGCACCAGACCGTGCAAAGCCTGGCCACGGTGGCGCAGGTCGGCACCGCCGGCACCGCGCCGGACCAGGTAGCACTGGTCGGCCCGACACCCCTGCTGCCGATGCAGCAGCTGTTCTTCGACAGTGTGCAGGTGCAGCGACACCACTGGAACCAATCGGTGCTGCTCAAGCCGTCGCAGGCACTCGACGCGTCGCTGCTCGAGCGTGCCTTGCAGGCGGTGGTCGCGCATCACGATGCGCTGCGCCTGCGCTTCGAGCAGCGGGCCGGCGGCTGGCACGCCCACGCCGTCGCCGAGCCGGGCACGGCGCTGCTGTGGCATCGCGAGGCGGCGTCGCTGCACGAGCTCGACAGTTTGGGCGAGGCCGCGCAAGCCAGCCTGGACCTGCAGCATGGCCCGCTGTTGCGCGGCCTGCTGGTCGACCTGGCGCAGGGCGAGCAGCGCCTGCTGCTGGTGATCCATCACCTGGCGGTGGACGGCGTATCGTGGCGCATCCTGTTCGAGGACCTGCAACAGGCCTACGCCGCCTTGCGTGACGGGCAGGCCGTGCAGCTGCCGCCCAGGACCACATCGATCAGACGCTGGGCGCAGTGGCTCCAGCAGCATGCGCGCAGTGAAGCGGTGCAGGCCCAGCTGGATTACTGGCAGCACCAGTTGCAGGGGGTGGCGCTGGCGTTACCGTGCGAGCACCCGCAAGGCGACCTGAGCAACCGCCAGGCTGCCAGTGTCAGTACGCGCCTGGACCTGGCGCAGACCCGTCAGTTGCTGCAGCAAGCGCCCGCCGCCTACCGCACCCAGGTCAACGACCTGCTGCTGACCGCGCTGGCCCGGGTGCTGACCCGCTGGACGCAGGCCCCGGCAGTGGCGCTGCAACTGGAAGGGCATGGCCGCGAGGAGCTGTTCGAGGACCAGGACCTGACCCGCACCGTGGGCTGGTTCACCAGCGTGTTCCCGCTCAAGCTGACCCCGGCCGCAGGCCTGGGTGACTCGATCAAGGCAATCAAGCAGCAGCTGCGCGCCATCCCCGACAAGGGCATCGGCTTCGGCGCCCTGCGCTACCTGGGCGACGAGGCGGCGCGCCGTGCGCTGGGCGAGCTGCCGACGCCGCGCATCACCTTCAACTACCTGGGCCAGTTCGATGCCAGCTTCGCCGACGCCACCGCGTTGTTCACGCCCTGCGGCGATGCGGCCGGCAACCCGCAAAGCGCCGAGGCGCCGCTGGACAACTGGCTGAGCATCAATGGCCAGGTCTACAAGGGCGAGCTGGAACTGAACTGGACCTTCAGCCGCGCCATGTTCGATACCGCCAGTGTGCAGCGCCTGGCCGATGCTTATGGCCACGAACTGTGCCTGCTGATCGCGCATTGCTGCGGCCCCGAGGCCGGTGGCGTGACGCCGTCGGACTTCCCGCTGGCGGGACTCGAGCAGGCCCAGCTGGATGCCTTGCCGATTGCCGCGCCTACCCTCAAGGACCTCTACCCGCTGTCGCCGATGCAGCAAGGCATGCTGTTCCACAGCCTGTACCAGCAGGACAGTGCCGACTACATCACGCAGATGAGCCTGGAGATCGACGGGCTCGACCCCGTGCGCTTTGCACGCGCCTGGCAGGATGCGGTGGACGCGCACGACATCCTGCGTACCGCATTTCTCTGGCAGCCGCCGCTGCTGCAGCCGTTGCAGGCGGTGCTGCGCCAGGCCACGCTGAGTTTCGAGGTGCACGACTGGCGGGAGCGCGACGACCTGGCACAGGCGGTGGCCGCGCTGGCTGGCAACGAGCGTCGCCGCGGCTTCGAGCTGGGCCACGCGCCGCTGTTGCGCCTGCACCTGGTGCAGAGCGGGGCGCAGCGCTACCACCTGATCTATACCCACCACCACATCCTGATGGATGGCTGGAGCAATTCGCAGTTGCTGGGCGAGGTGCTGCAACGCTATTGCGGGCAGGCACCGCAGGTCGCCGTTGGCAACTACAGCGACTACATCGCCTGGTTGCAGCGTCAGGACCGTCAGCGCAGCGAAGCCTTCTGGGGCGAGCAGTTGCGCGACTTGCAGGAGCCGACACGCCTGGCCCGGGTATCGACGCCTGCCGGAGATGGCTATGCCAATCACTACCTGACCCTGCAGGCCGTCGACACCGGGCGCCTGCAACGCTTTGCCCGTGAACAGAAAGTCACCGTCAATACCCTGCTGCAGGCGGCCTGGCTGTTGCTGTTGCAACGCTATACCGGGCAAGCGTGCGTGGCCTTCGGCGCCACGGTGGCGGGGCGCCCGGCCGAGCTCAAGGGGGTCGAGCAGCATATCGGGCTGTTCATCAACACCTTGCCGGTGGTCGCCAGCCCGCGCCCGGAGCTGACGGTCGGCCAGTGGCTGCAGCAGGTCCAGGCACAGAACCTGAGCCTGCGCGAGCATGAGCACACACCGCTGTTCGAAGTGCAGCGCTGGGCCGGCAAGGGCGGTGAGGCGCTGTTCGACAATATCCTGGTGTTCGAGAACTACCCGGTGGCCGAGGTGCTGGAGCAGGCGGCGCCAGAGGGCCTGCGCTTCGGCGCGATGGAGCAGCACGAACAGACCAACTACCCGTTGACCCTGGCCGTGGGGCTTGGCGACGAACTGTCGTTGCACATGAGCTACGACCTGGCGCACTTCGCACCGGCCACGATCGAGCAGATCGCCGCGCAGCTGGGCCACCTGCTGCTGGCCATGCCCTCGGCGGCTGATCGGCCCCTGGGCACATTGGCGCTGATGGAGCAGGCCGAGCAGCGCGAGGTGCTGGCCG
>NZ_QLAD01000019.1:0-5573 GCF_024355235.1 Pseudomonas sp. S12(2018)
GTTTCAGGTCAGGCTGGAGGTGCTTCGATCGAAAGATCGGCAGCGGTGAAAAAGGTGGTTGACAGCAGGTTGTAACGCTGTAGAATTCGCCTCCCGCTACGAGAGATCGAAGCGAGTCAAGTGTTTGAAGTGAAACGAAAAACTTCAAAATAAACGCTTGACAGACTCTGAGGAAAGCGTAGAATGCGCGCCTCGGTTGAGACGAAAAGTTCTTGACCAACCGCTCTTTAACAATTGAATCAAGCAATTCGTGTGGGTGCTTGTGAGCTCAGACTGATAGTCAGAAAGATTATCAGCATCACAAGTGACTACACGAAAATCGAAAGATTTGAAAGTAAGTCATTTGAGAATGCTGAGCCAAGTTTAGGGTTTTCTCAAAACCCAAGCAGTATTGAACTGAAGAGTTTGATCATGGCTCAGATTGAACGCTGGCGGCAGGCCTAACACATGCAAGTCGAGCGGATGAGAAGAGCTTGCTCTTCGATTCAGCGGCGGACGGGTGAGTAATACCTAGGAATCTGCCTGGTAGTGGGGGACAACGTTTCGAAAGGAACGCTAATACCGCATACGTCCTACGGGAGAAAGCAGGGGACCTTCGGGCCTTGCGCTATCAGATGAGCCTAGGTCGGATTAGCTAGTTGGTGAGGTAATGGCTCACCAAGGCTACGATCCGTAACTGGTCTGAGAGGATGATCAGTCACACTGGAACTGAGACACGGTCCAGACTCCTACGGGAGGCAGCAGTGGGGAATATTGGACAATGGGCGAAAGCCTGATCCAGCCATGCCGCGTGTGTGAAGAAGGTCTTCGGATTGTAAAGCACTTTAAGTTGGGAGGAAGGGCAGTAAGCGAATACCTTGCTGTTTTGACGTTACCGACAGAATAAGCACCGGCTAACTCTGTGCCAGCAGCCGCGGTAATACAGAGGGTGCAAGCGTTAATCGGAATTACTGGGCGTAAAGCGCGCGTAGGTGGTTCGTTAAGTTGGATGTGAAATCCCCGGGCTCAACCTGGGAACTGCATCCAAAACTGGCGAGCTAGAGTAGGGCAGAGGGTGGTGGAATTTCCTGTGTAGCGGTGAAATGCGTAGATATAGGAAGGAACACCAGTGGCGAAGGCGACCACCTGGGCTCATACTGACACTGAGGTGCGAAAGCGTGGGGAGCAAACAGGATTAGATACCCTGGTAGTCCACGCCGTAAACGATGTCAACTAGCCGTTGGAATCCTTGAGATTTTAGTGGCGCAGCTAACGCATTAAGTTGACCGCCTGGGGAGTACGGCCGCAAGGTTAAAACTCAAATGAATTGACGGGGGCCCGCACAAGCGGTGGAGCATGTGGTTTAATTCGAAGCAACGCGAAGAACCTTACCAGGCCTTGACATCCAATGAACTTTCCAGAGATGGATTGGTGCCTTCGGGAACATTGAGACAGGTGCTGCATGGCTGTCGTCAGCTCGTGTCGTGAGATGTTGGGTTAAGTCCCGTAACGAGCGCAACCCTTGTCCTTAGTTACCAGCACGTTATGGTGGGCACTCTAAGGAGACTGCCGGTGACAAACCGGAGGAAGGTGGGGATGACGTCAAGTCATCATGGCCCTTACGGCCTGGGCTACACACGTGCTACAATGGTCGGTACAGAGGGTCGCCAAGCCGCGAGGTGGAGCTAATCTCACAAAACCGATCGTAGTCCGGATCGCAGTCTGCAACTCGACTGCGTGAAGTCGGAATCGCTAGTAATCGCGAATCAGAATGTCGCGGTGAATACGTTCCCGGGCCTTGTACACACCGCCCGTCACACCATGGGAGTGGGTTGCACCAGAAGTAGCTAGTCTAACCTTCGGGAGGACGGTTACCACGGTGTGATTCATGACTGGGGTGAAGTCGTAACAAGGTAGCCGTAGGGGAACCTGCGGCTGGATCACCTCCTTAATCGACGACATCAGCTGTCTCATAAGCTCCCACACGAATTGCTTGATTCATTGAAGAAGACGATTAGGTTAGCAACCTTCGATTGGGTCTGTAGCTCAGTTGGTTAGAGCGCACCCCTGATAAGGGTGAGGTCGGCAGTTCGAATCTGCCCAGACCCACCAATTTGCTGGGGCCATAGCTCAGCTGGGAGAGCGCCTGCCTTGCACGCAGGAGGTCAGCGGTTCGATCCCGCTTGGCTCCACCACCCCGCTTGCTAGTTTGTCAAAGCTTAGAAATGAATATTCGCGTCGAATATTGATTTCTGAACTTTATCAGAATCGTTCTTTAAAAATTTGGGTATGTGATAGAAAGATAGACTGGACAGCACTTTCACTGGTGTGTGTTCAGGCTAAGGTAAAATTTGTGAGTAATTACAAGTTTTCGGCGAATGTTGTCTTCACAGTATAACCAGATTGCTTGGGGTTATATGGTCAAGTGAAGAAGCGCATACGGTGGATGCCTTGGCAGTCAGAGGCGATGAAAGACGTGGTAGCCTGCGATAAGCTTCGGGGAGTCGGCAAACAGACTTTGATCCGGAGATCTCTGAATGGGGGAACCCACCTGGCATAAGTCAGGTATCTTGTACTGAATACATAGGTGCAAGAGGCGAACCAGGGGAACTGAAACATCTAAGTACCCTGAGGAAAAGAAATCAACCGAGATTCCCTTAGTAGTGGCGAGCGAACGGGGACTAGCCCTTAAGTGGCTTTGAGATTAGCGGAACGCTCTGGAAAGTGCGGCCATAGTGGGTGATAGCCCTGTACGCGAAAATCTCTTAGTCATGAAATCGAGTAGGACGGAGCACGAGAAACTTTGTCTGAATATGGGGGGACCATCCTCCAAGGCTAAATACTACTGACTGACCGATAGTGAACCAGTACCGTGAGGGAAAGGCGAAAAGAACCCCGGAGAGGGGAGTGAAATAGATCCTGAAACCGTATGCGTACAAGCAGTGGGAGCCTACTTGTTAGGTGACTGCGTACCTTTTGTATAATGGGTCAGCGACTTATATTCAGTGGCGAGCTTAACCGAATAGGGGAGGCGTAGCGAAAGCGAGTCTTAATAGGGCGTTTAGTCGCTGGGTATAGACCCGAAACCGGGCGATCTATCCATGGGCAGGTTGAAGGTTAGGTAACACTGACTGGAGGACCGAACCGACTACCGTTGAAAAGTTAGCGGATGACCTGTGGATCGGAGTGAAAGGCTAATCAAGCTCGGAGATAGCTGGTTCTCCTCGAAAGCTATTTAGGTAGCGCCTCATGTATCACTGTAGGGGGTAGAGCACTGTTTCGGCTAGGGGGTCATCCCGACTTACCAAACCGATGCAAACTCCGAATACCTACAAGTGCCGAGCATGGGAGACACACGGCGGGTGCTAACGTCCGTCGTGAAAAGGGAAACAACCCAGACCGTCAGCTAAGGTCCCAAAGTTATGGTTAAGTGGGAAACGATGTGGGAAGGCTTAGACAGCTAGGAGGTTGGCTTAGAAGCAGCCACCCTTTAAAGAAAGCGTAATAGCTCACTAGTCGAGTCGGCCTGCGCGGAAGATGTAACGGGGCTCAAACCATACACCGAAGCTACGGGTATCACTTAGGTGATGCGGTAGAGGAGCGTTCTGTAAGCCTGTGAAGGTGAGTTGAGAAGCTTGCTGGAGGTATCAGAAGTGCGAATGCTGACATGAGTAACGACAATGGGAGTGAAAAACTCCCACGCCGAAAGACCAAGGTTTCCTGCGCAACGTTAATCGACGCAGGGTTAGTCGGTCCCTAAGGCGAGGCTGAAAAGCGTAGTCGATGGAAAACAGGTTAATATTCCTGTACTTCTGGTTATTGCGATGGAGGGACGGAGAAGGCTAGGCCAGCTTGGCGTTGGTTGTCCAAGTTTAAGGTGGTAGGCTGAGATCTTAGGTAAATCCGGGATCTTAAGGCCGAGAGCTGATGACGAGTTGCCATTAGGCGACGAAGTGGTTGATGCCATGCTTCCAAGAAAAGCTTCTAAGCTTCAGGTAACCAGGAACCGTACCCCAAACCGACACAGGTGGTTGGGTAGAGAATACCAAGGCGCTTGAGAGAACTCGGGTGAAGGAACTAGGCAAAATGGCACCGTAACTTCGGGAGAAGGTGCGCCGGTGAGGGTGAAGGACTTGCTCCGTAAGCTCATGCCGGTCGAAGATACCAGGCCGCTGCGACTGTTTATTAAAAACACAGCACTCTGCAAACACGAAAGTGGACGTATAGGGTGTGACGCCTGCCCGGTGCCGGAAGGTTAATTGATGGGGTTAGCTAACGCGAAGCTCTTGATCGAAGCCCCGGTAAACGGCGGCCGTAACTATAACGGTCCTAAGGTAGCGAAATTCCTTGTCGGGTAAGTTCCGACCTGCACGAATGGCGTAACGATGGCGGCGCTGTCTCCACCCGAGACTCAGTGAAATTGAAATCGCTGTGAAGATGCAGTGTATCCGCGGCTAGACGGAAAGACCCCGTGAACCTTTACTATAGCTTTGCACTGGACTTTGAATTTGCTTGTGTAGGATAGGTGGGAGGCTTTGAAGCGTGGACGCCAGTCTGCGTGGAGCCATCCTTGAAATACCACCCTGGCAACTTTGAGGTTCTAACTCAGGTCCGTTATCCGGATCGAGGACAGTGTATGGTGGGTAGTTTGACTGGGGCGGTCTCCTCCTAAAGAGTAACGGAGGAGTACGAAGGTGCGCTCAGACCGGTCGGAAATCGGTCGTAGAGTATAAAGGCAAAAGCGCGCTTGACTGCGAGACAGACACGTCGAGCAGGTACGAAAGTAGGTCTTAGTGATCCGGTGGTTCTGTATGGAAGGGCCATCGCTCAACGGATAAAAGGTACTCCGGGGATAACAGGCTGATACCGCCCAAGAGTTCATATCGACGGCGGTGTTTGGCACCTCGATGTCGGCTCATCACATCCTGGGGCTGAAGCCGGTCCCAAGGGTATGGCTGTTCGCCATTTAAAGTGGTACGCGAGCTGGGTTTAGAACGTCGTGAGACAGTTCGGTCCCTATCTGCCGTGGACGTTTGAGATTTGAGAGGGGCTGCTCCTAGTACGAGAGGACCGGAGTGGACGAACCTCTGGTGTTCCGGTTGTCACGCCAGTGGCATTGCCGGGTAGCTATGTTCGGAAGAGATAACCGCTGAAAGCATCTAAGCGGGAAACTTGCCTCAAGATGAGATCTCACTGGAGCCTTGAGCTCCCTGAAGGGCCGTCGAAGACTACGACGTTGATAGGTTGGGTGTGTAAGCGCTGTGAGGCGTTGAGCTAACCAATACTAATTGCCCGTGAGGCTTGACCATATAACACCCAAGCAATTTGCGTCGAACGACCAGATTGCGGTGTTGTGAAGACACAGTAAGCCGAAGATTTGTAACTCACAAACATCACATACCCGATTCGCTGGAGTGTCTGAACAAGACCTTCTGGCAACAGAATTTCTTGACGACCATAGAGCATTGGAACCACCTGATCCCATCCCGAACTCAGTAGTGAAACGATGCATCGCCGATGGTAGTGTGGGGTTTCCCCATGTGAGAGTAGGTCATCGTCAAGATTAAATTCCGAAACCCCTATCTGCATCTGCA
>NZ_QLAD01000020.1:0-3804 GCF_024355235.1 Pseudomonas sp. S12(2018)
CCCACTGGACCTGCCGCGACGAAGGTCGCAACAGCGTGCCGATCGGCCAGCCGATCGCCAACCTGGGCGCGTACGTGCTCAGTGCCGACCTGCTGCCGTTGCCGGCGGGTGCCACCGGCGAGTTGTACCTGACCGGTGCAGGCCTGGCGCGCGGTTACCACCGCCGTGCCGCGCTGACCGCCGAGCGCTTCGTCGCCAGCCCGTTCGGCGCCGGTCAGCGCCTGTACCGTACCGGTGACCTGGCACGCCAACGCGCCGACGGCGTGATCGACTACATGGGGCGAGTCGACCACCAGGTGAAGATCCGCGGCCTGCGTATCGAACTCGGTGAAATCGAAGCGCACCTGCTCGAACTGAACTGCGTTCGCGAGGCCAGCGTGCTGGCCGTTGAAGCAGGCAGCGGCCTGCAACTGGCCGCCTACCTGGTGGCCAGTGACGCCACCCTGGCGTCGGCCAGCAGTGCGCAGCAGGCGCAATGGCGCGATGCTGTTCGCCAGCAGTTGCTGACCGGTCTGCCCGACTACATGGTGCCAACCCACCTGATACTGCTGGAACAACTGCCGCTGAGCCCGAACGGCAAGCTCGATCGCAAGGCTCTGCCCGGCATCGGCGACGCAGCCACGCGCAGCGAGCATGTCGCTGCCTCCAACCCACTGGAACAGCAACTGGCCGCTATCTGGCAGGCGGTACTCAAGCTTGATCGCGTGGGCGTTACCGACAACTTCTTCGAACTGGGCGGCGACTCGATCATCTCGATCCAGGTCGTCAGTCGCGCCCGTCAGGCCGGTATCCGCTTCACTCCCAAGGCGCTGTTCGAACACCAGACCATCCAGCGCCTGGCCACGGTTGCCCAGACCAGCGATGCACGCTCGGTTGTCGACCAATCGCCCTTGCAGGGCGAAACGGCATTGCTGCCGATCCAGCAGATGTTCTTCGAACTGCCGATGCCCGAGCGGCATCACTGGAATCAGGCCGTACTGCTCAAGGCCAACGCCAGGCTTGATGCGGCGGCGCTGGAGCAGGCCCTGCAAAGCCTGGTGCTGCACCACGACGCCTTGCGCCTGCAGTTCACCGAAACCGCCCGCGGCTGGACCGGCGAGTACCGTTCGCAAGCGGCCCAGCGCGAAGCCTGGGCACACACACCGCTGCTGTGGCAACACACAGTCAGTGATGCGCATGCGCTACAAGCACTGGCCGAATCGGCGCAGCGTAGCCTGGACCTGGAAGGCGGCCTGGTCCGTGCGCTGCTTGCCGAGCTCGCCGATGGCAGCCAGCGCCTGTTGCTGGTGATTCACCACCTGGCGGTCGATGGCGTGTCGTGGCGCATTCTCTTCGAAGACCTGCAGGCAGCATACCGCCGTGCAGTGGCCGGGCACGCTGTCGAACTGCCCGCCAGGACCCGCTCGCTGCGTGCCTGGGCCGAACAGTTGCAGGCGTTCGCCAGGCACACCGGGCAGGACCAGGAACTCGCCTACTGGCAGCAGTTGCACGGAGCGAGCAATGACCTGCCCTGCGACCGTGCAGCCGATCGCCTGATCAACCGCAACAGCAACAGTGTGCAGGTCGTGCTGGACAAGCAACGCACCCGCCAGTTGCTGCAACAGGCACCGGCGGCGTATCGCACCCAGGTCAACGACCTGCTGCTCAGCGCGCTGGCGCAGGTCATCACGCGCTGGAGCGGTCACGACGACCTGCTGCTGCAACTCGAAGGGCATGGCCGCGAAGAGCTGTTCGAAGACATGGACCTGACCCGTACCGTCGGCTGGTTCACCAGCCTGTTCCCGGTACGCCTGACCCCGGCCAGTACGCTGGGTGGCACGATCAAGCAGATCAAGGAGCAACTGCGCGCCATCCCCAACAAGGGCATCGGCTTCGGCGCCTTGCGCTACCTGGGCGATGCACAGACGCAACAGACCATGCAGCAACTGCCTGTGCCGCGCCTGACGTTCAATTACCTGGGTCAGCTCGATGGCACCTTCGACAGTGACGAGGGTGCGCTGTTTGCCCCCGCTGCAGAAAGCGCAGGTATCGGGCAGAGCCTGGACGCCCCGCAGAGCAACTGGCTGACCCTCAACTGCCAGGTGTTTGCCGGTGAACTGAGCCTGACCTGGGGCTACAACAGCGCAATGTACGATGCATCGACCATTGAAGGGCTGGCCGAAGATTACCTGCATTCGCTGAGCCGCCTGATCGAGCACTGCCTGCAGGCCGACAACCACGGCCTGACGCCGTCGGACGTGCCTCTGGCCCGTTTGAGCCAGGCGCAGCTCGATGCACTGCCCCTTTCGGCCCAGCAGGTTGAAACGCTGTACCCGCTGGCCCCGATGCAACAGGGCATGCTGTTTCACACCCTTTACCAGCAACAAGCAGGCAACTACATCAATCAGATGCGCCTGGACGTACGCGGCCTGGATGCAGAACGCTTCCGGGCTGCCTGGCAGGCCACCCTGGATGCCCATGACATCCTGCGCAGCGGTTTCCTCTGGCAGGGCCAGCTCGACGAGCCGCTGCAAGTGGTGCACAAGCGAGTCGAACTGCCGTTCAGCGTACTGGACTGGCGCGAGCGCCAGGGTTGCAGCGCAGCGCTGGACACCCTGGCTGGCGAAGAGCTGATGCAGCCGTTCGACCTGCAGCAACCGCCATTGCTGCGCCTGTTCATGGTCCGCACCGGCGAGGACAGCCATCACCTCATCTACACCCACCATCACATCCTGATGGATGGCTGGAGCAACTCGCAGATGATGGGTGAGGTGATGCAGCGCTACCATGGCCAGCGCGTGCCCCAGTCCAGCGGTCGCTACAGCGATTACATCGCCTGGCTGCAACAGCAGGACCCGACACTGAGCGAGACGTTCTGGAAAGCCCAGGTACAGACCCTCGATGCGCCCACTCGGCTTGCAGCGGCCATCACTGCGCAACGCTCACCGGGGTCCGGCCACGCACACCTCGAAGCCGCGCTCGAACAGGCCGACACTGCCCGGCTCGAGACCTTTGCCCGCCAGCAGAAGGTGACCCCCAACACACTGGTTCAGGCAGCCTGGCTGATCGTGCTGCAGCGTTACTGCGCACAGACGACGGTCTGCTTCGGTGCCACCGTCTCCGGTCGCCCGGCGGAGCTCAGCGGGGTGGAACAGCAACTGGGGCTGTTCATCAACACCTTGCCAGTGGTCGCCACGCCGCTGCCCGAGCTCAGCGTCGGCCAATGGCTGCAGCAGGTGCAGGCGCAGAACCTGAGCTTGCGAGAACATGAACACACCCCGTTGTTCGAGATTCAACGCTTGGCCGGCAAGAACGCCGAAAGCCTGTTCGACACCCTTCTGGTGTTCGAGAACTATCCGATTTCGCAAGCCCTGGAACAGACGCCAAGCACAACACTGCACTTTGGCAGCATCCGTACCCATGAGCAGACCAACTATCCCTTGACCTTGATGGTCGGCTTCGGCGCGATGCTGACCTTGCAGGCAAGTTACGACCAGGCGCATTTCGATACCGCCACGGTCGAGAAGCTCGCTCACTCACTGCTCAGGCTGCTGAGGGCGATGCTCGACTCGCCAGACCAGGCCATCGGCGACCTGGTGATGCTTGCACCGCAGGAACAGCACACCGTACTGCTCGACTGGAACCTGACATCGACCCACTACCCACTCGAGCAACCGGTTCATCAATTGATCGAGGCGCAGGTCGAACAGACACCGAACGCGCCGGCACTGGTGTTCGGCGAACAGCACCTGAGCTATGCCGAACTCAACAGCCGTGCCAACCAGCTCGCTCATGCGCTGATTGCACGCGGTGTCGGCCCCGACA
>NZ_QLAD01000021.1:0-2504 GCF_024355235.1 Pseudomonas sp. S12(2018)
CAGCTCGGCAACGCTGCCGGCGGCCGGGGCGAAGCGCAACGGCACGCCCAGCTCGGCCGCTGCCGCGTGCAACGCCGGGCTGGCCATCTCGCTGTCGGCCGCCAGCAGGCAGGCCAATGCCGGCTCGGCGATCTTCGCGCGGTGCAGCGCCGCACGCACCGCTGCAGCCAGCTCCGGCACCTGGGCACTCACGGCCACCAGCACGCAGCGCGGGTAGATCACCAGCTCGTTGGCGTCGGCCTCACGTGCATCGCAGCCCACGTGAATGGCCAGCTGCGCCTGCTCGCTCTGCGGCAGTTGCGCCTGTTCCAGCCACGGCGCGGCGCCATCGATGCGCACGCTTTCACCGGCCAGCAGGTCGGACACGAAACGCTTGCCCAGCTCCAGGTCGGCCAGCGCATAACCACTGGGCGGGTTGAGCAGGCAGGTGCCGAAGCGCAGCTCGCCGCTGGTGGTGATGGCCGGCGCCACGCCGAGGCCGGCGGCGATCTCGCGGGCCAGCCCGTTGACCCCGCCCAGCCCGCCCAGCAGCGGCACCACGGCGCTGCCGTCTTCGGCCACGGCCAGTACCGGCGGTTCGGCGCCCTTCTCCAGCAACACGCTGGCCAGGCTGCGAATCACGATGCCGGCGGCGCACAGGGCAATGATCGGTGTGTCCTGCTGGTACAACTGGCGCAGGGTGGCGCCGAAGTCCTGGTAGCTGCGGTCCGTGCCCTCGACCCGCCCGGCCAGGCCGTGGATCAATGCATCGGGGTACAGCTGCTGGAGCCTGCGGGCAGTGGCCAGGCTGCCCTTGCCCAGGATCACGATGGCCGGTGCGTGAGATGTCATCACCCTTGCCACCGTTCACCCGGCACGATGATCAGCGAGAAGTATGGCGAGGACTGCGGGTCGACCGCATCCAGCGCCACGATCTTCTGGTTGGCCATGGTCGCGCGCTCCACGTACAGCGCTCGCTCGGCCAGGCCCAGTTCGGCCAGCACCTGGCGCACCTTGGGGAAATTGCGCCCCAGCTTCATGATCACCGCCGCGTCGGCATCGGCCAGGCGGCGCTTGAGCTCGTCGGCCGGCAGCACGCCCGACAGCACCGACAGGCTCTGGTTGCGGTACACCAGCGGCGCGCCGAGTACCGAGGCGCCACCGAGCATCGAGCACACGCCGGGGATCACCTGGGCCTCGTAGCGCTCGGCCAGGCGGTCGTGCAGGTACATGTAGGAGCCATAGAAGAACGGGTCGCCTTCGCAGATCACCGCCACGTCGCGGCCGGCATCCAGGTGCGCGGCCACTTCCAGGCTGGCGCCGTCGTAGAAGTCGCTGATCACCTGCTCATACGACAGCGGGGCCGGCAGTGCCTCGGTGGTCACCGGGTACACCAGCGGCAGCAATGTCTGCGCCTGCTGCAGGTGCGCCTCGATGATGCCGAAGGCATTGCCGCGCTTGCCCTTGGCCACGAAATACGCCACCACTGGCGCCTCGCGCAGCAGGCGCAGCGCCTTGACCGTGATCAGTTCGGGGTCGCCGGGGCCCACGCCCAGGCCAAGCAGTCGTCCGCGTGGCTGCATCATTCGACCTCCGTGGCCAGGGCATTGACCGCCGCTGCTGCCATCGCGCTGCCGCCCAGGCGGCCCTCGACGATCACGAACGGCACGCCACGGCTGTCGGCCGCGAGCATCGCCTTGGACTCGGCCGCGCCGACGAAACCGACCGGGAAACCGAGGATCAGCGCAGGCTTCGGCGCCCCTGCATCGATCATCTCGAGCAGGTAGAACAATGCGGTCGGCGCATTGCCGATCACCACCACGCTGCCTTCCAGGTGCGGGCGCCACAGCTCCAGGGCCACCGCCGAGCGGGTGTTGCCCAGCTCCTTGGCCAGGCCCGGCACGCTGTCGTCGCGCAGGGTGCAGATCACCTCGTTGTTGGCCGGCAGGCGTGCACGGGTGATGCCTTCGGCGACCATGCGCGCATCGCACAGGATCGGCGCACCGTTGGCCAGCGCCTCGCGCCCGGCCTTGCCGGCGCCTTCGCTGAAGCGCAGCTTGTCGACCACCTCGACCATGCCGCAGGCATGGATGACCCGCACCGCGAGTTTTTCCAGGTCGGCCGGGATCCGCTCCAGGCGAGCCTCCTGGCGAATGATGGCGAAGGAGTTGCGGTAGATCTCCTGGCCGTCGCGGATGTAATCAATCATCGGGGTTGCTCCGTAGGCGGGCGTCGAGTTGCGCGCCCGCTTCTTTCAATGTCAGGTTGCGCCCGCCAGGGGCGCCCAGGCCCGGCTGCGCCGGGTCGTGAAAATACAGGTCGTAATGCCCGGGCCCGACCGCCAGCAGGGTGGCCGGTGCACGGTGGGCCAGCGCGCAGGAACGCGCGCAGCCGCTCAGGTGAATGCCGGCCACCGGGCCCGGCTCGCGCAGCAGCGCCGCCAGCTGCACGGCGTCGGCCTTGGTGTCGGCCAGGGCCTTGGCGCAGCCGGCCGAACCGGTGCAGGCCACCATGCGCGCCAGCGG
>NZ_QLAD01000022.1:0-2391 GCF_024355235.1 Pseudomonas sp. S12(2018)
GCGGCTGGCCGCCCGAGGGGCGCGGGTGGGTCAGGTAGCCCAGGTTGATCGCACTGGCGCCATGGTCGCTGCGCAACGCGATGCTGATCTCGCTGGTGGTGTCGTCGATGCGCAGCTCGTTGCTGCGGCTGCCCTTGTATTCCTTGCTCTTGACCGTGGCCAGGGTCTTGAAGTCGGGCAACCGGTACGGCGGCAGGTTGGCGCCGTGGTACAGGCAACCGGTGATCAGCGGCTGGTCGGGGTCGCCTTCCAGAAAGGTGATCAGCACCTCCATGCCCACACGCGGCAGCGAGATGGCGCCGAAGCTGCTCTGGCTGGCCCAGTTGGAGGCCACGCGCATCCAGCAGGTGGTCTTGTCGTCCGACTGGCCTTCGCGGTCCCAGAAGAACTGCACCTTGACCCGGCCGTACTCGTCGCAATAGATCTCCTCGCCTTCGGGGCCGGTCACCACGGCGCGCTGGGAGCCCAGCACCCGTGGCTTGGGATGCCTCAGCGGCGGCCGATACGGCACGTCCCACGGCGTGGCGCAGAAGCGGTTGCGATAGCCCTGGTGGAAGTCGTCCTTGAGGTCGGTGACGTCGCTGCTGATCACCTCCTCGAGCACCTGCGGCTGCTTGCCTTCGTGGATGATTTCGGTGAGCAGCCACAGGTCGTTCCACGCCGGGTTGGCATGCTCGGTCAGGCTCAGAAAATGCCCGCTGACCAGGCTCGGCTGGTCGCTGCGGCCCTCGGCCAGGCGGTAGTCGCTGCGGTGGCGCTCCAGCGCGCGGGTGGCCAGGTGCTTGCCGCGCGCGCGGTCGCTGAAGCGCGCCGGGTAGTCGTAGTCTTCCAGGTCCGGCGCGGCACCGCTGTCGGCATCGCTTTCAAGCTGGATGCGCGGTTTGGTGAAGTCGTAGTCGCGCCGCGTGGTGCGGCTGGTGCGCGTGGCCAGGCGCAGGCCGAAGCGCTTGATCACCGGCACGTCGGCCACCAGCCCGGTGTCCTGCTGGTAGGCCACCGGGGCCAGCGTGGGGAATACGGTCTGGTCGTCGCCGAACACCAGCGCATGGCCCTGCGGGCTGTGCTGGAAGTGGTAGTGGATGCCCTCCTCCTCGCACAGGCGCTGGATGAAGTGCAGGTCGGACTCGTCGTACTGCACGCAGTACACCCGCTCGGGGTACACCGCGCCAAGCACGAAGCGGTGGTCGCTGGCGAGGATGCCGTGCTCCTCGAGCACCTGGGCGATGATCTGCGGCACCGTCTTGTGCTGGAAGATGCGCTGGTTGATGCGGTGCGCCAGGTACGCCAGCTGCGGGCGCAGCACCAGCCGGTAGCGCGACAGGCGCCGCCCGGCCTCGCCCTGCGCGGCGCTGTAGACCAGCCCGTGAATGCCGCTGCCGCTGGGCGACAGCTGCAGGAAGGCGAGCGTGTGCAGGAGGGATTCGAGGTTCAGCGACGCCCGTTCACTGACCAGCTCCAGTTCGAATTCGAACGGCTGGCTGAGCGCTTCGCGCCCGCTGAACGACAGCACCTGAAAGTCGCTGTCGACCCCGTCCAGGGTCAGGGTGAAATGGGGCTGGTTGGCCGCTGAGAACATCCGATGTTCCTCCCGCTGCAAAAACTGGGGTGACAGGCTGCCCCGGCCGGCCATGCTGGCTGGCCGGGGCAGTGAACTAACGCAGGCTTAGCCGGCGACCGGGGTACGCCAGTCGTCCGAGCCGGAGGTACCGGACACTTCGTGGGTCCAGGTGATCTTGCGGTAGGTGAAGTGCACGTCTTCAAGGTGGGTGAAGTGCGCGTTGGCCGGGTCCTGGCAGTTGTGCATGTAGTCCTTGATGTCGACGATGATCGCGTCTTCGAGCTTGGTGGTGAAATAGTGCTCCTGGGTGCCGGCCGCCGAGGTGCGGTACCAGTGGATGACGATTTCGGTCAGGCGCTCGCCGGAGGTCAGCGCGGCCAGCAGCAGGGGCGATGCCTTGTCGAAGACCTTGGTGATGACCACCGGCTTGTGCACGCGCTGGCCGGTCGGCTGACCGGACTGCGGGTCGCGCGGGATGATCACTTCGTGGTTGAAGCCCTGGACCATGACCTGGTCTTCGTGGCCTTCCTGGTAGGTGTTGCCGACCGAATCGGCGGTGAAGGCACCGGCGGTGATCAGGCCTTGTTTGGTGCCGGTGACGGACATGTAGGCAGGTGTTGCCATGGGGGTTTGCTCCTTGCAAAAAGTGAAGCCGGACAGGCGAAAAATGCCGTGCGGCTGCAAGGAGACAGTTCAAGACCCGTGCCAACTTAAATTTAGTTGTTGTTAATCAGTAGCTTGTGTTTTTACTGTACGTTTTTTGAGCACTTTTACGCGAGAAAACCCGAAAAAGTGCGCAACTTCTTGCGCAGTACTGTGCAAGAAGTTGCGCA
>NZ_QLAD01000023.1:0-2261 GCF_024355235.1 Pseudomonas sp. S12(2018)
CTCACTGGACCTGCCGCGAGGAAGGCAAGGATGGCGTACCGATCGGCCAGCCGATTGCCAACCTGCAGACCTACATCCTCGGCGACGACCTGGGGCTGTTGCCGGCGGGCGTCACCGGTGAACTCTACCTGGCCGGCGAAGGCCTGGCGCGGGGTTACCACCGCCGCGCCGCACTGACTGCCGAGCGCTTTGTCACCAGCCCGTTCGGCGAAGGCAAGCGCCTGTACCGCACCGGCGACCTTGCCTGCTACCGCACCGACGGCGTGATCGAATACCGCGGGCGTATTGATCATCAGGTGAAGATCCGCGGCCTGCGCATCGAGCTGGGTGAAATCGAGGCACGCCTGATGGCACTCGATGCCGTGCGCAAAGCGGTGGTGCTGGCGATCGAGGGTGCCACCGGCCAGCAACTGGTGGGGTATGTGGTGCCAAGCGCTGGTACCGGGCAGGACGACCTGCGCGAGCACCTCAGGCACGCACTGAATGCACATCTGCCGGACTACATGATCCCGGCGCAATGGGTATGGCTGAAGCAGATGCCGCTGAGCCCGAACGGCAAGCTGGAGCGCAAGGCGCTGCCCAAGCCCGATGCCAGCCAGCTGCAACGCGAATATGTGGCCCCGCAAAGCGAGCTGGAGCAGCGCATTGCTGCCATCTGGCAGCACGTGCTCGGCTGCGAGCGCATCGGCCTGCACGACAACTTCTTCGAACTGGGTGGACATTCCTTGATGGTGATTCGCGTGATGTCACGCATGCAACTGGATGTGGGGATACAGGTGAGCCCGCACGAGCTGTTCCAATTCCCTGTCCTGGGTGATTTCACTGCGCAGGTGGCGCAACTCGGTGCTCAGGTCGACACCACGAAACTCAGCAAACTCGAAGCACTGTTCGACGAATTGGAGGAAGTGTGATGGACAAGGACATGGCTGCACGGATCGCCAAGCGATTCATCACCCTCCCGCTGGACAAGCGCAAAGTGTTTCTCGAAAAAATGCTCGGCGAAGGCGTGTCGCCGGCCAACCTGCCGATCCCGCAGGTGCAGTCGGAGGTCGAGACGGTTCCGCTGTCCTTCGCACAGGAGCGTCAGTGGTTCCTCTGGCAGTTGGAGCCGCAGAGTGCGGCCTACCACATCTGCATTGCGCTGCGCATGAAGGGCCCGTTGAACGCGAACGCGCTGGAGCGCAGTTTCAATGCCCTGGTGGCACGCCACCAGGCCCTGCGCACCACCTTCACCCAGACCCACGACGGCCCGGTGCAGCGCATTGCCCCGCACCTGACGCTGGACATTGCGCGTCATGTGCTGGACACCCAGACAGAGGCGGCGGTTCTGGCCTTTGTCCAGGCGCAGACACAGGCCCCGTTCGACCTGGAGCACGGCCCTCTGTTGCGCATCGCGTTAGCATCCTCGGCGCCGGACGAGCATGTGCTGGTGCTGATTCAGCACCACATCGTGTCGGACGCCGCCTCGCTGGAGATCATGGTCAGCGACCTGGTGCAGTTGTATGCCGGCTACAGCCAGGGGCGCGAGGTGACGTTGCCCGAGCTGCCGATCCAGTACGCCGACTACGCCATCTGGCAGCGACGCTGGATGGAAGCCGGCGAACGTGAGCGGCAGTTGCAGTACTGGACTGAAAAGCTCGGTGGCGAGCAGTCGGTGCTGGAGTTGCCACTGGACCGCCCGCGCCCCTCCGAGCAAAGCCACCGCGGAGCGCGCCTGGATGTCGACCTCGATCACACCGTCGCCCAGCGTCTCAAACACCTGGCCCAATCGCACAACGTGACCCCTTTCATGCTGTTGCTGGCCTCATTCCAGACCCTCCTGCACCGCTACAGTCGTCAGGCGGACATCCGCGTCGGCGTGCCAGTGGCCAACCGCAACCGGGTCGAGACCGAGGGTCTGATCGGCTTCTTCGTCAACACCCAGGTCTACAAGGCCGACTTCAGCACCGCATCGAGCTTTGAGGCACTGTTGCAGCAGGTGAAGCAGACGTCGCTCGAAGCACAGCAGTTTCAGGAGTTGCCTTTCGGCTACCTGGTCGAAGCGCTGCAACCCACCCGCAGCATGAGCGTCACACCGCTGTTCCAGGCCATGTACAACCATCGCGGGCTGGTCAATGAAACGCGGCAGGCATCAGACCACTCGGATGCGCTGCAGGTCGAAAACCTGCAGTGGGACACCCACAGCGCGCAGTTCGACCTGACGCTCAACACCGCCGAATCGCCGACTGGCTTCTCGGCAAGCTTCACGTATGCCACCGATC